>JAFRST010000011.1 GCA_017427465.1 Clostridiales bacterium | reverse complement strand
GCTTTAAACTGAATTCATATAAAGAGAAGAGATGACAGTATCTGATATAATCTCAGTACGGATAATAAAAGGAGTAATCAAGATGAAAAAGAATAAATTAACAGCTTTAATGCTTGGTGTTGTTATGCTGATAAGTGCTTCAGGCTGTTCTTCGGCTGCAAAAGAGACTGGGGCTGCTGCAGAACAGACACCTTCTGCAACATCTGAGAATGCTGCCGGAGAAGAGTCTTCAGAAGCTACAACTGAAGCGTTCACAGAGCCTTTAACAGATTATCTTGCCGGTCATGAGACTTTTGAGCTCATTTCGGAAGACCTTAAAGGCGGTGTATGGGAAGATGTTATTTCATATACAAACAAAGGCGAGAACGTATCTCCGCAGCTCTCGTGGGCCCCTGTCGATGGTGCTGCCTCGTATGTTATTGTCATGGTCGACACATCTGTAAATTCCTGGGTGCACTGGAAAACTGATGCAGCAACAGAGACTGAACTTCCCAGAGGATGGGCGCCTTCTTCTGATTATATAGGACCGTATCCGCCGAACGGTGATACTCACGTTTACGAGATCTATGTTGTGGCACTGCGCGCGCCGGTCGAGAGAGTCAAGTTCGTATTAAATGCAACGAATCCCAAATTCGAGACAGCCATTACGGGTCTTGATACTGACAGCGAAGGAAATGAAGGCAATATAATCGCTTTCGGTCATATCGCAGGCAAGTTCACAAGCTGACACATAGGCTTAAGTAAATAATGATCAATAGCACCTTCTGCATCTCATGGAATGCGGAAGGTGTTTTATATCAGGCCTAAAGGAAGCGAAAAATCAACGATTCTTGTCAATTTATGCTATAATCTTCCTGGATTAAGGGAGGGGATTTTTATGCTGTACAACAAAAATAATCCTCAGTGGAAGTTTAGCGAAGACCAGTATCTCAGAGATGACGACTATTACAATATGGTCGATGAATATGATGCGCTCGTAAAATCGATGCTGAAGACTGATTTCCGCGATATCAATGAGAAACTCTATGGCGTCAAAGAGACCTATACTTCCGAAGAAGACAGAGAACGTAAGAGGAAAAAGCAGCTTATCGGAGGAATTTGCGCTGCGGCCATTTTTGCAGGGCTCGTATTGTCACTGCTGTTTAAGCAGATCCTGATCTTCGGATACGCAATGTGTGCGGTCTTCCTGTTTGCGGGAATATCGGTAATTGTCACAGGCAAAGGCGAGATCGTCGAGTCGACCAGCAAAGCTATATTTAACAGAGTCATGGGATTTGGCATTGCATTTGCTTCTGTGCTGATAATTATATTGATGTTATTCAGGACAAAGCTGGCAGGAGCAGAGTTCTTCCTTCTTCTGGGCGTTGTTGTTTTCGGAATAACCGGATTGGCGATATTGGTCTTAACAGTTATGAAGGCACTCTCCGGCAAGATCTTGTACACCGAAGAGATCAATGCGACATGTGCGGGATACGTCCGCTATGTCAGTCATGATTCCGGTGAAGGCGGCGGCAGATTTACTTTTATCCATACTTCACCGTTGTTCCGGTATTCATATGACGGAGTACAGTACGAATCCGTCTATGACGACTTTATAGTCAAGAAAGATTCGGATGTAGCTCTTGGCCAGAACTTGAACATCAGGATCGATCCCAAGCATCCGGAGAATATCCTGTCTGGCGCGACGACACATAAGGGCGGTATCGCTCTCATGATCTTCCTGGGCGTTATCAGCGCGGGTGTAGCGGTCTTCCTGGGCGTCTATGTCATGAGCGGTGCAGCTAAGACCATGACAGTTGAGACTCAGTGGAATACGCCGTTTGATACGGCAGGCGGCGGTTCAGAGGCGGTTGCTGAAACAACACTTATACAGCTCACCGATGACAAGATCGAACAGATTTATGCCGATCAATTGAAAGGTGAGAATTGGTTTGTCGAGACCGTGACAATTAAGACTACGAACTCTGCGGCAGATTCTAATGCCATTGAGATCTATTTCTCGGACGATACCTTCTACCGCGGCCTTACTGACGATGAATCGCTGACGCCGGGTACAGAGCTGATAGTATTCTATACGGTCAGCGAAGAGTACAGGGAAGCTGATATGCCATATAAGTTTGTTTTCTCGTTCACAAGGCCCGGTGAATGTGAGTATACCGGTTCGCATAAGGCTTATGCCGGTAATTAATTGTTTGGTGTGAAGGGCTCGAAAGGAACAAGGAAATGACAAGGGTTTGTAAAAAGATAATGGCTGTACTGGCTGCGCTTCTTGTGGCTGCTTCAGTTTTACTTATGCTGCCCCGCAAGACCGAAGCTTTGAAGGTTTACTACGATAAGATACATTACTTCGGTATCGAAGCTGATCTGCTTGATAACGGTGCTGTCGAGTTCACTTATACGTTCGATTGGGAAGTTATCATTGACGAAGTCGACAAGCCATTCAAATGGGTCAAGATAGGCCTTCCTAATTCCAATGCGCATGAATTCAAAGCGCTCACGGATAACATCAAGTCAGTTAATTATATGAGTGACTACGGCAGCTTTGCCAAGGTCAAGTTCCGTACGACATATCATGCCGGAGATATAATTCACTTCAGTTTTTCTTTCGTTCAGGAGAATCTTTTTGAGACTCCTGACCTCTATGGCAATGGCGGGGTCTGGTCGGGTCTTTATGTCTACGACTATACTCCCGGGTGGTTCGATGAGATCCCGGTCGAGAAATATGAGATCAGGTGGAACGCTGTAAATGTTGTTCAGCACACCACCAATGCTAAGCTTGAAGGAGAGCATCTGGTTTGTACCGGTTCGTTAAAAGCCGGAGAAAAAGCCAATATAGTGGTCGGATACAAGCCTGGGTCTTACGATTTCAAATATAAGGATGTTTCACATTTCTGGACTGAATTAGGCGTGTTTTTGGAAGGTTTCGCACCAATTATACTTTTAGTTGCTGTTGCTTTGTTTTTCCGTTTTTCTGACAGATATAGAGGTCATACCGGCTATCACGGCCATTACGGCGGCCATGGGGGCGGCTGTGCCTGCGCATGTGCCTGTGCCTGTGCATGTGCCTGTGCCGGCGGCGGCCGTGCGGGCTGCGCGAAAAAGGACTTCTACGGAACTAAGGTCTCTACCATGAGGATCAGGAAGATCCTGAAGGACGGTGCAAAAGATGTTTAAACAGAAACTGTATGAATTATCCAATTGGAAACAGGTGATCCATACTACCTGGAATCCTGACGGCCCGGGCGTCATCAGAATGCACATGATCCCGCCCAAGTTCACGCCCTTCAAGCTTGCTGAGACTATGGTCATAATCAACGGCTCTGAGATCCTGCCGATCAATGAGTCCGGCGCAATCCTCCTGACCGAATACGTTAAGAACGTCAACAAATTCGGAGAAGGATCCATGACTGATGAAGATCTTGAGAAAATAATCCAAAAGACATGCCATGGTGTCAGGAACGTTTTCCCCTTCGTAAAAGACGAAGTCCTTAAAGATGACCTTTACTATTACGTCGATCTTTTCGAAGCGGTCGCGAAAGGCGAAGCTGTTGATATCGGTTGCAAGACTCTCACGATCGGTGAATACTCAAAATACATGACCGCGCCCCACAGAATGGATCTTCTCGTATCATCAATGTCAAAAGGCGGTAAGTGGAACTGCAATCAGAAGTGTGTTCACTGCTACGCTGCAGACCAGAAATGCGCCGAAGAAAAGGAACTTACGACCGATGAGTGGAAGAAGATAATCAATATCCTCCGCAAAGAGAAGGTTTCACAGATTACTTTCACGGGCGGCGAGCCTACCATCCGCGAAGATATTCCCGAACTCATCAAGGAAGGCCGCTGGTTTATTACACGTCTTAACACGAACGGTGTAAGGCTCACTGAAGACTACTGCCGCCGGTTGCGCGAGGCTGAGCTTGATAATCTTCAGGTGACTTTCTATTCCTGTGATGAAGAGGTCCATAACAGACTTGTCGGTGCACCAAATTATCAGAAGACGCTTGCCGGGATCAAGAATGCGATCGCTGCCGGCATCAACATGAGCATCAATACGCCTATCTGCAGGCTCAATAAGGACTATAAGAAGACTTTGGAATTCTTGCACGGTCTGGGCATCATATATGTGACCTGTTCAGGCCTGATCCTCACCGGCAACGCAAAAAGCGAAGATTCTGAAGAATTGAGGATAGAAGGGGAAGAACTCTATCAGTCACTTAAGGAAGCTGTCGAGTATGCTTATTCACACGATATGGAGATAAGCTTTACGTCGCCCGGCTTGGTCAGCCAGGAGCGTCTGACTGAGATGGGACTTGATGTTCCTTCGTGTGGTGCCTGCCTGAGCAACATGGCAATCTCACCGTCAGGCAATGTGGTTCCGTGTCAAAGCTGGCTCTCTGATGAGCCCCTCGGCAACATCCTTAATGATAAGTGGAAGAAGATCTGGAATGATCCCCGCTGTAAAAATATAAGGGATATAGCTTCTAAAGAAGAACAGATCTGTCAGCTCCGTAATAAGTAATATATACACATTGATCTTTTAAGCGGCATCGCATGATTTTGGCGGTGCCGCTGTTTTATGCACCAAAACCTACACGGATTAAAGGCCTGAAGGCCTATGGTTGAGCGGTTTTTGCGTCCGCCGAAAAATTTTTAAAAAAATTTCAAAAAACATGAACCTTTTGCAATCCTGAACCGACTTATAGGTAAAAGATGAAGAACTCATCGAAAAAACAGGAGGAACAAAAAATGGGTACCGTATTAAGAATTATCAGCTGGCCTTACAGATTGGTCGCAAAGAACGCAGTTGGCACGATCGATGAGATCAAGGGCAACACAACATTAAGAAAGCTGCTAAACAGCATGGCACTTCTGCCTTTGGGCGGATCGGTCGTAATGTTTTTGGTCGCAATCGTTATGTTCATTATCAATAACGGTTTCGGTCAGCAGATCGATCTTTTGAAAACAGGTTGGTGGGATGCAATCTCTTCATCATCACAGGACACTGTATGGACAACAGGAACAAGCGGATATTTTTATAACATGTGGATCAGCATTGCTGTCGGCGTCGTTTTCCTTGCACTGACAGTTTTCGCAGCCATCGATCTTTTCAAGGAAGGAACAACCGGAAGAAAGATAGCTTTTACGATCTGTGGGATCTTGCTCCTTGGCGGAGTTGGAACACTGGTCTTCGGACTTGTTGCATTAGTTGATGCAGTGATCGTCCCGATGATCGGTCTCGGAGTTACGGTTATCACAGGCATCTGTTGCATCGTTATGCTCTCGATGAACGATTACTATCTGAGCAGCGTAATCAACACTATCTTCTTCTTTACCATTGCACCTTTCACAGTGCTTATTATCGAGAACCTTATCGGAATAGTAGCTTTTGTACTTGCACTCGTAGTTATGGGAATCGCTTTCATGATCTTCGGTTCGACTCTGGGCTCCGGTTCATCAACATCTTCTGCGCCTGCAGTTTCTTCAGAGGATCCTATGAAGGCAAGAGAGCGTAAGAAGAAGCAGGACAGAATGGCACAGCTCCAAAACGAGATAGATCAGCATCACAGAAGTATCAAAGGCCATAACAATAAGGAGTTTGGATACTTCTATGTAGATACAAAAGTTACCGCAAATGCAGCAGCAAGAAAGCAAAAAGAGCTTGATCAGCTCCGTGCCGAGATGGGTTCTTAATGACTTCTAACGGTGAGGTGAGAATCATGAAAGGAATTAAGTTAACTTCTTTTATTCTCTCAACGATGGTGACATTCACTGCGTTGTCGGCTTGTGCATTCGGATCGGAAAGACCTGATACGGCAGTTGATATCTCACCGGAAGAGATGGAGCTCATAGAGACCATGCAGGCAGAAGGTAAAGATCCGGTAGAGATCGCCGAAGCATTATCTTCTTATGAAGACGAGAACATCGCTACTGATGAAGATAACAGTGCTGACCAAATCAGTTCGGTTCCGTGCGGCTCAGAAATCGACACTTCTGCTCCTGAAGGTAACGAGTCAGAAATGACGCAGACTGGACCTGAGACCACAGGATCTTCTGACGAAGCAGCGATAACTGTTGCTTCGTCACCCGATCCTACTAAAGCTCCTGAAGCAAAAGCGACAGAGGCGCCTAGAGCAACAGAAGCTCCGAAAACAACTGAAGCACCTAAAGCCACATCAACACCAAGGCCTACGGCACCGAAGGCTACTTCAACACCCAAGCCTACGGCTAAGCCAACAGTGAAGCCTACGGCAACACCTAAGCCGACAGCTAAGCCTACGGCCAAGCCCACAACGAAGCCTACGGCAACACCTAAGCCTACGGCAAAGCCCACAACGAAACCTACGTCGACTCCCAGGCCCACAACTAAGCCTACGTCGACACCCAAGCCGACGGCAACTCCTTCGCCTACGACAGCGCCGACTTACAGCTTCAATTCTTCAAAAGAGAATGAACTTCTCCGTCTGATCAACAATCTGCGCAAGGAGACAGCGGTTGAGTTTAAGTACACATACTATGTGCCTTTGAAGATGGACAGCACATGTCAGGAGCGTGTACATACACGCTGCCGGGAGTTGACAGATGATTTCTCGCACAATTCACCTTCCGGTGATACCGGCTGGGCAGAGAATATCTACTGGGCAAGCTGGTGCTGCGATGCTCAGAACGTATTTAACAAGTGGTATAACTCTCCGGGACACTACAACAATATGATCTATTGCTGCTGCAGTTCCGGAGGTGGCAGCCAGAAATGCGGTGTCGGCGTCATGGAGTATAACGGGCAGCTGTATGCAGTTCTTATGATCAGCAGTTTTAATGACGGTACCCCTCCCTCATCCGGATATGTAGCGCCTGCTGCTCCGACGCCGACTGAAGCGCCTAAAGCCACAAATACGCCGACACCCGTGACGACGAATACGCCGACCCCGATACCAACAACGGCACCGACGGAGACGTCTTCGCAAGATGAAAGCCGGGATCAGGGAAACGGTGTATAGATAGATGAATGCTGTCACTCACACTAAAACTCTTTTTGAGAACAGGTGTGAGTGAACAGTATTCTTTTTTACTCGGAGGAAGTACAAATGAAAAATATGATCAACATTTATTGGGACAGCGAAGCAACAGTTTATGTTGCGACAAGTGATGTTATTCCGGGCATGTGTTATAAGGCGGAATCGTTTGATGAGCTGATGGACCAGGTCCAATATAATGTGCCGCGGCTTATTCAGGTAAATAAGAAAATTAAGGAGAAAGATTACTGGTTCTGACCGGCAGAATTGAAGTAGATTTAGCCCGAAGAAAAAATTTCGGGAAAATTTCAAAAAACTATTGCATTATCCTGATAAATGCGTTATCTTTATCAGGTTTGTTAAAGTACAAACCAGGAAGGCGTCGGGTATGGCTTTGACAAACGGTTTAAAGGATTTTCCCAAGAAAACTAAGATAGTTATTGCCATTGCCGCGGCAGCTTTTATCGCTGTTTCCGTGGCAGTAGTTGTATTGAGCCGTAGTGGTTATACAGCCGCAAATATGAGACTGCTTCGCACTGACGGTATAGTTGAAATATCAGCAACAAATCCCAAGACAAGTGAGACAAACCCCGCCCATGTTGAAGGCGGCAAGCAGATAAAAGTTTACCTCTACACCGACAGGAAGGAAGATACTGTCGAATTCGAGCTTAGCGAGGTCTCTGAAGAAGGCCTCCCCGAATTCCCTCTTCAGAGGCTCGCTGAGAACGAAGCTCTGCCCGACAGAGTCTGCGCATTCACAAGTTGGAATAAGGAAAAACTGTTGAATAAAACAATCGGTATTCTCGCAGAAGATAGCAATATAAATATATCAGTAACAAATCCAACAACTCCTACAGCCGCTCCCTCTAAGGAGCACATACCTACACCTGAACCCGTCGACGGAACGCCTGCCGGCCCCTCTGCACCGACTATTACTCCGCCGGTTTCCATAACGCCGGCGGCCAAGCCTACAGGCGTTCCGACGGGTTCTACTACAGCAACACAGACACCGGCATCAACGCCAACTCCGGCATCTGTTCCCGGTGACTGAAGCGAGAAAAGATTCTGAGCAAATTGCTCTGGAACTGTATGATAAAATCAAAATAATAAGGATGACACAAAGGCAATCGGGGGGATGATCTTATGTCAGTGATCGATAAGTTAAAGAGTTTACCAAAAGCAAAAAAGATAGCTTTCGCAGGCATCGGCGCGGTCCTGATCATCGGCATCATCGTGGCTGTTATCCTTATATCCAACAATGGCTATACCGCGACGACCATGAGACTCCTTCGTGTCGAAGGAACGGTCAATATCGAAGATTCTAAGGGCAGCACTAAGCCTGTTATCGATAAGATCAGATTCCAATCAGGCGATGCACTTAATACAGGAAGTGACGGAATTGCATCTGTCGGTCTTGATGATACGAAAATCGTAACCTTGCAGTCTGACAGCCGTGTGGAATTCGAGAAGCAGAACAAGAAACTTGAACTTAAGCTCACAAAGGGTGCACTGTTTTTCGAAGTAACAGAGCACCTTAAAGATGATGAGATCTACGAGATCCACACATCGAACATGACCGTAGGTATCAGAGGTACTTCCGGCTACGTTTACTACGATGAATCTGACAAAAGAGAATCACTCGTTGTTACCGATGGCGTTGTAGAAGTATCTGCAACTAACCCTGACACAGGTGAGAGGAAGACTGCACGCGTTGAAGGCGGAAAGCAGATAAAAGTCTACCTGTATTCTGACAGAACAGAAGGCACGGTTGAGTTTGAACTCAAAGATGTGTCCGAAACAGATCTCCCTGAATTTCCACTCCGTATGCTCGCAGAGAATGAAGAGCTCCTTGACCGTGTCTGCGAGTATACCGGGTGGGACAAGGAAAAACTGTTAGATGTCGTTGAAGATGCTCTTGCCGAAATCGGAACCGAAGAAACGGAAGAGACAGAGGAGACAGAAGAGTCTTCTGACGAGTCGGAGGATCTTGCACCAACCGCTACTCCGACAATAACTCCGCCTCTGACAGCAACGCCGACGATAACGCCGCCGGCGACAGCAACTCCAACTGCAAAGCCTACAACAACGGCTGCACCGACAACCTCGATTACACCTACGACGACACCGGCAACGACACCTTCTGTAATGCCGACGACAACGACTGCGCCTACTGCGACACCAACTGCAACCGCTGCTCCGACAGCGACTGCAACTCCTACTGTGAAGGCAACGCCTACTCCTAAGACGGGATGCGAAATTGCGGATTATGCCTGGGACGTTGAATATGAGGGAACAACGATATTTGTTTGCTATCAGGACGTTCCTGACGGAGATAACCTGTACTACGGTTATGTTGGTGGAAGCTGGGTTGAGCTTGAACAGAACGCAATTGCCGGCAATGGATGGTGCTATGTTTATTTCACGAACAAAGCGACCGGAGAAGACTACTATGACGGTTACATGTATAAACATGAGGTGATCATGCCGACTGTACCGACTGAGGCTGCTCCTACTGCTACAGCGACACCAGCTGCAGGTGGCCCGAGTGTACCATCCGGATATATAAAGTCTTCTTTATGGGGTGCTGACTATCGTGGATCAACGGTATATATATGTCAACTTGATAATGCCGATGCAGCTGAGGATTATGGAAAGGGAATCCCTCAATACAGAGGTTACTACGATGGAGACTGGTATGATCTTAGTTATTCAAGTTCACACAACACCTTCTCGTTAGAAGTTTTCAGATTTGTTTATTATTCTGAAGCAGTAGTATCCGGACCGGGAGTCCCGGCGGTATCGATGGATCCTGATTCGTATAGTGATGATGAAAAAGTAAAAGGAGCCTGGGGTGTAACTTATAATGGCCATATGATTTATGTACTACATTCCGGATCTTCATATAGTGGTTACTTTGATGATTATTGGTATGATTTAAAACGCTATGAGAATAACGGAACAATTACTTTTAAATTTGCCGGTTCTACAAAAGTGTATTTCAAGTACACCCCTACAAGTTCAACGCCTGCCATAACGCCTACGGCGCCACCGTCTCAATCTCAGACACCGACCTATTCCGGAGGTGTATGGCACGAATCAAATTATAATTATTGGGCCCCGTTTGTATCTGATGTCACCGGTCCCAATGGGACCCTATATGACCTTGATCTAATCAGGACTACAGATGTAAACGGAAAAGAGTGTTTCTATTGTGAAGATATTTGGAACGATGCCGCAAGCAGATATGAAAACGAGGGTAATTTCTATTATCGTGAAGGGAATGATCTGTATCCGGTGCCTTCCGAAAAGTGCCGCGATGCGGATGAAGTAATGAACGAATACTATGAACTTCATGACTCTCATGATCCGTAACAACAGATAATTATAAGAATGGCCGGTTATACTTTTACAGCTTAGCCGGCCATCTCTTATATGTGCCTTCTATGATATAATATTCTAATGATCAATTAACCTTTAGCGGGGGAGGCATTGCTTATGAGCCTGATCGACAAAATCAATAATTTATCCAAGAAAACCAAGATTTATATAGCTGCTGTAGCTCTGGTTGCAGTGGCTGCTGTTGTGACTGTTATTGTTCTTTCGGGGAACAAATACACGGCTACAACCATGAGACTCCTTCGTGTTGAAGGAACTGTCAATATCGAGAACTCTGCAGGTGAGATCAAGCCTGTCATGAATAACATCAGATTCCAGTCCGGTGATGCACTCAGCACCGGTTATAACGGACTGGCTTCTATCGGTCTTGATGAGACAAAGATCGTTACTCTTGAGTCAAACAGCAGAGTAGAGTTTACAAAGAGCGCAAAGCAGCTTGAACTCAATCTGACAGAAGGCGCGCTTTTCTTTGAAGTTACCGAGAAGTTGAAAGAAGATGAGACTTTTGAGATAAAAACTTCCAATATGACCGTCGGTATCAGAGGTACATCGGGTCATGTTACAAGTGTCAGCGGGAATACAACAAAGATCACACTCACATCAGGCACTGTCCAAATTGTGGGGAATAATCCCGCATCAGATAGTAATAAAGCTGCTGAAGTTACGCTGAATGCAGGTCAGCAGGCTATTATTACGAATACGGAAGTAGATGGTCAGACCAAAACAGATATCACAGTCAGCAAGTGCTCCGTAGATGAGTTGTCGGATTTTGTTGTCCAATGCATTACACGGGATGAACGCCTGCTTAATGAAGTTGTTTCATCTGCCGGATATGATGAAACTGAACTGTTGGCACGAAGAAATGGTGATACCTCTACTGTGATTGATCCCGGTAACCAGGCTGAGCCTACATTGACTGCTACACCTACACCGACAGCCGCGCCTGAAGATGACGGAAATGTCACTACACCGACGGCTACGCCTACAATAACTCCGCCGTTGACAGCAACGCCGACTGCTACATCGGCTCCTACGATAACGCCTAAGCCTGCGGCTACAACAAAGCCTGAGACAACGGCCAAACCGACAGCAACAGCAACTCCGGCTGCTACTGCAACTCCTACAGCTGCTCCTACTGCAGAACCTACGGCTACTGCTGCACCTACAGTAACGTCAACGCCTACAGTAACTGCAACTCCAACAGCTACGGCTACGCCGACTGCAGAGCCTACCGGATCGTCAACTCCGACTGTCCCGGATGGTTGCTCTAAAGAAATCTGGGGTGCGACCTCAGAAGATTTCGGAACGGTCTATATTGTTAAGAATCCTAACAACGGTTATCTTGGCTGGTACAACGGAGACTGGGTCTCACTCACGTTTGACAGCCAAGAAGACGGATTAACGCTTTATGAGAGATATTACTTGCCAAATGATGAAATGTATTTTGAACTTGTTTCTGAGGGACTCGAACCGCCGGTATCCCAAGTCTCCGGGCAAGGCTGATTGATCTATGAAAAAGAGTAACACCAAGACTCTTGTTGCCTCTCTGGTAGGTGCGCTCGCGATTACCGTGCTTTGCGGTTCGGGTGTATTCAGCCGTGCAGAATTATGGTTTAGCGATGAGCTTTTTCAGCGACGTGAGACCGTGCCGGGTGATATCGTAGTTATTGGTATCGATGAGAGCGACTTCCAGGTTCTTGGCCCCTATAACACCTGGGACAGGTCTGTTATGGCCCAAGCTCTTGATGCGCTCTCTTCTGATCCTGACAATCTTCCTGCAGTAGTTGCGATCGATACGCTCTATGCAGGTCATACCAATGAAGAAGCAGATGCTGATCTTGCTAAAGCTGCTGCAAATCTCGGTACAGTGGTTACTGCGACGGAGGCACATTTCGGAACGCAAAGGACATTCGGAGCGACCGTCGTCATTAACGATTATGCGATCCTGAGTTATGAAGAACCTTATGATGAACTTAAGAATGTAGCTGTTGAAGGTCACATTAATGCGATGTATGACAACGACGGCGTTATGCGTCATGCAGTTATGTATATCGAGCCCGAAGGAGATGGAGGAAAGCGCGTTTATTCAATGGCTTATGAGACTGCTTCTGCATATGCGAAAACAAAGGGCATGACCATTGAGAATCCTCCGGTTGACGGAAGAGGCCGTTTCTACGTCTCATATACAGGTGGCCCGACGGATTATTATGACGGCATATCCATCAGCGATCTTATAAACGGTGAAGTCCCTTCATCATACTACGCTGGCAAGATAGTTCTTATCGGACCATATGCACCCGGACTTCAGGATGCATATTTTACCCCGATCGAGAGAGGCGAGATGATGTACGGCGTCGAGTATCAGGCCAACGTCATCCAATGTCTTTTGGACGGTAATTACAAAGTGGAAGCGCCTGTTTTTCTTCAGTTGGGCGTATTATTCCTCGTATGCTTTGCGTTCTTCCTTTTCTGCAATAACAGAAGACTTCTTTTTACTGTGCCCGCATTGATAATCTGCGAAGCAGCAGCGATAGGATGCTCCATGATGATCTATTCGATGGGTTACATAACTCATGCGTTGTGGCTGCCTTTGGGACTGTTTGTTTTGTTCGTCGTAAGCGTAGCTTCCAACTACATCCGTGCAGCGATCGCAAAACAGAGCGTTACCAAGACTTTCGAGAGATACGTTGCTCCTAACATTGTTGGAGAGATCCTTAAGGAAGGTACGGATGCGTTGAAGCTTGGCGGTAAGACTGTTGATATCGCGGTCCTTTTCGTTGATGTCAGAGGCTTTACAACGATGTCGGAAAGACTCTCACCTGAGGTAGTAGTTAAGATCCTTAACAGATATCTTACGATGGCGAGCGCATGCGTTGATGATACCAAGGGCACTGTTGACAAGTTTGTAGGAGATGCCATGATGGCCTTCTGGGGCGCGCCTATCGATGATGACGATCCGGTATACCATGCAGCAGTTACTGCTCTCGGTATCGTAGAGGGCGCGAAAAAGATCTCAGCAGAGCTTAAGGAAGAGATCGGCGAAGAACTCAACGTCGGTGTCGGAATTAATTACGGTCCCGCGGTCGTAGGCAACATGGGCTCTGAGAAACGAATGGACTACACAGCGATAGGCGATACGGTCAACACGTCTGCAAGACTTGAGGCCAACGCGCCGGGCGGCACAGTTTATATCAGCCGTTCCTGCGCTGACAGGCTTGAGGGAAGAATGAAGTTCGAACCTTTGGATCACCCTATTAAGCTCAAAGGTAAGGCAGACGGATTTGAGATATTGAGACTTATCGGACCTGCTCAAGGTTCTGAGAAGGAGGGATAAAGATGCTGACGTTTTTCGGCAGAGGGTCTGCATTTTCGGATCAGCAGAACAGTGCTTACTTTGAAGACAATAACGACCTCATTCTTATCGATTGTCCGATGGATACTTTCGATATTCTGAAGAAGTGGGATCTCACAAAGTATAAGCACATCTACATTCTTGTTACGCATACTCACGGAGACCACATCAGCGGAATCGGTATGCTCGTCGATCTGCTTTATTTCCTCGTGCATATTCCTGTTACAATTGTCGCTCCCTGCGAAGAAGTACGGAAAGATCTTAAGTATATGCTCTCAAGACTTGAAGGCTGCAATGACTTCTGGTACGAGCTTATCTCCTGTGAGGAGCTGGATAAGACATGGTTTAATTGTTCCATCCCGACAGATCATTCACCTGAGCTTAAAGGAAGATGCTACGGCTTCAATCTGATGATCCAAGGTAATAATGTCGTCTATACAGGTGATACCAATACTGTTAAGCCTTACGAGAAATATCTTGCTGAGGGCACATATCTTTATATCGAGATCTCAGCGCACCGTTCGAATGTGCATCTGTATTACGAAGAGCTGATCCCTAAACTCAAAGAATACATTGCCAAAGGCGTGAAGGTATACCTCATGCATATGGACGATGAGAAGAAGATCTTCGATAATGTGAGTGATATTGACGTTAAGCCCGCGCCTCTTGTAAGTGAGGTCGTTCTGGGTGATAACTCCACGATCCTTAACACGATCCTCGAGATCACTGACAGCCTTTACAAAGACATGTGCATGAACGGCAGTGATGATCACAACCTTCTTTTCTCGTATCTTACTGTTCTCGCGAAAACGATCATTGATGCAGACAGAGCAAGCTTCTGGAAATGGGATAAGAGAAAGAAACAGATATGGACGATGTCTGCAACCGGTGTTGATAAGCTTGTCATATCAGATAGAACGGGTCTTGTAGGCAAGGCATTAAAGTTACAGAAGACCATCATCACGAACGATCCATACAACGATCCTGATTTTAATCATGAGATCGATATCCAGACAGGATACAAGACCAAGTCGGTAATGGTTCTTCCTGTTGCAGACATCAACGGCAACTTCATAGGTGCACTGCAGCTCATCAACAAAAAAGCGGATAAGGGTTTTGATGCTGAATCAGATGTTAAGAAACTCTCTCTTGCGGCATTGATCTGCGGTATCGCATTAGAGTCTGAGACATTCCTTGAAGATTCGCATCATGACAAGCTCACGGGCCTTAAGAACAGAATGGGTTTCTATTATGACTTCGGAGGCAAGTATAAGGATTATCTCATTCCGGGTTCAGGCAAGATAATGTCTGTCTTTATCGGTGACATCGATAAGTTCAAGCGTGTCAACGATACTTACGGACATAACGCAGGTGATGATGTGTTGAGGTTCGCATCGAATCTGCTTGAATCATCCTGCGGTGATACCGACAGCCTCTACAGATGGGGCGGTGAGGAATTCGTAATGATAATGCGTGATACGGATCTCGATGGAGCAGTGAAGAAAGCGGAAGCGATGAGGCTCAAACTGATGGAGTCAGATATCGATGCTGACGGCACCATTATCAGGTGTACGATGAGCTTCGGTTGTAGCCTTTTCGATCCTTCCAAAACGATCGAAGAAAATATCAGTACAGCCGATGAGAGACTATACACTGCAAAGGAAACCGGCAGGAATAAAGTCTGCTGGGAATGATTGTTGTAAAGGATAATTTATTATTGTATTATTTAAGCGATTGAGGAAGCCTGTGCCTAAAAGCACAGGTTTTTTCTAAAGAAATAAAGGGTAGATCTATTTAGGGAGGTTACGTATGGAATACTGCAGGTTTTGCGGCGCGATGATGAACCCGTTGGCATCGGCTTGTCCCAAGTGCGGAATGAAGCAACAGGAATATAGCGTTGCAGCTGAGTCACCAAAGGACACACTGCTTACTAAACTCAGGAGATATAAAGAACTCCTGGGTGAGACTGAGGAACTCAAGAGGTTGATCAGACCTCAGAGCGAGTTCCCGATGTATGAGTCATCTGACTACAAGAAGAGATCGCTTATGAAATTCTTCTGGCCTTTTATGGTCGGAGGCATCGGTTCATATATCGTTATTACTGTTATAACTATCCTTATTGCAATCAATAACGTATACACCAGAGGAAGTTATGCTTTGTCATCATCGCAGTATGCTGCAACGCAAAGAGAAATGGCTGATACGGTTTACGGCGGAATCTTCGCCGGCTTGATCGTTTGCCTGGGCATAATCCTCATCGGTCTTAAGATCGCAAGAAGTAAGAGAGACGAATTCAACAAGAATGCTGACTACATGAACATGCAGAAGACCGAGAAGTTCAGAGAAGGTCAGAAAAATCAGAAGATGATCGACATCTATCAGGAAGACATCAACGAGATGTATAAGTACGAGCAGCTCGTTCCCAAGGGCTACCGCACGATCCCTCAGATCGACAGGATCATCGAACTGATCGATGCTGATCAGGCAGCAACAGTTGAGGAAGCCTGTGCCATGATGGGCGCCGGTTTGCCTGAGGCATAAGAGCAGAAGGCTTAGCACTGTAACACTGTTACATTCACAAAAGAAGTATCAAAACCGTCCCAAGTACCGGAAATGGATATTGGGACGGTATTATTTTGAAATAATAATGGGAATAAGGCTTGCGAGCCCCCATCATTATAGTCCCGCCTGAAAAAAACGGCGGATTAAAAACTGCACAAAAAGAATTTCCGATATTGTTCAGAAGAATTAGCACTCTCATGTTGACAGTGCTAATTTGCGTACTATAATCGAAGGCGGAACAAAGGAACGAAGATCAATAGATCAGACCTCCGCTCTAATGCTCGGATAACAACATTCAAAGGAGATGATTATTATGTTGATGTCCGGTTTATTTGGAGAAGATTTGTTTGACGATCTGTGGGGTTTTCCTACGCACGAACTGGCGAATATCGATAAGCACCTTTACGGGAAAAATGCCCGCCGCCTGATGTGCACTGATGTACACGAGACAGACACTGATTATGAGATGGATGTGGATCTTCCGGGCTTTAAGAAAGACCAGATCAATGTCAAGCTCGAAGACGGTTACATGACGATCAGTGCAGCTAAGGACCACGATCAGGAAAAGAAGGATAAGCACGGTAAGATCATCCGTCAGGAGAGGTATGCAGGCTCTATGCAGAGGAGTTTCTATGTCGGCGAAGGCGTCAAGGTAGAAGACGTTAAGGCCAAATTTGAGGACGGCGTTCTCAGGCTCTCTATCCCGAAGAAGGAATTAAAGCAGCTGCCCGCCAATAATACCATAGCCATCGAAGGCTAAACGAAGCTAAGGAACAATTACAAAAAGGGAAGAAGGGGTTGTCTCGTGTTGAGACACCCCCTTTTTTGCTTAGTATCCTTTTTCCCTGTCTACCTCATATTTCAGAGAGCGTCCTTCAAGGAAGTTGTTAAGGTCTGAAGTGAACATATCAACATTCTTATCGAGCGTGTAATCAAGCGTCAGGTTACCTGCTATATGAGGTGTAATGAGAAGATCCTTAGTCTTCCAGAGTCTGCTGTCAGAAGGCAGAGGCTCAGTCTTAAATACATCGAGGGCAGCACCGGCAAGGTGACCGCTCTCGAGTGCGTCACATAAAGCGTCTTCATCGATGGCATTTCCGCGCCCTACATTGACCACATATGAGCCTTCCGGCATCCCGAAAATGCGCTTGCGGTCAAGTATGTTATCTGTTTCAAGTGTAGCAGGCAGGCTCATTACCAGAAGGTCAGTAAGAGGAAGGATTTCATCAAGAGAATCGATCTTGCGCACTGCATCGTAAGAAGGATCGTTACTCATGCCGGATCTGCTTATGCCGGTTATCTTCGCTGGCTCGAATGCGCGTGCCCTTCTGGCAAAAGAAGTGCCGATATCTCCTGTGCCGAGAACGGTGATCCTGGAATCTTTTAGTGAGCTCTGAGGCCAATGTGTAGTCTCCCATCTGCCTTCCAGAGTAGAACCGTAGTATGAAGTGAGGCGGCGCATCATCATGAGCGTGACTGCTATTATGTGCTCTGCGATCGTTACTCCGTAAGATCCGGAAGAATTGCTGAGTTTGCAATTATCGTTTGCGAAGACGCCTGGTTTCATCAGATAATCAACACCAGCGGAAGGCACGCAGAGCCACTTCAGGTTCTTGTTTTTCTTAGCGATATTCATGCCGAATCCGTATATGATATCAGGCTCTTCAAAATCTGAAGGAACCATGTCTTCTGACTTAGTGAAGCTGACTTCCGCGCCGTGGTCTTTTGCAGTCTTGCTGATCTTATCTATGTGTTCCTGCTTAAGTGATGAGCTTATAACGAGTATCTTCATTAAGGCACCTCCTTAAGATAATTCTCGGACAGAGACCGTGCCGTTTCTATCACGCTTTGGATTGCTTTTGTAGTATCCATTGTGGGAGTTATGAGAGGTGTGATCCTTTCAAATCCTGCGCTTATACATTCTTCATAACCGTCACCTAATATGCCTGTTATTCCAAATACGCGCCTGCCGTATTTTTTACCAAGATGAAGTATCTTGTAAGGTGCTTTGCCGTTAGCTGTCTGGCTGTCCATTCTTCCTTCACCGGTAATAACGATATCGCAGTCTTTGATAAGCGATTCAGCGCCGGTTATCTCTGTCACGATATCAGCCCCTGAACGGATCGTTGCGCCAAGGAAATTCTTAAGTGCGAAGCTCATACCGCCTGCTGCACCAGTGCCTTTCTCGTATGGATCAAAGCCTGCGGTCTTTGCGTAGTTTAAGAGCCATCCGTCCATCTTACAGGCTGCCTCATATGATGCGCCTTTCTGTGGGCCGTATACATGGCTTGCTCCGTCCGGTCCGCAGAGCGGATTAGTAACGTCACTTGCAACTGTTATATCGAGATCTTTGCCAATGAGGCCGGAAAGACTGATTTTGGCAAGATCTTTCAGGCCGATACTTCCATAACAGATATCCTTGCCGTCTTTATCAGTAAACTTTGCGCCTAATGCCTGAAGCATGCCTGCTCCGCCGTCATTAGTCGCGCTTCCGCCTATGCAGATAACAAGCTTATTTGCGCCATATCTGACTGCATCTTTGATGAGTTCACCGGTGCCGTAAGTGGTAGCGTGATATGGATCCCGTTCTTCCGGTTTAATAAGTGTCAGTCCGGATGCTTTTGCCATCTCGATATAAGCTGTTTTGCTGACCGGATCGAAAATATAATCCGCTTCGACAGGAGAGTTAAGAGGACCGGTGACAGCAAGAGTTCTTGATATGCCGTGAATATAAGGGGCTATCGCATCAACGGTTCCTTCGCCGCCGTCAGCAAGAGGTATCACTGTGACTTCAGCGGAAGGGCAGGAGGCCAGAATGCCTTCGCGGACAGCATTGCCCGCTTCTAATGAAGTGAGACTGCCTTTGAATGAATCCATTGCGACGATTACCTTCATGAGCCCTCCTGGTAAGAGATTTGATTGAATTATACATTAGCAGAGAGACTTGCGTTATTAACTCAAGTACAACTTGAATTTTCCGTTGAAACTTCAATTCCCGCTCGCTAAAATATTGGTGTGTGATCCTCTATTCTAAGGCTGAAGGAGGTGAGACACATGAAAGAAGATACAATGTCAACGAGACGCTGGAACCAATTCATCGATCTCATTAATGCCAACAGACCGGCAACAGACCTCGAGCCGCCTATTCAAAACGAACGCGAAAGACAGATATTTAACAACATGGTTGAAGAACTGGCCAGAGCACGCAAGGTAAATCCGAAGGCATCGCTTTGCAACGTGGATCTGGAGTGGGGCTCTATAGGAGATACAGAAGGCTATAACGATTAAGGAGGGGCGCTTATGAGTTTAGGAACAAATATCAAGCAACTTCGTGAAGAGCGGGGGCTTACTCAGGAACAGGTTGCCGATAAGATCGGTATAACTTTTCAAGCTGTGTCTTCCTGGGAGCGTGATGAATATAAGCCCGATACTGAGAAACTGATTAAGCTTGCAGAATTGTTCGATGTATCCGTGTCTGCATTAGTCGAAGAAAAGCAGAGTGTCTTTGCTACCAAGAAAGCAATATATAATTGGGAACACATGAAGACTTATGTGAAGACTACTGCCAAGAACTTAGGCCTGACAAATACCCTTAAGGCCGTCACATTTGCTACAGAAGCGCACATGGGTCAGAAACGCAAGAAATCTGATATCCCGTATATTTACCACCCTTTGAACCTGGCGTGTCACGCCCTTTCAATGAACATAACTGATGATGCAATTATCGCCGCATGTCTCCTGCACGATGTAGTGGAGGACTGCGGCGTTACTTATGAAGAGCTCCCCGTAAACGATGAGACAAAAGAACTCGTAAGACTTCTTACACACTGCAAGACAACACCTGAAAACCGCGATGAGATAATGCGTGAATACTATTCCAAGATCGCCTCCAATCCCAAGGCAGCTCTGGTGAAGTGCATTGACCGCTGCAATAATATAACGACTATGTCGTGGGCATTAAGCCGTGACAGGATCTACCGCATGATCAAGGAGACTGAAATGTATTTCCCTGAACTTATTTCTGTTCTGAAAGAAGAAGTGGAATACAGCAATGCTGCATGGCTTCTTAAGTACCAGATAGAAAGCTTGCTGGATGTTTATAAGAGACTGATGTAAAAGCCTATGAACCGCCAAACAGTAATAGATCACATCAATAACCAATACGGAGTTGAGCCGGATTTTCCATGGGAGGGAGATCTTGTTTCCGGTGTCTTCAGGCACAGAGATAATCGAAAATGGTTTGCCCTCATAATGCTTGTAAGAAGAGACAGACTTGGTCTTGAGGGCGATGAACCGGTAGACTGCATGAATCTGAAGATCAACGATCCGATGCTTCATGACATGCTGTGCCACGAAGACGGAATAATGCCTTCATATCACATGAACAAGAGACACTGGATAACCGTTTTGCTGGATGGGACGGTCGCAGATGAGAAGGTTTTCGAGTTGATAGATGTGAGCTATCAGGCTACAGCATCCAAGAATAAAAAGAGATAACAGACATTCATACCTTTCAGTGTTTTCAAAACATAAAAAATCCGTGATATAATTCCGGTATGCAACTGGACTATACGTTTTATTATGTAGAGGCCAATATCGTCTGCATCATCATTTTCGGAATGATGCTTATAAGAGAGATGGGATCTGTCGGCAGACAGACTAAGCAGGTGATATTCGTCAACATTACTATTAGCCACATGCTGTATTTTATTAGTGACATAGCATGGGTGCTTATTCTTGCGGACATTATTCCTTATACAAGATTTTCAGCAGCGGCAGCTAATTTCACGAATGCACTTCTGCTTTGTGCCATTACGGGATTGTGGTTCGTATATGTTGAGCTCTCGCAAGGTGAGCAATACATAACATCATTCAAGACGCGTATGCTCACTCTGCTTCCTGCTATGGTTAATCCAGCTGTTATACTGGCCCTGTTGCTGATCGCTCCTGATACTATCATCGATGAGAATAAAGAATTGACGAATCTGTTCTATATTCTTTTCCTTGCCGTACCGGCAATATACATATGTATCAGCGCAGTCAGATCTGCGGTAAGGGCATTCCGGAAAGAAAATTATGCTGTCAGGACACAGTACCTGGTATGCGCTATCTATCCTGTAATACTGACTGTATTCGGAATATGGCAGACACTTTGGCTCGCGGCCCCGATCTTCTGCTTCGGATGTGCGATCATGATGCTCTATGTCTATATCATCTCGCTGAATGACCAGGTATCGATCGATGAACTGACACGACTTAATAACAGGACACAGCTTAAGAAATTCGTTGCAAGTGAAGCATTAAGACAGAACACCGACAGATTGACTCATTATGTTTTAATGATCGATCTTAATAAATTCAAGCAGATCAATGACCAGTACGGTCATGTCGAAGGCGACAATGCTCTCAAGAGGACAGCGGACGCTCTTAAGATTTCATGTGCTGACAACCCTTACAAAACATTCATCGCCAGATACGGCGGAGACGAGTTTATCATCATCGCCAAGACCGATAAAGAAGAACTGATCCAGGAACTGTGCAGCAATATCAAGTCCACGCTGATCCGCTTGAATGATGAGGCAGGCGCGAAGTATGAGCTTACAGCCTGCATCGGATATGCCAATTACAACGGTGAACTTGACGGATTCCAGACAGCTCTCGCAAGAGCTGATGAAGCACTCTACAAAGAAAAGGCTGAGCGGGGATCACTGAGGTAATTACTGCTTCTTTAAAAAACTAAATTATTTTTGCACTCTGAAATCAGGGTAGTATAATATCCTCATGAAGATATGCGCGTTTATTGGAGATATGTACAGGGACTTTGCCCTGTCCATCATGAGACACCTTGATTACTATGCCCAGGAAAAGGGGCATAGGATTGACGTGTTCGGTATGTGCTCAGTTACTACCAGCAATCCTCTCCACGTTAATGGTTTGAAGAGCATTTTGTCTCTGCCTAATGTTCACGATTACGACGGCATTATTCTTTGTTATGACACGCTTGTACACGAAGATCTCGGTAAGGACTTAGTCGAAGACCTTCTCGATGATATGGAAGCTCCTCCGGTCGTATGTATCAGAGCGGGCATCCCGGGTTTCTACAATATTATCCCCGATAACAGAGCTCTCATGTATGAAGTCGCAAAGCACGTTATCTCCAAATGTAAGACTGACGATATCGGCTTTGTAACCGGTATGGATGAACTTGAAGACTCTTACGAGAGACGCGAGGGCTTCGAGAAAGCCATGCAGGAAGCCGGCTATGAGGTTCGCGAAGACCGGATCTTCCACGGCAATTACTGGATCACCCAGGGCCCGGAGATGGCTGACTGCTTCATTAAGCCCGACGGAACTCTGCCCGAAGCGATAATCTGTTCGAATGACTACGAGGCGATCGCTCTTTGTAATGAGCTGATACAGAGAGGTTATCAGATCCCCGGTGATACCATGATAAGCGGTGTCGATAATACCAACGAAGCAGGCGCTCACATTCCTTCTATTACTACGATCGAGATATCTAATAATACTTTCGTGGACATAGCCATGCAGGTCCTTGAAGATGCTATCAACGGCAAAAAGCAGGATCTGAATATCTATGTTCCCGGTAACCTTATCCTTCGTGAGAGCACGGGCGATCTGGTGGTCGAGAGGGATATCTATAAGTCGCTTTGTCTGCAGAACGTCGCATCTTCAGTATCTATGGATGACAGAAGAGAGTTCGTTGTCATAAACGCGCTTTTCGAGGGAGCACTCACAAAGGAGACTTCAATCCAGGTCACGCTTGACCAGTTGAGGAGCATCGACAGCATCAGGTCAGTCTATCTTGTCCAGTACAGAGAAAATGACAGAGTGCTTGTCGGATATTATTCGGAGCAGGGCGAAGATCATATCAAGGATGTAACGTTTACTAACGATATTCTTCTTCCTGAAGGGCTTGAGAATGACGAGCGCGGAACACGCATCTATCTGCCTCTGGCATATAAGAATGAAGTTTACGGCTATGCTCTCTTCATCGCTGATACCGCAATGCCGAACTTTATTAACTTTAAGATCGAATACATACTCTCGCAGGCAGGCCAGAATATCAATAAGCTCGAGCTCTACAGCAAGCTCTTCGGTATTGCCGACGTTATGAGTCTTTACATCAAGGATCCTCTCACGGGAATACTGAACAGACGCGGATTTGAGAAACACATCTCTGAGCTTTTCGATGAGGACGGCAAAATGATGAAAAACTGCGCAGTCGCATCTATCGATATGGACGAGCTAAAGTATATCAACGATAACTTTGGTCACAACGCAGGCGACGAAGCTATCAAGGAGACGGCTAAAGCAATCGAGAGCGCTCTTAATCCCGGTGAGTTCGTGGCCAGAATGGGCGGAGACGAGTTCGAAGCGGTTATTTTCCTGACAGATCCCGGCAGGCTCGGCAAGTTTATCAGAACCGTGCGCAATAACATCCGCGAAGTTAACATGTCCGGTAAGTACCAGTTCGAGCTAAGCTCAAGTATAGGTACCTGCGAACTTACAGACTGGCACGGCGTCACTGACTGCATGAAGAAAGCTGACAAGGCCATGTATCTCGAGAAAAAGGCTAAGAAAAAGAACAGATAAAGTATTTTATATAAATAGACTTTTCAATTTATAAAATTGCCCTCAAAAATATTTTTCGGAAAAAATTAATAATTTTTCGAAAAAGTCCAAACCTGGCGTGAATTCATGCCGACATATAGGTATAAAACCAAAAAAGTGGAGGGCACTTAAAATGAAAAACACAACAAAGAAGATCGTTATTTGCACAGCAACAGCAATCAGCATGGTATCCGTTTTCGCAGGATGCGGTAAGAAGGCAGAGATCAATCTGGCTGACTATGTGGACTATAAGTTCTCCGGATATGACAACGATGGTTACGTAGAGTATTCATTTGATTATGACGGCTTGTTTGATGATCTTGACAACCTTAAGGTGGAGTACGATGACGGTGACCTTAAGAAATATATCAAGATCAATGCAGGGAACACAGATGACCTGAGCAACGGTGATAGCGTAGAGTTCGATTGGGATATTTCCAAGAGACTTGAAGAGAATGTAAAGGCAACTTTCGTTTATGCAGACTTTGAAGTGGAAGTTGAAGGCCTCAAGGAGAGGGAGCAGTTCGATCCTTTCGATTACATTACAGTAGAATTTTCCGGTATTACAGGTGAAGGCTATGCCGAGATTAATACAGACAAGGTTGATTCTTCCCCTGTATCCGACATATGGTTTGAGTTCGCAGGTGCATACGGAAGCCTCAGAAACGGTGATGTTGTATCAGTAAGAGCATGCGCCCTTTATGATCTGGAAGAATACTGCTATGACGAGGGCTACATCCTTACAAGCGACTTAAAGGAATATACGGTTTCCGGTCTTGATGAATTCGCTTCTTCAATGGACCAGATTCCTGATGACCTGCTCAATGAAATGAAGTCGCAGGGCGAAGACACTTTCTATTCCAGACTTGACGATTCTGCCAAGGGAACTATTGATTCTGTTGAATATGTCGGCTGCTATTTCCTTACAGCAAAGGACGGCATAGAACGCGATTACAATACAAAAGAAAACTATATCTATATGGTCTATGAGGTTAAAGCAACCAATCATCTTAAGTCTCTTACTTACTACTATTATGTCGGTTTCTCCGATATCATCGCTTTTAACGATGGCCGTGTTGAGATCAGGGATATCTTCGATGTTGAGTATCCTTATGGCGATTATTTCTACGGCGACAGGATCGTTTGCGAAGGCAGCAGCGTTTTGGAGAATTACTACATTTATGTCGGCTATGAAGATATTGACACTCTGTATGCATCTGCCGTCAGAACTTACAGCGAGAACTACAATATCGAGAAGGACTTCTGATTTCGAACACATAGCGGCGTTTTAGTAAAAAACCAAAAAGTTCCTCAATGCTATAATCGCAGATAGAGGGTCACGGAGGTAAATATCATGGGCAATTACGATAACAACGACATTCATGCCGAATATGCCGAGCTGTTAAAGAGGGCAAAGGAAGGCGACGAATCCGCTTTCACAGAGATCTATCAGAAGTCCGAGAGACTTGTATATACGACATGTTACGGAATCCTTAAGAACAAGGAAGATGCGGAAGACGCTACACAGGATACATACCTGGCGCTCTATAACAGCATCGATACCATAAAAGAGGAAAAAGCACTTCTGGCATGGCTCAGCAGAACGGCTTTCTACAAATCTGACGATATCAGATCAAAGAAAAAGCCCGGCATCGCTTATGAAGATGCCATTGCGACAAATGAGATCACGGAGCAGGCAGATGACAATCTGGATTCGCTCCCTGAAGCATATATAACGGTCAAGACCAACAGGGACATTATCAACAAGATCGTTAAGGAAGAGCTGAGTGAAGCACAGTATGTGACTACGCTTCTTTACTATTACAACGAATTGCCCGTATCTGACATCGCTCAGATGATGAACTGCCCCGAAGGCACTATAAAGACAAGGCTCAGCGACAGCCGCAAGAAGATCAAGAAAGGCATAGAATCCTATGAGCACATTTTCAAGGATTCACTCGCAGGTGCAGCCGGCGCACCTTTCCTTACCAAGTTCTTTGTCGAATGCTCAAAGGAATTCACGCTCCCGGTTATTAATCCTGTCCCGGTCAATATACCGGTAAACCCATCTGCTTTGGGCGAACTTACAGATACCGGAGCTAAAGCCGGCAAGCTCGCACAGGCAACATCTGACGCCATCGAACTTTCTGAGACCGGCGAACCTATGGGTGAGATGGCTAAGGCTGGCCATCTTGCAAAGAATGCCGGCACGGCAGGTTCCGGCGCTAAGTCAGGACTCTTGGCTTCTCCTTTAACAAAGATTGGCATCGCAGTAGCAGCTGTAGCTGTTGTAGCAGTTCCTACGGTAATTATCGTCAGCAATCTCAACAAGAAGGATAAGGACGAAAAGGTCTATGAGATCAAGTTTGACGGTCTCTACTGCAATATTGACGAAGATGAAGGCACCAATGATATCTACAGATTCTATCCTGACGGCAATCTCATCTATACTTCTTATGTTTTTGATGACGAGGACGAATGCTTCCCGACAGGCAGCTGGTTCACTCTCGATTCTGATGATGACCGCGTAGAAAACGGTACATATGAGGAAGATGAAGGCAAGATCGTGATCACGGTTGAGCAGGGTTCCAAGGAAAAGGAATATAAAGGTGAGATCAATAAAAATGACATCACCATAGGAAAAGATGAAAAGTATAAGTTCTATGATTTTGACGACATCGACGGATATATTCCTTATGACGATGATGCAGAACCCAGCGGATCTTCTGTGCCGACAGACACTTCAAATGCAGCAGATCCGATCGTAGGTGCATATCTTGATGTTCTGTATCAGCATCAGGACGGTATCCTCACTTATGAGACTTTATCTGTTCCTTCTATAAACTATATGGATGTAACAGATGACGGTATTAATGAGTTGATCTTCCTGTATTGTCCCGGAGATGACACATCTTACGTCAGATTAGCTGTTTATTCGTACGATTCTTCATCAGAAACAGCAACACTTATGTTGGACAGAGACGTTACTGATTACGGAGAATTCAAGGGTGCTGTTTTCCTTGCTAATGGCAATATGGTATACAAGTGCTTCAAGATAGTTGAAGGTGACTGGCTTGATGAAGAAGAAACACACATGATAGAAGTTGAGTTTAACGGAGGAGACGATGGCACTGTAGTTTCCGTATGGTCTCTCTTCCACAGTGGTGACGCTGCCCACAATGGTTCATTAGCAGGAGATTCAAGCGATTTCTTTGCTGCACAAAGCGATTATAAGAGCCAGACGATCTTCCCTCTGATGCCTGATGCAGAAACTATCAACTATTACATGATTCCGGACGCTGATTCAGAATACAACTTCATGTCCAGAAGCATCTACGAAGCAGGCCACTACTATTACTTTGATGACCTGGTAGCATTGCTGAGTGGCGGTAATCCCGTTCCTGTCAAACCAACCGACACACCGGCCGTAACAACTCCGGATGGATGGAAAGAAGCATATTATGCCAGGGTTAATTCAATCACTGAGGATGATTTTGATGATGCATATCTCGAGTCTGATGAATTTACCTTGACGTATGATCTGGTCTACATAAATGAGGATGATATTCCTGAGCTGATAGTTTGTCTCAAAGATGAGAATTCCTATTGGGAGTTTACTTATGCCAACATCTACACGTTCAACAACGGCGAACTTATAGAGTTGGAAAACAGCTTGTGTGTTGTATCCCGCGACATAGTATTTTACTACCCCGGAGAAAACAAGATCATTCTAGATTCTTATCATGATTACTTTACCAATTCTTGCTCTGTAGGAGCGATGAGCAAATCCAGGGATGAAATAGAAACCACTACGTATGAGCGGAACGGGGAAGATTCTGATCTTATCTATTATAAGGAAGATCCTTTTACGCATGAGACCATAGAAATCTCTGAAGATGAATTCTATAATGCCACGCAAGGATTTGGAAATAGTGAGGAATTAAATGCAACGCTGACTCTGGATGAGATCCTGGAGAAGCTAGGAGAAAAGTAAGTAAATTTTTTAACTTAATAATCTGACCTCAAGGCCCTTCTAAATCTGAAGGGCTTTTTTTATGGCATCAAAACCTTATATTCCGGGGCTTTTGCGGAATTGTCGCAGACCCCGGAATATTTTTTTCGAATAATTCAAAAAAATTCGAAAAACACCAAACCAGACTGAAAGCTGATCCTACCTATAGGCATAAACCTAAAAACAAAAGGGAGGACACGAACATGAAAAACGTAACAATGAAGGCAGGAAGCATCTTTTTGGCAGCACTTTGCATGGCATCAGTTTTTACAGGATGCGGCAATAAGGAAGTCGAAGACATCGTAACAGGAATAGCTTCCGAAGTTAATGAGCAGGATAAGAAGGACAGACATGATAAGAGGGATGACGAGATCTTTGCCGAGAGAGTTACTGCCGAATCAATGGCTGAACGCGAAGATATCCAGGCAATGCCCGTAGACGTCCAGGCTGAACCCGTAGAGACCGGAGATGCAATCCCCGTGGAAACGGAAGAGTCAAGAATACAGCTCATGGACATTTACGAAATTGGTACTTATGAGAATGAGACACTTACTTGGATAGTAATCGATGTCAAGGACGGCAAGGCTTTGCTCCTTTCCGAGAAAGTTATTGACCTCGTACCTTATAACACAGAAAAGACCGAAGTTACCTGGGAGACATGTTCTTTGAGAAAGTGGCTCAATGAAGATCTTTACTACGGATCTTTTACGGATGAAGAAAGACAGATGATCGTAAAGACAACAGTAAATAATAAGGATCTGCCTGACGAAGGCTGCAATTACGGAAGTGATACAGAAGATTACCTTTATGTCCTCAGTTATAGAGAAATGCTTGATACTGCAGCAGACTGTGATGAGTACGCAAAGCCTTCTTATACACAGATTGCTTTGGAACACCATAATAATGTCCGCGTCAGTTACTGGAGACGTGATCCCGGTATGATGGGTGATGGTACAGTTGCCCTGAAAACACTGGGCACCATGGAATTTGACGGCAGAGTGCAGTATTTTTGTGACGATGTCGATAGCCCTTGGAACGGCGTACGTCCTGCTATGTGGGTAGATATTAATATGCTGGCAAACAACTGACATATAGGCAAAGGAAGTTCAAAAGTCTCCCTAAAGTGATATATTCATAGTCAGATTCGGAGGTAACGAAATGAGCAACGAATACAATAACGACATACATGAAGAGTATGCAGAGCTGTTGGAAAGAGTAAGAAACGGCGATGAGTCGGCTTTTACTGAGATCTATCAGAAGTCTGAAAGGCTTGTTTACACGACATGTTACAGGATCTTAAACAACAAAGAGAACGCAGAAGACGCTATGCAGGAGACATACCTGGCGCTCTATAACAACATAGATACGATCAAGGACGGAAAAGCATTGGTCGCCTGGCTCAGCAGGACAGCTTATTTCAGAGCCTGCGATCTCGGCGACAAGAACAAGGATAATCTGGCTTACGAAGACGCGATCGCTAATGAGGAACTCTCTGAAGAAACAGACGATCTTGATGCACTTCCTGAGTCTTATGTAACGGTTAAGGCCAACAGAGACATAATTAGTAAGATCGTAAAGGAAGAGTTGAGCGAATCGCAGTATATAACAACGCTTCTGTTCTATTACAATGATCTGTCCATCTCGGATATTGCATCCATGATGAATTGTCCTGAAGGCACGATCAAGACGAGACTCAGTGAGAGCCGCAGAAAGATCAAGAAGGGCATTGAGTCCTATGAGAAGGATTTTGGCGACAAGCTCGCACGCGCAGCAGGCGTACCGTTCCTTACAAAGTTCTTCATCGAGACGTCAAAGGAGCTTTCTATACCTTCGATCAAGCCTTTCCCGTCAAAGGTCCCTGTCAAACCTACTGCTACATCCGGTGGATCTGCTGCTTCGAAGGCCGGACAGCTGTCTGAGACGGGTGCAAAAGTTGCAGCCAAGACGTCTTTGCCTAAGATTATGGGCATAGTTGGTGCTGCTGTTGTCGGCGTCGGTGCTATCATTGCAACTATTATTATTCTGAATAAGGATAAAAAACCTGTTGTTACTGAGCCCTCAGAAACAGAAGCCGAAGAAATCATTGTTGAGACCGAATCAAGTAAGGATACTGAGCCTGCTGATACGACAGAGGCTGTTGAGACCATTGATCCGGCTGAGTGGAAGCAGGCTTACCTTGAAGTGGTCAATTCCACCACATATTCGAGTTTTGAGGATGCTGACGGCAATATTCCTGACGAGGGCGAATTTACTTTTGATCTCGTATATATCAACGATGATGATGTCCCTGAGCTTCTGGTATGCCTTACCAGGTCAGAGGATCTTGGCAATTATGATAAGGAAATGTATGAAGAGACCGGTGACGTAACATACGCAAATCTTTACACATATACAGATGGTAAAGTTGTCGAATTAATGCACAACACATGTGTATACGTTTCCTATCTGAAGACTGCTAAGTACTATGTGCGCGAAAACAAGATAATCAACACAGAAGGCTTCAGATACACTACGGATGTCATTTGTTACAGCGTAACCGTCATCAGTGATGACCTTGAGTCTGTCAATACAACTTATTTCGCTGTTTCCTGGGTCGACCTTGAAGAGTATCCTGACGGATGGTATTCCGGCAACGATTATTCAAGACAATACTACTATGCATATGATCTTGAAGCGGATGAGATAACTGAAATAACAGAAGATGCGTACAATTCTGCGGTAAGTGGTTCCGGAGAAGGAGATACCGGTAAATTAGTAGCTGAGAAAACATATGATGAAATAGTTGCCCTGTTAAGCTGATATCCGTTTGACGAAGCAGCCATTACTATTGCCTTTTAGCGAAAAAGAGGTCGTCTCACATCAGATGAGATGACCTCTTTATACAATTTTCTATAAAACTGTAGAAAAAACACCAAACCTGACGCAATTCTGTTCCTACCTATAGGTAAATGAAGTCAAAAAGACTTTACACAATGCTATAATCGCGAAAGAGGGTTACGGAGGTTAAAACCATGGTTAGTTACGAGAACAGCAACATTCACGAAGAGTATGCCGAACTGTTACAAAGAGTAAGGAACGGCGATGAATCGGCTTTTACGGAGATCTATCAGAAGTCCGAGAGGCTGGTTTACAACACTTGCTACAGGATCCTGAACAACAAAGAGAACGCGGAAGACGCGATGCAGGAGACATACCTGGCACTCTATAACAACATAGATACGATCAAGGACGGCAAGGCGCTTGTAGCCTGGCTCAGCAGGACCGCATATTTCAGAGCATGTGATCTCGGTGATAAGAATAAAGACAATCTGGCTTACGAAGATGCGATCGCCAATGAAGTGATCACGGAAGAGGCAGACGACAATCTTGATGCTCTTCCTGAGTCCTATATTACTGTTAAGACCAACAGAGACATAATCAGCAAGATCTTAAAGGACGAGCTGAACGAATCGCAGTATATTACGACGCTGCTTTATTACTACAATGAGCTGCCGGTATCAGAGATCGCGTCAATGATGAATTGCCCTGAAGGCACGATCAAGACGAGACTCAGCGAGAGCCGCAGAAAGATCAAGAAGGGCATCGAGTCCTATGAGCATACCTTCGGCGACAAGCTGGCAGGCGCAGCAGGCGTTCCTTTCCTTACAAAGTTCTTCATCGAATGCTCCAAGGAACTTACACTTCCTGTTATCAATCCTTTGCCGGTCAATATTCCTGCCACTCCTTCAGCAGCTGGCGAACTTACCGAGACAGGTGCTAAAACCGGCGAGTTGGCCAAGACTGCTTCAAGCGGCGGCGAACTTTCTGAGACAGGTGAACCCATGGGCGAACTGACCAAGACTACTTCAAGCGGCGGAGAGCTTTCCGAGACAGGGGACCCTGTTGGCGAGCTTGCTCAAGATGCAGCAAAAGGCGGCGATCTTGCAAAAGACGCTTCAAAAGCAGGCCAATTGGCAAAGAATGCAGGCACAGCAGGTTCAGGCGCAAAGGCAGGCGTCTTAGCTTCGCCTTTGGCCAAGATCGGCATCGCTGTTGCGGCATTGGCAGTCATAGCAGTACCTACGGTCATAATCGTAAATGCGATAAAAGACAAGGACGACGATAAATCTGACAAGACCTATAAGATCAAGACTGATGGCCTTTACTGCAATATCGATGAAGACGAAGAAACTACCGATTGCTTCAGATTCTATTCTGACGGAGTAGTTATCTATACATCCTATGAGTATGATTCCGATGATTATTTCCCTTATGGTGACTGGTTCAATGTTGAATCCGGAGATGACCGTGTGGAGATCGGTAGTTATGAGGTAGATGATAACGATATCAAGATCACGCTCTATGACGGCTCCAAGTTCTCGGGCGAGATCAAGAAGGAAGTCATCATTCTCGACAAAGAGGAATACAAGTACTACGAGTTCGATGATATCGACGGTTATATCTCAGATTTTGTACCTATAGCACCGTCAACAGAGACTACGGAGACAACAGAGCCGTCTGACCCGACGGCAACGCCTACGCCTACTCCGGACCCGTCACTCATTGACGTGAACGCGGTTTACAGCGAGTATTTGGAGATCTTGGAACAGAATGAGGAAGAAATCCATACTTTCGAGAATTCTCACTATAAGTTTGACCGAATCTATGAAGACGATCCCCGCTATGATGAAGCCGTAAAGTCCGTCAACTTTATTGATATTACTAATGATGGAGTCAATGAACTTATTTTCCTCCATTCTCCCGGAGCCGGTTTCTATAATCTTGCGATATACGGATACTGCACAAGAAATAAGGAAGTAGTTTGCTATTACGATGGCAGGATCTTCTCTCATTTTTCATCAGATCAGTGGGGTGAGGCATTCCTGCTTGATAACGGCAATGTTTTGCTTATCACCACCAATCATTCATTGGGAATAGTAGATGAGACTGTTACCGAGATAGAACTTTGCACTGATGGCAATTCTTATACCGTAGATATGTGGAACAATAAGGTTTACTACAACATTGCCCGCAACACATGGACTTACAGAGGCCCCGTACAAGGTGGTACTGGTGAAGAAAGTGCAAAGCTGAATGATGAGAGCGTTGAACCTTCCGAGTACTTTGCTGCTTACGAAGACTACAAGAAGCATATTGTTTTGCCGGTAATGCCTATTCCAGACAGATTCGCTAATGACAATTATACTTTCACGGAAGATCTTACTCTCGATAGAGCAAACAGTGTAATAACGAGCAATGTTTTCTCTAAGGGAGACTACTATTTCTACGATGAAATCGTAGTCTTGCTCGGCGGCGCTGCTCCTCAGAAGGACACCAAGCATTACAGCCACGTGTCATCAACATATAATGATTACTTTGACGGCGTTGTAATGACGTATACTAAGACGGAAAGCGATTATGATGCCAACAATAATCTGATAAAAGAAACGATCAAGCCGTCAGACGGAATGGCTTCAGTAAATGAATACGAATACGATTCTTCGAACCGGCTTACCAGGAAAACGTCTTATTACACTGATTATCCCAACGATAAGATGGTAACAGTATATGAGTACGACAACGCCAATAATATGATCAAAGAGACGATTACAAACGGCGACGGAAGCAGCGGCGGTTGGAAAACATATGAGTACGATTCTTCAAACAACCTGATCAAAATGGTTTATTACATGAGTAATGGAACAGTTTTGGAAGCTGAAGGATACGAATATGATTCATCCAACAGACTGATCAAGAAGACGGAATATGCTAACAATAACGAGGTTACCGGCTGGACCGAATACGAATACGATTCAGTGAATAATGTGATCAAAGAATCATATTACTCAAGTCAGGGATCTTTGGATTACTGGTATGAATACGAATACGATTCGTCAAACAGAATGATTAGAATAGATGACTTTTACGGTAGTCCGAATGTCGGTTCCACAACTCTTTATGAGTATGATGAATACGACAACCTGATCAAGCAGGAACATTACCAGAATGACGAACTGCTTTCTGACCATACATATGTATATACCTATGATTAATTATGATGGATGAAACATTTCGGGATCTTAACTGCAACATTTTCGATCTGATGTCTGTATTAATGGCATAAACACAATAATGAATGGAGACTCATAAAATGAAGAACATTACAACAAAGTTATTAGTATTAGGCCTTTCTGCAGCGCTTCTCACAGGCGCCTTTACTGCCTGCAAGACAGAAAAGAAGGGCGGAGCTAATACAGCATCAGAGACAACTGAGAGCGAAGAGACTACTCAGAGCAACCTGGGAATGTGGGTTGCTTCAGAATCCAATGAGATCACAGCGGAGATCAAGGGCTATTTTGATGAAGCAGTGGGTGAGCTTGACGGATACTACTATGAGCCCGTTGCATGTCTTGGCACAATGGTTTTCGGAGGTACCAATTACTGTCTGGTATGCCAGCCTACGCTCAAAGCAAATAATGCAATGAATTCCCTGATCATCTCTTATATAAGAGTCGATATTTCCGGCAAGGCGACCTTCTTAAAGGATGAGCGCATAGTTCTTCCCGGCACAGAGAACGCAGATGACAATATGGTCGGCAGCTGGGTATATGCTGAATCAACTGATATCACACCCGAGATCGAAGCTGTAATGACTAAAGCTACAGAGACTGTTACGGGCGAAGTTTATGAGCCTGTCGTTTATGTCGGTTCACAGCTTGTTTCCGGAACCAACCATGCGATCCTTTGCAAGGTTATGCCCTCAACATCAGGCCTCGATACACCCGCATCATATGCCGTCATTTATATCTATGAGGACCTTGAAGGCAACTGCTCCATTACGGACACAGAAGCAATTCAAATGAAAGCAACATAATCACTGCTCCCATAATAGACTCCTAAAAAGAAGCTGTCTCAATTTGTTTGAGGCAGCTTCTTTTTGGCAACTTATGTATTACATCCGGCAACTCATGTCAGGGCATATTGTTTTGCCTTTTGACTGCTGATATCGTCTGGCCATAAGGAACCGTGAAGGGAGATAGACATGATCAGTTGCAGGGATTTAAGCAAATCGTTCGGAGATCATAAGGTCTTGGACAAAATAAGTTTTGATGTACCCGAAGGAATTATCGTTGGACTTTTGGGGCCGTCAGGCGCGGGAAAGACAACACTCATAAAGATCCTTACGGGACAGCTTGGTTTTGATGAGGGTGAAGTAAGTGTAATGGGTAAGGATGTTGCTGATCTTACCGGAACAGACAGGGATAAGTTCGGCATCATGATGGATAACTTCGGTCTTTACGAGAGATTCACATGCAAAGAGAATCTTCAGGTTTTCGCAGATGTTTACCATATCAGTCCAAGCAAAGTGACGGAAGCACTTAAAAGCGTCGGACTAGAGGATGCCGTGAAGACAAAAGCCTCTGACCTCTCGAAAGGAATGCGCGCAAGACTTCTTCTTGCAAGAGCGCTTATGCATGATCCTAAGATCATTTTCCTCGATGAGCCGACGAGCGGTCTTGATCCGAAGTCGATGAGAGGGATCCATAAGATAATCCTTGAGAAGAAAAAAGCCGGATGCACGGTTTTTCTTACGACGCATAACATGGATGAGGCAGCAAAGCTTTGCGATGAAGTGATGCTCCTTGATGACGGTCATATCGTCGAGAGAGGCGGGCCTGATGAACTGTGCCGCAAGTACAATAAGGTAAAAAAGATAAGTGTGTGCCTGGACGACGGAAGCAGAGAAGAGTTCATTCAGGATAATGAATCGGCAGCGAAGATAACAGAACTCATAAGAGATGGAAGAATAGAGACGATTCATTCTAAGGAACCGACACTTGAGACCGTATTCCTTGAACTTACGGGAAAACAGCTGGAGGAGGCTTAACATGCAGAAGGTATTGGTCATATTCAGAAAACAGATGAGGGATACGTTCAAGAACAAAACGATCCTTATCCAGTTCATTCTTTTCCCGCTTATTACGCTCATAATGGAGAACTGCATTACGGTCAATGATATGCCGGAGAACTTTTTCACAAAACTCTTTGCTGTAATGTACATCGGCATGGCTCCGCTGACGGCTGTATCTTCTGTTATCTCGGAGGAGAAAGAGAAGAATACATTAAGAGTCCTGATGCACGCCAATATCAGGCCCTGGCAGTATCTCACAGGTGTTGGAATGTATGTGTGGACGATATGCATGATTGGAGCGGGTCTGATGTCCGTTAATCTGCCTTCGGAACAAAGGCTTTTCTTTCTCGGAGTAATGGCAGCAGGCTTTATTATCTCTATTCTTGCAGGCGCCTGTGTAGGTATCTTCTCGAAAAACCAGATGATGGCCACTTCGGTCGTTATGCCTGTCATGATGGTGTTCTCTTTCGCACCGATGCTCGCGATGTTTAATGATATAATCCGAAAAGGAGCAGTCGTCTTTTATACACAGCAGTTAAAGAACATTTTCGATGAAATGGCATGGAGCGCTGTCTCGGGCAAGAGCATAGTGATCATAATTGCAAACACAATGGTCTTCATCCTGCTGTTCGCAGTTTTGTACCGCAAAAAGGGTTTGGAATAAATGAAGATAGAGATCGATATAGACGGAAAATATAAAGACCTGGGCGTCAAGATAACATCGCCCGGCATGACGCCTGAAGTCGAGAAGATCGTGTCGCTCATGCGTATGGTCGATATGCAGATCGCTGTCCGCAAAGGCGAAGAGACAATACTGCTCGATGCGGGCCGCATTCTATACGTCGAAGCAGTCGAACGCAATACTTTCGTATATACGACAGAAGAAGTCTACGAATCAGATTTTAAACTTTATGAATTCGAGCAGCAGTTATCCGAACGTGATTTTATCCGCGTAAGCAAGCAGGGTCTTTTGAACCTCAAGCAGGTCAAGAGTCTCAGGGCAGACGTCAACCGCAAGATAAGAGTCACTCTCCGGAACGGTGAGCAGATAATCGTATCGCGCATGTACGCAGATGAACTTCGCAAAAGATTAGGAGTCAAATAATGGAAGACAATAAGACCATCTTTAGTTATTTGGGCGAACTCTTCGCCACATACGGTATCATAATGCTGATGTTCATTATATTGAACCTTATGTTAGGCGATACCGCAAAGGGTTATTCATCATTCTTTGAATACGGCAGGGGAAACCTTTCCACGAACACCATGCTGCAACTTTTCCTGTTTGCTGTGATAGTCTGCGTTACGCGTAATGTTTTCCTGACTGACAGATTGATCAAAAAGATGTCTATACTCGCAAGGAACTTGGTATTTTTCCTGACGATTACTGCCGTGATGATCGTATTCATAATTCTTTTTGCATGGTTCCCCGTAAACGATATCTCGGCATGGATAGGATTTGTTATCTCATTTGCCGTATGCTCTGCAATAGGTATTCTCATAAGCAAACTTAAGGAAAAGGCCGAGAACCAAAAGATGGCTCAGGCACTGGAAAGATTCCAGAACGAAGAAAAGACTGAATGATCTGAAGCTGCAGATTACATATGACAATAAAAAAGCCGCCCTTCTATAGGCGGCTTTAATCATTTAAGACGTTGTTATCATTCGGTGATATATTCGCTGTATGTTTCCTTGATGATGTCCCAGTCGAGATCGAATCTGGACATGTGCTTTGCGAAGGCGGCTTCTGCTGCATCCTTATCGTGAGCTGCGATGGCATCTGCTATTGCCTTGTGGTCTGATACGAGCTTCTGGTCATTGATGGTCTTAAGGGACAATGATCTTACGCGGTCAAAGTGAAGGCTCATGAGGCCTACCATGTAGAAGCACTGCATATTATTGCATGCAACGTAGATATTCTTGTGGAATTCGTTATCGAGATCTAAGAACTTCGGAGGATCGTTCTCGAGATAGAACTGCTGAAGCTTGATGTTGGCATAGAGCTTCTGGATATCCTCTTCTGTAGCGACGTCACATGCTTCCTTGATGAGCGCAGTCTCAACAGCGATACGAAGGAATCTGGATTCCTTAATGAGCTCGTAGTCGATGAGTGATACGCTGCAGCCCTTCTGGGGAAGGATGTTGACGATCTTGGATTTTGATAATTCGAGGAAAGCCTCGTGAACCGGAGTTCTTGAGATTCCTAACTGTGTTGCGATCTCCTGCTCGCCGATGAGGCTGCCGGGCTTGATCTCCATATTTATGATGTTGTCTTTTACGATGCGGAAGGCATACTCGCGGTTAGGTTCGAAAGTCTTTTTAGGTGTGATGATCATTATAGAAATCCCCTTTAACAGATGTCTATAACAAAACTAACATAAAAGATAATTTATGTCTACAACTTGCATACTAATTAGCAACAGCATTATGAAGTGTTTTTCTTACAGCACCGTTTTCCTTGATAAGCATATCGAGATAGCTCTCGATTGCAGGGGTTAAACCTGACTTATTGAGGTCTGAACCGAACACTGTCTCGTTGGCAAGGATAGAAGTGAGTTTGCCCTTAACGCTCTCATTCATACCGAAGGTGATTCCCTGTTTTTTGAGTTCATTCTGGAAAAATTCAGCGAGCGGATCTGAGCTTAGTTCAAATGCATTACCTTTATCATCAACAGCAAGAAGATATCTAAGCCACCCTGCGATGACGAGCGGAATAAGCTTTAATGAAGGGATCTTCTCAGGTGCATCATTAACATAAGAATTTATCGTGATGCCGTATCTGATAGGAAGCTTTTGGCTCGTGTCAGTAGCGATCCTTTGAGGTGTGTCAGGCAGGAAAGGATTAGGGAATCTCTCTTCCAATACTTCTTTAAGGAAAGCCTCGGGATTAAGGATCCCGGGATCGCAAACGACAGGGAGACATTCGTTATATCCCAGGGTCGTAACAAGCTTCTTTAAGTCTTCGTCATTCATCTCGTCTGAGATCTTTGTAAAGCCCAGAAGGCATCCGAAGATCGCGAGCGCCGTATGCAAAGGATTGAGACAAGCAGTTACCTTCATCCTCTCAGCCTTGTCTACCGTATCCCTGTCAGTTAAGATCACGCCGCCTTTAGCGAGGTCAGGTCTGCCGTTAGGGAAGAGGTCTTCAACGACCAGATATTCCGGCACTTCAGCATTGACGAAAGGAGCAGCGTAAACTCCGGTTGTTGTTTTGACGCTCTTGAGATTATCGATGCCCAGAAAGGTAAGCTGGTTCAGGATCTCGTCTGAAGGCCTGGGTGTAATCTTATCGATCATGGTCCATGGGAATGCTACAAGGGTCGGATCATCTACATAATCTTTGAAGGCACCATCCACAAGGCCCTTATCAGTCCAGGCATCGATTATCTCTAAAACTGATGTCTTAAGCTTATCTCCGTTATGGCTGCAGTTATCCATGCTGACCAGCGCCAGAGGGAATTTTCCTGCTTTGAATCTTTCATAGAGAGCAGAAGCGATGAATCCCATACATGTAACAGGATGTGCAGGTCCGTTCTCCATATCTTCCACGGCCTGCGCGAAAAGCTTGCCGTCTGCATCTCTTAATGCGTAGCCCTTCTCCGTGATCGTGAAAGATATCATCTGAAGGGAAGGGTTAGTAACGATCTCATTTAATCTTTTAATATTCTCTTCGCTATCGTAGTTTGCGGGAACTGCTTCCGTGATATTGCCGATGATCTCATAGCCTGTGTTGCCGTCAGACTTAAGGTCACAGATGATCGTGAGGTTATCGAAAGGCTTATAGATCTTCTCGAAGTTCTCATAATCCTGGGTGCCGCAAACGATGATGCCGGTATCAGCAAGTCCCTGATTGAGGAGCCTTTGATTGATCCTTGCGATGAATGCCCTGAAGATATTTCCGCCTCCTACATGAAGCCAGGTCGGATTAGCAGTCGTGTTGGCAATGACTTTATCAATGTCGTACTTAGGAAGGACAACATTTATGCTGTCCCAGAATTCGGTGTTCTTAAGATTTGCCTTAGAAAGATCCATGATGTGAGATTCCTTTCTTTGATCTTGTAATCTCTTACTTCAGACAAAACCGATAACCTTATAAGGATATATAAGATTATCGGTTTTGCGGGAGGAGTGCTCTATGAATACAAAAAATTACTTACTTAATTTACTTACGGCTTCCCATAAACCGTTAATATATGTCGCGCCCAGCGCCCTGTCGTAAAGACCATAGCCCGGTCTGCCTTCTTCACCCCATATCATGCGGCCGTGATCAGGACGGATGTAACCGTCGAATCCGTTATCGTAAAGTGCCTTAACTATTGCAAACATATCGAGATCGCCTTCAGATGACAGGTGAGCTGACTCGTGGAAATCTGTCTCTGACTCGTGCTTTACATTTCTCAAGTGTACGAAATGAACTTTGCCTTCTGAAGTGAATGTTTTCGCGATATCAACAACATCATTATGAATGCCTGCGCCGAGACTGCCTGTGCAGAGCGTAAGACCGTTGCGCTTTGAAGTGTTGAGATTAAGATACTTCTCGATCGACTCCTTGCTGTTAACCACCTTGGGCAGGTTGAAAAGCGGGAACGGCGGATCATCCGGATGCACCGCGAAATTAATATCGAGGTCCTCAGCTGCAGGAATGACTGCATCGAGGAAATACTTAATGTTCTTAAAATACTCTTCAGAGGAAACATTCTGATAGAACTTGATGTCTTCAGCCATCTGACCGAATCTCTCAGGCTCCCATCCGGGAAGGCTGAAGTTATTAGAGCCGCCGATCATGGAAGAGGTGATAGCTTCAAGGGTGAGCTTGGTAGCTTCATCGTGGCTGTATGCCATAGCAGTGCTGCCGTCAGAAAGCGGCTGGGCAAGATTGCTCCTGTACCAGTCCATAACGGGCATGAAGTTATAACAGATGCACTTAACTCCGGCAGATGCAAGATTCTTCATCGAGGCAATGTAATTGTCGATGAACAAATTTCTAGTAGGCAGGCCCTTCTTTATGTCTTCATGGATATTGAGACTCTCGATCACTTCCATCTCAAGGCCGTAAGAATTGATCTCGTCCTTGACCAGATTGATCTCATCCATCGTCCAGATATCACCAACGGGGATTCTGGTAAGATGTGTAGCTACACCGCTAACGCCGGGAATCTGTTTTATGTGCTTCAGCGATACACTGTCATCGCCGTATGGAAACCACCTTAACACCAATTTCATATAAATAATTACCCTTGAATCAAAGTCTGAAAGAGAATCCCGAGCTATACTGAGTCTCATTCTGTTAACTAGTATACTAGTAGGCTTGCAGACTGTCAATAGATTATGACATATTGAAATGTTAACTCTAAAAGACTACCCGTTGTACCTGTGAAAATATAGGAAAATAGGGGATAAGTTATGAGTTAAGAGCTTGTTTAGGCGGGATTTTCCGCAGTTTTTGGAGCGAGTGCCGCAAATCGGTTTTGAATGTTTTTGCCGGTTTTGAGACTGGTCTTCATTTTTTCTTGAAGGGGTGCTTTTTCCTGTTTTCTGCCATATGCTGTTTTTGTGAAAAGAATTGAGTCCGCTTTTTTCTTGTTTTTGTCTTTTTAGATTTTTGCGAAAAGAATTACTGGTTTTCTTTTCTGAAATACCCGTTTTTCGTGTTTTGAGAAAAGAAATTGGAGTTTTCTTTTCACAAAGAGTTTTTTTCGCAAATTTGCGAAAAGAAATTACCATTTTCTTTTCTGAAATAAGCGTTTTTCAATAATCACGAAAAACTCATTTGGCTGATGTTATAAAAATAGAGGTGTTTCATGAAAAAAGGGATTAAAGATGTAATAGATGCCCGTTGCAACCGTTTGCTTGAATTACAAGTGTCTGTTGAAGAGAGATTAAAGAATTTACCTGAGGGAAAGTTAAGAATTCGGCATTATGGGGATGGAGTCTACTATACCCAAATGGATTCATCCGGAAAAGAACGCTCATTACATGATATTGAGTTAATTCAAAATCTGGTACAACGAGAATATTTGGAGAAAGTAATAGCATATACCAAAGCCGAACTGGATCTTCTGTTAAAAGTTCAAAAACGGTATCCTTCTTCTCTCATAGAAGACGTGTACGACCGGTTATCTGATGAACGCAAAGCCTTTGCTAAGCCCATCATCCCCACCGATGAACAGTTCATCAAAAGATGGGAGGAGAAGCCATTCACACCAAAAGAGTTTGGTGACGGAACACCTTATTTTCAGACTATGCGGGGCGAGCGGGTAAGGTCGAAGTCGGAAATGATCATCGCGGACAGGCTTTTTACAAATGGCATTCCTTACAAGTATGAATGCCCGCTTACAATTGGGACCACAGTGATACATCCTGACTTTACGATACTGAAGAAGAGTGATCGAAAAGAAGTCTATCTCGAACATTGCGGGAGGGTAGGCGATCAGGAATATGCGGATGACATGGTCGGCCGTATCAATGAATATACCATGGCCGGCATCAAGATGGGCGACAGGCTTTTCCTGACTTTTGAGTCGGCAAATAAACCGCTGGATGTCAGAGTGATAGACAAGATGATCAGTGATTACTTTAAGTGAAAGAAAATATCACTCTTCGTCAAAATTCTCGGAATCTTCTTCATCATTCAAGACTTCTTCCTGCTTAGGTTTATTGGTCTTGGGCTTGAAAAGTCTGAAGAGGATCGGGATCAATGCTACGAAGCCGAAGAGCTTGAACACTTCGCCCAAAGTAGCGAAGTAAAGAGCCCAGAGGTCATAGTGCTCTTCAGTAACCAAAGTCATATTGGTGCAGGTCTTCGTGGCGGTGTAGCAGAGGAGTCCCAGAAGGATGAGGCACACTGAGATGACAGTCGTCTTCATGGGTATGGTCTCATACTTTTCGGGATTGAGCTTTTTGCAGCTAATGAAGATTCCGATGAAGATGAGGACTGCGGCTGCAATGCCGAAGGCCAGCTGAATGTAGTTGAGATATGATTCAGGCATAACTTGTTTCCTTTGTTTCTTCGGCTTTTTTATCTTCGCGTGCTTTCTCGACTCTGATGGCAGCGGCAAAAGCTTTCTCGGTTATCATCTGGATAAGATAGGTTGCCGCAACGGGAGTGACAAGCGCTGCGGGCGGGAAGAAGATGCTGACGCCGAGCGCGATAATCTGGATGAACCAGATGAGTATGAACTTCGGGAAAAAGATCATGCAAAGCGTGAAGCTGTTGGTAATAGTGCCTTTCACACCGTTCCTGAATCTTGAGAGCAACGGATATACAAAAGGCAGTGAAAAAATAACCGGAAGGACCGGTATGAATGCTACGAGCGTATACCATTCAGGGAGATGCATGCCTTTAAAGCCGTAGATGGCGACGTAGATGTTAAGGCCGACTATGACGCTGTAGATCGTGTAGAGCAGATGAATGATCGTGCCGGTCTTGAGATTGTCTTTGAAAGAACGGACGAACTCTTTGGAGAGGGTGTCGCACTTTTTCTTTTTGCGGTATTTCTTATAAACCGTGTAATAAAGAGCTGAGCAGGATGCGCCGATGGTGGCCAGAGGAATACAAAAGGCCAGGAAAAGACAGGAAATGATTACGACATTTCCGATCGTATCGGCGAGTTTGAAAAGCCAGCTGTTTGTAATGTGGTCAAAAGAACTCTTCATCAGTTTTCCTCTCTTTGTAATGTCAGTATAAATAATGAAACAGCTGATTGTCAACTAGTATGCAAGATGAGATTTTGTGTTATACTTGCGGTAAGCACTAATAGTGATATAAGTAATATATTCAGTGTTTAGCTTTAAGAAGGGTGGTATAGGAAATGGCTGCAACTAAGCTTCTCGGCATTTATTCGGACGGAATGGTTCTCCAGAGAAATAAGGAAATAATAATCGAAGGTACGGAAGATACCCTGTCTGAAGTCAAGATATCTTTCGCAGGTGTCAGCACTGCTGCTCTGGTAGAAGGCGGCAGGTTCAAGGCGGTGCTTCCTCCGCAGGATGTAATGCGCGGTGCGGTGCTTAAGGTGGAAGGAACCGATATCATCGAAGTGACTGATGTCTGCGTAGGAGACGTCTTCATGCTCGCCGGGCAGTCTAATATGGAACTGCCCGTCGTAAGGACGGTAGATCTCAATAAAGAAGAAATCGAAGCGGGCGATTATCCTGAGGTAAGACAGTTTTATCTGACACCTGATTATGAGCTGCCGTTAAAGGGAAGTGATTCCATATGCGGTTTCCCTGATGGAAAATGGGTCAAGGCGGAAGGCGAAGATAAGTATGCGTTCAGTGCCATCGGTTTTTATGCAGCAAAGAGAATATATGAGAAGAACGGTATTCCGGTAGGCCTTATCCTCAATGCCCAGGGCGGTGCTACCATCGAAGCATACATGTCTGAAGAAGATAATGAAGCGGTCGGAACAAAGGAAGAAGATATCGCTCCTTTCAGAGGCAAAGGTGCGATAAAAGAATACATTGAGAAGTGCAATCAGAATACGGTCACTTGGCGAGGTAATACAGTAGCAGAGAACTTTGATCTTGAAGAAGCTCTGAAAGATGCGAAAGATGTTGAACTCCCCGGAATAGTTGTTACTGATTATTCGGGCAGCATCTGGTTCGTAAAAGAGTTTGAGCTTGATAACGCACCGGAGGGAAAGTGCCTTTTGAAGCTGGGCGACCTTATTGATGCAGACGTTACTTATGTAAATGGTGTTGAAGTAGGAAGGACTGAATATCAGTACCCCCCCAGAAAATATTATTTTGACGGTTCTATCTTAAAGACCGGCAAGAACATCATCAGCACAAGACTCATCATCGAACTGGGTAAGGGCGGATTCGTTCCGGGACATCCTTATTACCTTGAGACTGAATACGGCAAGATCGATCTTACAGGCACGTGGAAGATGGTTCCCGAGAAAAAGCTTGATGATTTTGTTCCAGGCAAGCTTCCTCAGTTGATTCCGCTCTCACTTTACTATGCGGCGCTCATACCTCTTCAGGATTATGCAGTCTCGCAGATCTGGTGGTGCCAGGGCGAATCCAATTCAGGTGAGCCCGAAGGATACGACAGGAAGATGATCCTAATGTTCAGGAAGATGAGAGAGATGTACGGTGATGTTCCCGTCATCCTTATCAGGATCGCAGACTATATTAATCCGCTGACTTTCGAGACGGAAGTTCCGGAAGGCTGGAGGATGATCCAGAGACTGCAGGATGAAGCGCCAAATTATATTAGTAATGTAAAGGTAGTAAAGAGTCCGTGCCCTGATCCGATCCACGAATTGCACCCCCAGAACAAGAGTGGCATCGGAGCAGATGTAGCAAAGGCATCATTGGAATTTAATAGTTAATATATTATTATCAACCAAAAAAGAAATAGCGCCTCAAAAAATTATTGAGGCGCTATTATTTTGCACTAATAACTTCCGTCTCAGACCGAACAAATCTATTGACATATCACAAATGTGGTGATAATCTCATAACAAGCCAACTAACATACAAGTATACAAGTACGGATACAATGTAGAATATTAGTTAGCAAGAACACAAGAGGGTATGCTGAAGATGAGAGATAAGGAAAAGAATCTGGATCAGGAAATGACCGAAGAGACAGTCAGCGAACTGGAACAATGGTCTCCTGCAAAGATCACAAGACGCAAAAGATTTGTTAAGGATGTCAGGGTCAATTGGCAGCTTTATCTCATGGTTGTTGTACCGGTTGCTTATTACATCCTGTTCAGATATGTTCCGATGTTCGGTAATATCCTTGCTTTCCGTAAATATCAGTCGGGCGGAAGCATCTTCGGTACAGGTGCGCCTTCCTTTAAGTATTTCGGACAGTTCATTACTTCCAAGCCTTTCTGGCAGGCTTTTTCAAACACATTGATACTTAACGGTCTGTATCTGATCGTAAGATTCCCTTTGACACTCATATTTGCTTTGCTCTTAAACGAGATCAGGAATCTTCACTGGAAGAAGTTCGTGCAGACAGTTTCTTATCTCCCGCACTTTATCTCAATGGTTATCGTCTGCGGAATGATCAAGGAGCTCTTGTCAACTTCCGGACCTATCAATGCGCTTATCGCAAGCTGGGGAGGAGAGAAGATCCCGTTCATCTCACTGGCTCAATGGTTCAGATCGATTTTCGTAGTATCAGGTGTATGGCAGAGCTTAGGTTGGGGTACGATTCTTTACCTTGCAGCTATGACGGGAATCAATCCGTCACTTTATGAAGCGGCTACGGTTGACGGTGCTTCGCATTTCCAGAAGGTAATGCACGTTACTATCCCTTGCATCCTGCCCACGATCGCTACGCTCCTGATCCTGGATATCGGCGGACTTGTCGGTTCCGGCGGCGCATTCGAGAAAGTATTCCTTTTAGGCAACCCTATGACAGCAGAGACATCCGAGATCGTCTCGACATATGTCTTCCATATGGGTGTTGAATCCGGAAGCTACAACCTGGCAACGGCAATCGGTCTTTTTGAAGGACTTATTAACCTGATCCTTCTGACCTGCGCAAATCTGGTATCGCGCAAAGTCGCGAAAACAAGTCTTTGGTAAGGAGGTTATTGTATGAGCAAGTCTGAACAGTCATCTCCTGAGTTCAAAGAGATCCATATCCATAATCCCAAGAATAAGATCAAGGAATCTAAGGGTTATAAAGTGTTTACATTCTTTAACACGCTGATAATGATCTTTATAGCGTTTGTAACGCTTTACCCGTTTTTGTATCTGGTCTCCCAGTCATTTACCTCTGAGCAAGCGATCTATGCAGGACATACAGGTCTTATTCCGGAAGGCTTTAATATTAAGACTTACATCTATGTCGTTACACGAAATGATTATGAGTTCCTGAAGTATTATCTGAATACGATCATCTATACATTGATAGGAACGGTTCTGTCGTTGTTCTTCTCTTGTATGCTTGCTTATCCGCTCTCTAAGACCAAGCTCAAGATCAACAAAATCCTTTCACCGTTCGTTATCTTCACGATGTATTTCGGCGGCGGACTTATCGCAAACTACGTTTTGATGTTAAAGCTCGAACTCAAGAATTCAATGTGGGGCTTTATTCTCCCGATGCTCATCAGCACTTACTATGTAATCCTCATGAGATCATTCTTTATGAGTATCCCCAAGGACTTAGAAGAAGCAGGTGAGATCGACGGACTCAATAAATTCGGCGTTTTCTGGCATATCGCAAGACCTTTGTCGACACCGATAATCGCAACGATGACTCTCTTCTATGCAGTTATGTATTGGAACAACTGGTTCAACGCCAAGCTCTATCTCCAGGATAAGGCAAAGTGGCCTGTCGCATACTTCCTGCAGACGATCATAAGAGGTGCCGGAGCTTCGGATCCTGATGCGCAGCAGATGTCAGCGAACATTAAATCCTGCGCGATGGTCCTCACTGTATTACCGATCATATGCGTTTATCCGGCCATCCAGAAATATTACGTGCAGGGCATGATGCTCGGCGGCGTAAAAGAGTAATCAAATTTGTGCTTTAGGGGTAAACCCACGGCAATAGAAAAATGTTTAAGAAAGGAACAAGTTATGAAGACGACAACACTTAAAAAAGCATCTTGTATCGGTCTTGCTGTCTCTATGCTGTCCGGTTTTGTTGCATGCAACAAGACTACGGAAGAGGAGAGCTCCTCTGAAGCAACAACAATTCCCGATCAGATCGAAACCACTGTTGATCCTGATGCAAATCTGCCTTACACCTATGGCTTAGGTAAGACATTCCATGCTGATGAACCTGTTACTTATACAATGTTCTTCAGTGATGCTTCCTGGTATCCGATGGTAGATACTTGGAAGACGGAGGGCGTTTTCGAGCAGATCAGACAGAGAACAAATGTTACGCTCAACATCATCTCCTATGATAGCGGCGACTACATGGAGAACATCACTCTCGACATCAATGCTGGTAATGCAGCTTACATCATCCCGAAGATCTATGACGATTCCGCATTCGTAGACGGCGGCGCTATCGTTCCGATCTCTGACTATGTTGATAAGATGCCTTATTACACAGAGTTCTATAATACTTACAATCTTGCTGACGACATCAAGACGATCACAAGAGCTAACGGTAAGTACTATAAGCTCCCCGGCATGAAGGAGAAGAACCTCATCAACTATTCTTTCGTTATCAGAAAGGATATCTGGGACGCTGCAGGCGTTGACGTTGAAGAGCTTCAGAAGACTTGGGACTGGGCTCAGTTCCTCGATGCTTTGAAGACTGTTAAGGCTTACATGGTTAAGCAGGGTATGTGCTCTGAAGGCGACTACATCTGGTCTGACCTCTGGTGCGGAAACGAATCCGGCCAGGGCAGCGGCGGAAACCTCTTGGGCATTATGGCTTCAACATATGACTGCAACGCAGGCTGGAACATCGGAAACGGTATGAGATATGACCAGGCTTCTGATAAGTTCATCTTCTCGCCTACAACTGACAACTACAAGCAGTTCCTGACAACAGCTAACAGCTTCATCGCTGCAGGAATCCTCGATCCCGAGACATTCACACAGGATGACGCTACAGCTACAGCTAAGTACTACAGCGGCAAGACAGCTATCATGTCCATCAACCAGGGCCAGTATGCTAACTATGAAGAGAACATGACAGCACAGCTCGGCGCAGGCAACTTCGAGAACTATGTAATCACGATCCCTGTCGGCTCAACAAACAACTCCACAGTTGCTCCTGAGAGACTTGAGAACGGTGTCATGATCTCCCAGAAGGCTCTTGATGAACTCGGTGAAGATGGCTTCATCCAGATGCTCAGATTCGTTGACTGGCTCTTCTATTCTCACGAAGCTTATGATCTCACAAAGTGGGGTGTTGAAGGCGTTCACTACGATGTAGTTGACGGCAAGAAGGTCCTCAAGGACGGTTTCTGCTGCGGTGGTTTGGGCTACGGCAACAACGCAGAAGGCACACTTACTGACATCAGACTCCAGTGGGGTTATGCAGGTGGTAACTTCTGGTACGGCGGAACAGTTGACGAAATGTCCGATAACCTTATTCCTCCGGTAGCTGATTATGTTGCACGTGATGCTGAGTACAGAGATACACCTCCTCTTGCTCCCGGCGTTGCACCTACAGAAGATCAGAACGAAGAGATCAACCTGATCGCTGCACCGTTGATCACTAATGTTAACTCCTGGACACTTAAGTTCGTTACAGGTCAGTCTGATATTAATGCTCAGTGGGACGAATATGTTAAGTCTTGTGAAGATCTTAACTGCCAGGGCCTCGTAGACATCTACGCTAAGCTTTACACTGGTAAGTAATACGCTTTAAACTTTTGTCTTAAGCAAACCGGGGGCATTCCGATGTATAATCACATTGGGATGCCCCCTTTATATTAAAGATCATGAGGTCATTTATGAGTAATACAGAGTTCTTTTCTAAAGGTAATAAGATCGCCATCGTAACAGACGGCAGTGACAAGGGCATCTTGCGTGTAGCATCTATCGTTATAAAGGATATAGAACGTGTAAGTTCATCCGAGCGAAAGTTCTGCAGGATCGCAGTAACCGATGATATTGCAAGCGGCAAGATATCATATGCCGATACACTTGTTTTTGCAGGAATTCTGAAAGATTCCGGCAGTCTGATAAGCAGGCTTCTTGCAAAGACAACTGTTAATAGTGCTGATGTTACCGGCAAAAAGGAAGTCTATGCATTTGCTTCCGTAAATGATTTCCCGGGGCTCGAAAACAAGAAGGTATTCGTGATAGCAGGTAGCGACAAGCTCGGCTGCATCTACGGCTTATATAAGCTCTCTGAGATGATCGGTGTAAGCCCCTGGCATTACTTCGCGGATGTTGATCCTTTGGTAAATGAGAACATCACATTTGATGAAGGCTTGCTTCCTGTCGTTTCCTGCGAACCTAAGATCGAGTACAGAGGATTCTTCCTTAACGATGACTGGCCGTCACTCGGCGGCTGGGTAACCAACGCGTTCGGTGACTTTAACGAGTTATTCTATGAGAAGGTCTTTGATCTGTTGCTCCGTCTCCGCGGAAACTTCATGTGGCCTGCCATGTGGTCTGCTGTTTTTAACAACGACGGAAAGGCCTTTCCTGAGGCTTCTGCTGTGCTTGCGGATGAGCTTGGCATAACGATGGGTACTTCGCATCACGAGCCGCTTATAAGGGCAGGTGAGGAGTTCTCGCACATGATGACTGACAGCAATGATGTTGGCTACGGAAAAGACTGGAGCTATTACACCAATCCCCGCGGCCTTTATGAGTTCTGGTCTGATTCCATCAAGGCGCGCGGAAAGTATAAGAATCTCATTACTGTGGGTATGCGTGGTGAGCGCGACAGCAAGATCCTTGGCGAAGATGCCACGATGAAGGACAATATCGATCTTCTCAAGAAGACAATAACTGACCAGAAGAAGATCCTTGCCGAGAACGGCCTTGAAGGCTGCGAAAAGGTTCTTGCACTCTATAAGGAAGTCGAAGACTACTATTATGGCGATGAGACCGCTGAGGGCCTTTGCAAGTGGGAAGGATTAGACGATCTGACGCTTTTACTGTCAGATGATAATTTCGCGAACTTGAGAACAGTTCCTGCACCTGAAATAAAGGACCGTAAACAAGGCTGGGGTATTTACTATCACTTCGATTATCACGGTGATCCTATATCTTACGAGTGGGTCAATTCCACGCCGATCACCAAAGCCTGGGAGCAGCTTACATCAGCATATGAGTATGGCATCCGCAAGCTCTGGATCTGCAACGTAGGAGACTTAAGACCGGTTGAGCTTCCATTGAATTACTTCATGGATCTGGCTTTTGATTTTGATTACTGGCAGCAGCCGAATAAGACAGACGAATATCTTGCAAAATGGGTAAAGACACAGTTTGCCGAACTGCCGGTTGAGACATGTTCTAAGATAGGGAACCTGATAAACGATTATGTTAACCTGAACGGCAGAAGAAGACCGGAAGCTACTCATCCGGATACATTCGATGTCCCTTCCAACGAAGCATTCATAGAACTTCGCGATGCTGAAAAGATCATCAGTGAAGCAGAAGAACTCAGAAATATCATCCCTGATGATATCTACGATAAGTTCTACGGACTGGCATATTTCCCGGCAGTTGCATCTGCAAATCTGAGACGCATGATGATCCTCACAGGGCTGTATAACATTGTTAAACCCTTGAAATATACGGCTTCCAACTATCTTGCCGATGAGATCAACCAAACGATCGAACGGGACAAAGAACTGGTCCGCTACTATAACGAAGACATGTTGGGCGGCAAGTGGAAGTACATGATGAGCTCAAAGCATGTGAACTTCCTGCATTGGAATGATGAGGATTCTGATTATCCTCAGGCCACGCAGATACAAATATCTGAAGCTGAACCGAGAGCGGAATTGATCTTAGAACGATCCGAGGTGATCACCGAGGGTGACTGTTATCTTCCTGACATCGATATCATGGACAATACACCCAAGGAAGTGTATATCCTGAATAAATCTTATAAGGAAGAGGAGTTCTTCATTATAAATGATTCGTTTGTCAGCGTAGAGAAGGTCAAGATCTCCGATGGTATCTACAGACTTGATGTTACTCATAAGAATCGTGTTGGTGAGTATAGAATAGAAATCGGTTTCGCAGGCAGCCGCAGAGTGCATATATGTGGCAACGTTATCGACAGTAAAAAGCTTTCTGATGTACCCTGCTTGGTTGGCGGTAAGCTCATTCTTCTTTGCGACAGCTTTGCCCGTAAGAACGAACCGGGTGACAGTAAATTCCTCGTGATCGACAATTACGGTCTGTCAGGCAAAGCAATGAAGATCTATCCGCTTACAAAGGATTACGGTCTTGACGGTCCTTCTGTCACTTATGATTTCTATGTTCCGGAAGACGGTGAATATGAGGCAGCTGTTTTCGTAGCTCCTTCGAATAATACTTTCAAGAATAAAAACCTGAGTTTTGGCCTGAGCTTGGATGGTGCGGATGTTAAAAAGATTGATCTGTTCCCCGAAGGCTATATGGCAGGTTACGGAACCGACAAGAACTGGAGTGAAGCCGTGCTCAGGAACTGCCGCGAGCTCAAGACATCATTTGTCTTAAGCGCAGGCAAACACAGCCTTGAGTATAAGGTTATCGACTCAATGGTAGTATTGCAGAAGATAGAGATCAGGAAGTAAGCATATCCTTCGCGTTCTTGTAGCACACTCTCTCGATGATGTCCTTTAAGATGCGCTTATCATCAGGAAATCTGCCGCGTCCGACTTCAGTACCGAGGAAATTGCAGAAGATCCTTCTGAAGTATTCGTGTCTCGTGTAAGACAGGAAACACCTTGAATCAGTAAGCATGCCCATGAAGCAGGGAAGAGAGCTCTGCGCGCAGAGAGACTTTAGATGGTCTTCCATACCCAGGAGATTATCGTTGAACCACCAAGCTGCTCCGTGTGAGATCTTGCCCGGAATGCTGCCGTCGTTATAAGCTCCGCAAAGCGTATCGATTGCGGTGTTATCAACAGGGTTAAGCGAATAGATGATCATCTTCGGCAAAAGGCCCTCGCTGTTAAGCTTATCCATATATCCGGTGAGCGGAGTAACGAAGTCAAATGAGCCGGTGATAATGTCGCAGCCGCAGTTGATTCCGGCTTTATTCAGCATGACTGAATTGACGTTTCTCTTGCATCCGAAATGAAGCTGCATAGTCCATCCTCGCTTTGCATATTCGCGCGCAAAAAACAGCATCAGATCAGTCTTATATGCAGTCAGTTCTTCCTTAGTTAATTTGGTATCAGGCGAAGTCATTTTCTTGGCGAAAACCTCATCGGAAGTAACGCTTAAGCCCTCTCCGAACCAGATGTATTCTGTACCGTGGTCTGAGAGCTTACATCCGTGCGCTTCAAAGTGATCAAGCCTTGTGAGCAGTGCGTTTTTAAGGTCTTCAACAGAATTGATCTTTATGCCGGAGACTTCTTCAAGCTTTGCGACATAAGAGCCGAACGAAGATTTCTCGATATCGACAATGTTATCGGGTCTGAATGCAGGGAGGACCTTTGATCCGAAGCCGGATTCCTTTATCTGTCCGTGATAAACCAGAGAATCGCAGGGATCATCAGTCGTGCAGATGAGTTCTACATTGGATTTCTGCATTATGTTCTTAGCAGAGAGTTTGCCTGAGCTGAGCATCTCATTAGTCTTCTCCCAGACGCTTTCCGCATTGAGAGTCGTAAGAGGTTCGTCAATGCCGAAATATCTAGCGAGCTCGAGGCATGTCCAGTGGTAAAGAGGATTGCCGAATGCTGATTCTACTGCCTTTGACCACATCATGAACTTCTCTTTGTCTGAAGCATCACCTGTGATAAAACGCTCATCTATTCCGGCAGCTCTCATAAGACGCCACTTGTAATGGTCACCTCCAAGCCAGAGCTCGGTGATGTTTTTGAAATTTTTATCCAGAGCGATCTCCGAAGATTCGATGTGACAGTGGTAATCTACTATCGGAAGATCTTTGGCGAATTCGTTATATAGCGTGACGGCAGTGTCGTTTTCCAAAAGGAAGTTGTCGTTAATCAGTCTCATGGTCCACCTCTTTTTGTTGCTTCGCACCTATAAAATAACTTATTTTCGCTTTAATCGCAATTAGAAATATGCTAGAATGTTAGTCATTGCGAGGTGATATTATGACATTTTTTGAAAAGGTTTGTAAGACCGGAATCGTACCGGTAGTTGTATTGAATAAGACAGAGGACGCGGTGCCGCTCGCGAAGGCTTTGCTCAAAGGCGGGATCGATTTCATGGAGATAACGTTCAGGACTGAATGCGCAGCAGATGCGATCGCGGTCATAAGCAGAGAAGTTCCTGAGATGACAGTCGGCGCAGGTACTGTTATCAATATTGAGCAGGCTGCAAGAGCAGTGGATAACGGAGCGAAGTTTATCGTATCTCCCGGCCTTGATGTAGGGGTTGTCGGCTGGGCGCAGGAAAATGATATTCCTGTAATTCCCGGATGCGTCACTCCTACTGAGATCATGAAGGCTATAAGCCTGGGCCTTAATGTGGTTAAGTTCTTCCCGGCTGATGTTTTCGGAGGGATCAAGGCCATAAAGGCTTTGTCGGCACCCTTCGGACAGGTTAAGTTCCTGCCTACGGGCGGTGTGTCAGAGGCAAATCTCAGTGAGTTTATTGCAAATAAATCCGTTGCAGCAATAGGAGGAAGCTGGGTATGCAAAAAAGATGACATCGCAAACCACGACTGGGATAAAATAACAGCATTGTCAGCTAATGCAATAAAGATCATTGAGGAGACAAGAAAATGAGTAAATATCTTACTTTCGGTGAATTGATGTTAAGACTTAAGAGTCCGGGAAGAGAGCGCTTCCTGCAATCGCCTTCTCTTGAAGCTACCTTTGGCGGCGGTGAGGCGAATGTCGCTGTATCGCTTGCAAACTACGGTCTTAACGCTGAGTTCTTATCGGTAATTCCCTCGAATGATATAGGACAGGCTGCCATAGGCGAGCTCAGAAGATTCAATGTCGGTACTGACAAGATCATCAGAAGCGAAGGCAGGATGGGTATCTACTATCTTGAGACCGGTGCAAACCAGCGTCCGAGCAAGGTCATCTACGACAGGGCATATTCTGCATTCTCACTTTTTAAGCCTGAGGGCTACGACTGGGACAAGATCTATCAGGATGTAAAGTGGCTCCATATATCGGGCATTACGCCTGCGATCTCTGAAGAGACGAAGGACGCTTCGATTCTTGCCGTCAAGGAAGCGAAAAAGCGCGGCATCACGGTATCTCTCGATCTTAACTACAGAAAGAACCTCTGGAAATACGGTGTTGATGCCAAGGAAGTAATGAAGGAACTCACTTCATATTCAGACATCATTATCGCCAATGAAGAGGACTGCCAGAAATCTCTGGGCTTAAAGTGCGGAAGTGATGTAACAGGCGGAACTCTTGACCGTGAAGACTATAAGAAACTTAGCGACACATTGCTTAGTGAGTATCCGAATATAAGCAAGGTTGCGATCACGTTAAGAGAGAGCAAGAGCGCTGATATCAACTTCTGGGCGGCTGCCCTTAACAACGGCGATGAGTTCATTGTAAGCCGCAAGTATGAGATGTATGACATCGTAGACCGTGTCGGAGGAGGTGACTCTTTCGCAGGCGGACTTATATACGGACTAAATAGATTAGGAAGCGACAAGGAGGCCCTCGAGTTTGCTGTCGCGGCAAGCTGCCTGAAGCATACGATCGACGGGGACTTCAACAGAGTAAGCATCGAAGAAGTCATGAAACTTGCCGAAGGCGACGGGTCCGGAAGAGTACAAAGATAAGCTTTTTCAAAGCCCATTTGTCACAGAACCGTATTATTCGCAGTGTCAAATAAGATTTACACGGCTGTTTTGCCTTGCTAAAATATCCTTTGGGGAAAAAGCGAGGTTGAATGAGCTTTAAAAAAGTAAGGAACTATGCCGTTAAGGCATTAGCGTTATTCTCTGTGACCTTTATGGTCGCCGGATTTGTCAGCGCGGGAATAAAGCCCGAAAAGGTCCAGGCTGACAGTCTTTATCCGACTCTCTATGACATGTTTAAGGACAGATCAGGTGATCCCGACGGCTTTATGAGCCAGGAGGACCTGGTCAAAAAAGTTCTCAATAATTGTGATAAACTCAACGGTATATCTTATGACTACGGTTCGGCAGAACATTATCTCGGCTGTGACGGATTCGTAAGTCTTGTCTTAAGGATGACATTCGGAACAGTACATGAATTCGAAAAGCACGGCTCAAAATACTGGGCAAAATTCGATTACCACGAAGAGACCAAGCAGGCAGGCAGTTATGTTGATAAGTACGGCATATACAGACCTGGAGGCACGACAGTCACCTGGCTTTACCAGCATTACGTAAACACCGAAGTTAAGTCTCTTACCAGCCGCAAATATGTTGAAGGCTGGGGCAACGGCGACTGGGCGGAGTACTTGGAGGACGTCGGAGCACAGCCCGGCGATATTATGTTCTGGGATAACGACAAGAAGGATGACTGCTGGAGCCACATCGGTTTTTTCGCAGGCATCGAAGACGGCGTTCCGAAGATGTGGCACGCTTCTTCCGTTGAAGAAAAAGTTTGCAAACAGAGCCTGTCGTCAATTACATGCGATGTCCAGTATCTCGACTATGTCCTCATCGTTCCCATGACTGACCATCCCGCAAAGGTAGGTCTTTATGTTGATACCGAAGCAGAGAAAGAGAATGAATTCTCATACTCTATATATGAGGATCCTGAGTGCACACAATATCTCGGCCGTATAAGCAGCCTCTGTACTTTGTCTTCACAGTCTCCTCTGGAGAACATCAAGATCTATCCTAACGAAGATAATAAAACGTTTGAATTTGCCGTTTATGTCAGGAGAGACCAGTCCCCTTATTCGGGAGGCAGTACAGACCAGGATGTTATCAAGATCAACATACGTATCGATCTTGATGATGACGGTATAGCGACTCTCAAATATGCGATCTATGCGGCGGTGGATATGCGGTTCTACTGCGGAGATGAGATTTACGACTACGATTATCTGAACGGAGGACAGGTGATTCCGCTGTCGGATTTCAAGTGATTTTAAGAGACCATAAGGGAGCCTGAGACTCCCTTTTAATTTCTTGGAGACGTGACTCCGTCGAGTACGCGAGGAACGAAGCGTGCGAGACAATAAACCACCCGCTATGCGGGTGCGCGACAGAAGTTATACAAAGAAGTCACCTTTCCCTATAATCGAGGTGTTCAAGCCGAGATTAT
>JAFRST010000010.1 GCA_017427465.1 Clostridiales bacterium | reverse complement strand
TTCCTATACACAGTGTACTCGTTTTCTCTTTGCATCTTTGCATAATCGTATGCCGTTAAATCTCTGATACTTTTCTCGGAAACAACACATTCTGCTTTATCCATCAACTGCCCACATTGACTATCATTATTAAACCTGTATTCTATTCCGTCTAGTAAGTCTATAATGTCATAATATATGCCATTAAAGTTCGAGACAATTTGTAAATGATACTGTTCATCTTTCCATATCCAAAAAACCTTATCGTCACTTAACCCTTCTTCTGTCGGATCCTTCTCTGTTAAGTAATAGTTTACAATTGACACTATTTCCGTATTACTCAATGATGCAGTTGTGGCATAATCATCATACTCCTTGCTTTTTACTATCCCATAATATCTCAGCGTGTTGGTGACAGGTATTACGATAGGCGATAAGGATAAAAGCAACACCAGTAACGATATCAGCACAAGTAATGCAGCCTTTTTTTTACTTTTCATACTGTTTCTCCTTCGCGTGAATGCCATTATTGTTATCACTCTCATGAGCTGTCACAGATTTACTCTGTAAGCCTGTCACAACCCTACCCATCTATCTGTCGCCAGGCGAGGTGCCGTAACCGTCTCGCCCGGCGAATAATCTACATACTTGCAATGTCTGTCTGCATCATTTCATGATCTGCGACATACCTGACCATAGGTCCGTCGATAAGCCTTTTATGCTGCTGATATGCATATATCAAAGTCTTCTCACATATTCTGTTTATCATCCTTGGTATACCGCCGGATACTCTGTAGATCTCTTCTTCTGCATCACTTGTAAAGAGTTCCCCAACATATCCTGCATAATCTAAATGTGCTCTTATGTATTTGCCAACTTCTGAGCGGTCAAGTCTTCCAAGTATGATACTAATATCTATTCTCTGCCGTATCGCTGCATATGACTGTAGCCTCAGTTTCTTTTCCCATAATTCCTTCTGCCCTACTAGTATGAGTGCAAGATTGCTTACTGAATCGTATTCGCTATTCAAGAGAAATCGAAATTCCTCAAGGGTCTCTTTCTCCAGCAGATGCGCCTCATCAAGTATACACACGACTCTTCGTCCCTGGACCGTCCACACTGTCTCCAGTTCTTTTTGCAGATCTCTTTTCGAATCGCCTCTGTAGAATCTGGGCTCCAGCCCCATCTGATTTAGAAGTCCTGCATAGAGCCATCTCGGAGTCAGTTTCGAATCAGATAGATACAAAGGCAAATACTTATCTCTTGAAAGCTCGCTTGCAAACATCCTGATCAGCGTTGATTTCCCACATCCCGGTTCTGCCATTACTGTCGCGAATTTCTGTTTATCTGCCGTGTATTTCAGTCTCCCAAGCGCATCTTCTATCTGCGGCGATCTGTAGAGCCTGTCTGTCGGTATATTCCTTACAAACGGCGTGGCCCGCATCTCAAAGTAGTTTTCATACATGATCACTCACCTGCCTTCCCATAATCTCCGAAAGACAGTGCGTCTGCCATCATCTTATGACTTTCTTTGTATTTCTTTTCAAGTGCATCAAGAAACCTTGATCCTTCAACTTCAGTATTTGTCATACCGATCGGTAGGGCCGGTTCTTTGCTCGCATATGGTCCTATCTGCAGCGGATGTGCATGAATGACCTCAAGGTTTCCGTGCCGTACGTCTATCGTTTGCGTATTCAGAGGATCATATACTATCTCCACTTTAAGCCCTGAATATGCTGCGCTTGCTTCATACTTCACGCCTTTGAATTCGAAGCATCCGGTTTTATCTATCTCCCTTGTCTCTATCCTCGTAAATGCTTCTGCTACCGTTCCCGAGTCCAGATACTTAAGACTTCTTGTATCTCTGTTCCATTCCTGCAGCGGTGTGATACCGTTCTTTCCTACTTCGACTCCTCTTGATCTGTAGTATTCTGCTATCCCTTCATGCGCCTTCTTTTGGTAATCCTCTTCAAGGAAGATCTTCCATTTCTCGTTCATCTCCTTGATGCTGTGTACATGCTCCACTTCAAGTTCTGCACTGAACCGGTCTACTGTCTGATGGAATCTTTCCACCTTTCCCTTTGACTTCCCTGAGTACGGCGGAGTATGCAGCACCCTGATCCCGAGTCTTGCACAGCTCTTCTCCAGATACTTTGAAACATACTGTTTCCCGTTATCTACGTAGAACCTGTCGAACACTCCGTATTTGAGTACTGCCTTATGCACTGTATCTTCTACGATATCGCTTTGCTGATTGTCATACCACTCTGATTGCAGTATCAATCTCGAATGGTCGTCTATCACCGATGATAGATACGTCTTTATCTGCTTCCCGTCTTTATCCCTTATGATCGGTCCGTATTTGATATCTCCTTGATAAAGCTCCAGTCTATGATCTTTACAGAACCTCTTCGAACTCGGTTTGCCGTCCTCCGTGTATCGCTTAAGCGCCTTCTTGCTCATACCGGCTTCCTGCAGGTACCTCTGAAGTGTCGACGACTTGATGACTCCGGGCGCCGCATATCCTTCGCTTTCCAGGATAAATATGATTTGCCTAATGCTTCTCTTTGGGACTTCACGCTTTAACTGGACTGCTTCCTTTACGATCTCTTCCCAATTCTCCGGCAGCTTCTGGGACCTTCGTTTTTCCCTTGTCTTCGGCACAAGGCCTTCAAATCGCGATTCCTTGTACTTCCGTTCATATCGGTAGATGGTCCTTATGGATATCCCTTCGCGCTCTGCGATCTGTTCTCTGAGCATGCACCGCTTTGCATTGTCTATCTCCGTATCAATCAGCGGAAGAATCATCCTGTACCGCTCCAGCGCTTCTTCACTTTGCCAGTTCCTGACCTCTTTACTCTCCATTCTTTTGACCTCCTTTGTCGTTTGAGGTCATATTATCAGGTTAGCTTTTTGTCATCATCGCAAAGTAGGGGGATACCTTTTTTTACTTTTATCCTGTATTTATGTATATCCGTATGGCCGCTGACAGCCATCCGTATCCGATCCGTTCCTTTAACTCTTTGAGCAATGGTCTCCCGGAACTTAGGAACTCATCTGACAGTTCCAGAATGCGGTATGCCGCTGATCTTATGTGTCCTTCTACATTCTTTAGAAAGCTCTCTGCCCATTTTCTCCATCTCTTCAGTGTGGATTCGCATGGACTTTCTTCTTCACACAGTGCATCCTCATCGAGCGTCCCATCGATCACGTCTTCTATGATACCCGATTCATATTGTTTGTATGGAATGCACATGTCCGGCAATAGCCTGTGTGTCTTGCGGCAACTTGGATTGGTGCACTTTCTTCGTTCGATCAGAAGCCATTCCTTTTCGCCTCCGATCTGCTTACTGCACCTTTTTACCCAGTCTTTCTTTTTTAACCTTCCTCCGCAGTCTGGACACCTTGGATCTTCATTGCTCCTTATCAAAAATATTTGCTGCCTCGTTGTGCTCTTTGTCGTAGTCTGCTATGATTACCATGGTTTCTAACCATGGATCCTGAAGAGACAGATGCCGGCCAAGACAAGAGGCTCTTCGGGATCCCCTTTCTTTTTGTCTTGGTTGACATTATATATGGCAGTTCTGTGACAGGCAATGAAATCAATTTCTTGTCATTACAGACTAGCAGCTACATGAATCCGGAGTATATGTCCTTATAAACTCCCCATTGTCTCCCACACTGTCTGAAACCTTTTTCAGTTTCTTGTCTTCTGCAAGAATCTG
>JAFRST010000009.1 GCA_017427465.1 Clostridiales bacterium | reverse complement strand
GCGAGGTCAACCTTGTCAGCCTCGAAGAGGGAGTCGCCGATCTGGCCGCCCTGAGCGCCGATGAATGTATAAGCCATACCACCACCGATGATGATAGTGTCAGCCTTGTCCAAGAGGTTTGTGATAACGCCGATCTTGTCGGAAACCTTAGCGCCGCCAAGAATAGCAACGAACGGTCTTGCAGGATTGTCGAGCGCACCGCCGATGAAGTCGATCTCTTTCTTGATGAGATAACCACAAGCGGAAGGCAGGAAGTTAGCAAGGCCTGCTGTTGAAGCATGAGCACGGTGAGCTGTACCGAATGCGTCGTTTACATAGAGGTCAGCCATAGAAGCGAGCTCAGCTGCGAACTTAGGATCATTCTTTGTCTCTTCCTTGTGGAAACGGACGTTCTCGAGCATAAGGATCTCGCCGTCCTTAAGAGCTGCTGCCTTAGCCTTAGCATCTTCACCGATTACGTCTGCTGCGAGAGTAACGGGCTTGCCGATGAGCTCAGCGAGTCTGTCTGCTGCGGGCTTCATGGAGAACTTAGCCTCAGGTCCGTTCTTCGGACGTCCGAGGTGTGATACGAGGATAACCTTCGCATTGTTGTCTACAAGGTACTTGATCGTAGGGAGAGCACCCTTGATACGCTTGTCGTCTGTGATCTTTGTGCCTGTTTCCTTGTCGAGAGGTACGTTAAAGTCTACGCGGACAATAACTCTCTTGCCGGCTACGTCTAAATCCTCAACGCTTTTCTTGTCATACATTGCCATGGATTTTCACACTCCTGATTCATATTTTGTGTTTTGGGAAGCACATATAAAAGTGCCTCTTATTTACTGACTTGAAAATTATACTATCTTCGCGCGATATATAAAAGCAAGAAAAAGGGCGAGTTTGGGTTAATAATTGCCAATCTCGCCTGAATTTTTGCTTTTATCGTTCTAGTGAAAATTATTTCTTGCCCAGGAGACTTACGATCTCGTGGACCTTGAATACCTTCTGGCCATCAATGTAGAACCTGTAGAGCTCTCCGTCCTTGTCATAGATCTCGAAATGCTTGCCGTAAGAAGCGACCAGACCTCTCATTGTATCGATCTCGAAGACTTTTGTCTCAAAAGGCGCATTGGGGTCAAGAGTCCTGTCCTTGTACTGCTTGACGGGTTTGCCCTTCTTGTAAGGGATGCCTTCTTCCGCGGGACAGTCTGTTCCGACATAGATGATCTCCTTGTCGGTGATGGTGATCCTTCCCTTACCGGTTTTCGCGAATGTGAATCTGTCGAAAACCTTGAACAGATCAGCATTCATCTCCATCTTGAATCCGCCGGCCTTGAGCTGGTCGGCAATCATGCCTCTCTCCCACTCTGCCCACTTATGAAGGTCGTCAAAGACGACGCAGTGGGGATCGACCTTCTCGATCAGGCCATTAGGAAGATATCTTGCGGCGTTACCGCAATTGGAGCACTGGATCATGTCGTGCTTGCCGGAATTCATGTACTGCATCGTGTACTCAGAGCCGCACTTGGGGCATGCATACGCAATGTTTTGAAGACCGTCTGCAAGCTTTTTGCTCTTATAGACTCTCGGATTCTCACGGATCCAGTCATTCTCGTTGTAATCGACAGCATCAAGGATCTTCTGCTGAAGCTCTTCAAAGGAAGACTCCTTTACCTCATCGGAATAGATCTTCTTTACGAACTCTGCGCTGATCCTGCCCTTACGCATACCTGATCTGGACCATCTGGGCCATGCGAGGTAAGCACCGTGAATGTGAGCGATATAAACGGATGCACCGGACTTCTTTGCAAGTCTTGCAACGCCGTCATCGAAGGCGATCGACTTGCCGTCAACGTGTCTTGTAGCCTCAGGGTAAACGATGATGACGCCCTTGCGCTTCATGACGCGCATCATGGCCTTAACGGCTGCCGTATCAACGACGAACTGTTTCTTAGGGATCGCGCCGCCTAACTTAAACCAGTGACCCCAGCCGGGTGCCCTGAATACGAACTCACCCGTAACAAAGTTAGCCGGTCTTGCCTTGGTAAGACGGTTGATGATCATCGGGTCAAGATAAGACTCGTGGTTGGAGATAACGATGATCGGGCCCTCATGTTTTACGAATTCCATGTCAGGCTTTACCTTGATATGCGTGAATGCGCATACCAAGGGAACGATGATGTGTGAACCGACAAATCCAAACCAGAATTTGCTCGGTACACAACCTATATCATAGTCACGCGGTGCCTTAGAACGGGATGCCGCATTACTCTTATTCTCAGTCATCTCTGTGCTCCATCAACCATAATAGCCAGAGTATTATACATTAGTGCCGACAGGTTCTTCAACCTCAACTCCGCTGGTATCCTTAAGCTCTCCGCCGTCTTTAATGACGATGACTTTTCCGTCTTCCGCAGCGCTTCCCTGAGCAAGGAGCGCTTCAGGATCTGTCGTCTCAACAGCATCGATGATAGCGAGATGTCCGGGCTTAACGATACCGTCGAGCATAGCCTCCGAGAAACGGTCTTCAACCATGGATGTGATAACTCTTCTGAGAGGTCTTGCACCATACTGCGGATCGTAACCTTTCTTGGCGAGGAGCTCCTTAGCGCTATCTGTAAGCTCGATATCCATGCCGAGATCCTTGATCCTCTTACCTACCTGCTTCATCAGGATGTCGACGATCTTAACCAGAGAATCCTTTCCGAGCATACGGAAGAATATGATCTCATCGACACGGTTAACGAACTCGGGAGTGAATGTCTTCTTGAGCTCGTCGATAACGACTTTCTTAGCTTCGTCATAAGACTTACCGCCGTAGAGACCTTCTCTGGAAAGCTCGTCCTTGTCGCTCTCGTCTGCCATGCTAAATCCGATCTTGCGGCCTTCGCTGCCAACGAGCATTCTCGCGCCGATGTTGGATGTCATGATGATTATCGTGTTCCTGAAGTCGACTGTTCTGCCGTGACCGTCAGTCAGACGTCCGTCATCTAACACCTGGAGCATCGTGTTGAATATCTCAGGATGCGCCTTCTCGATCTCATCGAAAAGCACTACCGAGTAAGGATGTCTTCTTACAGACTCAGTGAGCTGGCCGCCCTCATCGTAACCAACGTATCCCGGAGGCGCGCCGATGAGTCTGGAGACATCGTGCTTTTCCATATATTCGGACATATCGATCCTGACGAGCGCGCTCTCGTTGCCGAACATTACTTCAGCAAGAGCCTTCGCGAGCTCTGTCTTACCGACACCTGTCGTGCCTAAGAAAATGAATGTGCCTGAAGGCCTCTTCTCATCCTTAAGACCGAGTCTTCCGCGGCGGATGGCCTTTGCGATAGCGTGTACTGCTTCGTCCTGGCCGACTACTCTTTTCGCGAGCTCGTCCTCAAGATTCTTAAGCTTATCAGCATCGGATTCCGTGATCTTCGTTGTCGGAATGCCTGTCCATTTCGCAAGTACCAAAGCAACATCATCGACCGTAAGTGTGCCGGTAAAGCCCTCTTCGTCAGCCTTGACTTTGTCCTGGAGAAGCGAGAGCCTCTCTTTGAGCTTCTCGCCTTCTTCCTTAAGAGTCTGGGCAGCTTCGAAGTCCTGTGTCTCAACTGCAGCCTTCTTCTTCTCTTCTATCTCGGCGATCTTCTTCTCAAGCTCGTTCTTAGCCTTCGAATCAGCGTAGTTGATCCTCTTGGCAGCAGCTGCCTCATCTACGAGGTCGATTGCCTTATCGGGCAGGAATCTGTCAGAGACATATCTTGCAGAAAGTCTTACGGACTGCTCAAGAACATCATCAGGGATATGGATCTTGTGGTGCTCTTCGTACTTAGGCCTTAAGCCCTTCATGATGGCGATGGCGTCTTCGATGGAAGGCTCTTCGACCATTACCTTCTGGAATCTTCTTTCTAACGCATGGTCCTTTTCGATGAACTTGGAATATTCATCAAGAGTAGTAGCGCCGATTATCTGAAGTTCGTTCTTCGTAAGAAGCGGCTTCATGATGTTGGCAGCGTCCATGGAGCCTCCCTGGGATTCGCCGGCACCTACGAGAGTGTGGATCTCATCGATGAAGAGGATGATATTAGGGTCAGCGACCGCTTCATCGAGCATGCTCTTGATGCGCTCTTCGAATTCACCTCTGTACTTGGAACCTGCGACCATCGAACCCATCTCCATGCTGTATACGACCTTGCCCTTGATGACATCAGGAACGTCGTTCTCTGCGATCTTGAGCGCAAGGCCCTCGGCGATAGCTGTCTTACCTACACCCGGATCACCTACGAGACAAGGGTTGTTCTTTGTACGGCGGATCAGGATCTGCATGACACGGGAGATCTCCTCCTCACGTCCGATGACAGGATCGATCTTGCCCTGCTTGGCAAGCTCAGTCAGGTTCTTACCATACTTTTCAAGAGTCTTGCGGCCGGACTTGCCACCTGTTTTTCCCGGGGTTCTGCGGGATCTCGGTTCAGAAATCTCATCAGAAGGATTGTCGGCGTCATCGCTGTTTTCATTCTCTGCTCTTGCAGCCTCAGCCTGCTCGTTGAAGAGATTTATCACACTGTTCTTGATGCCTTCGATGTCAGCACCTGCAGCTTCAAGGCTGCTGAAGATCTCAGGGTGATTGGATATTCTTCTGGACATGATGATGAACAGAACATGCTCAGGATTAACGGCACCCTTAAAGCCTGCTCTTCTGGACAGATCCGAAGCATTCGCAAAGATCCTTCTGACATCGATCCTGAGGGTCTGGAAAGCTCTGTCCGCAAGCATTTTGACTGTTGCATCATCAATATCGTAATCTCCGTTGACGCCCAGCTTCTCCAACAAAATGGACATGTCGGGCACGTTCTCTTCAAGCACTTCCTTCGCAGGTGTGTCTGTTATGCACAAAGCCGCGAAAACGAATGTATCACGGATAAGTGCTGTATTCTTTTCTTCCGCAATTATGCTCGATACCGCGAGCACTTTAGCTGTATCTTCTGTAATTCTCATATCCTTATTCCTCCGCCTTCAATGATTTTCTTATTCCGTCTGCCCTTATCTTTTGCGATGTTGCAAGAGCTCCCGGAGAATTCTTCTTCAAAGGAACACCGGGCTCCCACAATACATTCATGGTTAGTTTATTGATAGCGCTCCATGAGCACTTGATATCGCCTCCGTCATAGTAATCGTGATAGAGTCTGAGCCAGCCCAATGCCTGGATCGCTTCACTTCTTGAGATCAGGGCACTGTATCTGAGCGTTCCGTATGATCTGCCGAAAATATCCTCCGACTGGTCTTTCTTGTTAGTAGCGATCTCCTCCCTGCAAGCCCTTTCTGCCTTTATGACATCTGCTATAAGCATCTCGCCTCTCTTTAAGAGCTCATCTTCGGTAATACCCAGAGTATTGACGCTCGCGATGATGTAGACATTTGAATCTGCGAGTTCGCCTCTCTCGGCAAACGGATAGATCGTCCATTCATACTGTCCGACACGCTGCGTCAATGCTGCTATACCGCCCTCCGTCTTGGAGATCGCGGGAAGCGCTACCGTGTAAAGTATCTTAAGTCCGGTACCTGCCAGTCTGACATTGGAAGTAAGGAATCCGTACTTGTCAGAGTATGCGATGTCGAGCTTGCTCTCAAGATCCATAACAGCCTTTTCCGCTGTCTTGTAAACACTGATGTCGTGGCCTGCAGCCATCGCCCTTACCGTGATGTGCTCACCGCTTCCTACGGCGATGCTGAGACTTGCGTTATCATTGTAGTAAAAAGCTTTGCGCTCCGCGCCTACCATCTGGCTGCCTTCTCGGCCCAATACCTGAAGTCTGATGAGCCTTATGGCCGTATCCTTATCGAGCGAAGAAGCAGGTCCGCCTGCAAAGACGTTCTTATCAACTGCTTCATCTACCGTATCCATCAGGCTCTGGCACTCTTTGTCATCCAGACGGGGCATGAAGTTGTAACCTTTGATGTTACGGACAATGCACGCCTTTGTGGAGAGAACTACGTCGTTGTCTCTGCCTTTCTCCTCATACCACTCAGCCATTGTTCTCACCTTCCTTTCTGCCCTTGAGCTCATCTCTGAGCTTGGAAGCGAGCCTGTATTCCTCAGCCTCTGCAGCGATCTTTATGCCTTGTTCAAGTTCCTCGTTAGAGAGCATCCCGAGATCTGCCTTCTTGAGCTTATCGATCGTGAGTCCGCTCTTTTCAGTCTTCTCCGGAGCGCTTTCAGGCTTTGCCTGCTCTTTGGTTTCTTCTTCAGCTTTAGCCTCGGACTTGGCAGCAGCAGTCTTTTTCTTTACTGTCTTCGGAGCCGGAACCGCTTTGGTCTCAGTATCCGTAGCGGCAGTCTGGCCCGGAAGGCGTCCTGCGTATTCGCTGTTGCCCTGCTGCTTGAACATCTCTCTTACGATGTTGTCATTAAATGTGTTGTAGCACTCGATGCATCCTACACGGCCGTCATTCTCGAATTCTCTTAATGTCATTCCGCACTTGGGGCATGTCAGCGTGCTGTTGCCGAAATCAAGTTCGCTCATCTTCATAAGCGAAGAAGCTATCTCGTCGAGCGGCGCGAAAGGATTGCTCATGATATCCGACGGATCTCTCAAAAATCTGTCGTAGCCCATGATCCTAGCGCAGTTCTCACAGTAAGTGATGCCGTTGATCTTGATTATCCTGTTGGTAAGTTCTTTACCGCATCTTTCACATCTCATATTTTTATTCTCCTTTTCTATCCCGAATCAAGTAACCATCAGTCCCAGCAAAGCGTGCTTAAAGATATCCGCCCTGAGGACCGCCCTTATATCCGAATCAACTCTTGTGAGCGCCCTGTCCGATACCGCCGCCATTATCGCAGTACCCTCTTTGGAAGTCATGGCGCCGACAGTGACCGCATTGGTCAGAAGGTTCTTGGCCTGCTGCTGGGACAGATCGTCACCGACACTGTCGATTATCGACTTGAGGTACTCAGCGGGGCCCACGTGGCTTACACGTGTGATGGTGATCTGTCCGCCGCCGCCTCTTCTGCTCTCAACGATATATCCGCTGCCGCCCGAAAATCTGGTGGATAACACATAAGTTATCTGTGACGGTACACAGTTTGCCTGCTCGGCCAATTGACTTCTGCAGATCGTAGCAGTTCCGTCATTCTCTTCGACCATCTCCTTGATCATCTGTTCAATTACATCAACCAGTCTAGCCACAAGCTTGTCCTCCTTCCATTTACTCTTCGATTTTGCCTTTTCTTGACTTTGACTTTGACTTTCTTTGACTATTATGTTACTGTTCCTGACTTTTGTCAACAGGAAATTGAAACCGGTGTGTCGGTTATGCCGATATTTAAGCAGTAGTCAAAAAGTGATGCTTTTCGCTGATTCAGGCAAACAAAAAGCCCGGCAACAAATCTGCCGGGCTCCTTAATAATCTGTTTAATAACCTTATCTGTGATAGAGCTTCTTCGTCTCGTAGATCGGCTCACAAGTCAGGTTGATTCCGAGTTTGTGGAACATATTGAGGTCAACGGAGCTCATCATGGTCGTGGAATGAGCATCGCTGTTGGCAAGGTTGCCGATCTGCTGCATGGCGAGCTCTGCAACCGGGTTGGTGGCAGCACTGATAGCGAGCGCGATGAGGACTTCGTCTGTATGAAGTCTCGGATTGTGGTTGCCCATGTGGTTGATCTTAAGATCAGAGATAGGCTCGATTACGTTGGGCGAGATCAACGGGATGTCGTGTGAGATCCCTGCAAGGACCTTAAGCGCATTAAGAAGCGCAGCGGAAGCAGGTCCCAAAAGAGGTGTTGTCTTGCCTGTGACGATCTGTCCGTCAGGAAGCTCTAATGCTACGGCCGGTCCGCCTGTGGACTCGGAACGTACAGCTGCCGCACCGATTACGCGGCGGTCAGAGATATCAATGCCGGATTTCTTCATGAGAAATTCGATCTTGGTAACGTCGGAACCGTCGGAATTGCCGGAACGTGTTGCCATCTTAGCCTCGTAATATCTTCTTACGATTTCCTGTCTGGAAGCTTCCTGGCAAGCCTCATCGTCAACGATGGCAAAGCCTGCCATGTTAACGCCCATGTCCGTAGGTGACTTGTAAGGGCTCTCTCCGTAGATCTTCTCGAAAATCGCATTTACTACCGGGAAGATCTCAACGTCTCTGTTGTAGTTGACTGTTGTCTTTCCGTAAGCTTCGAGGTGGAAAGGATCGATCATGTTAACGTCAGCGAGGTCTGCCGTAGCTGCTTCATAAGCAACGTTTACGGGGTGCTGCAAAGGGATGGACCAGATCGGGAATGTCTCGAACTTGGCGTAGCCTGCCTTGATGCCGCGCTTGTTCTCGTGATAGAGCTGCGAAAGGCATGTAGCCATCTTTCCCGAACCCGGGCCCGGAGCCGTAACGACAACGAGCTTTCTTGTTGTCTCGATATAATCGTTCTTGCCGTAACCGTCTTCGCTTACGATGAGCGGGATGTCGGAAGGATAACCTGCGATAGGATAATGTCTGTAGGACTTAACGCCGAGGCCACGAAGTCTTGCTTCGAACTTCTCTGCCAAAGGCTGGCCTGCGAACTGTGTGATAACAACGCTTCCTACATAGAGTCCGAACTCCGTAAATGCATCGATAAGACGGAGAACTTCCTGGTCATATGTGATACCAAGGTCTCCTCTTCTCTTATTCTTCTCAATGGCATCGGCATTGATCGCGATAACGATCTCGGCGTCTTCAGAAAGAGCCTTGAGCATCCTGATCTTACTGTCAGGTTCGAATCCCGGAAGAACTCTTGATGCGTGATAATCATCGAAAAGCTTACCGCCGAATTCCAGATAGAGCTTACCGCCGAACTTGTCGACACGCTCCCTGATGTGCTGGCTCTGCAACTCTACATACTTGTCATTGGAAAAACCGATTTTAAACATAAGACTTGGACCCCCCTGAAGGCAATTATAACTTAAAGAGGGCTCAACTTATGTTACAAAAATCAACTGAAGAAAAAATTATATTGTGCGCGGAGCGGATCCATGACAAGAACCGTTTTTCCTTCAGGAATACTGCCGATAAAGCTGCCCGCATTCACGATCTTGCGTCCGCCTTCATCTTCGCAGAGTTTAACGAATTCTTCCCTTCCGGAAATGAGATCATAGCCGAATGTCCTGCCTCTGAAATGCATTGGCACAACGGCCTTGGGCTTTATCTGTTCGCACATCCTGAAAGCCTGTCTGCAGTTGATGGTAAAGAAACCTCCGACAGGGATCATGAGAAGGTCGCAGCCCCTGATCCTGTCTAACTGCTCTTCAGACAGATCGCAGCCGATATCACCCATGTGAACGGCTTTCTCTCCGCCAACTTTAATTATCGTTATGTTGTTTCTTCCCCTGGCAGCTCCCTGGACATCGTCGTGGAAAGTCCTCAGGAAATCGACAAAAGGCTCAGGTCCGTTGTACTGCTCCTCAGGTGACTTTACCGATTCAAAATCGCTGTGATCGCGGTGGCTGTGCGAGCAGAAAACCTCATGTGCAGCAACATCCGTATCGGCCAGACCCGGTACGTAACCTGACTCATAAGGGTCAAAGCAGACGCTAAGGCCGGTGGAAAACCTGATCACAAAACAAGCATGTCCGATGAATGTTACTTCCATAAAAGGATTCCCTTCGGGATGTTTTCGGGATGATTTAAGAAAAATTATTTCTTGTCAGATTTCTTATCAGACTTATTGTCGGTCTTCTTGTCGTCCTTCTTATCTGCGGACTTGTTATCAGCAGTTGACTCTGTACCGACCGTAAAAGTAGCATCGTCTAAGATCTTAGACTTAGCCTTATATTCCTTCTTAGCCTGGGAAGCCATGAACGCATTTGCAAGACCGCCGATAGCAGCAACGACAAGCGCAACACCGATGAAGATTGCCAGAATGTTAGTAAATACACCTGCCAGGATCAGGATGCCGAGAACAAGTGCAGCAAGTCCGAACAGGAGAGAGAACCACCAATACTGTGACTTGGAAGCTCTCAATGTACTTACTGCGAATATGATTACGATAACCGCATATGTGATCGCGATAAGACCGAATATGATCTCCAGCGCACCTGTTAAAATGTCAGGCTTGATAACCAGGACTATGCCCGTGATGCCTATAGCCGCGCCAACGATAAGGACGACCCAGTCAAATACTGTCTTATCCTTGATCCTCAAGAAGTTGATGACTTCGAAAATGCAGGCCAAAATGAGTGCCGCGCCGCCGATCCTGATCAAAGTATTGAAGATCTCCTGGCTCTTGCCGGCAATGCCGCCGATAAAGAAAATAAGTCCCAGCACAAGCATAACGATATCAACGATAATCGTGCTTGCTTTGTAATCCTTGATCTTGTCCTTCTTTTTGGAATTTGCCATTTTACAAGTCCTCGCTTTCACCGATTGCCATTATCTTATTTTTGCCCGATTTCTTCGCGCTTGCAAGTGCCTCTTCTGCTTCTTTGAGCGCGCTTTCCATATCCATGGTCACGTCGAACCAGGCATATCCGCCGCTTAACGTGACAGAATTCTTCATGAACGAGTACTTTTTCCTGGAAAATTCTTTGCGGATCTGGTTAAGTATCAGGAGGTCTTCCTCCCTGTCTCCGTTCTCGAAAACGATAACGAATTTCTCGCCGCCGTATCTTCCGACGATTGTATCCTCATCGATATATCCCTGCAACACGGTGCCCAGCGCGCGGAGAACGTCATCTCCCTTGTCGTTTCCTATCTCGTCATTAATCTTTTTGAAATCATCTATGTCAAGGACCGCAACTCCGCTCGGCTCGAGCTCGTTGGTCTTTCTAAGTATCTCCTCAGCCTCTTCGATCAGATAATTTTTGCTGTAGACTCCGGTTACACTGTCTGTCTCAAACCCCATTTCGAACTTGTTCGCTCCTGCGAAGTTCCTCTCCCTGATGATGAGCATCCTGGTATTGAATACCTCAAGCCTGATGGCCAGAAAACTGACTACGACAGCCATGCTCTCGGCGATTATTATTCCGAGAATGGCATCTGCTTTAGCATCCGGGTAATCGTAAATGTGGAGGATACCGGCATAAAGGATAAATACGAAGCTCAGACCTGACTGAACGAACTGGATAAAAGCATCATGGAATACGGAGCAGAGCACGATCGGGAACAGCGGCAATACCCACAGCGGGATGAAATAGCTGTGGGCCAGTGCGATGACTCCGCACATGATCAAGCCTGCAAAAGACACGACCCTGTTCTTGGTAGTATCGGTGCTTGTCTCTGATCTGTTAGTGAACCTTGTGATTATGTAAAGAACACTGTTTATAGCGAATGGGACCAGGATCCTGAACTCAATGTAAGTGTTAAGGGGCTGCCCCAGATCATTCGTTAGGCTGTAAAAGATACAGATGCCGATCTCGAGCGCAAGACACACAAGCGTAGCTATGAGAATTATCTTCTCAAATTCAAACCTTATCGTTCTTTCCAAACTCCGCATCGCGGGATCTTTGGCTTGCTTGGTGTCCATTTTAAGACTCCTTAAGGTTATGTATCGCTGCCGCTGTTGTTCTCGTTATTGTCGCCGCTTGTCTCACCGCTCGTGGACTCAGAGGTCTCTTCTGTGGTAGGCGTCGGTACAGGTGTTTCCGTTGCTTCACCGCCGGGTGTCGGTGTAGGCGTAGGTGTTTCCGTGGCTTCGCCGCCGGGTGTCGGTGTAGGCGTCTCTGTTGTCTCACCGCCGGGTGTAGGTGAAGCTGTTGCTTCAGTTACCGTCCATGCAGCTGTCGTTGTGACCTTGCCTCTGAACGAATCGGTATATGCATATGTGATCGTGTAAGTGCCTGTTGTCTGCTGCGCGGTCTCAAGAGATACCGTCTGTCCGGAAGAATCCGTGATCGTATATGTGATTCCGCTCGTAACCGTATTGTCCTGGGAAGTCGTTGCCGTTACGCCTCCCAGAGGATCTATCGACTTGCCGACCTCCGTACTTATCTCCGTACTCGGCAAGTTGATCTTCGGAACTCCGAGTGTTGTCTTGCCTAAGATCCTCAGGTCTAAGTCAACTTCAGTTGAGATGCCGGGAACTTTTCCGTGCCATGAATACTGCCAGTATGCATATGAATAGCTTCTCGGAGGAACTGTATCGCCTGTCTTGTACCAGCTTCCGTCTTTGTAAACGGCATAAGGATATGCATACCACAGCTTGTACTTGGAGAATACGTCACCGAAATATCCGCCGAGCCGGTTGATGTTAGAGCCGTCAAGGTAGACCATGGGGGTATAGCCATTCTGTGCAATAGTGCTGCAGTAAGCCGTGATGCAGTTCTTAAGATCTTCAGCTCCAAGTTTCCATGTTCTGTAATAACTCTCAGTCTCCCAGTCCATTACGACAGGAAGGTCCAAAGACATACCATTGAGCTTAGCGAGTGTCAGGGATGCTTCTTCCAATGCCTCGTAAGCGGTCTTCGCCTGCGAGAAGAAGTAAACGCCTACTTTGACACCTGCTGCCTTTGCATTCTTGATGTTTTCAGCGAAACGTGTGTCCTCATAACAGTTGCCGGCTTCACCCCAGCCTCTGCCGCCGCATCTGATGAAAGCGAAAGAAACACCCGAAGCCTTTACCTTGGACCAGTTGATGCTGCCGTTGTGAACTGATACGTCGATACCAAGCTCGTAGTTAACGACCGAGATAGGCTGCATTGTAGGTGTGGGTACATTAGTAGGTACAGGTGTCGGCGTGTTCGTCGGTGTAGGAGCACTTGCCTCCGAACCGTGGTGAACAGGCTTAGTATCCTGCGACTGGTCAATAACGATATCCTTCTTTGCGATAACGCCGGCATTACCCGAGACGATCGCCTTAACGAGGTCCTCATCGGACAATGACTTAAGATCGCTCGTATTTACAACGTGCTCACCCGTAAGACCGCCACGCTTAATATTTCCCGTTGTGGGATCGGTTGTAAGTGTCTCGTCAATGAAATCGGAAACGTCAATAATATCTGTTGTCTCGTCAGTGCCTGCTTCGATAGCAGCCTGCGCGAGGAAATTCTGTGCTGCATTGAGCTCAACGTTTTCTGAAGGAACAAGCGTGTTGGACTTGCGCGCAATGCTGGCCGCGCTGACCGAGCCGATCGTACCGACAACGATTACCGCAGCAAGAATAAGGCTCAATCTCGCCTTGTTCTCCTGTGCCGAGCAGAATTTTGCAAAACCGCTCAGATTCTGTTGACTAGCTTTTTTCTTCAAAACCGTACCGCCTTATCTTATATAAAAAACAAATTTTTGTGATAATAATGCTTTAATATGCTTATTAAGTCAAGGTAAACGCACCTTACATTAACGTGACATTTCGCGTCAAAAGCACAGATTTTTTGTGCTCCACGCTTAAAACCGCCTACTTTGCCCCGGGGTATTCGTTGCACAGGAGCCTGTATGGTGCCTCGTCCTCTTCGATCTCAGGGAATCTTCCGACAGGCGGGTTAAATCTGTTGTCCGTATTGTCATCGTTGACCTGCGAGACCTCGCCTAAGAGGACTGCGCCCGTTCCCTTTTCGACCTCAAAATCATGATACATCAGAGGCTGGATCGAGATGCTTTCACCCGGCGTGAGCCTGATCTGGGTTCCGGCCTTGACCTGATATGTCCTGCCGTCAGTGTGGATCGTAACATCGCTTTCCATATCCATCTGTTCATCGGGCAGCGAATTATATACTCTTATCAGGAGGTTGCCGCCGCCCTTGTTGATTATGTCTTCCATCTTGAACCAGTGAAAATGATTCGGTGAATACTGACCCTCTTCGATGAACAGGAGTTTCTCGGCATAAGGCTTGGGATACTTGTCCTTATTCTTGAGGTTGCCGTTCCTGAGAGTAATAAGTGAGAAACCCACCTTCTCAAAATCGCCCTGGCCGTAATCGGTGATATCCCAGCCGAGCATGTTATCCCTGACCTCGTCGTACTCATGCCCCTTGGTAAGCCATTCTTCAGGTGTGAACGAGCAGAACGGCGGGAGGCTGATCTTAAGGTCATTAATGACGCTCTCCATGCGTTTCAGAGCTTTGTTTATCTCGGATCTTTTCATGACAATTCTCCTTTTACTCAGCCTATCTTAGCACTTTTGTCCGGGTACAAATGAGGGCATAAAGGGGCAATTATATTTCGATGTCATGACCTTTTGTTGCTGATTGCCCTGAAAACACATGCCACGGCAAATGCCGTCAAAGGAATGCCCGTAAAGATCGCAATACCTACAGGCCACCCCCAGCTTAAGAAAGCATAGAAATCATTAGTGTAAGGCCATGGGCCTCCGATTCCGTTGATCAGTATGTTCAGAAGATAGCCGATACCGTAAAGAAGCGTGGGGATTGCCGCAAAGACCGTGTATCTGAAGGGCATCTTTTCCCTTCTTATCAGGATGAATTCGGCAATTGCTGCAAGGGGCTCTATGAGGTGGAAGAAGAGATTTCCTCTTTTGTAGAACTGCGGATAACCGTAAAGCGGACCGAACATGAATGCGACGACCGCAAAGGTAATGGCAACACCGACAACCGCGGCGAGTTTAAGGACCCTGATCTTGTCCGTGTCCTTTTTCAGCAATATGAAGATCAGCTGAACAAGCGCGATAATGCCGCAGAACACATTGGTCAGCACAGTATAGAACTTGAAGTTCTCGAGCCCTGACGACTGCAGCGCGCCTTCTTCCGGGTAGGATGTGAGCATTAAGATGATTCCGGTGACCGCTAATAAGACGATTACCAGATTGAATATGATCTCAGATGTAGTGTTCTTCCTGCTCATAAGGGAATTATATGATAAGAGAATCTCATTCGGTACTCTGAAGATTTTCGCCGGCTTGGTGATAGGCACCGAAGAAGCTTGCGGCACAGAATACCAGGGCATCTTTCTCGCCGAATTCTGCCTGTCTTGATGCAACCACCGCAAGGTAATCGGAAGATTCCTTCTTAGTCTTGCCGGCATCTTCAAAAAGTGTATCCATAGCCTGCTCAAGTGTATTAACCCTGCCGGACCTGATCAGCAATGCCAGTCTGTCCAATATCCTCGGATCTGTATATTTGGGGTCAATAAGGCAAGGGCCGAAATTTTTATAGTGATTTGTAAGCTGTCTTGCGAGCTCAACTTCTCTTCCGAGATAATTCTTTATTTTCTTGCGGTTGTCCTTCAGACTGTGAAAATAAGCGATAACGGCATAGAGGCCGACTGCCAGGAACATTGCATTCCATACAAGAAGACCGGTTATGTCCTGCCTTATGTATGTGTACAGGACTTCCACAACAGACAACCATACCATAGCAGCTATCATGCAGATTCCGAAAATAAGAATGCCTTTAGACACGTAGCCTCTTTTATCAAGTGAATCGAGCTTCTGATTGCAGTATTCGTATTCGCTGTACTGGGCCTGCATGCGGTTAAAATACCTGATCAGCTTCTTAAGTTCCCTGTTGACATCATAAAGTGTGAGATCAGGAAGATCTTCAACAGATACGGCATTCTCCTCAACACTAAGATCAAGAGGAGCACCGCATTTTTTACAGAGCTTCCGGCCATTATTCTGATAGCCGCATTCTTTACAAGTAACCATGGATTCCCCCTTCCATGCGTTGCTTAACTGTTCTTTCTAACATTTTAGCATATCAAACACGGCTTTTTAACAATTGAAAAATCCCCGCAAGGCTTAAGCCATGCGGGGATCTGTTTGTTATTTCTTCAAAAGTTACTTACTCGCCCTTCTCGAGTGCAAGAGTAATTGTTGTTCTGTCGCAGACGTCGGAAGGTCCGAAGTACTGGATAGCGCCCGGGAATGTGAATGCAGTCTCAACTGCCCATCTCTCACGGTTAGCTTCGAAATACTTGAACGGCTTGCCGTCGAGCTCAACAAGAGCCTTACGGATAACCGGCTTGTCTGCGCCGTTTCTTCTCTCCATGTTCATCATCTTTGTGATAGGCATACCGCCTGCAACCCACTCGTCAGCAGGCTTGGAGATGTTGGAAACCTTTGAGAGGTATCCTGTGTAGCCGTACTGGATGAGCATGAATGCGTTGAAGCCTAAAGAGTAGCAGTAGTCAGCATCGAAGTTGGAAGGGAATGCGCAGCGGCCTTCATAACCGAAGAAGTGGTGCTGAGCGCCGAACTTACCCTTGTATGTGCCAGCTTCCTTTCTCTTTGCGAGCTCATTCTTAACCATCTCGGAGAAGAGCTTCTCGGACTCGATGAGGGATACCTGAACGTTGCCGTGAGGGTCTCTCTCGAGGAAGAGCTGCTGCTGGATGCCCTGGGGAAGGATATCGAAAACCTTGAAAGCATCAGCGGAAAGGCCTGCCTTGATGAACTCATACTTAGCGTTCCAGTCAGGAAGGCTGTTAAACTGAGCTGTCTTCTCGCCTGCGAGGAGTTCGTTGATCTCAGAAATGAGAGCAGAGAACTCAGGAACGAACTCTACGATACCCTCAGGGATGATTGCAACACCGAAGTTGTCGCCGTTAGCTGCTCTCTTCTCAACGGAGTCAGCGATCTGGTTTGTGATGTCGCTAAGTGACATCTTCTTAGCTGCAACTTCCTCACCGATGAGGCAGATGTTAGGCTGTGTCTCAAGTGCGCACTCAAGTGCAACGTGGGAAGCAGAACGTCCCATAACCTTGATGAAGTGCCAATACTTCTTTGCGGAGTTAGCATCTCTCTCGATGTTGCCGATGAGCTCTGAATATGTCTTAGTAGCTGTATCGAAACCGAAAGAAGCCTCGATATCTTCGTTCTTAAGGTCGCCGTCGATCGTCTTGGGGCAGCCGATGACCTGGATGCCTGTGTTGTTTGCAGCCATGTACTCAGCGAGTGTGGCAGCGTTTGTGTTGGAGTCGTCGCCGCCGATGATTACGATAGCTGTAAGGCCGTTCTCTTTAGCGAAGTTAGCGACAGTCTGGAACTGCTCTACTGTCTCGAGCTTTGTTCTGCCGGAACCGATGATGTCGAATCCGCCTGTGTTTCTGTATGCGTCGATGAACTTGTCATCGAACTCAACATAGTCGTTCTTAAGAAGTCCGTCAGGTCCCTTCTTGAAGCCCAAGAGCTTGTTCTCAGGGTTTGTTGCCTTCAATGCGTCATAGAGACCGGAGATAACGTTGTGTCCGCCGGGAGCCTGGCCGCCGGAGAGGATAACGCCTACAACCTGCTTCTTAGCTTCTGATGTGTTTGTGCCCTTAACGAATGTGATCTCGGGCTTACCGTATGTGTTAGGGAAAAGAGCCTTGATCTTGTCCTGATCAGCTACGCTCTGTGTAGCAGCGCCTTCCTGGACGCTGATTTCTGCAATACCGTTTCTGAGCATGCCCGGAAGCTTAGGGCGGTACTCGTATCTTGCCTTCTGGAGAGGTGAAATTTCCATAGTTGTACTCCTTTTTAAATAAAATACACAAGAATGATAATTAATCAGGCGCCAAAATTCAATGCCGTATTTGTCTATTTTTGTGTCAAATACCTATGTTCCGGATCTGTTAAGCGGAGCTGTAAAAACATGCCGGAAGCGGTTTATCTGAACGTTATAAGACATTTGCGGTCATAGTTGTTGATAAAAACAACCCTCTGGTGTATATTCTCAAACGAAAATCGAATAATAAGGACGGGAGCTTGCATTACAGGCTGAGAGGAAGGTGTGCCCTTCGACCGAATACCTGATTTGGGTAATGCCAACGTAGGGACTCTTAGTCATATTATGTTGTTTTGCGGGAAGTTACCTGATTACGGGTAGCTTCCTTTTTTGTTCGCTCGAAAGGAGTATCTCTATGAAAAGATACAATATTTTGCGGCTCGCCGTCATGGCGATCCTTATAGCTGTCGGCGTTGTTATCTCACCTCTGTTAAGGATCGAAGGCATGTGCCCGATGGCCCACCTCATCAACATCACCGCGGCAGTCCTCTTAGGTCCCGTCGATGCATTCCTGGTGGCTCTGGCAATAGGCATCATAAGGATGTGCGTCATGGGCATCCCTCCGCTTGCGCTTACAGGCGCGATATTCGGTGCTTTGCTCTCTGGGCTCCTCTACAAGGTCACAAAAGGCAAGATCTGGGCAGCAGTCTTGGGCGAGATCGTCGGAACGGGCATCATCGGAGCCATCATCTCATACCCGGTAATGACATTTATCTGGGGCAGAGAAGGTCTTGGGTGGTTTTTCTACGTTCCGTCTTTTATCTCCGGGACCCTCATAGGCGGCAGCATCGCAGCTCTCGTCCTCTACAGGCTCCAGCACATGGGCGCGCTTAAACAGATGCAGGTCAAGATAGCGGAAGGAGGCAGGCTATGGAAGAAAAAGCAAGCAAAAACTCCCGCCTGATCCATTGCATCACGAACCCGATCTCGATGAACCAATGTGCAAACACGATACTCGCTCTGGGCGCAAGACCCATTATGGCCGAACACCCTGACGAAGTCGCCGAGATAACAAGGACAGCATCTTCCCTGCTGCTCAATCTCGGCAACATAACCGATACCAGAATCACATCGATGAGGCTTGCGCTCAAGGAAGCAAACTCCACCGGTATTCCTGTTACATTGGATGCGGTCGGTGCCGCATGCTCATCGCTTCGCAAGGCCCTGGTAAGACTCTTCCTGATATCAGGGAGATTTGCCTGCATCAAAGGCAATTATTCAGAGATCGTTGCGCTTTACGATGACACATACAGGTCATCAGGTGTTGATTCGGATAAAGGCATAGACGAATCTCAGGCAGAAGAAGCTGCTCTTAATCTGTCAGCTTCTGCCAACACCATCGTCGTCGCTACCGGCAAGACCGATCTGGTCGCATATAACGGAAAGGCCGTGCGTATCACCAGCGGCTCAAAGCAGCTCTCGGAAGCAACCGGTACGGGCTGCATGCTGGGTGCGGTCATAGCCACTTTCCTTGCTGAAGAGAACTCCGCTGCAAGTGCCGCAAAGGCCTGCGCTTTCTTCAAAACGTGCGGCGCTAGGGCCGCAACTGAAAAAGGCATCGGAACGTTCATGGTAAATCTTTTGGACGAGATAGGAGGCAAATGTGAGATTTGATACGGGTCTATATTTCATAACCGACAGCACCGGATTTGAGCGTGAAGAATTCTTGCGAAGAGTCCGCCTGGCGCTCGAAGGCGGAGTCACTGTCATGCAGCTGCGCGAAAAGAACAAGACGACAAGAGAATATATAGAACTCGCAAACGCGGTACATGAGATCACAAAAGAATTCGGTGTTCCACTCATCATCGATGACCGCATCGATGTAATGCTCGCAGCTAACTGCGAGGGCGTTCATGTCGGCGCGGAGGATATGCCTGTCTCTGTAGCCAGAAAGCTTATCGGCAGTGACAGGATACTGGGTGCTACGGCAAAGACTGTTGAAGCAGCCTCAAAAGCATATGAAGACGGCGCGGATTATCTCGGAGTAGGCGCCATTTATCCCACGACGACCAAGGTAAAGACCGTGCTCACTTCCACTAAGACACTGGATGCGATAACAAAAGCCGTGCCTATCCCCGTCAACGCTATCGGCGGATTGAATCCCGGCAATCTCGGCATCTTAAAAGGGATCAATATAGCAGGCGTATGCGCTGTGTCAGCGATCATGAAAGCCGACAATCCGAAGACTGCTGCCCAAGACCTCCGAAAAGCCTTTGATGAGATAAGGAGGAAAGCATGAGGACTGTACTCACGATCGCAGGCAGCGACTGCTCCGGCGGCGCAGGGATCCAGGCAGACCTCAAAACCATGCTCGCTAACGGTGTATACGGCATGTCCGTCATCACTTCGCTTACGGCGCAGAACACAACAGGTGTCAGGTCTATATCAAATGCCGAACCCTTATTTCTTGCTGACCAGATAGACAGCGTTTTCGAAGACATCGTTCCGGATGCCGTAAAAACCGGAATGATTCCTTCCAAAGAACTCGTTGAAGTTACCGCAGACAAGCTGAAAACCTACGGTGTTAAAAATCTCGTGGTCGATCCTGTCATGGTCGCGACAAGCGGCGCTGATCTGTCAGATTCAGAAAGTGTAAAAGCTCTAAAAGAAAAACTCATTCCGCTTGCTTTAGTCGTAACGCCGAATATACCTGAAGCAGAAGTTCTCTCGGGACTTAAGATCATCACCAAAGACGACATGACCAAGGCTGCAGAAAAGATACATTCGGAATGCGGCTGTTCCGTACTCATAAAGGGCGGCCACACCGGAGATGATGCTGACGACATTCTGTATCACGGCGGCGGAGTCTTTGTTTTCGGGTCAAAAAGGATAGATAACAAAAACACGCACGGAACAGGCTGCACTTTATCTGCCGCGATCGCAAGCAACCTTGCCAAAGGAATGAAGCTTCCTGAGGCGGTCGGGCGCGCAAAAGAATACATCACCGGCGCCATAGAAGCAGGTCTTGACTTAGGTCACGGAAGGGGTCCGCTAGACCACGGATATGACATTGTCAGCGAATTCAAAAACATATGAGGAGAAGAAAAATGGAAAAAAACTATTCAACACAAATGGAAGCCGCAAAGATGGGGATCGTGACTCCGGAGATGAAGATAGTCGCAAAGAAGGAATACAGAACCGAAGAAGAGATCAGGGAACTCGTAGCCCAGGGCAAGGTCACCATCTGCGCCAACAAGAATCACAAGTGCTTAGATCCGGAGGGCGTCGGCTCGATGCTCAGGACAAAGATCAACGTTAATCTCGGCGTGTCCCGCGACTGCAAGGATTATGACATCGAGATGAAGAAAGTTCAGGCCGCTGTCGACATGGGTGCGGAGGCTATCATGGATCTCTCTTCACACGGCAATACGATCCCATTCAGAAGAAAGCTCACATCAGAATGCCCTGCCATGATCGGCACGGTCCCTGTATACGATTCAGTCATTCATTATCAAAGAGACCTCGCGACCCTGACTGCAAAAGATCTCATCGATGTCGTAAGACTTCACGCTGAGGACGGCGTGGATTTTGTCACTCTTCACTGCGGCATCACAAGACACACAATAGACCAGATCAAGAAGCATAAGAGAAAGATGAATATCGTCTCAAGAGGAGGCTCTTTGATCTTCGCATGGATGTGCATGACAGGCAACGAGAATCCTTTTTATGAATACTACGATGAGATCCTCGACATCTGCAGGGAGTACGACGTCACTATCTCTTTGGGCGATGCGTGCCGCCCGGGTTGTCTTGCTGACGCAAGCGATGTCTGCCAGATTGAAGAACTTGTAAGACTCGGCGAGCTCACCAAGCGGGCATGGGCCAAAGACGTTCAGGTCATGGTGGAAGGCCCCGGCCACATGCCGATGGATCAGATCGAAGCCAACATGAAGATACAGCAGAGCATCTGCATGGGTGCTCCCTTCTATGTTTTGGGACCCCTCGTAACAGACATTGCTCCCGGATATGACCACATCACTTCGGCTATCGGAGGCGCCATCGCTGCGGCATCGGGCGCCGCATTCCTCTGCTATGTAACTCCCGCAGAGCACCTGGCACTTCCTAATGTCGACGACGTTAAGCAGGGCATCATCGCATCTAAGATCGCTGCACATGCTGCGGATATCGCGAAAAAGATCCCTCACGCGATGGACAGGGATAACGAGATGGCCGATGCAAGACGCACCTTCAGATGGGACGACCAGTGGGCAGTATCACTCGATCCTGAGACAGCAAAAACCATAAGGGATTCACGTGCTCCCGAGCACGATGATACATGTTCCATGTGCGGCAAGTTCTGCGCGGTAAGGAGCATGAACAAAGCACTCGAAGGAGAATACATCGACATACTCTGATCAGTACGAGATTACCTGTTGGCCGGCTCTTGTCTTCTGATGACGTAATGTTATATTTGTATCAACGGATATAAACTGAAAAGGTTCAGCATTTTCAGTAATGGGGAAGGGAAAAAATGAGAGACAGTCATATTATGCAGTTCGCAGGAATGCTTTTCGGTATTGGTTCAGTAGCTTTTCCGGTTGTGGCACTCATGCTCGGCCGGGACAGCTCTAATAGAATTCTGTACTTCATCGGCATCATCATCGGATTGTTCTTTGCCATTGTCGGAGTCATTCTTTCCGGAATATCGATCAAGAAGGCCAAAGAATACGGCGACAATAAAGCTAAAGGCGTGGCCGGCCTGATTACCTCAATAGTCGGTATAGGTTCATGCCTCTCCCTGTTTCTTTTTATCGGAATGATCCTCGCGATCGCTTCGACTATATAGGCCGGAATAATCCTGCTTATATTTCCAGGAGGTCCGGAAAGACCTCAAGAGATCTCCATAAAATACCATGCATGTAAGCGATTGCGGTACCGTAGTTAGTCATCGGAATACCGCAGTCGTTTGCGCATTTTGTGCGGTACATCATCTCACGGTCATTAAGCATGCATCCGCCGCAGTGGATGATCATCTTGTACCTGCTTAAGTCATCTGCAAAAGACAGACCTGATGTTGTCACAATATTAAATTTCTTTCCTGTATATTCCTTGAGCCACTTCGGGATCTTATATGTGCCGATGTCTTCACACTGCCTGTGATGCGTGCAGCCCTCCGAGATAAGGATCGTGTCGCCGTCTTCGATCGTCTCGATCGCTTTAACGCCCCTGACGGCAGACTCAAGAAATCCTTTGTGTCTTGCAAGAAGGATCGAAAAAGATGTGAGCTTGATGTCTTCCGGAACGATCTTCGAGACTTTGCCGAATACCTGGCTGTCGGTAACGACAAGCTTCGGTTTTGTCTTAAGATTTTCGAGCAGTTCTTTAAGATCGGAATCCTGCGCAATATATGCCAGCGCATGTGAATCCAGCACTTCCCTTAACACCTGCTGCTGCGGAAGTATGATCCTTCCCTTAGGCGCGGACGAATCGATCGGGATAACGAGAACAACAGTATCACCAGCTTCGATCAGGTCGCTTATAAGAGGTGTTGCAGCGGGCTTCTGAAGACCTGCACGTGCGATCATCTCCTTGAGTTCATCGATGTTCTTTCCTGTTACGGAACTTACATAGATCTCATTAGGCTTTCCTGCAGATACCGTCTCTTTGAGATCTGCTTTGTTGTACGCGACAATGTATGGTATTCCCTTCTGCTCGAAAAGCTTAATGAGCTCTTCATCAGTCTTAGCCATGCCTTCTACCAGGTCTACAACGAGCACTGCGACATCAGTCTTGTTGAGAACGAGCTTGGTCCTGCTGATCCTCTTCTCGCCCAGCACACCGTCATCGTCAAAGCCGGGTGTATCGATGATTACGACAGGTCCCAAAGGAAGTATCTCCATCGCTTTATAAACAGGGTCTGTAGTAGTTCCCTTCGTATCGGAAACTATCGCAAGATCCTGGTTCGTGATCTTGTTAACGAGGCTCGATTTGCCGGCATTTGTCCTGCCGAAAAATCCTATGTGAATTCTCTCAGCCTGAGGTGTGTCATTAAGTCCCATGTATGTACTCCTCCGGATTCATAAGATTCGGTATCTGTTTGCGGTAAAGCCTTCCCGACATCGCGAAATGCGGGAGCTCGATAAACTTCGCTGACGCAGGCGAAATATACTTCACCATCGGATCTGCGATTATGACCTCCGCGTCTTTGAGTGCTTCTTCTATCTCTTCTTCACCGTGACATCTTTTATCGCAGTCAAGAAGAAGTCCTTCTGTTATTTCAGTCGATGCGAAGACGTTATAATCTTCGCCCGTCGTTTCCTTGAGATATGCCGCAAGAGAACCCGATATAACGGTCTCGCCGACAATGTATTTTTGAGAAGCCTTTCTTTCCACTTCCATGTAGTCCCTTATCTTTCCGTTCCACGGAAGTCCCTTGACGTAAGGAATGCCGAATCTTTCCTTCATGTATTCGCATGCGGCGATGCCTGATGAGGATACGGCGATGTTGAGCTCAGCTTCCGGTGCCCTCATAACATTTTCGAATGATGTATTGAGTGACCAGTTAGATACTATCCCATACCCGTCAGATATATAGATATCCGTCGATGTAAAATCAAGAGGTGTCATACCGATGATGTTTACGCCGTTTTTAACCTTCTTCGCAGGATCTTTAAGCATCTTCTTCGCAAAGCTTAAGAATGCCTCGGACTGGCCCTTAGAATAATCGTGCATCGCATTGGTATTTACGTAGAAACAGGGAAGCCCGGTCTTCTCTTCAAGCACTTTGCAGATGCCCTTAAAGTCAGTGCCGTTAAGATAAGGCAGCGGTGAATTTGCGAGCGCGATAAAAAGAGGCTTCATCTTCTCTGCCGCGTAGCAGATATCTTTAATGAACTTATCGTCATTACCGGTGATCGCGTCGATGTCATTAAGACCGGAAATATATATCAGACTCTCTTGGTCAAACCACCTGGTCTCATCGTGCGTATTATATGTCGAGTTGCAGCCTGACGGATCGTGAATAACGGTCATGCCGCCAAGCTCATAAAGGGCGCTCGCGGCTCCCGATACATCACCCGTATAAACCGGTAAGATCCTGTACGTCTTCTTCATATGCAGCTCCTGCAGCCTAAGCCCTTGCGCGGCACAATGTCACGAAGATCTTTTGCATTTACAAAAGCATCTTCCATCTGTCTTATGAATTCAGCGATCCCTTCAAAGCCATAAAAACCGCCGCCTTCGATCATGTTGACGAAGTATTCCGTTCCTTCGAACCAGGCAGCCTTCTGTCCGACGGCAAGGACCTTCTCACTGCTTCTTACAGGTCTTCTGTCACTTACGTGAATCGTTGAATGAAGGATAAGATCAGGATAGTTCGTCTTAAGATATCCGAAGTCCTCCTCTTCGCTGCCGTCTATGCCGTCGAGATAAACAGTCTTAACGTTGATGCCGTTATCGAGCAAAAATCTTGCAAGCGATAAAGGCTTCGGTGCGACAGTGTAATCGATAGCAACGGGTGTATCTTTTATCAGGTCTTTCAGCTTGTTCACTTCATCACTGCATATCTTTATTCCGTTCTCGAAAAATCCTCCGGGAATATCAAGACCTGATGCAGTAAGTTCTTCTTTAACCGTTTCAAAACTGAAGCTCAGCGGCGCATATATGAACCTGCGTTCAAGCCTCTTTGTTATCGTCTGTGTCGCCATTAATCCTGCGGGATACTGGCAGATAAAAAGAGATGAAGCGCCGATCGATAGATACTCATCAAGAGATTTGCAGCCGGCTGTGTCTTTTACAGTCTTGCCATTAATTCCAAGGATAGTCTTGAAGTCGTTATTGACTGCAGGCATATCGCTTCCGGCAAATGCAACAGTATCTATGTCTACTGGCAAGGAAGGGATGATCTCCGACATAGCTTTCCTAAGCCTCTGGTCCGGAGTCGTTCCTCTCTTCTGCATGACAGGATCCATGAATCCTCTAATAAATTTAACATCAGGGAAACGCTCTTCCAATTGCTTATAGATATACCCGATATCGCATCCCATGAAGCGGTGAACGCACACGGGGAAAATGATCACGACAGGAGGGATCTTCGCAAGCTTATTAAGGCAGTCGGTAACACCTTCTACCGTGGTCTCCTCTATCCTTCCCGAATGCGTCATGTCGTCTTCTTCCAAAACTACTGATGAGAATCTTCCGAGCTCGCCCATCTCTGCTGCCGTCATGACAACACCGCGCAGACAGTTGTCGGCGCAGATATAGATCTGATGCGCTTCGGGGATCCTGAAGCCGATGTGCACGATATTCCACGTGCCGTGAACGGGCGCGTTGAACTCCAGGCCGTTTACGAACGGCTTCGGAAATTCGGCATCACCGATCCTTACTCTGTCATCACTTGACGTTGGCATAAGAAGTCTTTACGTTTACTCCGTCTAATCTTCCGATCTTGCCTGTTATCTCACTTATGTAATCCTGGGGCGCGTTGATGGCGATCATGATGATGCTTATGCCCATCTCGCGGTAAGGCACGCCCATTCTTCCGATGATGTACTGGCCGGCCTCGTGAAGGAGAGCATTGAGCTTTTCAACGGATTCCGGGTTCTCCACTATTATCGAGATTGCAGCTACTCTTGTTTCCATAATTATCACCTCAGCAGATTCTCGGGAGCAGCTCGTTGCCCGGCTTGGGAAGATATGTCTGTCCGCCGACTTCAGTCGTCATGACCACTCTTCCGACTTCAGTATCAGTGACCTCGCCGATAATCGCAGCGCCTTCTGTATACTTTGTCTCCTTGAGGACATTAACAACTGCTTCAGCCTTATCTGCAGGACACATCATTACCATTCTTCCCTCGCACGCAAGGTACAGGGGCTCTAAACCCAGAAGGCCCGTAACGCCAAGCACTTCGGGTGCTACCGGGACATCGCTTCTGTTGACCTTTATGCCTACGCCTGCCTCATCAGCGATCTCGTAAAGGACAGTGCCTACACCGCCTCTTGTCGCGTCTCTTATAACATGCATCTCAGGGCAGACTTCGAGAACTTTTCTGACGGGCTCCCAGAGGGGCGCACAGTCGGACGTAACTTCTGCTTCGATGCCGTACTCGTCTCTTGCAAGAAGGATCGCCGTGCCGTGTCTTCCGACGTCACCTGTTACGATGATCTTATCACCGGGCTTTGCGAATCTGCCTGACGTATTAATGCCTTCGTCAATTACACCGACTCCGGCAGTAGTGATGAAGATCTTATCAACCTGGCCCTTGCCTGCAACCTTGGTATCACCTGCAACGATATTAACTCCAGCTTCCCTTGCGGTCTCACCCATGGTTTTAGCAATGAGCTCCAAGTCTTCTATCGGAAGTCCCTCCTCGATGATGTAGGAGCATGTGAGATAAAGGGGTTTTGCGCCCATGCAAGCGAGGTCATTTACCGTACCGCAGACAGCAAGTCTTCCGATGTTTCCGCCCGGATATTTCCAAGGGGATACGATAAAGCCGTCAGTCGACATCGCGATGCGGCCTTCAGGCTTCGGAAGTACTGCAGCATCATCCGCGGTAAAGTATTCGTTGCCTAAGTTCTTCTTAAATATCTCGCCGATAAGCTCGGATGTCTTTCTTCCGCCGCTTCCGTGAGCTAATGTGATTACTTCTTTCATGACTGTCCTCCGTACATATAGAATGCCGAGCATGCGCCCTCGTCAGATACCATACATGCGCCTATCGGATGATCCGGATTGCATGCCTTTCCGAAAAGAGGACACTCATTAGGCTTTATCTTTCCCTGCAGAACAAGTCCGCACTTGCAGCCTGTCTTGCGTTCGTAATCCATCTTCGGGATATCGTGCTTTTTCCTTGCATCATATGCTGCATATTCATCCTTAAGTTCAACACCTGAAGAAGGGATCATGCCGATGCCGCGCCACTCGGCGTCACAGGGCTTTAAGAACTTATCCACAAGCGCGCACGCTGCAGGGCTGCCCTCGTCGGTTACTACTCTGGGGTATGCATTTACGAAGAACGGCTTGCCCTCGGAAAGCTTCATTACCGTAACACTTAACGCAGTCAGGAGTTCTTCGCCAGTAAAACCTGCGATTGTTCCGCTCACGCCCTTCTCTGCCATATCCTTGCAGAGCTTAGTTCCGATGATCGCGTGAACGTGCCCAGGGTACAGATAAGCATCCGTTGAAGATGCCATCGCCTCATAAGCGCCGGGCATCGTTTTATTCGCCGTAAGGAGCGCGAAATTATCTATGCCGTCCCTTATCGCATTCTTAACAGCGATAACGTCAGAAGGTGTCGTGGTCTCGAAGCCTACGGATAAGAAAACGACCTGTTCTTCAGGATGATCCTTTGCATATTTCTCTGCGTCGATCGGAGAATAAACGACCTTAACCTTGCCGCCTTCGGCTCTTGCCTGCTGCAGGCTCTTAACGTTTCCCGGGACTCTTACGAGATCGCCGAATGTCGTGATAGTGCAGCCCTTTTCGAGCGCAAGATAAACAGCTTCATCGATATAAGCTGCGGGCGTAACGCACACAGGGCAGCCGGGTCCTGAGATGAGGTTGATCTTAGGTGACAAGAAGTTCCTTATTCCCTGTCTGAAGATCTCGTGAGTATGGGTGCCGCAGACTTCCATGATCCTCACGGAAGGGCCATCGTACTCCTCGAGAAACTTTCTCATTTCGGCTGTATTTGAGATTTGAGTCATGCCTGATTCTCCTTTAAGACTTTCTGTGTCTCAGACTTGTCGTCATCGGTGATCTTGGCGATGGCGCAGCCTGCATGTACCATGACGTAATCGCCGGGCTCTAAGTCTTCCAGGAGTTCAGCAGAGATCTCCCTTCTGGCACCCGTGCAGTCGACCATAGCGACTCCGTCCTTAACGCTGATTACTTTAGCTGATAATCCTACGCACATTTATATGTCCTCCTTAATTGTTTATCCTGTTCATACCGTAAAGCGCCTGGCCCAATGCGATTCCTCCGTCGTTCGGCGGTACCATCGAGTGGAGCAATACCTTAAATCCGTTATCTCTCAATTCCTTTTCTGTAAGCTTTGTGAGGAGCTTATTCTGGTAGCACCCTCCGCTCAAAGCTGCTGTCTTTATGCCGCCTGCTTTTGCAATGGCCATCTGCGATACGCCTTTGGCGAGCATGTAGTGGAATTCGTAAGCAAGCTTTCTTACGTCTTCACCTTTTTCCATTCCGTCAACTAAGCGCGTGATTATCTTCTCTGTCGCGATAACGTCTCCGTGGGTCAGGTCTTCACAATCGAAGACCTTCTCACCCTCATATTCCATCGCCTTAAACTCAAGCGCGACCGCAGCCTCACCTTCGAAGCTCTGTTCATACCTGATGCCGAGTATTGCGCTTGCGGCATCGAAAAGTCTTCCGCAGCTTGTCGATACAGCGGTATTAATCCTGTTATCGTGCATTGCCTTGTATGTCTTAAAGCTGCCCTGTCTTACCAGACCAAGCCTGTTACACTTATCTTCCGCGCCGTCACCATATATATCGATGAGCATCGATATGGCAATTCTGAATCCTTCTCTCGAAGCGATGTCTCCGCCTGTATGAAGGAACGGCCTGATGTGTCCTAAGCGCTCAAAATCATCAAGACTGCACTTTAATATCTCGCCGCCCCAGATGGTGCCGTCAGTACCATAGCCCGTGCCGTCAAGTGAGATGCCGATGACATCACCGGTGTAGTCGTTCTCTGCCATGCACGAGAGAATGTGAGCGTAGTGATGCTGCACTCTGATGAGGGGCAGACCTGATTCTTCGGCAGCTTCTGAAGAATTATACGAAGGATGCAGATCGCATACGGCATATGAGGGCTTTGCTTCAAGAAGATTTATCATCCTCTCTGCAGATTCCTTGAGTGCATTCTTGCCCTTGAGATCCGTCAGATCACCGATGTAAGAAGACGGATACATGAGGCTGTTTACCGCAACGCAGAATGTATTCTTGAGTTCTCCGCCGTATGCTATGACAGAACCTGAGAAAGGCCTGGTCATCATGTACGGAAGAGGTGCGTAACCTCTCGAACGTCTTATCATGTAAGGCTTGCCGTCATAAAAATCCATGACCGAATCGTCAGCCCTGATGATTATCCTTCTGTTATGTGTGAGGATCACGTCGCAGTAAGATGCAATCTCACGCCTTGCGTCATCATCATTCCTGCAGATGGGGAGCCCTGAGAGATTGCCGCTTGTCATGACAAGGCATGCGGGCATTTTTATACCGTCATCGTAATCGAATATAAGACTCTGTAAAGGTGCATAAGGAAGCATTACTCCGAGCATCGGATTATCAGGTGCGACCTGTTCTGCGATCTTCGAATCTTCCTTTCTTGCAAGCAGGATTATCGGCTTCTGGTGTCCTGTCAAAATGCTTCTCTGATAGTTTTCGATCACGCAGTTTTTCAGGACTTCATCTTCGTTTCTCATCATCACTGCAAACGGTTTTGAAGGACGGTGCTTTAACTCACGGAGTCTTCTGACTGCTTCGTTATCGTAAGCGTTGCAGGCTAAGTGGAAACCGCCGATGCCTTTTATTGCAGCGATCCCGCCATTGGCGATGACCTCGCGGACATAAGTGATCGCGTCTCTTCCTCTGCGGTTTTGTTCATCATCAAGGATGAATACTTCCGGTCCGCAGTCATTGCAGCAGACGGGCTGGGCGTCATATCTTCTCGTAGCAGGATCGTGGTATTCCTTCTCGCAGTCAGGGCACATCGGGAACACCTTCATCGATGTTCTCTCCCTGTCGTAAGGAAGGGCTTCGAGAATGGTAAGTCTCGGGCCGCAGCATGTGCAGTTGATGAACGGATGGAGATATCTTTTGTTGCTCTTATCGTAGAGCTCTGTAAGGCACTCGTCGCAGATCGCAATGTCGGGAGAGACGAAGATCTCACCTGATGTTTTCGCGCTCTCGATGATGCTGAAATCATCGTAAACTTCAGCGTCCTTTACCTTGACGTCCATCTTCAGGATAGCAGCGCGCTTAGGCGGCTCATTTCTGATGAGATCGATGAACTTATCGACTTGTGTTTCTTCACCCTGCGCATAGATCTCGACATATGGACCCAGGTTAGACACGCTTCCCTTGATGCCAAGAGAGGCTGCATGTCTTGCGACAGTGGGCCTCATGCCCACTCCCTGGACTATGCCGTAAACTTTAATGCGCTTCGTTATCACTTCTTAAGTTCTCCCGCTTATTGCAAAGCATTTCAAGTCAACCCAGTTGCCCTTGTAATCAGGTACCAGATCCTTAAGGCATATGTCAGCGGCGATAGTGTCGTATCTGCCATCTCTTACCATTGCGATGAACTCATCTTCTTCGGTTATCTTCTTATCGCCTTCCTTTTTAACCGCGTCGTGCAGCTTAAAGAAAGTAGCGATATCTACGTCAACGCCGGCATCTCTTATTGTCTTGCCGACTACTTCGTCGTGGCACACCAATGTCTTGCCCGTAATACCTTCGGGAATATTGTTCTTAAATACAGGGCTTACGATCTCAAAATCTCTGCCCAGATATTCGCACGCATCGATTCCCGAAGAGGATGCCGCGATAAGAGTCTTGGCGCCCCTGATATTCTTAATGTCATCGAGCGTGATATCGATGTGGTCTTTGCCGTATGTAAGAGGCGTAAGCCCAAGCACGATCTGATCTTTGGTTACGGAAGGAACTGCATCCGCGAACTCATCGATGAGGGCCTTGTATGCTTCCTTCTCGCCTTCGTTATAGAGCTTCATGCCGTTCGTTTGGACAGGGACTACAGGGATATCGACCTTGCTCCCGATGAGCCTCTTAAGGGCCTTGTAGTCAGTTCCGATCGTAGCAGGGACCGGTGTGCCGATCACAGCTACAAAAGATGTATCGATGCGGTCTGTAGCGGACTTGATCTTCGATGCAAGAAGCTCATCTCTTCCCAGGATCGCATCCATGTCGCGGAGCCCTGCGGAGAATACCGCGCTTCTCGTCTCATGCCATCTGGGTTCGTCAAAGCCGCAGACGTTGCCCGTGCATCCGCCCGCATCGATAATTACTATGAGCGCGCCCATCGAATAGAGCACGCCTGAAGCGCCCGACTGGTCAGGTGCAAAAGGTGTCAGAACTTTTCTTAATCCTTTCATGCCTCTGCCTCCTTTAACGCCTCGAAAACCTTGTTCATCAGATCTCTTACCCCCTGATATCCGAACGGTCTCGTATCCTGGTTCCATGCAATGTTCGGAATGTCAGGGCAATAGAATTTCGCGTCCTTACCGACAGTTACCTGAGCCTTCGAAGAAGAGATCTTGTAGTAGAGCATCGTGGGCTCCATGTTGCAGTAGATCTTCGTATCAGGTGAGAGCATAGCAAGGTTCTTCACATACACGAAGTTCTCAGGTGCCAATGTCGCGTAGATCTCATCTACTTTAAAGCCCATTCTCACAAGGCTTAACGCGAGCTCGAACGCATTCGCGTTAGTGCATTCGCCGACATTGAAAGTAAGATCAGGATAAGCTTCCTTAAGCCTTGCCACTGCCTCGTCGGCTTCGGCTTTTTCTTCACTGTCTATGATGTCTAATCCCGCTACGCTTGAGAGCGCTTTATACTGCGAAGAGATCTTATCCGTCGAATAAACTCTCGTAAGCTCGATGTACGGGATGTTGAGATTCTTATTCATGTCCTCAGCGGCAGCTCTTGCCTCAGGATCGATAACGATGTTGAAGTTTGCGCTTGCCATCTGGAGAAACTCTTCGTATGTCCTGCAGGTTGATATCTGTCTGATGTTCCTGATGCCGGAAGACTTAAGATATGTTATGAGTTCAGTGTCCTCGATAGGCGCAAAACCTCCGATGATATTTACTGATCTCGGGTCCTTTTCCATTGGCTCAAGAAGCGAATAGATCGTCTGTCTTACATGTACCATCGGCGGACGGCGTCCTTCTCTCGTAAGCGCGTACATGTAGCAGGGGCGCACCTTGACGCCTTCAAACTCTCCTCCGGTCAACGCATCCTCAGCCTTGCGGCAGACTCTGTCCATGTCGGTGCCAAGGAGAGCATCGACACATGTGATGCAGATCATGACGGCCTTCGGGACCTTCCTGCCCGAGTCCTTAAGGAATGACAAAACTTCCTTAACAGCGTCAGGAATCTTATTGAGGTGGCGGCCGGTTACAAGATCCGGTTCATTCATCTCGAGATAGAAGAATCTGTTCTTGTATTCGGGCATCGAAGAGATGAGTGAAGTGTTTCTTCCGCAGCACCCCGGAGCCACGATCAGCATTATTGATTCGGGCACGCTCAAGCCCGCTCTCTTAACGCCGAAGCCTTCCGCTCCGGGAGAGTTATACGCAAGAGTCGCGGGAGAACTGTATACGAGATTCTTGCCGGACAAAAGCTCGTCCGGAATATCCGCCTTACCGCGCTTTAAGATCTCTTCAGCTGTAAAAAATACCGCTTCGTGCTTCATGAATATTTACCCTTCCAAAAGCATCTTTGCCAGATCGATGAATCTTTGTGCCGCTTCGGAGTCCCTTGCGCCTTCAACGACCGTCATGCCCTTGTCTTCACAGAGCGTAATGTCATCACTTCTCGGAATGACCGCAACGACCGGTGTGCCGTGTTCACCGGCAAATTCCTTTACCTTCTCGTCTTCGCCGGGAACGTTGCGCTTGTTAAGGATGATACCTCTTACGCTCGCATATCCCCTGTCCTCGAAATTCCTTACCGCCTGGCAGATATTGTTGGCCGCATAAAGAGCCATCTTTTCGCCGGATGTTACGATAAGGACCTGCTCAGCGTAGCCTTCCCTGATAGGTGCGGCAAAGCCTCCGCAGACAACGTCGCCCAAGACGTCATAAAGTACTACGTCAGGCTTGTATTCTTCGAAAAGTCCCAGTTCATCAAGGAGATTAAATGTCGCAATGATGCCTCTGCCTGCGCATCCAAGGCCCGGTGTAGGTCCGCCTGTCTCAATGCAGAGCACGCCACCGAAGCCCTCCTGGGAAATCTCCTTTGCGGATGTGGGATCGATACCGTCCTTGAGGATCTCGATAACGGGCTTTAAGGGCTTGCCGCCAAGAAGGTTGATCGTCGAATCAGCCTTTGGATCGCATCCGATCTGGATAACGCGCTTGCCCATGCTCGCGAAAGCTGCCGACAGATTAGATGTGACTGTCGACTTGCCTATGCCGCCCTTACCGTAAATTGCGATCTTAAGCATAAAAAAACTCCTCTATCTCATGTCCTGACGATAAAGAAGTCCAATATGAGCGTATAACACGCCGTATCAAAGACTATTCCCGCTCGGAATCAACCTCACCGTCAGAGTCATTATTGTTATTCGGTTTTAACGCATCGGAAACAGGTTTTTTACGGCTGTTTTCCTTTGCAGTTTAAGAATAGCACGAGTATCGCAGAAAGGCTATCGGGCTTTTAGTTTTTAATATAAAAGAGCAATGCGAATTTGCGTTTTATACACATTCTGCTAAAATCACGACAGAAGGGAATCGTCGGAATAACGTTCCCCGAAGAATAGGAGGATTAAGAATTTATGGAAAATCAAATACAAAAGCCCCGCGCATCAAAAGGCTTATCCATTGCCTGCATGTCATGCGGAATCGCATCACTCATCCTTTGCTGGTATTGGGGTTGCGGCTTGATTCCCGCAATAATTGCTCTCATTTTGCACGGCTCTGCTACTAAAGACCGCGAAGAGAACCAGTTTTCAAAGACCGGCAAGATCACAGGTATCATCGGCCTTATCCTGTCGATCCTCAGCTTTATCATCTGGGTAGTGGTCATGATCATTTTGGGCGGAGCAATCTATGAGCTCATCCAGCGTGCTTCAGGCTTCATGCTCTTCTGATCTAAGGGAAAATTCAAAACAAAGAGGGTATCTCAGCTGAGATGCCCTCTTTTTCTTATTGATTTCCCTTTTCCCCCAAAAAACTGATTTTGCTTAAATCGGGGAGAAAAATAATCACGCTTTTCACCCAAATAAACGATTTTCGAGGATTTGGGAGAAAATCGGCGTTGTTTTTCCCCTAAATTGCTAAAAACTGAGATTTCAGGGGAAAAACGGATTGCATTTTCCCCCAAATCATTCATTTTTCGATTTTTGGGGGAAATCAGTCATTAAACCATATTTCGCAGAGCCTGCCGGCACCAAAAACGCAAAACCGGTGCTTCGCAGCACAAACAGTTTATAAAACTATTTTACCGGAACGTAGCCGCTCTTCTCGACTATCTCCTGCCCTTCTTTGGAGAGCATAAAATCTACAGCTTTATAGACGTTCTCATTGGTCTCGCCTTTGCGGTAGACCGCATAGATGCTGCTTGTGACAGGATAAGCGCCGCTCGCGATATTCTCAATGTTTGGTTCGACGCCATTGACTGAAAGCATCTTTACTCCGCCTTCGGCGAGCATTCCCGTAACGTAGTACCTGAACGAGAACCCGATGGGACTGCCAAAAAGCGCTGTGTAATCAGCAACTATAGGCGTGTCACCCATGAGATTTTCCAAAGCGGTCTGGGAGCCGCTGCCTTCATTGCGCCTCATTGCGGCGATAGGTACGTTAGGACCGCCAAGTTCTTTCCAATTGGTTATTTCTCCCGAATATATGCCGCGAATCTGCTCAACGGTAAGGTCTGACACGGGGTTATCCGAGTTAACGATGAAGACAAAAGCGTCTTTGCCGATCTCGACCATCTCAAGATCAACGCCGTTCTGTGCCGCATAAGCAAGCTGCTCCTGGGAAGGAGCAACGCAGATTATCAGGTCGGCATTGCCGTCGACGATGTCCTTATAGGCACCTCTGGTATTTGTGTAGTGCATGGCGCTGGCATCATCGTAACTTTCGCCGTTGTATATCACGGAATCCGCAGGATATATGCTCTCCACAAAGCCTGCATACATCGGCATGAGAGCTGCTGCACCGTCGATGGTCGGGAGGTCGCCTTCAAGCTCTACCGCTCCCTGGATGGAATAAAGATTTTCCGAACCCGTGAAAGGAACATAGTCGGACACTTCCACGCTCATTTTCTGCATTCCTGGTGAGTGATGGCTTATTACTCTCTTGATAAACAGCTGGTAAATCGCTAAATCGATTCCTAAGAACAACAAGACCACCAGGCCTATGACAGCCAGCTGCCACTTAAGTTTCTTCTTGTCCATGACTTATCCCCAATTCGCGATCATCTCGACGATCGATATCTGTTTCCAAAGGTTATACCCGTGGATCAGAAGTCCTGCCGTAACGCCGAGACCGATGATTATCACAAGCGTAAGTATTACGCCGAAAGTCCTGTTTTTCATGGCTTCACCTTACATGTGGGCAACGGCCATAGCCATTAAAGCTATCAGGAAGATCTCGACTAAGGCGATCATTAGAAATACAACAGAGATCGACCCGAATACGATGGCCTTGATGCGCTTCTTCCTGTCCTGTCTTACCTTTCTTATGTTTACGATGAACAGTATCAGGAAAACAATGAAGAGAAGCGGCGGGGCCGCCATAATGGCATATTCGATGAAATTGTCAATGAAATCCTCAAAAGCTGAAAGAGCCAAAAGCATATAATCTGCCTCCCTATGAATCTCTGTCCGTGAAAGACCGGATCAGCTTCCGATTATTCCGCCGGAAGGCTGAAGGATCGAGATATAAGCTCTGCCGTCGCACCAGCCGCACTCTACTTTGTAAGCGGCACCGCCGGGAATAATATCTATAGAGCGTCTGTAGCTTCTGTTGCCGATCTGGAAAACGATATCGTGGTGTCCCGGCTCCAAATGGAACTTCTTTGATTTGCCGCTCGTAAAGAGAACCGGCTGGCTGCCGCCGCCAAAGAACACCGTCATGTTGACATTCGACATAGAAGAATCATAAGTGATCGCAAGATTTGAACCGGCTGCGCGGGGAGCCTGAGGTTTGTTCGAAATAGCCGCGGGCTTCTGTTGCTGCATGACAGCTGTCAAAACAGATAATCTTAAGATCTTCTGTCCGCATGACCAGCAGAACATGTATTCTTTGGTGTCATCAAACTGAATCGGTGCTCCGCAATTGTTGCAAATAACGCTAATATCCATTCCTGCCTCCCTGTAATAGTCCTATATCATGATATCAGATATTCTGAGTATATATCTTCGTATTGTCTATGCGTTCCTTCAGTAAATCGGTGAAGACTGGATGATCCTGATCTGTGCTCTGTTAAACCAGCTGCATTCAGCCTTTATCGGAGCGTTGCCGAGAACGATCCTGATATCTCTTCTGTAATACTTGCTCCCGAATCCGAAAAACAGTGCATGGCGTCCCTGGTTAAGGCGCAAGGAGATCGACTGTCCGGGATTGATATAAAACTTCTCATTCGTAGTATGGATCCTGAAAAACAAAGGAAGACTGGAATTGGCAGCCTCGTAAGAAACGATCAGATTAGGACCGTTATAGTAATTCTGCACCGGAGCGCTCATTACATTGAGAGGGGCCATCTGAACAGGGGTTAGCTGAGCGGGACCGGGTGCGGGAGCCGGCACCATCTGTTGAGCAGGTGCTGCAACAGTACCTGGATTAAAGATCTTTTTGCCGCAATGCCAACAAAACATATACTCTCTGGTATTATCAAACAAAACGGGCGAGCCACATTTCTCGCACTGCATATTAAGAATCATAATTGCCTCCGACCAGATTAAATAATGGAAGATGTCTCTTTGAATATTTAATTGTGCTGCATTTGATAGACATTTATATGAGCTCTCCCGTTGAAATCAGCATCAATCCTTGTGGTAAAAAAATCGGACACCGCTACATCTTTTCTATAAAACTTGCCGCCAAGTCTTAAGAAAAGTGTATATGTACCAGGGGTCAGACTGAACGACCTTGTTTGCCCCGGATCAAAGAAAAGCTTTTCTTCGGTTGTAGCATTTCTAAAAAACATCTGCAAACGCGGATTAGTTGTATTGTATGTGACAATCAGGTTTGAGTTCGGTTGTTTCTGTTGGGGGGTGTAAGAACCAACTGCTGGCTGAAACTGCTTTTGAGTATTTCGAGGTAATGTATTCTCAAATCTTGTTCCACAAGAACCGCAAAACATAAAAGCTTGAGTATCGTCATACGTTATAGAAGCGCCGCATCTCTTACAATTAATGTAACTAATCATATGCACCTCCCATTAATCAGCCATTCTCGAACAGCCTTGTCTTATAGTCTGATTTTACTACTTCCGAGCATGTTTATCCCACGAATCTGAATCTTTTCAAGAATTATTCACAAGTAATTGTTTTAATGCATAACGTTTTTCCAGATAAAAAAACCGCCCTATAAGGGCGGATCTTCGTATATTTGAATAATTAAGCCTACTCTTCGAACAAAGGTGTCGAGAAATATCTCTCAGCCGTATCAGGCAAAACCGTTACTACCGTCTTGCCTGCCCCAAGCTTCATGGCGAGCTTGATGGCGCATGCCACGTTAGTTCCTGAAGAGATGCCGCACATCATGCCTTCCTTGCGCGTAAGCTCGCGCGAAGTGTTGATGGCCTCTTCATCAGTGATGATGCAGATATCGTCGTAAACCTTTGTATCTAGGATGCCCGGGATAAGGCCGTCACCGATGCCCATCTGTACGTGTGTGCCGATCGAACCGCCGGACAGGATAGCCGCATTCTCGGGCTCAGCTGCCCAGACGACCGTATCGGGATTAGCTTCCTTAAGAGCGTGACCGATGCCGGTGATAGTTCCGCCTGTGCCGATGCCTGAGCAGAAGCCGTCGATCTGACGTCCTTCCATGGCCTCAAGGATCTCCCTGGCGGTGTATGCGTATTGGGCTTCGGTGTTAGCCGGATTCTCGAACTGCTGGGGAATGAATACGCGCGGATCGGATGCCGCGATCTCTTCAGCCTTTTTACGGCAGTCATCGATGGCCTTTCCGATGTCATTATCATCGTGGATCAGCACTACCTCAGCTCCATAATGCTTAACGAGCATGGATCTCTCGTGGCTTACTGAGTCAGGCATAACGATTATCGTGCGGTAGCCTTTGACTGCACCGATAAGTGCAAGGCCAATGCCCTGATTGCCGCTCGTAGGTTCTACGATGATGCTGTCTTTATTGAGTTTGCCTTCCTTCTCGGCACGCTCGATCATGTTAAGAGCCGTACGGGTCTTGATCGAGCCTCCGACGTCCAGGCCTTCGTTCTTTACATAAACGTCGGCAGCGCCTTCGGGCACTATGTGATTCAGCTTAATAAGAGGCGTGTTTCCGATAGCCTCAAGGATATTGTTGTAGATCATTACGATCCTCCGCTTTTGGTGATTCGGACACTATTATACAAGGTTTTTCAGACAGTTGCAGATTTATATATCTTTATCTCGAAAATTGTTCCCTTGCCCTCTTCACTCTCGCATGAGACCGTGCCGTTCTGGGAATTGATTATCTGCTTGGAAAGCGACAGCCCTATGCCGTTGCTGCCCGGATCAGACTTCTCGCCGTGGTAGAAGCGCTCGAAAATATGCGGCAGATCCTTTTTTGATATACCGCAGCCGTTGTCTTCTATGCGGATATTAACAGACAGATTAGTCTCTTCTGAAGAGATCCTGATGGTCCCGCCTGCCCCGGTGTGCTGCAGGGAGTTCTTTATGATATTCGAGAGAGCCTCGGACATCCAGCGCTTGTCGCAATTAACCGTGTTCTCATCCGGCACATTGACTTCGACCGCAACATCCTTGATATCAGCTTCGATAGCGATACCGGAGACTATATCATCGATTATCTCCCTTACCTGAACAGATTCTTTCTTAAGGACGAGCACGCCGGCATCGATCTCTGCCAGTGTCAGAAGAGTCCTGACAAGCCATGTGATATGGTCAGTCTGATCCTCGATATTCGCAATACAGCGGCGGCGCTGTACTTCGTCCATATTGCCGCTCTTTAATGCATCGGTCATGAGGTTAATTGCCGTGAGCGGTGTCTTTATCTGATGGGATATGTTAGAGAGCATATCGGCCATATAGGTGTTCTTCTTGACCTCGCCAGCATACTGCTCCTGCAAAGTTGAAGCGAGCTTATATATCTCGCTGCGCAGAATGAGCATGCGTCCCTCAGCCTCAAGCCCCAGGTCGGGAAATGTATCGCGGTCCTGTACTTTGGTCAGGAATTCGATAAGCTCATCTAATTCCTTCCTGCGGCGGTTCTTATCCGCGGCAATATAGACCACGAGCGCGATCACGATCAATCCAAGAACACAGACTGCGATCAGATACGGATTCATAGATTAAGCCTGTATCCCTGTCCCCTGATGGTCTCGATATACTTGCCGTCTTCATCACCGAGCTTGCTTCTTAAGCGCTTGATATAAACAGTAAGGGTATTGTCGTTAACAAAGCTTCCTACGTCATCCCAGAGGATATTGAGGATCCGGTCGCGGTCAAGGATCTCGCCCGCGTGATTTATGAAGACCAGAAGGAGCTTATATTCCATAGCTGTGAGCGGGACCTCTTCACTGCCCCTGTACATTTTCGCGTTCGTGATATCTACGGAATTATCGCCGATGACACAGACGGTATTGGCAGAAGATTTTGTGCGCTTGATAAGGCGCCTCATACGCGCGATGAGTTCCTTGATATGGAAGGGCTTGGAGATGTAATCGTCTGCGCCCTTATCGAAAGCCAACACCGTGTGGATCTCATCATCCATGGCGGTAAGAAAGATGATGGGCATCTCGGATGTCTCGCGTATCTTAGTGCAGATCTCCATGCCGTTGCCGTCGGGCAGCGTCATGTCAAGAAGACAGAAATCGATCTTCTTAGAGGGGTCATCATTCTCGAGAGCACTATATGCTTCGCTAACCGAAGAAGCGAGGGTAACTTCCATACCCTCGCCTGTTAAAGCAAGCTTTAAGCCTTCTGCGATTATACTGTCATCTTCAACTACTAATACCATTATCAGACACTCTCTCGTTTGATCTCCTCAATTATATCAATCTTGTTTTCGCGTTTTAAGCAGATAACCGTCATAAGCAGGACAGAAGCGATAATAAACGCGGTGAGTATAATAGCGGGCACCCAAGGGTAGTGGATCGTGAAGTATCCGAATCTTCGTATCATGAATCCTGACAGCAATCTGCAGATGAGTGCGGTGACGGGAACTGCAATAAGAAATGACCTTAAGAGCATGCCCGAGCTCTCGCGGATCTCCGTACCGAGGAGCTGCCCGAATGTCGAGCCCATGGACTTCAGCATCGCTATATGTTTGCGCCTTGATACCATGAGAGCAGATATGGAGCTGTATACATTGAGCAGGCAGATCGATGAAGATATGACCGTGAACACTATGAGCACGACACTTATAAGATTGGCGATGATCTCCTTATATTCTGCGACATGAGAATCGGTCGAATTGAAATAAATGTAACCTCCGTCGTCCTGCAATTGATCTGTTATGGCTGAAAGAAGCTTAATGCTTTCTTTGTCGTCACAGTTAAAGAAAACCGCCGTGTCGATCTTCTGGCTGTTGATCTTATCGAAATAATCAACGACGCTCAAAGGAACGATGATATAGAGCTGCATGCTGCCCGTGCCGTTAAGATAATCACCGATCTCATCGGTTCTGACCTTCTTAATGACTTTAAGGTCAAGCGGACCGTCAAGCTCGATCTCAGGGAATTGTATCTCATCAAGATCATATCCGCGCTCGGCTGCTTCGGCTCTGGTAAGTGCTACAGGATACACGGGAAGTATATCGCCTTCGCCGGGAACAAATGCATCCTTGACTTCGTAGTATCTGTAATCCCTGGCAGTCTGTCCGTAGATGCTGTACTCATCGGTCGACATGGCCATGTTGTTCAATATGATGCATGGGAAGTCGCCTTCGCCGTAGGATACCGCGTTAACATCTTTTGCGAGCTTATCGAAGACTTCATCTTCAAAACCGATCACGCCCAAAGAAGTCTGGTCGTATTCCCCGTGTATGAAGTCTTTCTCAAACTCTTCCCTGCTGTATTCACCGGCAGGATAATAGAGCTTGATGATCTCATAAAAGTCATCCCAATACTCGTCACTTAAAGTGTCGTTCTGTACCAAAAGCGGCCACATATCCGATCTGCATATAGCGACATCAGTTACTCCGTCCGCCTCTTTGACCTGATCGATAATGTCATCAAACTCAAACAGGTCACCGGAATCCATCATGCTCAGGCAGTATTCCCTGTCAGAAAGATAAGCATATCTCACGCTGTTGTCCCTTAGCTTATAATCAGCCATCAGGTTAATAAGAGACGTTCCGAAATAAACTGCTACGGTAACTATAAAGAATATCGCGATAGCTCTGATTATTCCGAATGATTTGCTCTTATCGTTCTTTAGAAATCTCGAAGAGAGCATTCCCGATACCGATCTTGTAATGAGCGTGCCGGAATTCCTGTTTTCCTTATGCTTTTTTGTTTTCGCCTTCTTGTTGCCCCTGATGCTCTCGATGGGGCCGACCTTGCTGATCTTCCTTGCAGGTATCAGCGCGGAGATAAAGACAGTCACAATGCTGAGTACGATAACTGTAATGACTACGGGCAACTTCACCTCAAGAACAGGTTCAAAATCAAGTATGCCTTCGCCGCTGAAACTGAATAATCTCTGCGCGATGGGGCTTGCGATCTTTGATGCGATCTTTACTGTGACAAGACCTAAGCCAAAGCCTATTGGCAGCGCGGGAACGAGCAGTGTGAGAGCTTCGAAGTACACAGAGCTTCTCTTCTGTCTTCCGGTAGCGCCGACTGAAGACAGCATGCCAAGATACCTTGCCCTCTCGTCATATGAGAGCGCGAAAACATTGTATATAAGCATGACTGATATCAGTACGATCAGGACCACAAAGAATATCTGCATTCCGCGCACAATGTAGTTCAGAGCGTCCTGGGATGAACTCCCGGCAAAGATGAGGACCTGGTCATTGGCATCGTAGTTGCTGACGCCTACAAGGTCTATGAGTTTTGTGTAAAAATCCGTATCGATGTTTTTCGCATCCGTCATCAGAAGAGCATTGAAAGTCTCACTTTGGATCATGGATTCATCCGTCAGGGAGATAGCCGAATACCATGCGCAGCCTGCATCTTCGAAGACCGGGCTCTCGATAAATCCGACAACCGTATATTTCCCGGTATAACCAGTGGGTTCATGGATCTCCTCATGCTCCTTATAAAACTCTTCATCACTCTCCGGAACGATGTAGAACATGTTGAAAGGCAATTCCACCGTCTCTCCTGCCGGGATCTTTACGAGCGGGAACGAAAGGAATGTATCGTATTCGGAATTGTTCTTTATGTATCTTGTAAATGTGGAAGCTTCGATCTTATCGCCGATCTTCACCGTAGAGCCGTCCTGTACCGCAGCTTCACTTATGACTATCTCGTTGCCGTTCTCGGGAAGCCTTCCTTCGACGACCTTGATATTCATCCACTCAAAAGCTTCAGATGAATATCTTCTTATGTTAAGGAAGGGCCTTTCGGGTTTTCCTGACTTTTCAAAATCAGTAAGCTTAAGGTCTTCCGTAATGCCGATATCCGTTACTTCGCTGTATCCCTTGATCGTCTCAAGCTTTTCCCTGTCAATGTCATATACAGCGAAATGGTATGCTCCGCTCCTTGCAGAAGCAACGTCGGTAAAGTATCTGAACGCAGTGTCCTTGCCGACGAACACGCATATTAGGAGCATTACCATCAAGGCGATCCCCGCGACGGAAAGCGCCGTGCGCTTGGAATTCATCTTCATGTGCTTTAAAGTCACCTGATGAATGATCTTTGTGTTTCTCATACTTGCTTTTCCTTATTATCCTTTTATCCGTGAATCCCCATTATTCGCGGCCTGTTAAATCAGTATTTTTGATGCGGTCATCTTTAACGATCTTTCCGTCTTCCATGTATATGATCCTGTCTGCCTGGAGCGCTATATTCTCATCGTGCGTGATAAGGATCAATGTCTGTCCGAATTTCTTGTTGGACTCTTTCAAGAGCTCAACTATCTCAACGCTGTTCTTCCTGTCGAGATTGCCCGTAGGCTCGTCTGCAAGAAGGAGTTCGGGCTTTGAGAAAAGCGCTCTTCCTATTGATGCTCTCTGCTGCTGTCCGCCTGAGAGCTCGCTCGGCAGATGGCTTCTTCTGTCACTGAGTCCTAAGTATTCGACGATCTTATCGAGCCTTTCCTTATCGGGCTTTCTTCCGTCTAACATGTGAGGAAGAACGATATTCTCATCTACGTTAAGCTCCGGCAGAAGATTGTAGAACTGATATACAAGACCGATGTGTCTTCTCCTGAATATCGCGAGCTTGTCTTCGCTCTGCGAGTGGATATCGGTCCCGTTGATGAATACCTTTCCTGATGTCGGCTTATCTACGCCGCCGATGATGTGAAGGAGCGTGGATTTTCCTGATCCTGACGCACCTACGATCGATACGAATTCGCCCTTCTCAACCGAGAAAGATACGTCCTGCAAAGCAACGGTCTTACCATCCCCTGTGCCGTAAACCTTGCTCAAATTCTCACATCTCAATAATTCCATGACTTATCTCCTTTTCCGTGATATGCCCATAGTAACAAAATCAGGGGCTATAAAAATGAATTCCAAAGTGACAATTTAGTCACTTTGGAACCTGTATAAAACTGATTATAAAAGTGAGCCGCCCTTAAGCCTTACTTAACGTTGATCTTCGTGGGCTTGTACTTGAGCATGTAAGAATCTGCCTGCTTCTGCAGATCCTGGTAATCGATCTTGCCCGAAGATGTAAGAGGCATCTTATCTAAGACAATGACCTTATCGGGTCTTAAGAACATCGAGACATTGTCGTGGCAATATACCTTGACCTTATGGTCGGTATTCTTCTTAAGAAGTGAATCTTCAGTAAGCTCGACAAAGAGGATGATCCCCGTAATATCATTTCTGTCAGAAGTCTTGCAGACAACAGCTGCACAACTTGCAATGCCGTCCATCTTCTGCACTTCCGCCTCGAGATCGGGCGTGAAGATCTTCGTACCGCTTATTGAGACATGCATATTCTTGATACGGCCGTTGATGTATATATAGCCTTCCTCGTCAATGTAACCCAAGTCTCCCGTGTGAAGATATGTCTTGCCGTTAGGATGGACCTGAAGCATTTTTGCGGACGCCTGGTCATTAAGCCAGTAGCCCTTCATCATTCCGACGGAATTAACACAGATCTCGCCGGCCTGCCCTGCGGGAAGCTCTTCATTGGTTCCTTCCTTAACGATGCGGACATCGACCATCGGGAAAGGTTTTCCGGCGGAGGCGGGATTATAGTTCTCGGGTGTATACATCGAAATGACTGTCAGCTCCGTCATGCCGTAAACCTGCAGGAGCTTTTCACTGCAGCCGTGATCTTTAAGGATCTTATTCATGTTCTCGATATGTTCGGGCTCGCATTTCTCGCCCGCAAAAAGACAGAAACGCAGGAACGACAGATCAGTATCCGCGCTAATAAGATCAGAGTGAAGGAAGTGCTCCCACATGCCGACTGAACCGATGATCATGTTAGGTCTTAAGTGCATGATCTCCCTGCTTATCCTGCGGAAATCGTAGATCTGATAGATATATACCTTCTTGCCGTAAAAGAGGGGGAAATGGATGCTGCTCGCAAATCCGGCCAATGCAAATACAGGCAGGAACGTAAGTGATGTGGTGATCGAAGGATCAGAGAAATCGAAATAATATTCGTTATAGTAGATGTTGAGGTTGAGAGCTCTTGAAGTCTGGATGACGAATTTGCGTTCGCCGGTAGATCCGCTCGTAGCGAAGATGATCGGTGTATCAGCATTGCCCTTGGTAAACTCCGGAGCCGCTTTCTCACCCGGATCACGTGCGAGGAATTTTTTCCAATATGAGACCTTCTCCTTGTGGATCGAAGTGAAGAAATATCTGAATCCCATGCTGAAGGCAACAACACCCCAGAAGAAACGCTTCAGGAATGCAGCGCTCTGGATTGGTGTCACGATATAAAGATCCTTAAGGCAGGGGGCCTCGCATATCAGCTTAAGGTTCCTCGAGCTGATATCAGCAAGGAAAGCGAGCTTGGAATCCGCTTCCGTAATGATCCTCTTATATTCCATCGGAGAGAGTCTTACATCCACCATAATAGGTGTCAGGGACACATAATTGCAGGCATAGACCAGAGCGATCGATTCAGGGCATGTCACAAGACCGATGACAACCTTGTCACCGGGTTTGAGATACGGGATCGATGAGAGTATACGGATAAGCTTGTCGACCAGATCGCGAAAACGCTTATAGTCGTATGTGATGCCTGCATAGGAAAAAACCTCATCGGTATCCTTGTAAGTTGTATGATTCTTGATGAAATCATACAAATTGTAATCGATATGCTGTAAAACTACCTCGTCCTTAATGTCCTTCATTTTTGCCCTTCAAAATGTCCATTCCACCGAATAAAAACATTCCTAATAATAATTAAGAAAAACACAAAAGTCAAAGAGAGAAAACGCGCAAAAAAAGCTAAAGCAGACAGCTTTTTTGTCGGTTAAACTGATATGAATAACATCACCTGATGTACATGCTTATAACTTCAAAAAAGATACCGTAAAGCGCGCCCAAAACCAGAACGACATCGAATAAACCTTCGAGCTCACTCTTGTAAAAAATGAAGAGCAAAAGGAAGATCCCCAGATCGACCAGGGTAAGTATGATCATGCTGTTTTTTGCCGACTTAAATCCGGCCATCTTTTTGTCGCTGACGTGATAACTCTTGAGCTGGTCTTCGGAAAGTCCGCTGACGTATTCGATGTATTCACTGAAAGACATTTTTTTCGCGCCTTCGAAATATGCTTTGTCATCATTCTCGAATCTGAGGTTGCTTACCGGGAAATCGTCAATGACATAGGTCTCTGTTTTGACGCCCTTTGCCGGCAATTCATCAACTACTGCGTGAGAGAAGACAACCGTGCAGATACCGTCGTGCGGATCACAAGCCCAGACGGTATCCTCTACGCCATAAAGAAGCATTGTTTTGGGATCCGAATAATCTCTTGCAGCGGCCTCTTCAAACGCTTCAACGCTATTCATCCATGCTTCCGGATTCTCCGCGAGTATGGTCGTTGCCTTGTAGCGGAAAAAGTACTCTCCGGACTCATACTTCTTATACGAACTGCGCATGGAAAAGAAGTAATCTGACACCGAGAATGCGAGACTTATCATTATGAAAACAAACAATACTTTACGCATCATCGTTCTTGTCTCCCTTTTTCCTGTTCTTGAGCACTACTATCGTCTCAGCGGTCTTTTGAGATTCCAAGGGCAGTTCCGTGATTTCTTCCCCATTCATCGGAATAGGGAAGTTGAACACTATATTCTTTATCCAACAGCCGTTTTCAGGCTTTTGGGGATATATGTCGATTCGCTCAACAAAGGACTTCATGAAGTCTTTCTTCTCCGCTTCATTGAATTCATCATATAACTCATCGAAGGTAAGAAGCAACTGATAGATGTTACTTCCTGTGATATTCTCATGTTGAATATGCCG
>JAFRST010000008.1 GCA_017427465.1 Clostridiales bacterium | reverse complement strand
CGTCTTATGACACGCTCTGCAGCCTCTGCAAAACGCAAATTTATAATCATCTATACAAATGCACCTGGTATCATAGCGGGACTTAAGCTCACCTTCCACTATCTTTACTATCTCAGCTGTTGCTCCTGTCCTGACAGGACTACAATTAATTATCAATGCATTCATTTCCACACCTGCTTCTCAATTAGTTTTACTGTTTATCGCCTAACCAAGAGTTACCCCTCAAACGGAATAGTTTCCTTATTTATACGCGGGATAACGTTTCTTATCTTCGTCCGTGATCTCTCTTTGGACACGACAAGGAACACCAACTGCTATGACATTTGAAGGTATGCTTTTTGTTACAACGCTTCCTGCTCCTATAACTGTATTATCTCCGATGGTAACCCCGCCGAGAACTGTAACACCCGCTCCGATCCAGACATTGTTTCCTATAGTAATCGGCAATGCCACCTCAAGGCCCTCATTGCGCTGCTGAGCATCCAATGCATGCTCAGCCGTAGTGAACAAACAATTTGGGGCAATAAAGACATGGTCTCCAAAAGTCACTTTGCCGCCATCCAATATCTGACAATTGCGGTTTGCAAAAAAATAATCGCCGACAGAAGTATTGTATCCGTAATCGCACCAAAACGGTGCATTTATATATACATGCTTTCCGGCTTTGCCGAATATCTGTGATAATAATTTCGACTGAGCTTCGCGGTCGGACGGCCTGATCTGATTAAACTCATAACACAGATCATTGCATTTATATATATCTTTCAAGATTTCTTCATCGTAATTGGCATTATATAAATATCCTGCCTGAGCCTTTTCTTTTTCCGTCATTGGGCACTCCTGCCTTTTCATCATTCTCTGTAAGATATACTGTTAACTATCCTATCTAAGGGTTACCCCTTCGTAAATCATTATATCATCCGAGTAAGGTGAAGGAGGACGGACGATACGAAATCGTTTCCGGACATAGACGAAAGAAGGCCTGCGAGATTGCAACAATTCTCCTTTACCGGCTGTATATATGGCAAATGCGTATAGTGGTGTATTCTGTCTGTTTAGAGGGGGAAATTATATGAGCGGTAAAAGACTTATCAAGATTATTCTGGCGGTATTTCTGGGTTTAGGAGCACTTGCAATATTTCTGATATTTTATCTGCATTCTGATTTACAACGGTCACAGGCAATTGAGTCGTTTCTGAATTATAAATACGATGCGAAGGTGGATGACAGCAAGGGCGTGAAGTTTTCCGGGAATGAATTCACACTCATGACTGAAGATAATATCTTCGTGTGTGGAACTTGTGATTACTTCGGACAAGTAAAGACAGACTCTTATATTAATTACTACTATGCTGATGAATGCGTTGACCATATCCGGGGCAAGATCGGTAATTACTTCTCTGACAGTGTGATCATTTACGACGGAATAAAATTATCTGAGCTGGCGTCTTTTCCCATGGAGACAAAATCGATCACTTCTTACGATGAATACGTTACAGCTACAAAAAACGCCTGGGAAAACGCAGATGAGCACAAATACTACTATAAGATCAGCATCAGGGTCTATGTCAGGGAGTCTGAATACACCGGAAATGTTTACGATGCAATGGCCAAATTGCTGGATAGCAAAGAGTATTTCGATGTTTTCTTTTATGCTGTTCCGGATGAGTTATTCGAACTCCATAAAGAGAAGGAAATATATGCTTATTTCAAGGGAGAATCTTTTGATGAGCTTGATGATCATCTGGACAAAGAGACCGCTGCCGAATTGGAGGATCTTATATATAACCAGTATGGATTGGTATATGATTATTGCATGTGGAATCGTAAAACCGTGTCCGGGAATAATGACATCGATAGGGGTGAAGGTCCGATGCTCGTTATATCATCGACAATAGAAGGCCCTATAGACTACTATGACGAAGACAGAATGCTTGGCGTGACTTATACAATAGACTGGAACGGCACGATCACGAAGAGAACGCAATACATGACAGCAGGCGATGTTGTGGAAGGCAGTGTATCGTTAAGTCCCGCAGATTTTCATAAGTTTTATGCTTTTGCCGAGAACGCTTACAAAAAAGATCCTTATAAAGATTATTCGGAAAATGTTGTCGACGGTTCCACATACGGATTCAGATACTATCCGGCGGAAAGTGCCGAGGAGGTGCTTCTTTATGGAGGATACTGCTACGACAACGAAGAACTATGGGGAATGGTCGAGCTCGCACGTTCGTATTTTGAGTGAGTTTTTTGATTTGCGTTACCGGGATCATCATTAGCGATTAAATATTGAGGATATGATAAAATTGTTATCGCAAAGAAGCTGATTTTGATGGACATTCGACATCTTACTTTGCACATTGATAAGATGGGGATCTGATATGAATTTGCGCAAAGCTTTTGTGGGCACGGCTGTTTTTTTGATGGCAGGATTACTGTCATTTTCGGCATTTCAAAAAGCTGTCTGCGCAGGATCCGGCGAAAATGACAATTCCGGCAAAGCGATCAGGTACGGGACGACCCATATCTCGGGCGCGATGGAAAGCAATGTTTATTTCGGAAACTACTGGCAGTCCGTCACGAGTGAAGATGCGGCAGACAGCAACAAGGAGCCTGTCAAGTGGAGGGTCCTTTCAAACGACGGCAACCTTTTTGTCGTGTCAGATCAGAACCTTGATTGCATCGAATATAATACATCAGCTGTAACAGTCACCTGGGAAGAATGCACCTTGAGACAGTGGCTCAACAGCAAATTCATTGATAATGCCTTCACCACGCAGGAGCAGGCCGCTGTCCTTGAATCCTTGGTCGTAAATCAGGACGGCGCGAAGGGCTCAGAAGCAGGCTCCGATACCTATGACAAGGTTTATCTTTTATCCATTTATGAAGTGATCGATCCGGAACTGGGATTTCCCACAGACTGGAAGGACAAGGGCGGCACACGCGTCACGCTTAACACCGAATACGCCAAGAGCAAGGGTGCCCTGACTAATACTGACATGTCTGGTGCGTGGTGGCTGAGGACCCCCGGCGACGCCAATAATGCGGCGAACGTTTTTAATGCCGGCAACGTTTTCGTAAGAGGCGGCGCCGTCAATAATTTCCTTTTTGCAGTGCGTCCTGCGATGAATATCGATGCTTCAAAAGTGCTTTTCACATCACCTGCCGAGGATGGCAAAACTTCAGGCGAGCCCGGAGCTGACGCTATGAAAGAAATAGGTTCTTATACCGGCAGCGATTGGAAGCTCACTATAAAAGACGATACAAGACCTGTTTTCGAAGCTTCCGTTTCAGGCTCAAAAACGGTCCTCAAAGACGGTGAGGTAAAGCTCAAGTACTCAGGCGCTATGACAGGCGCGAATGAATATATCTCGGCGATTATCGAAGATAAGGAAGGCAATATTCTTTACTACGGTAATATCGTCGATAACACCTCTTCTGATGCGATGGATTCGGGCAAAGCTTCATTCAATGTTCCGGCAGGTCTGGCGCCCGGAGACTACAAGATCAAGGTCTTTTCCGAACAGTGCAACGGCGACTTTAAGACGGATCTGGCAGGCAACATCGTGACGCTCGACATCAACATTTCGAAGTATAAGACAGCAGACAGGATTCTCTTAATCGGAATCGGCGATGCAATTGCTTTAGCAGCAATAGTTATCGCAGTTCTCGCTGTCAGAAAAAAGAAGCACGCTTAAAACAAAGGTCCTTTTTGGGTCGCGAGGCATAAAAGATATTCATGAACATCATCAAACCCCAAAAACTTCATAAAGGCGATACCTCTTATTCGTACATTACTTGACAGACTGTTTAGCAGCGTCCTTTTTCTTCATGTCTTCATATATAGCCACTGTAGTGCAGTATGTTGCTGCACAAGAAGCAAGAATTGCATATTCGGTATCGAATGTGCCTGTGGCCCAGCCGTAAATGGTCTGGATGAGTAAGGCGATAATTACGCAGGAATAAATGAATACGATTGCCTTAAAAACCTTGAGTGTTGTGATCTTCTTTTCGCTTGACTTTTTCATAACTGTTTTCCTTTCGAAGTTCAATTGGGTTTTGCTTTTGACACTGTAAGCATAACAAACAGAAACCTGTCAAAACGGGACCTGTCGCAAACGGTAAAAATCCGGTCGTGAACGGATATGCTTCCGATTAATTCATACTAACAGTAGGAAAAATAAAATCCGATTAGTATTAGTAATCAGTTCAAATCCAGGCCGGCATCCGCTATCATATGGTCAAAAGACAGCAGACGGGGGATAACAACATGGATATCAGACTTGCCGAGAACTTGAAGAGGATGAGGAAGGAGCGTTCGCTCACGCAGGAGGCGCTGGCCGATGCTTTAGGCGTTACGGCTGGTGCGGTCTATAAGTGGGAGGCGGGGCTCTCGTCGCCGGAACTGGAGATGCTGGTCAGGATCGCGGATCTTTTCGACACCTCCGTGGATAACTTATTAGGTTATGAGATGGCGGAGAACCGCAAGCGCTCCATAACGGATCAGATCTACGGATATATCGTCTCCAAGGACAGAGCCGGGCTGGAGTTCGCGGAGAAGGCGCTGACCAAATATCCGAATGATTTTAATGTGATTGTGGCGTCGGCTAAGATGTATCTTACGTTCGGTATGGAAGAGCGGAATAACGGGTGGATGAGACGTGCGATCGAGCTTTTCGAGAAAGCATTAGGAATAGTGCCGCACGATATAAATCCGAAATACGGCAAACTCGCGATAATAGGCGACATCGCGCTCCTGAATTTCCTTGTCAACGACAGGGACAAGGCGCTGGACATGATGAAGAAGAACAACGAGGCGGGAGTCTTCAATTCCAAGATCGGTTGGCTTACGGCTCTTAAAGGAGAGACGGACAATGCATGCCTGAACCAGCTGGCGATTGCTTTCTGGGACAGTATTGCTGACATTAACAACACCTCCATGGGACTTTTGTATTACTACTGCAACCGCCGAGACTGGGAGCGCGCAAAAACAGTCGCGAGGTGGAGTATAGACAATCTTGTAAGTCTCAGGAAAAATGACGAGCCGTGCTTCTTTGATAAGACTAATGCTGCTTTCCTGATTTCGGAAAGCTATGCGTATTTCATGACCGGCGACAAGGCTCATGCCAAAGAACTCATTGACGAGGCCAAAAGGCTTGCGGAGTACTTTGACGCCGCGCCTGACGATAATGCGGATATCATTAAGTTGTTCGACATCTCGTACGAGACGAGCACTTTTACGATGCTCGGAAGGACCGGCAATGAAACTATCCATACGGTTCTTGATCTGATAGGCGACAAGAAATTCACAGCGTTCGCGACAAAATAAAAACCTAAAAAGGAATCAGCCATGAAGACAAAAAACTTATATGTGGAACTGAAGTCTCAGTTCCATAGGGACAACCACGCCAATTATATCCTCTCGGTCATAGGAGCACTTCTCTCAGGCATGATGTGCATGGGCATATCGTGGATCCTTGGAGAGCTCCTGGATACCGCAGCCGGCAAAGGAAATTACAGCATAATGCAGCTCCTGTGGATCTCCTGGGCAGTCGCTGTATTTTTCCTGTTTGCGTCTTTCCTGAATTACTATGCCAAGCCCAGGTATGTAAAGAAGGCCATGCAGAACTATAAGGAGGCGCTCTTCCGCAAGCTTACGGAGAAGAACATCACGTCTTTCCGGAACGAGAACACGGCAACTTATCTCTCTGCACTGACGAATGACTGCACTTCTATAGAAACCAATTATCTGGACAAGGAATTCTGGTTCGTATACAGGGCATCTTCGTTCTTCTTTGCACTAACACTCATGATCTTCTATTCGCCTTTGCTTACAGCCGTTGCGATAGGCGTGACATTCGTTCCGCTCCTTGTATCTCTCATGTCGGGCAAGAAACTTGCTGTCCGTGAGGTGAAAGTGTCAGACGGCAACAAGAGCTTTACAGCCACCAACAGCGACTGCCTTAACGGCTTCTCGGTCGTTAAGAGCTTCAGGGCTGAAGGCGCCGTATCAGGGCTTTTCTCCAAGGAGAACACGAAGCTCGAGACATCCAAATTCAAAAGGACCAGGCTCCGCATCTTTATCGATACGTTAAGCCAGCTGTCAAGCATGTCCGCACAGCTCACAGTCTTCTTTGTCGGCGCGTATCTCGCGTTCTCGGGCAAGGGGCTTTCTGCAGGCAACGTCATGATGTTCGTAAACCTCATGAACTTTGTGGTAGCTCCGGTCGCAGAACTCCCCGGCCTTCTTGCCGGCAGGAAAGCTTCGGATGCCCTGATCAGAAAGGTCTCCGAAGCGCTCGAGAAGAGCTCATATACGGGCGGCGATAAAGTGCTGTCCAAGCTCTCGAAAAGCATCTCCCTTAAGAACGTCTCCTTCTCTTACGAAGAAGGAAAAGAGATCCTTCACGACATTTCAGTTGATTTTGAAGCCGGAAAATCCTATGCGATCGTCGGCTCTTCCGGAAGCGGCAAGTCCACCCTCTTAAACCTCATCCTGTCCGGCGCATGCGGTGCCGAATACAGCGGCACGATAAGCTGGGACGATGCAGATCTTAAGGATTCATCATCGGATTCGCTTTTCGATCAGGTGGCATCGATACAGCAGAACGTGTTCGTGTTCAATTCGTCCATAAAAGACAACATTACGATGTTCAGGGATTTCCCTGAAGAGAAGGTGCGGCAGGCGGTGATGCGCGCAAATCTCGGCGAACTTCTAAAAGAGCGCGGCGAAGATTATCTCTGCGGCGAGAACGGCAGCGGCTTATCAGGCGGCGAGAAGCAAAGGATCTCCATTGCCAGGAGCCTTCTTAAGGATTCATCTGTCCTCTTAGCTGACGAGATAACCGCGGCACTGGATTCCCAGACTGCATACAAGGTCTCTTCTGACATCCTTGATCTTACCGGCCTTACGAGGATTGTCGTCACGCATTCACTCGATGAGAAGCTCATGAAGAAATATGACCGCATCCTCGTAATGAAGAACGGCAGGATCGAAGAGCAGGGTACCTTCGACGAGCTGATGGCCAGAAGGAAATACTTCCACGCGCTATTTACTGTTGAGGTGTGATTTAAGATCGGTAAGCATGTGTTCCTGCTTTAACTCTCTTCTGTCACACTCAGCAAAGTAACGGATAGTAGTATTCGATACTATTCTGACTCTGGCTTAAAGCAATTTGTTGTTCAAGGCGTTTTATTTCAGTTGCATTATTAATACGGTTCTGCTCATATACAGATTGGATTCTTTGATACTTGCTGTTTAGTTCGTCAATCTGTTTTGGCAACAGAGTTTTAATATTTTTCAGAGTTGCATATGAATCATCAATTTTAGCTTCATTCGTTCTTATCTTCGCTTTGATTTCCGAATTGATCTCATATTGCTTCTTTATGAATGTGACCATACCAGACAAAGCTAACACAAGAAGGCATGCAATAAAGAACGGATCCAAATAGTGCTTGTTCCAATATTCATTGACACCGCTGTTCCCTGTAACAACAGCGAAAACAACTATATACGGCACGATCGTTATCGCAGCAAAAATCAATGTTTTCTTAATAGCTGACCACAATCCCAAGAAAATGTTTTTTATAAGGCTTCCCAGTTCATAGAAGTGTGATTTTCTTTTATATGTGCGCAGCTCCGCTTTCTCATTTGCTATTTTTTTCAGAATGTCATCTTCTCTATTTTTCTGTTTATTAACCAGTTCTATATACTCTTGTTCATATCTGTTTTTTAAACACTCTGAAGAACTGGTTTCATTAAGATAATTCAATCGGTCAAGGCAATTCTTTTCTTGAATTAGATCGCGTATTTCCAAATTGCCAAGATAGCTGCGGATGCTTTCCGGTGCGAGCCTGAGAGCATTACGCTTGTTCGTCGGCTCAACTTTACCTAAAGAATAGTTGCTAAGATATAACCCAAGATAACCTCTATAGTCTTCGGGGCAATTATCAACAAACACATCAAACATTTTGGCCGCTCTGGCATAACTACCTAATTCAAGATGCTTAATGCCTCTTTTAAGCAGTAACTCATCAGTAAGTTCTGTAACACGGTACAGATTTCCACAGCGCTGACAACGCAGATAATTCGGAAGATCTTCCCTTTCTATTTCCAAAGAAGCTCCACAAGTCTTACAAGATAACAAAACCAGTTCTGCACGCATATTGTTTTCCTCCTCATTGAGTTAACTTAGTAGTTTTTCCCTGTAAGCTAATCTTCCCATCCGCCTTTTAGGAAAAACATCGCATAATTTAGGAAAACCCGAATCTAGGCCCCGGTATCAGTCTCCTTTTCCTTGATAAATCCACAATGAATACAGAAAGAATGTAACCGCCAATACAATACACGGGGCAATATTAATTGTTGTTGTTAAGAACGGATCTGTTTTCGAGCCCAAACCATATGCAGATATTGCGGCGGCCAAGATCAGCAAAGACGGAATGAACATCATTACACGCGAAACGTGATCATAACGCCTTCTTATGAACTTGATGTTCTGGCACATCGTAATAAGTATCATGTAAACCCACGCCGTGCTGAGCAGATTCTTTGACAAGAGGTACCGGTCCAGGTGAAAAGCGAGGATCACTGACAGCACTGTTTGCAATATCAAAGAAACAAGCCATGCGCATCTGCTGATCCCTCTTATGAGTCTTGACTTGATTCTCGTCATGTAGACACAGGCAGCACAGTGACCTGATATTATCAAGCATGCGAGAACAAGAAACTGCATTTTGGAAATATAACTACCCCTGCCGTACCAGAACAACTCAGACGAACAGATATACGCATATAGCGGTATGAACACCAGTAATACCGGCTTCTTTTTCCTGAACAGCATCATAACTGCCGCCGTAGCCAGATACATTGATCCGCTAAACAAAACATATTTGGACACTGGATCATTGTATGAAAAATGCTTTGCGAAATAGTGTGCCAGCTGCAAAACTGCAGAGAACACAAATCCTAAAAGTGTCAAAATATATAAAGTCACTGATTTCTTTGCACTTTCCATAAGCGGCCTCCTTTCTCATGAACCTCATCAATCCTCAAATGGAAGTTTCTCTTCTCTATCATTAATTGACTTTTTTACTTCGGAAGTATTTTCCGAAGAAAAGGCTTCAAGAGCTTTCTGCATTTCATCGTTTTGACTGATAGCAGGCTTTATCTCAAATTCCTCTTTGCCGGTTATCACCAGTTCAATTTCATCTAAAGGAATATTGTTGGTAAGCATATGCAGCAGTGCTTGATTCACACTTTCGCGCAAAATAGAATAAATGAGCCTGTTCCCGAAAGGCGTATTCGAATTGGCATGCAGATAGGCTCTCATGTCATCAGAAACTGATATCGGAATACCGAGCTCTTCTGAGATCTCTTTCAGCCTTAAGTCAACGATTTTGTCTATCGCTTCTTCAGAAAGAGAACCGTAGTTGACCACGCAGGAAAACCTGCCTATAAGTTCATAAAGGCCTCCCATTTCGATCATATCCTCTCTGGTGATGTTCATATCGCAATGTGCAACCGCGCTATTGCTATCGCTATCACTCTCGATTCCCAGACCGAATCTGTGTTTTTCGGCTTTTGCTTTAGTTTCTCTGACGTGGTCAAAAGAACCCATGCCGATAAACATAGTCTTTGAAGTATCGACTCCATCCAGCATGCACCCTTCTACCGCTGTTAATAGTTGTGCCTGGATTGCTGCATTTACGTTTTCTCCGTGGTTCATGTCAGGAATAATTCTTTTGTCAAACTCGTCCAGGAATACTATGCCTATTCCATTCGAACCTATTCTCCTAAATTCCTGTACAATGTACGACGTATTCATACCTGAATAACCTTCTGAAGTTATCTTACTGGTATCGCGCAGGCTTATCGTCAGCAGTGGAATATGCTGCTTAAAATAGTTCTTTAATGCTCTAACCGTTTCTGTCTTGCCGCAGCCTGAAGGACCGCATAGGAGGATGTTATTCTTATTTATCTGCCTGTCTTCTGCAATATTCCTCAAATAAAGATAAACACTTAATAGAACTAACAGCAGGTTGTTTTGCCCGATTACTGTTTTCGAGATCTCACCTCTAAACTCATTAAAATCAGTCCTGGCTATCCATGCCTTTATCTCAGACACCACATCATTACTGCTGCTGTCACGCTTGAGCTCAAATCTAAATGGTTCCGGTAATCCAATTGTGATGCCTTGAACTGCGTATTCTTTTTTGATTGTTGAGATTTCTTCATCTTTCGCACCAACAAACAAACATTTTGGTTCTTCACCCTTTGTTCGTTTAGCAAATACCATAGATCGAATAAAATCTCCCTTTTTAAAATTCAGACAGGAAATGATGTATTCGATTGTTGAATTCCACTTTATGGCATTCTTAATAGATTCAATGCACATGAAATGATAATTGCTTTTCTTTGGCAACGGGAGCCCGGTTATCTCATTTACGATTTTGGACGTATCAGATGCATAGTCCGGAAGGATTCTGCAGAACACGGTAATGGTTTTCTTCTGCTCTGTATATACAAGGATCCCATCAGAGAAGCAGCTTAAGACACTTGTCTTGTTACAAACGAACCCTTCGTCTAATATCCTGTATTCAATGCATTCAAGTTTAGTGTAGTCGATCATTTCAAACCTCCGTTCGTATCACAAAAAACAACAATGTTATAATTGCTGTAGGCTGGATAGTTCTTTGATACTATTTCGCCACAGGACCTTTAGGAAAAACATGTTGTATTTTCGGAATTGGTTGGAATTAGATGATAATCAGTTTAAAAAACATCTTTGAAGCAGTACAAGTCGCCACTAAAGAGACATATAAGGGCGAAGGTTGTTCTGCTTATAATTTTTTGTACAGTTATTCTAAAGGTCAATGTACAGGAAACGGTTTCGTAGATGGCTGGTTTAGTAATGCAGATTTCATACATTCTGTTTTCATGAGCAAAGCCCTGAAAAGCAAAGATAAACGATCCGATCTATTTAGAGGTTATGGAGATGACCTCTTCCGGCAAAAATACAAAAGATTATTAGAAGAGAATATTATTGGGAAAAACTGTTCTGATACGGTTTTAGCTGATCTTTCAAAGTCCATAGAGAAAACCGTTTCGGAACATTGTGCTTATTTCTTCTATGCTAGAGAAATTGGGAATAGCAGGTTTATTCCAGAGCGCCCTGAAATATCAGATTTGGAAGAATGTATTAAGCAAAACAATAAAAAGTTTAATAATAATCGTAAAAGTTTTAAAGGCAAACTAATAAACACGATTTCTTTACAAATCGATTGGCAAAATGTTAATAGATTATTTGGTTCGCATCTAAAAGATATCCTTGATGATAACAATATAGAATGCACGATTAAGTTGGGTGTAATTACGATATTATCCCTTATCCCAAGCGATGAAAAGTATAATACTTTTACTAATGACGCATATCAAGAACTCGTCAAAGGCTTTATTGATAGAATTCCTGCAGTCCATACGCTAAATCGTAATGACGTATGGGCAGCTGGTAAACTATGGTATGAAGAATCACGAGAATCTGAAAGCAGGTTTTCGGAGTTTGATCCTATCGTTAATCTCTTTCCTTTAGTAGACCTTTCAAAACTGGTTCCAAAAGATGATCCGTCAGAAAAGAAAAGAGACAATAAACTTCTATCGGTTATCAGAGATACTCCCGGGCATTTATTTCTTGTTGGTGAAGGTGGAATCGGAAAGACCTCGGTTCTTTACCATATCATGAAGGCTGCTTATAGCGAGAATAGCAATAATAGTAAGGAAATCCCCTTATATATTGAGCTGTCAAAAGCAATAAGCAAGAAGGACTTTGACAATAACTTTGACAAGGAAGATCAATGGTCCAACTATATAATCAATTCTATTAAAAGACAACTTCAAAAACTTCCAAATATAGATACCGTTCCGAACGAAGAGATTGAAAAAATCTTGAAGAAGTATAATTCGGATGAACCTGAGTTTGTTTTGCTATTGGATGGATTAAATGAAATTTCCTTAAAAAACCTTTATGGTTCTACTGTTTATTCAATGGTTGTAAATGAGATTAAGTGCATTTTGAAAGATTGGAAAAATGTGCGCGTCATTCTTACAAGTAGGTCAAAGGATATATTTGAAGACAATATAACTATACTTGAACTGTCGGGAATAGATGATGAGTACATTTATGAATATTTAGAAAAAACTGTTTCTCAAAGCAAAATCGATTTCGTAAAAAACAACCAAACATTATTGGAGACGCTGCGAGTTCCACTGTTTTTAACTATATTTGCAGAAATTGAGAATGTTGATGAATTGCTAAGTCGAGGCGAGATTCTTGATGCCTTCTTTACGCAAACAAAGGAGAAACTTTACACTGAACAAAGCAATTATCTTAGAATCCAACGTGAGCACCTTAGTTTGCAGGCTAACACAGCAATTACTCTTGCAATGGCCAGCTTTATATATGACTTTGTTATTCCCGAAATAGCATGGGAAATGGTTCAAAAGAACTCATTTCAGATTTCAGAAACTAGGATCGAAGAAAAAATACGTGAAGTGTTAGTCGACGAGGCTAAAAAATCCCCATACTGTTGGGCACATGGAAATGATTGTTTTAGTGAAGATTACAAGGGTCGTTTTAACGAGTCACCAAACGATGTTAAGCAACGATTCATAGATAGTTTTGGAGAAAAGAATGCTCCAACCAATATACGCAAATTTATAATTCAACAGCGCGCGATACTAGTTTACGATTCAAAAAAGGATTATGAATTTAGGCACCAGCACTTTCGTGATTATTTTGCTGCGCTCTATCACATTAAAAGGCTCAAACTAGCTATATACGTCAACGAAGATCCGTATATAAATAATCGCCACTTGGCCAGAGAATACTTATCAGAATGGAGGAATCCTTTGCCAAGCCAAATACTCATTTTTATTGGTGAGATCTTAGGTGAAGCTCATAATATTCCACAATACTTAAAGGAAGAGAATAGATGGATATTTGAACCAAATAATGATTACATTAAAAGAGGACTTGATATTTATAGATTTAAAAATATATCTGAAAAAGCAAGTCCAGAAGACAGATATGTCGTTTGGAACCTGTTTCAAATACTTAAACTGGTTCGTAAAGACCTTAGCGGAGAGGACTTTTCTAATCTGGATTTGTCCATTTGCCATGCAAACGGATTTAGATTAGGAAACAATACTTATTCCGCAAACTTTGATGGTTCTATATTAACTGATGCTTTTTTCCTGCTTTCCGGAAATAATCACCCAGTAAGAGATGCATATTTCAGTCCTGATAACAGATGTATTCTAACCATTGACGGATATGGAACTGCCAATTTGTGGAACGCAATAACGCATGAAGTAATATGCAATTTGTCTACTCGTGACAAACAGATTATCTCTGCCTGTTTTCATCCAAAAGAAAAAAAGTTATTCACAGCCAGCCTATATGGCTTGATCAATATTTGGAATTACGATGAGTATTCTGCTTCCATCATTTGCTCTCATGATATTAATATTCCGCTTCAAAGAGCTCAGTACAGCTTAATGGGAGATAGTATAATAACTATATCTGTAAACTATGCAGTTAACGCCTTTGACTCAAATAACTTTGAAGAATTAACAGATTCATTTGGTGATGTGTTCCAAGATGAAATACGCTTTGTTCATTTCAGTCCTAAAGGCAATTATATTATAACGGTTCCTGCTGACGATGATACTGATCCAATCAACATATGGAGTTCAAAAGCTCCCCATACGCTTATTCGCAAAAGCACAATTCCAAACTCGTCATATATAACATCTGCTCAATTTAGTCCCGATGAGAAAAGAATACTTGTAGGCTTTTTACATGGCGACGCACAGATTATTGATGCAGAATCAGCAAATTCTATTGCTAGTCTCTGTTCGTTTTCAGGGCATTTTACCTCTCTTCAGTATAAGCCTCTGTCAGGCGATGAATTAATAACTACTGATAGCGAAGGAAAAACTGTGATATATGAAACTAAATACCATAACGAAGTGCATCATAAGTATTTAAGCAGAACTGTTGATCCGTTTTCTCGTTATAGCCCGGATGGGAATTATATTATATCTTCATCTTATAATTTTATTAAAGGTGATTGTGATGCACTTATTTGGGATGCTAAAACTTTTACAGAAATTCCAGGTGGGGTGTTAAAAGGCCATACTGCCAAGTTTTCCTCTGCTCAGTTTACTCCCGATTCAAATCAAGTTATTACAATATTCCAAAACGGAAAAGTGAACGCATGGAACATCAATAGTTCTGAAAAAGTGAGAAAAGAAGTCAATTTTATTGAAGACAACATTTACTTATATTCGATAAATTACTCAAAAGATGGAGAACGTATTGTTACAGTTTCAAACGACGGCATTCTGAAAATATTGGACTCTAAAACACTGAGTGAGTTAAGAACAATCCAAGGAAAAAATTATATTATTTCAGCTCATCTCAATCTTGAGAACACACGCATTTTAATTGCCCAGCGCTACAGCAAATATGGCGAATATTATGAAGTTCTAGATGCTGAGTCTGAAAAAGATTTAATCAACACAACAGATCCTTCGGTTGGGAAACTGTTGGATGAAAACGGAGAACCAATACAAATTGATTCTGTGCACTTTAGTAACGATGGAAAACATATAGTGGCCGCCTCAGTATTAGATGGATCTGTCTTGGTCTGGAATTCTTCAGATTTATCAAATTGTCAACGGTTCACAGACGAAAACTGGTGGTCATCCTATCAAGATACAATACTCGATCTCATACCTCATCGTCTTTTTTCTACACCTTCTATTCAATACGGACCAAATGATTCAAGCTTTGTTTTGCTCCACAATAAAATTGGTTGTTCACATATTGAAATCCGCGATACCGGAAGTTTTAATCTTATTTCTGAAAGATGCTTGGATTCAATCTATAACCAACTTGTAATCAGTCCCAATGGAGACTATATTGCAACATCAGGGTGGGATGATCATAGAAACACTGGAATTGTTAAGCTGTGGACTTTGGATCTAGTTGAAGTTCTTGGTGGAACTATCGAGTTTAGTAACCAACATATAAAGTCTTTTCAGTTTAGTCCAAACGGAAAATATTTATTGGTCGTAACATCTCAAAACGAAAAAGATAGTGCATCAGTATGGCATATTAAAACAGAACAAAATGCGGAGGTCTCTATTTCTTGCATTCAAAATATCCCCAATTATCCCGGTCTTGAGGTGTGGAATGTCGATTTGCAAAACATCAATGAACTTTCCGATATTTCAGATGAGATGAGAAAACACTTAGTTGAATATGGTGCGTTAATTGATGAAAAAGAGCAAAAACACGAACATATACCTAATGATGCGGAAAAAACTACACACAAACAAAGATAAGTTCAGATTGTTATGAGGGGTCGACTTGCCTACTAAGTTTGAATAAAAGAACCGTCACATCTCCGTCAACCTCTTCTCCGGTGATCTCGAAGCCGAAGCGTTCGGTATAAAATCTGATGTTCTGTTCTTTATCTTTAGGCGTTACCAGTGTGAGTTCCTTCCAGTCCGGATGTTCACTCATAAAATGCTTCAGCAATGATGTGCCGATCCCGCGGCCCTGTTCTTCCTTTATTACTGCAAGGCAGCCGATATAATACTTTCCCTGGCCTTCATCTTTAACGGAGATGACACCGACAGCCCTTCCCTGATCGTATGCAATGGTTTTAGGATAATCCGATATTGACCGTTGCATGCTTTCGCGCGAATGACCATATGCCGGACATTGTCCGTACCGGATGAAGTCGTCATGGAATGCAGAGTTATATATCTCTATCAGAATATCTGCATCATTTATGTCAGCGCACTTATAGACCAATTCTTTATCCTCAAGTTCTGTTCAATTAATTGCTCCACATGATTACAGGCTGATCAAATTCCGTGCTTTCATCAAGTCCCTGCCCCTCACGTTTTTTCCAAAAACGAAGTGTAAAAGACATGTTGTTTTCGCTTTTATCATCCATGGCATTGCCGTCATCGAAAGAAGCAAATACTACAAATCGGTCATCCGGGAAATCCTCGATTAATTGATTTATCCAGCCTTTCATAATTCCAATTGCTTTTTTGAATAAAAGCACTTTGTCATCATTCGAAATGTATACTTCATTTCCATCCCATTCCAGCCAGGAAAGATCCTCATCTTCACTGATACTTCTGTCCATACCACAAAAGTTTCCAGCTCCAAAATATGTTCTTCCAAATGGATCTTTCTTATCCCAGATCGGATAGCTGAAATCAGGCTCGATCTCACTGATCAGAGCCTGATCAAATTCTTTCTTTGAGCTTTCATTTAGCAGTATATCCATTAGTCTATTTAATGATATTACGAACTACTTGATTCTATAGTAACCGGTGTTCTTTCCGGCCTCTTCTCGCCTCAGTTCACCATTGTCAACTAAAGACCGCAATGTTGATTATTCCGGCTCAGAGCTTTCTGCATTTATAGCAGACCGAGAGCGGGACCATTTTCGCTTTTTGCGCCTTGGGACTTTGATCTTCTGTATCTTCTAAAGACTTCCTGTCAGTCTGCTCGATCATTTTCTCGATTATAAACCCGGCATCATACAGGGCATTAACATACGTTGAGATCTTCCTGTTCGCAAACGTTACAGTAGTATCGTGTACCGGCATCTTAAAGTAGGACTCATCGAAATAACTGCGCGAGAAGACCAGCTTGCCATCTTCTGTGACATCTTCTCCGGTCTCGTAAGATTTTGCAACACAGTAGTGAAGGGGATGTCCCCAGCTGAATATGAAGATGCCGTCTTTCTTAAGATACGAGGCAACCTTCTTGAACGTCCCTTCAAGATCAGTCGTCCAGCCTATCCCGTAGATTGAATAGACATAGTCAAAATAATCTTCGGGAATGCCGCACTCTGCTTCCATCGGTGCGCAAATGAGCTTTGGAGAGTAACCGCTCTCCTTCAAAAGCTTGCCGGCATTATCTATTTGCTTCTGTGACAGATCCAATCCCCACAGCTCACAGGCGCCTTTATCCGCAAGATATTTGAGCGAATGCCCGCTGCCGCAGCACATTTCCAGGACCTTCTTCCCTGCAACATCAGAGAAAAAATGCAGATCGTCTTCTGTTACGAATCTGACTCCGTATTTTGGTAAAGCTGTCGTTCCGAACCAGAGATCAGCGTGATCATCCCAGTATTGTTTATTTTTTGCTACTATTTGTTCTTCCATTTTCGAGTTCCTGTTAGTAAATGTTTGCCCGGTCAACTGTTTTCTTCTCGCTCATGCTGCAAATTTTGCATTCAAACTGCAAATCAATACCTGATCGCCGAATGGTCGTCATTTTGAGGTCTTTTTGACGACCGCAGAGATGACGCGTGCGAAAATCGTGCGGTTTTTTCGATTTTACTGTACAAAATTAGCATTTTCGGCCTCAAATTGCGAAAATCGTGCGGATTTTTCGATTTTACTGCACAAAAAACGCACGGTGCAATTCAGGCGACCAAATGGAGATCATAGTTAACCGGGTTTTTCTGTTGACTACAAAGTATGATCAAAGCTTGTATTTATCACTGATGTCAGGATAGTACTGTTTCAGCAGATTGTTCCACTGCTTTGCGGTCTTTCCGACCATCGTGTAATATCCGATATAGCCTGCAACGCCTGCGATGACGAGCAAAACTGCAAAGGTTACGATCCCCATTACAATGTTGTCTGTGATGATCGAACTGATCAACATGATCAGTCCGATGGCCGCGATGACTATAGCGAGGATAATAGCAGGCATCTTCTGTTTCTTCTTTTTCTCGCTCAGGATGTTGTATGTTTGAGCGATCTGATCTTCTTTGTATTCCTTTTTGCGGAGTACGCTTTCAAGCTGAACACTGATGCGGTAAACAGGGATCTCAACGAACTGCATTTTATTATCCTCCAAACGGTTTTGATCTGAATATAATTATATCCTGTTATTTTACTTTAAGAACTGTGCCTTTTGTGATTCCGTATTCGGCTCCGTCTTTAGCTGAGAAGATCATTTAATGTATCTTCTGTCTCTACAGGCTGCCAATGTCCTTCAACACAGGTGACAGCGCCAGTCGAACGGATCTTATCAGCCAGTGCATTTGCAAGTTTTTTATCCCTGTCACCATGAGGAAACTGCGGGCAGGTGGCATCTCCGATAAAGAGTGTCTTATCCTCGCAAACATAAACAAGTGTTGAATCGTCAGTATGAGGAGCCTCAGTCTGTAAGATATTGACTGTGCATCCGCCGAGGTCTATCGTCAAGCTGCCCTCGAAAACAATATCTGCAGGAATAACGATCATTTCCTGACCGCCTGAATATTCTTTCCTTATGCTGTCACCAATGTTCAGGAACGCGTCAGGGCCGTTATTCTCTATCTTCTGTATGCATTCCAGAATATGCGCGTTTGTTGTTTTGTTTGCTATGGTAAGACCATTTGCTGCGTGCATCGCAAAAGTATGATCCCAGTGCCAGTGTGTAATGACCGTAAGAGAAGGAAGCGGCAGCCCTTCCTTGCGAAGGAGAGCGTAAAACTCTCTGATGTGCGCTTCCGAGTGACCGGCATCGACAGCGATGCTCAGCTTATCACCCTTGATATATCCGAGGTTCGGACGGTCGCGCTCTTCCTCGAAAGGCATATACCATATGTGTTCAGATAGTTTCCTGAGTTCCATTTGTTTCTCCGTGATCAACATAGCTTTTTAATTCATTTGCTATTGAAAGATATTCATCCATATCCAGTTCAACTGCGTTCAAAAGATCACCGTTTACCATATCTGTTTTTTCCTTATTGGTTTCCTAAGGCCACTATTATATTTGTGTGTTTCAGAGCTTCTTATCTGACTCTTTCCCGCACAAAAACGGAATCTATATCAATCTTCATCCAGGCGCAGTCCTTCCATAAACGCAGAAAAGGAATCCGCTACCTTGCTCTTAACAAGATATCCCGTCTCGGAATCATCATATTCATGATTGCAAAGATATACTGCTCCGTAATCGTCACTACCAAGTGACAGGCACAGGTAATCTCCGCCGGGGTCTAAAGCAAAAGGAAGAGTATCTTTGCTGAGCGCCTCGTCATCCCACAGATCAATGCAGTTGCTCTCAAGGTCATCATAACTGTCGGTCTCGTCTTTGCTAAGAATAAAGAACTCCTGTATCACCGAATGATTTGTTCTCTCCGTTACTTCATCAAAGAACTCGAAAACATAATCTCCTTCGGGCATTCCGCCATTAGATCTCTCCAGAAATGACTTGTAGTCTTCCGGCAAAACCAATGAGAACTTTTGCTCAAAAGCTCTGATATCCTCAGATGTTATCTTTTCTCCGCTGTCACTTAATCTCATCTTATACCCCCTTGTAAATTTGCTTTGTCGGCAATTTTAATTATATCTCTATTTGGCATCCTCTCTGACATCCTACAGATGGAACCGCCTTTTAAACTCATCTGCAACAGCTCTGCCTTTGAATATGACGGCGTCTGCGAAGAGAACAACGCTGACCATCAGACAAATAGACCAGGCTAAAGGCATTTTCGCACTCACAAAATAGCAGATGACGCTCGGAACGATTCCCATGAATAGTCCGGAGAGAAGATATACCATTGTATTTCCGTTTTTGTCTATCAGTGCGAGCACAAAATTCGCTATGATCGTCGCCGCCAGCACAGCCGGTCCCACAGCTGGACTTCAATATAAGCATATCCTTTGCTAAGTGACTTTTTGCAATACTCTTCAAGCGAACCGCCACATGCCCTGATGCCTTCCAGGAGCATCGTTTTGGAAAGGACCTCCGGTTCCACCCCGTTTATCAGGAGTGCGCAGCTGTCACCAAGCGTAAAGCTGACCTGATCATCCGGAATATCAGAAAGTTTGTACACCAGCTTATCACTGGTGTCAAACCATTTTTGCAGGTATTCACACTCGCCCAGCACAAACGAATACGGATGCATGAGCTTCGGAGATCCTCCGTTCTTAATAAAAGCTTCGCGGACGTAGTCATCTGCTCTTTTTCGCGCTGGATAATAGTTCTCAAAGTCAGCAAACCTGCCAAAACTCGTTGTATCTGGATGTGCTTTGGCAAGCTCTTCCGCCTTGCGGAAAGCTTCCTCCTCAGGAAGGAGCATTATGTTTTTCCACGGATCAGTCCCGGGGTAATAGTAATGTGTTATGTACAGGTCATCCATTGTCGTATCTCCGGGATGGGTTATACATTATTGTAACTCGGGCGCGCCTATTTGAATACCGATTAGCAGATACAATGGCATGCCACATGGGCAACTGACGGCGGCGGAGCACTGATCATCAGAGATCAGTCATTTTCGCTTTTTGTTCCTGGGCTGCACCGGTTCAAATAACCTGAGCCGCCTTGGCTTTATCGGAGTGTTATTGATATAGTCACGGAAATCAAAATTCGCCCTGACCTCGCTGTCAGGATAAAGATGTCTTTCCAGGCTTCTCGATCCCTTATCTTCCTGCGTCAGTCGCTTCAGGTTATTCGCGATATCTTCTCTTCGCCAGACAAACTGCACCTCGTGTTCCTGTTTTCCGAACCAACCGGCAATATCTTCCGTTCCGGAATCCTTATCGCCGATGATGAATATGTGCCAGTAAACTTCTTTCTTATCCCCCGGGAAAGGCGGCTGATTCATGTACTCCTTGATATATTCATCGCAGGAAGAATATTTCTCCATCCCGGGAAAACCGTCCGCCCAGCTATATTGCAGGCCAAACCTGCGGATATTCATATCGTGTTCGTTATAGTATTCCTTGTCATGGCAGATATAGGCCCACTTGAGGATCGCCTCGTGATCTAACGCAGAACGGATAAACGCCTCGGTATCGTCTCCCCGGGTGCCTTCTTTTATCACTACAAAATAACTCCGTTCTACTGCCATATGCACGAGTGATCTTTCTTAAGACTTTACTTCGAGAAGCTTATCAATATCCTTCTCGCCGTACTTTTTCGAGGGCAATACTGCGTACCTGTCCGGGAAAAGTTCTTCACATATCTTAAGCTCGAGCTCCTGCCTGTGCACCCAGTGTCTGACCAGTCCGTCTTCGCCTTCGAGCCCGCATCTAACTACATGAGGGCTGTTGTTAAAATAGTCGCAGAGCATGGCAAACCACACTTCATTGCCTTTATCGTCAACCCGGGTCTGCCTGGCTGTCTCAAGATTTCTTCTGATATCATCCGGCTCTGACTTGAGATACGCGATGCGGATCGACTTATCTCCTATAGACTTCTTAATGTCTCTGTAAAAACCCAAGATGGCTTCATCCGTCATGTCACGGAACAGTATCATGTCCTCCACGATGTTTTGAAAAAGAGCACACTCTGTGATCAAAGGTGCGCCGTCCCATCTGCTAAAGCGCTTCAGAACTATATCCTTGAAACGCTCAAAAGGCAAACGGCCATTATAAATCTCGTATTTTTCCATCTCCTGGTAAAAGCTCCGGTCATCAGTCCGGATCTTTGTATAACAGACAACCGCGTGATCATCTTCAAAATGGGTTTTGGCGTCTATCTCAGGTCTCAGGGAAGGAAACTTTTCCAGGGCGACCTGATAATCTTCCATGCCCATATATGCGCACCACGCAAGTTCTACCGGTGAATAGTCACCTTCTTCAAGGACTTTATGTCCCTGGCACTTCTCTGATAAAAGCTTTACCAGAGTGCTCTTGCCGCTTCCCTGTATGCCTTCAACAAAATATGTCATATCACGTATTTCCTTCTTCATTCCTCGGTCTTCTTCTCTGTTTTTGCGGACCGTCATTTGTTATCTTCGAGAAAGGAATGCTCTTTTTCTGCTTTAACATTTGATCGAAAACTACATGTTCTCTCTTCTTTTTTCCCATTACCCGATACCTATATCCTCTTTACCGTTTTTCATAAATGCCATCGCCGCCTTCATTTTATCAAAGAAGACCTCATCCGCATGCTTTACCGTCGGAATGTGTATGAACACGGCTCTTCCCGAGAACTTTTCGAGCGCATTCCAGTACGCCTCGTTGCAAAGACAGTCTTTTGGGCGGTCAGATATCAGAGGCTCGATTCCTGCTGCATTTAGGGCATCGAAAATCTTATTCAGATCAAGATTAGAATACCTCTTCGTGCCGTCCTTAATGGCGGACTTCTCGATCCTGACATTGGAGGTCAAATTCTTATCCACACCGAACAGCACGGCAATGTCATGATCTTCTTTAAGAGAGTCAATGTCTCTCTTAAGACCGTTGTAAGAATTGGTTAAGAGGAACGGCTTAGGCGACAGGCACTCCGCCAGTCTCCCCGAAGCGTTATTCCTGCCCTTAAATCCGGCAAAAAGCACCTTATCTTTCCTGCTCATCCAAAAGCTTTCCTAATATCTGATCTCTGTTCTCAATAAACATCTTTGTAACGTTATAACTGTCCGTCTCTTCATATCTGACAGGATGGATCTTCCCCTTGTCAAAGCTTAAAAGCTCAGCACCCGAGATCCCCAGAAGTATCGGGGAATGGGTCGCCATTATAAACTGTGCGCCCTGCCTTGCGTGATTTACGATCTCAAGAAGGAGCGTGAGCTGTCTTTGAGGAGACAAGGCAGCTTCGGGCTCATCCAAAAGATATAATCCCTGGTTCCGGAAACTCGTCCGGACAAGCTTCAGAAAGCTCTCGCCGTGTGAATGCTCGTGGAAGTGCTGGCCATTCCCCTTAGGATCCAGCCTGCTGTAGATCTCCTCGGCCGTTGCAACATTATAAAAGCTCTCTGCCCTTAAGAAATACCCCATGCCGGGCTTGCAGACGCCGCGGATAAGTTTCAGCGCATCGCAAAGCTCCGAATGCGAATCGTACGTCGAGAAATTATAATTCCTCGTGCCGCCTTCAGGATTAAATCCGTACTTTACGGCTATCGCCTCAAGGAGCGTGGACTTGCCGCTGCCGTTCTCACCAACAAAGACAGTTATGTTGCTGCTGAACACGAGGCTCTCGAGATCTCTCAGCGCCTCAATTTTGCGCAGATAACTGTTCTTATCTATCTTGTCCCAGTCAATCCTGATCTCCGTGACAGGCCGGCTGCTTATATCTAATGACATGGGTTAGGGTCCTTTCGGATTGAATGCTTCAGTCTATTATAAGCCTTTTAGGGGTTCTTACTGAATGCCTGTGAATAATGGTGCCTGCTCTGTTGTGTAAGAAAAGTGCCGCTGGTTGTGCCGCGCTGCGGCACTTTTGCTGGACAAAACACCGCTTTGAGAAGAAAACTGCCGCTTTTTGTGCCGCTTAGCGGCAATTTTAGCGGCATTTTTACTTGCAGCATATCAAATGAACAGCAAATGCACTGCTCTGCATGTACATTTGCATGTACAAATCGTCGTTTTCAGGCCAAATGAACAGCAAATGCACTGCTCTGCATGTACATTTGCATGTACAAATCGTCGTTTTCGAGCCAGATGAACAGCAAATGCACAGCTCTGCAGATCAATTTGCGGTTCATTTTCGCCGGAATCGGATAAAAGTGCCGCTAAATGTCCCGCATAGCGGCACATTTGCTGGACAAACGGTTCGAAAATAGCATTTTGTGCCGCTGTTTGTGCCGCATAGCGGCACATTTGCTGAATAAATCAGTTCCGGGGATCAGTTTGCACAAGCGCTGTGACCCGAAAATACCCTTCTTACTCCACGTTTTTCAGCGCCTCATCCATAGGTATCTTCTTTATCCTCATGTAGTCGATGAAAGATACGAACAGGTAGCCGACAAGCAGGTAGACCACGGACAGGACCATCGAGGAAGGCTTCATGAAGAACGCGAAATATCCGTCCATCTGCAGCATGAAGGCCTTAAATATCCATATCATCAGGAAGTATCCGCCAACGAATCCAATCAGCGAGCAAATACTTACAACTATTGCAGTCGGGACGATATAAAGAGAGCCAATCTCGCCGTTTTTGAAGCCAAGTATCTTTACCATCGATATCGGGCGTTCATTTCGCTCGATTATTATCTTAGCAAGAAGGTATATGAGCGCTGCCGCGAGCACGATAAGGGCATACTTGAACATGTCTATGAATCTGCCCATGGAATGCATCAGCTGATTCGTGACCTTGGAGATGTCTTCAGACGTAATGACCGCGGCGATATCCTGCTCGTCGATATCTTTGATCTCATTTCTTGAGAAGTAGCCGGAGAACTCGCCGGTCTTCATGCCGAATACTGAGTTAAAGCTGTCGTTGCCCATAAAGGCTGCAATGCCGCCTTCGTAATCGATCACGCCGTCGACCGTAAAGTCATAGGACTTATTCTCATACTCTTCATTGAGGGTGATGACAGAGCCTTCCTTGATGTTGAACTTTTCGCTGAAGGCGGTGGAAACATATACATGACCGTCCTCAATTCCTGAAGGGAGCGAGATATAGCTGCTGCCTTCTGAGATGCCGTATACGGTCACGCTCTCGTCACCGCCGCTGCCCATTCCCTCACGGAATGACCCGACATTTTTCGGATACATCAAAGTCCTGGAGCTGAACTTTTCAGCACTCGCTTCAGATGTCTCAATGACATTTCCGTCAGAGTCCTTATATCCCATCAGCATATACTGATAGTCTGCGAAAACCATCTCGGGCGCCCTGTCACCGTAGTGATTAAGCGAATCCGGCAGGCCGAACGCAAAGCACATCATGAGCTCGATAAAGATCACGCCGAATACGAGGACTGCATAGTTCGGCATATTCTGGAACAGTATCCTCAGCCTGAATCTTCTTAGGAAAGACCATGAAGGCAGCCTTCTGGCTTTCGTGCTTCTTGACTTTGTAAGATCGTGCCTTAAGAACTTTAAGGGGCTCAGCTGCAGTTTGCGCGCGATAACGAACAGGTTGATAAAGAACATCAGAAGAAGCGGTATGACCGTAGTCTTGATGAGCGCCGTCCGGCTCCACACGAGGTGGCATTCGGGCAGGCTGTAGCTGTTGTAATAAAGGGCCACGGCCGCATTGCGGAACACAGTGTAGCCCAGTATATTTCCGATGACGGCACCTATGAGAGTGACTATCAGAGGCATCGACATATAGTGAACAATGAGCTCTCTTCTGCTGTATCCGGAGGCTCTGAGAGTACCGATAACGGAAGCTTCTTTATCGATGGTATTGCTTATCGTGATCGCGAAAATAAAAGCTATTACAGCGATGAGGATGTAGCAGAAAATACTGGTGCCGGTCGAGTCGCCGTCGATATCTGCACGGGCAAAGTTGCTCGCCTGCCTTAAATATTCGGGAAGGTAATCATCGATCTCGTTATCGTGCACGAGCGTCTGGGTAATGAGCGACTTAAGGAACCTCTCAGAAAAGTCTGCCTTCTCGATCTTATCTGCAGGCTCTGCTTCGTACACGAACGAATAGTTGTAATGAACACGCGAATTAAATGAAGCGAACGCATCTGGCGTCACCATTGCTACGTCAAAGCCGAACGCGTCAAACATGAGATCCGTATTTGATTCGTGGAGCGTTAAGTAGTTAACGTAAGACAGCAGGCCTACGACTTTGAATTCCTTGCCGCCGACAGTGATCTTGTCGCCTACCTTTACACCGGCGTTATCGGCGTGCATCCTGTCTATCGCGATCTCGGTATCAGCCTCTGGCGCGCGGCCTTCATTAAACGATGCCAGGTTGATTTCCGCATCACCGGAGAAGATCCTTACAGTCGCGTCCTCGGTGCCGTCATTATCGTTGTCTTCAGGTTCATTCCTGTAGAAGTCTTCGTAGACGGTCACCGGTACCGGCATGAACCCTTTATCGTTCAGATTGTATTTCTCGGATATCTCTTCCCATTCCTCATCGACTGCCTCGATGACGGCATCATGGGCTTCCTTATATGCTTTGTCAGAAGCTTCCTTGAACTCATCAGATCCTCGGGCCTCTTTAAGAGCATCTTCATAGCTCTCTTCCATGACGGAATCGATCTGGGCTTTTATCATGTCTTCATCGGTGATCCCCATGGCCAGACACTGTGCGCGGACGTTTTCTTCGATCGCGGAAGTCACCTGCTTCTCAAGTTCTTCCTCTATCGCCTTTTCGACTTCTTCGTCTGCTTCCCTGAATCCTTCGTCAATGAAATACTGCCTTACGTCGGCCATCTTGCCGGTGCTTATAGCATCAAGCAATTCTTCCGAAGCCTTTTCTTTGAGCTCGAAAGAACCGTCTTCAAGCTTTAAGTCTTCCCTGCCCCTGTCGATCGAGGCGAGCATGCTGTCGTGGCCTACATACATGCCTGATATAACACCTATCATGATCACCATGAAGATGATAATTACAAGATACTTATGCCAATCAGAAGCGAGCTCTTTGGGGATCCGCTTTACAAGAGGGTTTCTCATTTTCGCGCCTCCTTACCACTCGAGCTCGGAAGCCGGTATCTTCTTGTCGTTGATGTCGTTATGGCGGACGACACCGTCTCTTAACTTGATCACATGGTCTGCCATGTACTTGATGGCTTCGTTGTGAGTTACCATTATTATGGTGCTTCCGTACTTCCTGTTGCAGTCTTCGATGAGCGCTAAGATCTCTTTCGAAGTCTTGTAATCCAGCGCGCCGGTGGGCTCATCACACATAAGAATGTCCGGATTCTTGACTACAGCTCTTCCTATGGAAACTCTCTGCTGCTGTCCTCCGGACAATTGATTGGGATACTTGTATTTATGGTCCTGAAGCCCCAGTGTCGTTATTACCTCCTCCACATCGAGCGGCTTATCCGACAGATACGCCCCGACCTCGATATTCTCCTTGACGTTAAGATTCGGTATCAGGTTGTACATCTGGAAAACATACCCGAGATGCTTCCTTCGATAGATCGTAAGCTGCTTCTCGTCCATGTCTTCGAGCTTGTCCCCGTTGATGCTGACAAATCCCGAATCCGGTGTATCGATGCCTCCGATAATGTTCAGGAGTGTCGATTTGCCGGATCCCGAGGGTCCGAGCAAAACGCAGAACTCGCCTCTTTTGACCGTGAAATCCATGCCCCGCAGCACTTCCTGCCTCGCTTCTCCCGATCCGAAACTCTTCTTCAGATCTGAGATCACCAAAAATTCCTCTTTCATTCTCATCATGCCTCCGAGTAATTTTATTAACTCCCGGATCTTTCCAAACAAAAGACCCAAGCATAGCGAACTACACTTGGGTCATTAAAAACTAAATAACGTCATGTATAGTTCATCAGCTATACATGAGTCTCGCAATTTAAAACAAGCCAGACTGTTACGTCAGGATGTTGACTTGCTACGCATTAGCGCTTGCTACTCCCCCATGGGAATTACACTCCGAAAATAGCACACGCCTTCCGAGCCTGTCAACCTCGGAAAAAGATTTCTGTCAAATTGCCTGCATATCGCGTAAATATGCGAAAATATTTGTTAGCAATGGCTAATCAAGGGCGGGGCCGGAGGCCCACGGCCGGATTTGCTTTACTTCAGCACGTCTTTGATCTCCTGCAAGGTCCGGCCTGCAACCAACGGGACAGGGTCGCCGGGACATGTTGTTAAGGCTTCATATTCCAGCTTTGTGATCTCCGCGATAGTCTTATGATTTTTGTTGTCATATATGTAGTAATTCACAATGCTCGAATCATCCACATCGTAGATCTGTTCATAGTAGGAGAACTTGGGTTGCCTGCTTGTTGCATCAATACTTACAACGTCGATAAAGCAGTCGCTTGCACCGCTGCGGAAGAATTCTCTGACCATGTTTTCGCGCGGATAGTAAACGGTATTCGCATCAAAGCGGTCTGCCGCCCAACGTTGGAACAGCTGTACAGCTTTTTTATCATTACCGATGGTGTACAGATTCGCGAAAACCTCATCACCATTAAGACCACCGCTTACCGTAAGGCAGACCAGCAATTCGGGAATATCGTCATTATCTACGTACACAAGGTCATAGCTGAATTTACCTGATGAGGGAACGCCATAGTATTCAGACTTAAAATCTTCGTACGAAACGTTATTCACTACATCAAGATATGCAGCCTTCACTTCGTCCGGAACCGGGGCGGAATTTTCAGACGATGGGTCTTTGACATCATTACAGTTTACCCACATAGCGGGACGGACACCTTCAGCAGCAACATGCACGAACTCTTCTATTTCATAGCCGGCTTGTCCGGATAAAAATACCACACACGCCCGGTCGTTGGAATTCGCGGGAGATCTGAGCCACCAGTTTCCTAAATCCTTCCCGATCAGATCTGATTCATCTACGGGAACCTCGGTGAAATCAAAATAACCTGCATCTATTTCGCGATCTACTACACCACGGTCGCGCGCATATTGCGTTACTTCCCTAAGGAAATCTAAACTAAAACAGAAGTCACCGCCGTATGGATTATCAGTCTCATACAAGATATCCAAATAACTGTACACTTCCTCCATGCTTAGGCAGAACACCTTATCATCAGTACTGTTTCCGCCTTTTCCGCCAAACGGATTATCAGGGTTGGAAAGTGTGGTAGTCTCTATCAGCTTCCGGTCTGACTCATTGAATGCAGTGTTATAAAAATCATTATTGAGCCACTGCCGCAAGCTGCATGTCTCCCACGTCACTTCTGTACTCTCGGTATTATATGGCTGGCAATCAAGGATATATTTACTGATAAGAAGCATTTTTCCATCTTTCTCAGTAAGGATCTCCCACTCGATCGGTTCTTTGCCGTTCCCGGTATTGCCATCCTGCTCATATTGCCCGAAAATCACAACGTCTCCGTCACGAACTAATGTTGCCTTGTCAGCACTTGCAGGATCAACGTCGACTATCGCAGTCGCTTTTATACTCTTATCAATCCACATGGCAGGACGGACACCGCAAATACCATCAAAGCCACCAGCGACAGCTAGACCTTCGTTATCTATCTTTCCCCAGTAATTGACATATGCTGCCTTGTTTTTGTCTATACCGGGAGACCTAAGCCACCATAATGCATAGATCTTGAAGTTCATATCCTCGTTAGTATTATCGGTATGGGCAATAGACCCATTAATAATGGTATGTTCTGTAGGCAGAACCATTCTATCCTCATCGTTTTTAAACAAGGTTTTAGCTTCGTAAAAGCTTAAAAGGAAAACATGATCCTGCGTATCTTCATAGTCTTTTTTGTCGTCACCACTCCATCCGGGATTACCGCGATTCTTAACATTTGACAGCTTTATCATTTCCTTCTCTTCCGGGGTAAATGCACTGTCATAGAATTCTCCGTTAAGCCATTCTCTTAACGAACAATCTTCCCAGTTTGTATTCTCATCAGTATCGTTAAAGTCTTTTGTCTCAATAGCGTTTTTGGCCAACAGGAAGTAGCTGTCATCTGTCTCATCCATTATTGTCCACTGAATGTCTTCTCCGGCATATTTACCGAAAGTAATCTCTGAACCGATACGGGTCTCCGTTTGAGGCGGATCATCCGATGGTGTTTCCGCCAGACCTTCCAATTCGTTGATCTTTCTCTGAAAGCACTTTTTGTAGCCATTCGCACCTTCGGAATTGGGATGTAGAGAAGCGCCGCGTATCAATCCATACGTTAGATCTTGATTATAATCGATACCCAAAAGGTCCCTGATTGCACTATTTGTTAGGTTGCCAAAAACTTTCTCTTCTATCAGCAAAGACATCAAGTCCTGTTCTTTTTTGCATTTTTTGTAATCTTCGTCACTCAAAACTCTCTTGAGCGCATCACATATAGTGCCGCTAGAAATAAAGTCTTTAATCTTAGGAAAAACTCCGATCCCTCCGAGAGTTGTTGAATTGAATTCAATACCATTTATCCACGGCTCGGGAGTGTTAACCTCATGCCCGTCAAACCCGTCAAACCCGTCAAATCTCTCATTTATATCAACATACTCGATCCTTAGTCCTTCGTCTTGGCACTCCTCAACAATGTTCTTTAATACTTTAGTATAAATATCAATTGCCATGTTGATCTGCTGGGCATCAGAAGGGTTGAAAATGGTAAGAGCATTTACAAAGTCTCCGGCATTTTTATTGTCTTTAAATAGCTCTTCCTTCAGCAAATGAGGATATCCGGCAACTAAGATGCACGGATGGTCATCTCCGATACTTGCTGCTTCATCTATTTTGAAGTAGATTTTCTTAATTCTATCCCTGACTTTATCATCAGATTGGAGTTCATTTGACTCGTCGCTATTCTCAGTTTTTACTTCTTCTACCATCCCATCCTTAATTTCAAAATTTGATAGATCATCTACAGCTTCAGAAAGTCTTTTTGTCAGAGAACACGGATCTATGTATACACAGTTTGCCGCAGCCGTTATCAGTATATCTACAAACCCAAGGTCATTTCCGCCCAAAGTTATTGTAATATAGTCAGGCACTATCTGTCTTCTTTGGGTCTCGTTGAATATGTCTATCTGCGGATCAATCGTTTCGGTATCAACTACTGGACCATTTGTGGTTTCATCCCATTTATAATAGTCTTTTTCCTGTCCGCCCGTTATATCCCAAGTCACTGCACCTGATGAGGCAACAAAGTACCAGTGCGGATTAGTGTTTTCGGGATACTTGGAAGAATTCATGCTTCCGACATCCGGAAGCCTCAACTGACCTCCCCATGAGCCTTCGGATCTGTGGGCAAGCCAATCCTTCAATTCCCAACCTTCGGAATAACGGCTGCCATAGAAAGGCTCTATTCCTTCCCCGGCAGAATAAGAATCTCCCATGGAAACAATTACGCCGCTGGATTTGTGATTAGAAGTTGTATGAACGTTTTCCTGTCCACTCTGTTCAGTCTCATCTGCAAAACAGACAACAGGTAAAAAGAAGCTATAGAAAATAACGGTTATCAACAATCCGATAATGGGGCTCATCAGGATCTTTTTCTTAAACATATACTTATCCCTCCAGATCAAACGATTCAAGCGTTTCCGCGTCTATTCTGTCCACGATCCTGACATCCATTGTGGTGTCAAACGGTATAGTTAAATAGATGCTGTTCGTAGAAAGGTCATAGCTCGCAATTTCTTCTGTCTCAGACACTTCGATCGGAACTCCGCCTGTGTGCTCCAGATTATAAGATGACGGTGTTGCTATCACCTTTCCGTCAACTAAGGCAATCGACCACAATACATTGTCAAAAGACATAAAATAGGTTCTATATATCGGATGCATCAGGGATGAATCATCGGAAACAACAGTGTCATCTTCTGATTCACCGTCAATTGTATAATCTGACGTTATCGGATATTGGGTAAAGCCTCTCGATCTCAGCTCCTCAACTGCGTCCTGTTCAGATAAGGTGTTTTTCGAGTCTTTAACAGGCGTGACCGAGATGATCTCGGCACGCTCCTCAAAGTATGCTCTAACATCAGGATACTCAATGATATTGGCAGTATTACCCCTATCGTTCCATATATTTAAAAGTCTTAGGATCGCAAATACCGCCGTTCCCACTAATGCAATACCTATAACACTCAAAGTGATGATCATAGGCAGTTTGCTTTTGGATTTTTGGTTTTTATAGCTCATAACAAGTCTCCGTCCGTTTAGCTAAATTACGCCACTAATTATAGCTCTTCGCCCTGGTTTGTGTATCGAAAAGCTTTAAAAACTTAACTCCGGACGTGCATTTTATATCTCAAACTACAAGCGTTATCAGGTGCTGCGCAATATCACGCCTTCACTTTCCCCACGTGAATGCCCGTGATGAAGTATTTCTGGAAGAACGGGTAGACGATCAGGACGGGCAGCAGTGATAGTGATGCCATCTTTGAAATGGAAGTTCGAGAGCGCATAGTTATAGTTCTCGAGCGTCCGGGCGCGCGGGAAAATGTGGACCGGCCCGTTCTCAATGACGTCGAAACGGTCGTTGAACGAATACGCCAGCGTGTTGATGATGGGATAGAGCGTCACGATCATAAACAGCGCGAAAAACACACCGAGGAAGATATTAAAGGCGATGTCAGCTTTGGACGTCCTTCTCTTTCGCTTGATCTTCTTAAAGGAAACCGTTTCAACACTTGCCATGGTATCAACCTCCGGCCGCGCTTAAACCTACAGAGACCCATATCGAACAACTATAGGTTAGCACGGGCGCAACGCCGCGGACAGCGGACAAACTCTGACAGTATTACCGCATAAATTCCATCTCTTTTTCGCTAGGGGCTAAGCTAATTCCGCCTCATTATCAATCTGGCCAAGCAGATTTGAGGCTAAACTTGAGGGTGTAGCCTCAAATTCCGCCTCGTTTTCGCTAGGGGCTAAGCTAATTCCGCCTCATTCTCAATCTAGCTAAGCAGATTTGAGGCTAAACTTGAGGGGGCCGCCTCAAATTCCGCCTCATTTTCGATCCGGCTAAGCAGATTTGAGGGTAAATTTGAGGGTGTAGCCTCAAATTCCGCCTCATTTTCGATCCGGCCAAGCAGATTTGAGGCTAAACTTGAGGGGGCCGCCTCAAATTCCGCCTCGTTCTCAATCTAGCTAAGCAGATTTGAGGGGGCGAATACTGTACGGTTTACGTATTTTAAGCGAAAAATACGTAATTCATACAGTAAATGCTCGAAAATATTGTACGATTTACGTACTCGATATTAGTCCGGTGCTATAGTACACCCGGAACGCAATAAAATAGCGCCTTGTGAGCAGTTCACAGGGCGCTTTTATGGCCACGAAAAAAGTACGAAGCTTATACCACCAGAAAGTTCGTCGTTACCGCTTGTCCGCTTATGGTATTGAAGTCTTCATCTAAAGCATAATCATCAGTGTGGAATTCAATGAAGCAAGCATCACCGGCGACAAATGTGTTGGCAGGAATAGTAAGCGTGTAAGTGTCTCCTTCGTTTACAAAAGTGCTTTCACGTACCGTGGGGCCGTCCTTTACTGCATAACCCGAGGTATTATCAAGCAAGTGAAGGTTTAACGGTTTGCTGCTCTTAAAAGTAATTACTATTTCCTGATCTGCCTGTGCTTCCCAAACAGGACAAGGCACTCCCGCTAAACTTTCGTCATACTCACTTCCATCAACTATCCTGCAGTTAATATTTGTGACTTGAATATCAGTAATGAAGTTTTCCCAGTTATGCCCTGAAAAGCCATATGTAAATTCAGGCTCAGCGGTTGTTTCTTCCGTCGTTTCAACAGTAGTTGTCTCTGCGGGTGTTGTTCCGGTCGTTGTTTCTTCAACTTTTGCAGGCTCTGCAGTCGTTTCAGCGGGCTTTGCGCCACATGCTGTCATACCGAGCACCATTGCACCTGCCATAAATGTTGCGAAAAACTTCTTCATTTTATGTCCTCCACTCAAATACCATACTCTTCATTCAGATCAAGAAGACGATGCCCTAAAATGACTCTCTTCTCAGTATCGATAACAATAACGATATAACAATTATTCTGTGCCGTGAACAACAAGACATGCTGATAATGCCCATTTTCTCCACTATAAACTGCCTCAATCAGCCTGTTATCAAATCCATATTGAGAAATCAGGTTTTCGGCAAGAAGGCTCCCGGCATACTCCCATATGTCAACAACAGCTTCGGCATCCTGTGTTATATCTTTCATGCCGGATTCCATGGTTTGCAGGAATTCTTCTTTGCTTAACTCTCTTATCATCGTCCTCCTCTGTGCTTAGTGACACAACACGAGACTCAGCGCACAAAACAACACGAATAAAAACACTATATCAAGGACATACAACAACACATACCATTCTATCTTTATCAGGAAAAACGTAATAAGCGAGCCTATTAACAGGACGCAAAGTACCGCGGCAATTCCAGGACCTATATTCTTTTTAATGACCTTTTCGCGGTCAGCGTGATATCGCTGCTCAGCCTCCTGCCGCAGTTTCTCGAGCTGATCCTGTTCTTCAAAATCTTCGTATGAAGCGCTGAATGACCATTCATCCAAATACCGGAAATAAACTGTATCTAACACAATGTGTCCACCCTCAATAACCGTCCCCGCCGGTACCGTGACTGTCTCATCGCGGAACGTCTCGGTTATGTCCTTATTCAAGGTCAGCTTATCGGGGCGATCGATATATAACCCGTAATGATGCAGCTCATTTTCTGTGCGGGTATATACAAACCCGCATATAGCGAGAACATCAACTATCAGAAATATGACAGCGATCACTGTTTTTATGTTGATCTGTTTAGAACTCATACATCCCGTTTTGACTTGATCAGATATCACCTGTTCCTTATAGCATTATCTATCATTTCCCTGGATTGCTCAAATCTTCTGCTTGGGGCATTGTCATCATAACCTGCGCAATATCCGCCTGAGACATGCTCGGAATCACTTGTCTCGACCTTAATGTAGTAGCTTGATCCGTCGTCAACTAGATCCTTGGTTGCCAGGTCTTCTTCCAGTTCCATGAACTCCACTCCGGTCAGCACGTTTACAATGTTTGACCAATCCTTGTCAGATATCTCGTATTCTTTGATCTCATATAAGTCCTCAGACGGCAATTCTCCCGCAAGATAATCGTAGTGCTTATCGACTTCAGGTCTGATGCTGTAATAGGTCACCTTGAGATCAGATGTGATGACATACATTTCGACATCCGGCAAGCCGCCGCAATAGATCAGATAAGTGACCTGCTTTACATCCAGCGGTTCTCTCTGCTTCTTACTTTGGCGCTGCTGCGGTTTTGTTTTGCCGCACGCGGTCATCGAAAACAAACCGATCAACAATATTATCCCGGCAACAACAATTCTTTTAATCTTATCCGTGATCATATGACATCTGCCCTTCTGTATGAGTATTTACTATTCATACAGATGTATGGGATTTAATGTTGCATGTGGTGGTTAAGGAGCGTAAATTCCATCATGTCGTAAGGAATGCGTCAGCCCTTACATACAACGTCTTGCGTCCTGATCCGATACGGACAAGATATCCTTCATCAACAAGTTTTTTCAATGCAGATTCTACTGAAGAACTGCCTAAGCTCGGACATAATGCCAGGATCTCCTGCTTGGAGAATTTCCCTATCCTTTCTGCTGCACACGCTTTAACAATGTCGTAAGAAGTGCTTTTTGCACCGGCATTATGAACAATAAAGACTCTGTTCTCAAAATCACGATAACACGCAAGGATTATCCCCAACATATATTTTATGAAAGGTTTGGGATCATTTTTCCCCGTGTGCCAGTCCTTATCTGCTCTCTGTAAAGCATCGTAGTATGCTTCCTTAGTGTCAGCAATTGCCTTCTCGATACTTATGTATTGACCAACAAGAAATCCGCATCGGTTAAGAAGAAGGAGTGTCAGCAAACGGCTCATTCTTCCATTTCCGTCGTTAAACGGATGGATACACAGGAAGTCGAGAAGAAAGCATGATATCAGGATCAGCGGATCTACTGATTCCAGATCCAGCTCTCTCTGGAAGCTCTCACATATCTGATCGATCGCACCCGGTGTCTCGTATGGTTGTAACGGTCTGAATAAGACTATCTTCTCTCCATCTGCAGTTATCATTTCAATCTCATTTGGCGTAGTCTTAAACTGACCGGCATAAGATAAATTCGTATAATCGAGCAGTTCTTTGTGAAGCTGAAGAATATAATTCCGTCTTACCGGAATCGAATCATAACTCTCGTGAATCAGATTAAGCACATTGCGATAGCCGAGTATCTCTTCCTCGTCACGGTTTTTAGGCGTTGTTTTATCGGCCACTAACTGTTTCAGTCTTGCATTAGTGGTAATTATGCCTTCAATACGGTTTGATGCCTCAGTACTCTGCACTTTGGCAAGCTCTATAAGGCGGTCAAGTTCAACCGGCTTCCGGCGAAGGAAAAGTTCCTGTTTTCCCTTGTATTCATGGATCTTCGAGATATAGGAAATTATCTCGTTATCCCAAGTTCTGTCAGCCAATTTTGAATAATCAAACTGTCTCATCTGATAATAGTCCTTTCTCCCAAATCTATTTCTTTTCTCCCAAATTATAGTCGCGTTTGTGAGAAAAGGCAACAGCTATAGGAGATTTGCGCCTTCAGTATTTCTATTTCACTGTTGCACGAGCATACCCCGCGGTGCAACATAAATTTGTAAGCATTTTTATTTAATTCTGTTCGAAAACAACTCCATAGCCGGTTGGATTTATCCATCTCGTTTTCGCTAGGGGCTAAGCAAATTCCGCCTCGTTCTCAATCTAGCCAAGCAGATTTGAGGCTAAACTTGAGGGGGCCGCCTCAAATTCCGCCTCATTTTCGATCCGGCTAAGCAGATTTGAGGGTAAATTTGAGGGTGTAGCCTCAAATTCCGCCTCGTTTTCGCTAGGGGCTAAGCTAATTCCGCCTCATTATCGATCACGCTGAATGAATTCCGCCCGCATTTTGAAGCACTGACAATTCCTAAAACATTCACGGAAGCGGGACTCTTCAATTATTGTGTTGCTAAAAAAGTGTAGTAAATCACCCCTGAAAACTACACTTTTTTCGCAACAGCTAAATGGATTCAGAAAGAAACGCACGATTTGCACGAGCGCTTGCCGGCTCCCCTCTCAGAACCCGATCCTTCCGATCTCCTCACAGAGATTCTTGGCGTATGTCTCCGTTCCGAGAATATTGGGGTGGAGATTATCCAGATAGTATTCTTCCAGGTGCGGGACGAGATCGAGTCCGTCGATCACCTTGATGTTGGGGTAGCTTTCCGCAATCTTCTTCACGTTGGCGCAGAATCTGTAGAACACGGGAAGGGCATCAATGTTATCGCCTCTCCATATGGGTGTGATGCAGAGCACGGGAACCACGGTGCCGTAAAGCCCAATAAGTGTCTCGTAGTATTCCTCGATGTCCTTCATCGTCTCGGTGCCGTACTGGTTCGTGCCCAGCGCGACGATGATCTTGTCGGGCGTGTATCCGGGCATCTTCATGAGGGATCTCTTATCGTAGATGTAGCCGCCGATGCCCTGGTTAAGAATGTCGTAGCCGAGCTGCCTGTTGGCAATGCTGACGTAAGTCTCGGATGAGCGGAGGGGGCCGTAGCCCTGCGTTATCGAGTCGCCGAGCCAAAGGACTTTGGTACTCTTCACGGGGACGCCAAAAGATGCGTCAATCGCAAAATCCTTTATTACCACTGTGGCGTCTGCCGCCAGATAGATCACCACGTCATGAGTGCCTTCCGGCAGATCGAATTCGAGGCGTCCTTCCTCCTTCAGATCCTTGATATAGAAGATCTTGTGGGCCAGGCCGTCAACATATAATTCGATCGAATCCTCAGAGCTTTTCCAGATGATCTTGTAATCAAAAGAGATCTTTGAGGCGGCGGTCGTCAATTCGATCGTCTTTGCCGTCGACGCATCGCATCTCTCATACCATATATCCAGAGCATCGCGAAAATATTCCATCTGAGGTCTTGAATACTGGTTTGCCTTAAGGTATCCGTCAGAAGTCTCCTCGAATTCATATGCGCCGAAATATATCTTTTTCAGTTCGTCATTAGTCAGTATCATCAGTTCCCGCACCTCGCCTTTCAAAGCGTCTTTCAAAGCGTCTCTCACAGCACCTTTCGTAAGCTTTCCGCAACAATCACCCTAAACTGTACTTCTCCTTGACTCTCTCATCGGGCTCGTAACCGGACAGGAATTCATCGGCCATGGCGATCAGCTGCTCGTACGTTACCGGAGTGACCGTATAGTGGCCTGAGAGATTGTCGGTATTGCTGTTGGTCAGGTCGTATACCACGAGATTGCCGGTCTGTTTCTCAATGCCCGAGAGCAGGCAGTTATTGATGCTGTAGATGTTCTTGAAATTCTCATCATATACATCCACGTTCCAGGCACTGATATAGTAATACCCGCAGCGGCTGTCGTAGTAGAACACCATAACTTCGCCTTCGGTGGAATAGACTGTCTTATACTTTTCGCCGGTCTTGGAATCGTAAATGTGTACGGCGCCGTCGTAGAGCTGGATCAGTCCCACATCGGCGTTCTGACACATAACGACACGTTTGATCCTGTTTTGCTGGAACTCGGTCTCATTCTGCATAGCAAGATCGACAAAAGAAGAAGCGGCAGGGTCATCATAGATAAACTGGAGGGAAACGCCATTGTATGTCATCTCCTCATACTCACCCTCAGTAACAGTCATGTAATCGGACTGTCTGAACGTGTATGTATAGATGTGGTTGTCACCTACTATGGAGGCATAGAGCTTCCCGTTTTTGAACACCTTCATCCAGGAATATAAGTCGTCCGCAAAACCTGTGCTGTAGCGGGTATAACCGCCGTCCTTTATCTTAAATAAACTGCCTGAGGTATCGAGCAAATAGATCGCATCACCGGAAATAAAGGTCAGGCAGTAATCACCGGCGCTGAACCGTTCTATCTCATTCAGATTCCTGTCAAGTATCGTCACTTCCGACTCGGATACGACGACCACATCATCACCCAGGACTGCCAGTCTGTAAGCGTCGCCGACGGCTCTGCTTTCCGTCGTTCCGGTCGCAGCATCCATGATGTAGATATAATATCCTTCGTTAACATACTGCTTCCAGACAATGCTCTTCCCGTCAGTCGTGACGTCGAAGCACGTCGAATCGGCAATGTGCATTCTGCGCGAACTGCCGCTTGTCAAGTCGACTATAAATGCAGTGGTCGTATGGGTGTCATAATCCACGATCAAGATCCAGCATTCGTTGGTACCGTTTATATAATTCACCACGACATCAAGCCTTGCCGCTTCCGAGAATCCCTCGGCAAGAAAGTTGATATACCATAAGATATCGCTGCCATTCATCAGCGTAAGAGTATCACCGGACCTGACGGCATAGCCATCACCTTCGGCATTGGAATATAAAAACGCCGTGCTTATTCCGAGATCCGTCTCGATCCCGGTCGCAAAATCATAATACGCATAATTATTGTTCTGCCTTTTGAATACGAATCCCTTCTCGCCATCGAAAACAAAACTCTTGTCCAAATTCTCTTCAAAACTCAGGACCGTCGCGCCGGTTTTCAGGTCGACAACATATCTGACCTGGTCAAGATCCCTGACCGAAGCGTATCCGCCGTCCGAAGATACGATCAGCTCATCGAGCGCCGAGCACGGCAGCAGGACGTCGCTGTCGGATTCGAAAGAATTCGGCAGATCGTAAATGCCGAGCGCGTTCGCAAGCGCCTTTGTCGCGAGCTCGCTGTAGTTATCCGTCTTCTCATCGGGAAGCGCGAGCCTTGCGGCGTACACGGCATCCATACGCTTGCTGTCCCTTAACAGATTGTCCGATGTCGCAGCCAGAGTGTCCGCATACTTGAGAGTTATGATCTCGTTCTGCCGCGCTATCTCTTCATTCTGCTTTAATATCTCCACGTTCTGCCCTGCGATCCTGAATAAGAACCCCACGCAGAGCGCCAAAAATGCTACCAAAACCCCGAAAACTATCAGCACGCGGTTCCTCGTGTGCTTATACTGCTCATGCCTGTGCCTCTGCTGCAGGTCATCGAACTTTATCCCCAGGATCGCCGCTATGAGACGCAGCGTTGTCTTCTCTATCTTGGGATTTCTTTCCTTCGCATTCTCGCCTCTGCAGTCAGCAGCAAGCGGCTCTCTCGGGACCTTGGCCCAGTACGGCCTGCCGTCCGCTCCGATCTTATAAATGTCATCGTAGAGGATCTCCGGCGGGAACGCCTCCATGGGCTCGCCATCAGCCAGCACCAGCAAAACGTGCTTTCTGTCATGAAGCCTTAAGAACGACTCGATCTCTTTCCTGCACCACGGAGACTTAAGATATTCGGGCGAACAAATGGCGATAAGGTAATCTGAGTTCGCGAGTGCCTCATCGATCGCCTGCGTCAGATCATCTGACACGGCGAACTCGGTCTCATCCCTGAAGACCCGGTTAAGCTTTGTCCTGCCTAACTTCTTTGCTATTTCCTTCGGAAGGCGGAAACCTTCCAGCTTCTTCTGCAACTTGGCCGCTATATCGCTGTCCGGCTCACAATGCCTGTAACTGATAAACGCGTCATATCTACCTGTCTTTGCCATACCCTCAACCTGTCAAAGCAAATAAATCAGCTGCTGACGAAGCGGACACTCTAACCGCTGCCTAAGCAGCCCCTCTCATGCGGTTATTATATCACGCGCGCGAAAAGCCCGAGAATCGGTTCGTCACGGATAAAAACGGGCACTTCCCCGGTAATACCCGGGAATTGATTCTTCACGGATAAAGACAAGCACTTCCCCGGTTCGGAAAGATTTTACAATTCCTGTACATTTACCGTAGGTTTGCATTACAACGGCGTAGTACTATCAGGCTGCCGGCAAAACATGCGCAGACAACGAGAACAGACAATGCAAACAATATGGAGGAATAATATGGTACTTACAAGAAAGATCACGGCAGGGATCACGGCGTTTTCGCTGCTTTGTACGGGAATGATCCTGACATCCTGCAGCGGTGAAGTGTCAGGGACTTTCGCCGAATCAGGCACGACAGCAACGAGCGTCACCAATGAATCAGAAACAAGCGGGACGGAGACTTCCATAACTCAGATCACAGGCTCTGTCGTTGTGTCACCTATCAAAGATAAGGACTCGCTCTTTAACGGCTACGAAGCATTAAGCAATGAGCAGATAGTTCAGCTGGATCAGCTCTGCGATCCGCAGATCGGCGGAGATGACAGGATCATATGGAGCTGTGAGAAGGATTTTTACGACAGCCTCTCGTCTAAGAGTAAGGATCTTGTCGGATTTAAGGATGTCAGGTTCGACGAGACATCCGATTACAGCGAGACCCAGATCGATATTATTGACGTAAAAGATCCGGATCTTCAGATGGCCCTGGCTCCTTATATTGAGAACGGATACACCATAACGAGCGTTGTGGGTGAGAATTATATTACCTATAACGGTGAGCGCCTTGTCGGAAATATCTTCTTTAACAACGGATACCATATCGCCAGCTTTAACGAGAATCTGGCCACCACAGGTTTTGTGGTCAAGGCAACGGATGAACTTTTCCAGGCATATGTTTATGCATTGAGCAGGAGAACACTTATCGAATCTTCCAGGCAATATGATTTTGACGTAACCACAGAAGGTGATCTCTGTGTTATCAATATCACATGCGAGGATATGAATGACATCGAGATCGAATATGATCCTTCTACTGGTATAATGGCTTATATAATTAAGATCGATCCTTCTGATACAGTTGGCTGATATACCGGGGAGATAGGAATAGAATGCACAAGATCCTGATAATTGAAGATGACGATGCAATCTCCAACCTGATGAAGTCAGCCCTCACCAAGGAAGGTTATACCTGTGAGACCGCTCCGGACGGTCTTACCGGAGAGCAGATGTTCGACTCCAAGAGTTGGGATCTTGTGCTCCTGGATCTCATGCTTCCCGGAATAAGCGGCTTTGAGCTTATCGATTATATCAAGCCCTCCAAGACACCAGTGATCATAATATCCGCCATGAACCAGACCGGCGATAAGATCCGCGGCCTTAAGATGGGCGCTGACGATTATATCGGCAAGCCCTTCCAGATCGGCGAGCTTTTAGCCCGCGTAGAAGCCCTCCTAAGACGGACTTCCACCGCGGAGAATATCTTCACTTACATGGATATCGAAGTTAACCTGGACTCAAGGACAGTGACCAGATCAGGCGAGCCCGTCACATTAACAGCCAAGGAATTTGACCTGCTTGAGACCTTCATCAGGAATAAGAACGTTGCGATATCCAGGAGCAATCTTTATGAGATGGTCTGGAACGAACCCATAATGGGCGATACCAGAACGATCGACAATCACGTCAGCAGCCTTAGGAAAAAGCTCGGCTACGACGGTCTCATCCGTACAGTACACGGCATCGGCTACAGAATGGATGTCATAAGATAATGAAGCTGTCCACCAAACTGTTCTTAGCTATCTTCGGCGTCACGGCTGCCACATTACTCATCTTCGGATATCTCATATTATCCGTTGATTTCAAAAAGAATCTGGACTACCAGATCGACAGCGGCACAAAGGATTTCCAGAGCAGCTCCCTTATCCTCTCGCAAACCTACGATGTCTTCATCGCGAGCCTTGATCACAAAAACTCCATCTCCCTTGCAGCTTCTTATGCCGACAGATCAAATCCCGGCCACATCAATCTGTATACTTCATCCAAAGAACCGGTGTATACCGGAATAGACCTTGCAATACCTGAGGAATTCTTAGATGATGCGGCGAAAAACCAATATAACAGCATCACGTCAGACGGCCGCAGGATCATCGTCTTTACAGGCACCGTCGATGTGGGCGGAAGCGGATATATCCTTCAGACCGCAAGAGATGTAACCGTTGTTTACGATAACGCAGAAAGCCTTCGGTTTAGCTTCATCATCATCCTTGCAATCTCACTTGCAATAAGCTTTGTCATAGCTCTGGTGTTCTCCAAGACGGTCACTTCCAAAGCCGAACACGTCAGGAAAACGAGCGAAGCGATGGCATCAGGCGATTATAAAAAGCGCATCAAGATAGATTCAAAAGATGAATTCGCCGCTATGTCCGAGTCATACAACAAAATGGCTGACACCATCGAAGAAAAGATATCTGAGCTTGAAGATTCGGTAAGGAAAAGAGATGACTTCATCGCTGCTTTCTCCCACGAGATGAAGACTCCCCTGACCAGCATCGTAGGTTATGCCGACATGATCTACCAGAGCAGCTCCGGTGACGAGGACATTCATAACGCATCCGGCTATATCCTCAACGAAGGCTTAAGGCTCGAGAAGCTCTCCTTTAATCTTCTGAACCTCATCGCCATGGATAAAGCCGAGATCACCATGGAGAGCATTCCCGCAGAAGAGATCTTCGATGACCTCAAACACGTTTACGGATCTGACAGCCACGATATCGCCCTTACCTTCGACTACGACGATGCATACATAACCATGGAATACGATCTGATAAAGACCGTGCTGACGAACCTCATAGACAATGCGTTAAAGTCAAATACAGACCGCATAGAGGTAACAGGCAAAGCTTCCGGTGATGGCTACACATTCAGCGTCAGGGACTACGGTATCGGAATACCCGAAGAGGATCTTAACAAGGTCGTTGAAGCATTTTACATGGTCGATAAATCAAGATCCCGAAAAGCTCACGGCGCCGGCATCGGCCTTGCCCTTTGCGACAGGATATTAAAACTCCACAACTCACGGTTAGATATTCAGAGTAAACTGAATGAAGGCACGACAGTAAAGTTCACTATATAAGCGGCACCGGCTTAAATTAATAGTCCTCCGACACATAGATCAGCCAGTATGTGTTGTCGTATTTATCCCTGATCTTCTTGTAGCAGACGAGCCAGTCATGGGTATCGTCCACCTTGATGCGGATGCCGGTATTAAAGGTGTTCATCATGTTGTAAAACTCAGTGCTCTGGGCGCCTGCACTGTAGCGCTCTACGAATGTATCGTAGATCTCCATCGCCTTATCCTGGTCGTTGATCTTGATCTTCATGGAGAACTCGACGCTTTTGTCGGACTCGTTTCCGATTACATTAAAGCTCTCGACGTGGTCGATCTTCTCGTCCGCCAGGATCTGATCGTAGAACATGTACACGCCGAAATCGCTGGCATCTATCTGGGAATAAGCCGGATGATCGAGCTCCCTGTCGAAATACTTGAGCTCATTGAAGTCATATGAATGCGCGAGATCGTGATAGTGCTCGTATACGGCAACGATGTCATCGACCGTCAGATCCTGAATGATGTAGTAGTTGTCCCAGCCTTTAAAGCCGCCGTTCTCATAATAGTCTCTGCCCTGGGTCTCCCTGGTCGTAGTCGTCGGTATCTCAGTCTCTTCCCTGTAATAAGAGGTCTCTTCTTCCTCCGTGACAGTTGTTGCTGTCTGCGGCTTGTCGCGCAGGCCGTTTACTACGAGGAAAACTATTACTATCATTGCCGCTGCCACGACTACGCCTGCCACAGCACTGATCAACACTTTCTTATTCATAATGACTATCCCTTTCTTAACTTTTCCGGCGGGGCCTTAAAGGAAAGTTTCTGTCAATATATTAACACTTCATTTCTCCACGATATCATCAGTAAGCAATATCCAGACCGCGGGACGGACACTGATGCCTTCAGAAAAGACCAGGCTCAGGAACTTGAATCAAACAACTTTCCTTATCGTCTTCTCATCAGCCTTAAAGTGCTTCTTAACCTGGGCTACGATCTTCTTACAAGAGTCCTTGGGCGATTCCTTATAGCACCCTGTCACGAACTTATATCCCCACAGGTATTCCGGCAGCGTATAGACAGCGACAGCCCAGCCGAATTCTTCGCCCTTTTTATTGAGCCGTGGTCTAAAATCTTTGACGGTCAGGTAAGATGCCATCTGGAGCTTGGTGCATGTGCCGTCAAAGCCCTTCTCACCGCCTTTTCCGAAGCCTGCCTTCTCCTTGACTTCGTTCGAGAACATGTCGATCTTATCAGTAGCATCCCAGAGCTCGCCTTCTGAAGGCCAGAAAACATCCATTATGAGCTTCTCCTTATACCCTGCTTTGCCGTCCTCGTAGCGGGCATCGAAATCGTAGCCGTCCCTTCTGTAGTTGGCAAACTCTGGAAACCATTTCTTTGACACGAATCCGGCCTTGCCCCGGAAAAACTTACCGTACGCGACTTTGCCCGTGCGTGCAAGGACAGCTCTCCACTCCCACGGGTCCTTTTTGGCATCGCCGCACCACCAGTTGCCCGCGACTGTCATGTTCTCAACGGAGAAGCCGTCTACCTCGTTACTGAAGAGCGGCAGGAATCCGACCTTCTCGATCACCTCAAGGAGTTCTCCGGCCGAGTGAACACAGGACGGATCATTCCGGTCCACACCCTGCATATACCATACGCCGTCAATTACTTCCATTGTTATCCCTCAAGCAATTATTTTAGGGTAATTATATCATCCCAGTACGCCGCCCATTCCCATCTTCTCGGTAAGATCGCCAAGGCTCTTATCGTACTGCGCCCTGGAGATTGCGCCGCGCTCGAGGAAAGCATCCAATGTCTGCTTCTGATTCAAATACAACTGCTTTTTCTTCTCTTCGGGAGAAAGCCGCTCCCATTCGTACTGTTCCATTTTTAAGTTCCCTTAAAGTATTACGCGGGTCATTATAGCACGGAAGGAGGCAACAATACGTTCGATTAATAGGACAATCGGGGAGTACTTAATCAGTTACTTAAGGGCTTTTGTCCAGCAAATGTGCCGCTAGGCGGCACAAATGGCGGCACAAAACGCTGATTAAGGGCTGTTTGTCCAGCAAATGTGCCGCTAAGCGGCACATTTAGCGGCATTTTTACTTTCAGTAGGTCAAATGAACAGCAAATGCACTGCTCTGCATGTACATTTGCATGTACAAATCGTCGTTTTCAGGTCAAATGAACAGCAAATACTCTGCTCTGCATGTACATTTGCATGTACAAATCGTCGGCTTCGAGCCGAATGAACCGCAAACGCACAGTGCTGCAGGTCGATTTGCGGTTCATTCCGGTTCTTTTGCACTTCACTTAAGCGCTTCTGCACTTCATTCAGCCGCTTCCACGCTTCATAGCCGCTTAGCGCACCGCCCTCGAGAAGCACTTCTTAAGCAAACTTAATTTGCTCAAACTCCTCGCCCTCTGTGCTCACGATCTGAACCTGAATATCTGCGGGGGCGCCCTTAAGTTCCAGTGCGGCGCTGGGGCACTCAAGGCCCTTGAATTTGTCGCCGGTAGCCTTTGTCTCTTCGACTATGATGACGAGTGTTGAGCCCTGCATTCCGAAGTCTGTGATCGTCAGGTCGCCGCCGGTCCTTGTCTGCGTTCCGGCGCTGATAACGATGAAGAGCGGTGAGTCAAGCTGCTCGAGCTGGTCAAAATAATAGCCTCTGTCCTTGTTGTAGCAGCCCATCTGCTCATCGGTCAGGAGAGTGTATTCCATGTCGCCAACAGTGCCTTGCACGGCGAGGTTGCCAGACTGGTCTTTTACTGATGTGAAGCTGGGCATCGCGACTGTCTGCGCCGACTTTGAGTTCTTGTTTGTCTTGCAGCCCGTGAAGACACCTGCGATAAGTGTGAAGGCCATTACGGCGCATGCAATTTTCTTGATCATTCTATTCATTTTCGTTACTCCTTTTTGAACGTCTATGCCATACATACAGCCACGTCCCGAAAAACGTTGCAGTCGTTCAAACGCAACATTTCATGCAATTAATCTGTATAAGAAGTAACAGATAAATAACTTACTTAAACCTCGGGGGAATACATGAAAAAACTTTTGGCCTTTACTTTAGCCTTGACCGTAATGTTCGGCTGCGCCTGCTCTTCTGCTGCAAAACCTTCAGGCGACAGACCAGGCCCGGTATCTGACGCTGATGAAGCTGATGATACGGATGTTGTGGTGGAAGATATCCACTTCGATTATCCGGACCAGATAGTAACAAAACCCGGCGGCACGGCGGGCATGACGGTATATAAATGCGGAATCCTTTACTATGCCTGCGTGGACGGCAATACGTCGTGGACGGAGCTGTACAACTCTCTACCGATCGAGCTCGAAGAAGGAACTTTCGTGCATGTCGAAGCCGATTACGATCTGAAATATGGCGGCGTCGACCATTACTGGGGAAGCATGAGTATCAAGGAAGTAAGAGACGAGTATTTCCTCACTTTGGACGAAGTCGCGGATTACCACATGATCGAGCCATACGATCCTGACATCAGCACCTTCGAAGGCCCCCGCCTGCTCGAAAAGGATGGCAGGAACTACCTTCTCTGCAGAGACCCGATGCGCCAGTACAGGCTGTACGATGACAATGCAAACCTCCTGTGCAAATACGACACCTCCATGGCCTGCGCAGCTTACCTCGAATACGGAGAGGATCAGGACATTATTTACGGAAGTGTCAGCTACCCGTCATGCTGGGTAATGAGGATCGGCGATGTCTATTACGCATATTCAAGAAATGGCGGCAACAGCAAATGGACTCCGCTCTTCAACATGCAGCTTGAGAACAAGCCGATTGGCTTTGAACTGACTGACGGCCAGGCCATGAAGGTCGACACCACCACTATGTATCTCGTTAACAGCACCAAATACGGCTATGTCAACGCGCCCATGTTCGAGACGATGAAGGATTTCTACCGGATCAATTACGACACGATAGTTAACGAGACCTGCCGCATGCATTGGGAAGAGGCATCTTCTTACGAGAACGGCACACTCTACCAGTACTTCTACGGCCTCGATCAATACCTGATCTTCTACCTGGACGACCGCTTCTATGTCTATCACGAAAACTACTGCGACATAAACACGGATGAGTTCGTAGGCGTGTTTACGAGTGCGGATGAGGTTGATGAGGGGGTGGGGAGGTAAAGAAGGATAGAAGGACAATCATAAAGATCAATGTGTAATTCTTCAGCATTCTACTTAGTCTTTAAAACAATAATCCCTGAAATAGGATCAGAATTCATATTGCCCTTTACTGATTCATTTTATTCAATTTCCTCTCTTATGCTTACGAGCATTTCCGTTGCATTTTCTGCAGAGTATGAATCTTTTCCCATCGTTTTACTTCTTTTCACACGATGCTCATTAAAATCCAGAAATGTTTGTCTGGCACTTTGAAGCATCATTATTTTGCTACTTTGATAATCAATAGAACCTCTATCTGAATTGAATATAGTATAGTTCACACCATTTTCATCAAATAAACTTCTGTAGGCAATTCCATCAATACCAGTCTTGCGAATATAATCTGTTATTATCTGAGTAGCCCTATACTCTGAACTGTCAGTCACCGGCTCAAAGTATTTCCTCATAACCAATGTAAACAGACGACCTAAAGCAACATTATCATCAAGGCTTTCACCAGGCTCAAAAGTTTTGTTCGTCGAGAAATCAATAATATGAAGTGTTCTCTTGGTCTTAAACGATGCCAACGAAATCAACTGATTGAGATGCGGCTTAACTTCCGCACAAGCCGTAGTCTCTCGATTAGCGAGATACAAATAGGAAACTCCACCAATGTTGTTTCTCCCTACTCCGCTGATGCCTAAAGGAGCTTCACGAGAGTTGCCTTCATCAAATCCTTTAGTCAAAAGAGAGTCTTCCTTGCTTTCAATACTGATCCCGTAGTTTGAATTCAAATGTATTGGGTCAATTAGTCGTGCTCTATAGAAGACACTTCCTTTGTTAATAGTCTTTCTAAATCGATTGTTTTTATCGTTTGAAACATATTTATCAATTAAATTCAATAACTCATTCTTACCATCATTACGCACTCCATTTTTTTTGACTTGTTCCATAAAATTATTAAAAATGAAATATGCATTGTTATTTAATACAAAAGAACTTACAGCATCAAATGGTTTATCACCAATCACTACAGTCATAAAATACAACTCCCATCATACAGATTTGCAATGTAACAACATTCTCTACCTATAATCGTAAGTATACAAATTATATCCGAGCATGGTTATAAAAATAATATCCATAACTATCTGATATAACAGTTTAGTTCTTTCGTAGATCCACTCGGCTGTTATATTGGGATAGACAGCTATAACTTGTCCCTGCCGATTCTTATGTTCGAGAGTATTGTTCTTAAGATAAAAACCCGTATGCACATATTGATTTCTTAAAGCTATTATTTCATCAATATAATCTGTGCCTAGAGTATGAAAACTAGAAATGTTTTGAGGATGGTCTGATAAGGACTGCGTGATAATATCCTTGTTGGCAGTAAGATTAGTAGATCTTTTATAATAACATTCAATAAACCTGAAACATGTCAAGAAATTATCTTCTATGCTTAATATTATAGTTAACAAACGATTGCGTAATTCCTTCGTTTTTACCAACGCTTATTGTTATGTTTGAAGAACGCGCAAAATTAGCACCAAAATTGCCACCAAAATTCACACTTTTGGTTATTCCTTCGGTGGTAGCCAGCGCAGTTGATACAGCTCTTCCTAAACTCTTTGCAAGAGATCTTCCTACACCACTTGCAACAGATCTGCTTGTAGAATCAGCAACAGAACGGCCAACCGTTGAAGCAACAGATTTTCCAACTGTATTAGTCAAACTATGCCCTATAGTTTTAGATGATCCTGAAGTAACTGCTTCAGAGAAAGACTCACCTACCGTATTTGAAAGATTTGTCCCAAAAGAATCACTCACATTTATAGAAGCATCTGGTTGCATATTTTCGAGGAATTCACCTATATTCTTGGATCCTGCAACCTCATCTATCTCAGGTAATAGCATATCTGAAATACTTGCTGCTCCACCCTTACCATCGCCGAATTTGGGGAGATGCAAGTCACTTCTGTTAGTACTGGTACCTGTCGTTGTCGATGAATTTGTACCTGTAGTAGAGGTATTGCTTCTATTAACAGTTAAACTAGAATTTTTGCCTGTTGCTTGGCTAGACGAATAGGTTTTTGTACCACTAGTAGAATCAGTAGTTGTCTGGCCAGTTGTATCAGTTATAGTGTCATTTGTCGAACTAGTATCAGTAGTGTTGGTTGAATCAGTAACCGTTCCAGTGTTAGTTACAGCCTGGTTTTGCGCATTTTGTACGCCGGCACTTACACCGGCATTTACACCGAATATTGCCATTGAAGAAGTGGCATCATTTTCAACAAAAGTAAAGTTGGTTTGCCATGATGCGTAAGGCGCTAGTCCTGAATAGAAATCCGCTAACACCAATTTCCTTTCTTCTATATCTTGGATAGGTGTAGCCAAAAGAACGATTGAGTATTCTTTACTTTTGGAAGTCGGGACGACACCATCAAGTATTTTCTCGATGGTCTGGCTTATAAACTTCTCTGATTTTTCTGCGGGAATATTGGATACACTTGATACAGAATAAGAGTATTCATTATCAAAACATGGGATCGTTCCCTTCCCAATATTGTCAGACCAAACGGATCCGGGGAAGTTTCCTCTCAATGAATTCTCCAGTCTCTGAATGAGATCGTTAACCCGTATATTGTTCGTTTGCTTAGTTGTGTTTGATACAGCTAAATAGACATTAGTTGTTTCACATGTTCTGTTGAATACTAGGAAGGATCTCATGACCAATTAGAGCATTTATGAAGGATGATTTACCGGCACTCACATTACCAATAACACAAATCGGAATACTCTCGTTAGTGGCTTCAGAGAACTTGCCTATATCTGCTTCTATCTTGCTCTTGTCCTTAACACTTTGCGTAATAAGAGGATCTATATCTCTAAAAATATCAACAATGTCCGGGAGAATATCACGCGCATTCTCTAATGTATTTGAATCACGAGATAATGTGACAAATGAACTATACTTCTCAGTGTCACAGATAGATCGCAGCATGTTATATTCATCTTCCGTACCGGCGAACAGGAGATCAATTTGGCCATCGTTGAATTCATCGATGATGACATCAAGGATTTTATTAGCTTTAAAAGGGAAAAAACTCGTGGTGAGTTCATCACTGATCAATAGACTGTCAGGACTGTTGGCGTAATCAACTGTTTGCCATTCTTCAGTATCACTGTTCCAGCGAGCATATTTGATCTGCTTGTCATAGGGGTTGCTAGTAATTCTAATCTTTGCCATAACAGTTCTCCCATCTATTAAAATGTCAAATTAATTATACACCCGTCACTATTCAACGTCTGTTCGATAAGTCACTATTTATGATTAATTAACAGCTTCTCAACCAATAGATAACAAACGAGAAAGGCTTAATGAAAACAACCCATTAGTTACTCTATAGTCAAAGTATTCTCTGCACTTACTTCCGGCGGATCGATTTCTGTCCAATAGCGGACGCCTTTAAGCCTGTATATCTTTGAAAATCTGTCGTCACCGGTATCGTGAATTATGTAAAACCCTGCTTTTTTGATTGCGTGAAAGTGCGGTTCACCGTTGGGTTCCCTGAGTGTCAGCTCACTATCTGCTTCATACCAGTATGCCAGGACCATATGCCAATCTGATTCGGCCGGATATTTGTTTTCGACACAGACTATGTACGGCTGGTTTTCTACTGGTCCTACAATCATTTCATCGTTATTGATGTAATGCCATGTGTGCGTACCTTTTAAGTTCTCCATGGTGGTAACCTCCATATAATCTTTCCCTTATTGCCGTTATTACCAACTATAGTGTACTATCTCCAGGACTTGAACGAGCGCCATTAATGGGACTATTCGCTGCCTATTCCTATGAGTTTTCCACTAATCGTCAAACGTGATTTCTTATCACGAAACAACCCGGCTTCTCAGCCGGGCTGTATCTGGTAAGATTTTAGGAGGTAATAACAAAAGAAAACTATGTCTCTTTGTTATGCCTATGTAATCAAAAATCTGTAGAATCAATTAGTTGCATCCTTATTTTCTACTAATACTGTTAACAACTTCATTGAATTGTTCTGTTTGTTCTTCAGTTATTTCTTCACTATAAGAATTAAAAAACAACAAATAATAATCTAATGTATTAACATCAATCAAAAACACCATGTATTTATGATAAGTATAAGCGTTATAATCAACTTTCCCTATATAAAAATCATCGTTTGTCATAGATACCTTTTTATTTACATATATCAAGGCTCCATGCTCAAAATCGGATATTGAGTCCACCATATAATCAAAAGTCGAATCGAAAGAATTATGTTCGACATCTTCTCCATTAATAAAATACATTTCTAAATAACAGTTATCAGAAGCAAAAGTCATATAATCCTGATTACTACTGCTACTCAAATCATACCAATTATTAGGAACCGTGATATTGATATTCTTGAAACTATATTGTTTATAGGTGATACTGGTCGTTTCCTCAGTCGTTGTTTCGGTTGTCGTTTCAGTTGTTGTTTCTGTAGTTGTCTCTATGGTTTCGCTTGAGTTGGTTTTTTCAGTTGCCGATGAACATCCGGATATCATTGTTGCAAAAATGGCAACTGTGATAACCAAAGCAAATATCTTCTTCATATATTTTTCCTCCTTAAGTGTTGCTGTCGATAAATATCGTTCAAGAATTGCTTAATAATTCCCAAAACGAGTTATACTAGAAATCATAATTAGCACTAATGCTGTTAAAGACCTCATTTACTATTTGTGTGTGTTCTTCACTTATACTGTCAGGTGAACTAAATCCAAATCCATAAAAATCACCTGTTTTTATATCGCACATAAGTTGCAAATAGTATTGTGTGCTTATTCCAAACGAAGTTTCCGTATAATCAACTTTGCCTATATTAAAATTACCATCGTTCATCGTAACTTTTTTGTTTATCGTAGCTGTTGCATAATCAGATCCAGGTAATCCTTCAACCATGCTTTCAAAAGCAGTTTCAAAATTCTCTATTGCACTTTTATTGCAACCAAGATAATAAACTTCTAAAGCAACATCGCTGTCATCAGGATAAAAAAATAATGAATCCCCATCTATTTCATAATTCCAATCAGCTGGAACCTTAAACTCAACATTTTGAAAAGTATATGTTTTATAGGTTAAACTGGTTGTTGCCTCAGTAGTTGTCTCCGTTGTCGTTTCTTCAGTAGTCTCCTCTTTGGAGTCTTTTCTTTCGTTTTCACTCGTACTGGTATTATTTGTTGCTGTTGCGCATCCTGACAACATTGCTACACCAATAGCTATTGAAATAACAAAAACAATTAAATTTTTCATGTAGTTCATCCGCAATTTGGACATCTCCTTTCATTTGATATTTCCATAGGCACTCCCTCCTTATAATGTTGTTAACAATTCTTATTCTTTAAGCGATACTATTTGTACTTAAAGTAAAGTACTTTGTGACGGATCACCTCAAAAGCCTTTCCACACAACGCTTTTTCAGCTCCATGGTCGGATGAACGTATCTGTTGAGCGTGATAGTTACGGATGAGTGCCCCAGAAGTTCGCTTACTACTTTGGGATCAATACCGCTCTCAATGCAGCGCGTCGCATATGTATGCCTGAGTGCATGGAATGTGTAATCAGTAGTGATGCCGCATTTCCTCAGTATCTGCTTGTACTTCTCGTAATATCGTCTGGGCTCCATTAAATGATTTGAACAGGTGGCTACATAATAATCACCGGGCATTTGTTTTCCTTCAGATTTCAGAAGCCTCCCGATCGCTTTTGGAACAGGAATTACTCTTTGAGATGTCTCAGTTTTGGGTGTGCCTGTCACGATTACAGTCTTAGGCTGTTTGCCTCGTTTCTCTGTGTTTCTGATGCGAAGCACTGTCCTGTTGACGTTGACCAGACAGCTCTCGAAGTCAACATCAGACCACTTAAGAGCGCAGATCTCACCTATTCGCATGCCTGTATAAAGGCAGAGAATAATGCCGAGATTCTCAGGACTCATGTTGGCCGTGAGATATGCTTCCAGCTGCTTCTGATGTGAAGCTGCGAGCACCTGTGACTTCATACGAGATGGCTTAGCTAAAGTGAGTCTTGGGAAGCGGATATCTGATGGGCAATCGCCATTCTCTGCCGCGAAATAGTAGACACTCTTTAGGAGCGAACAGATATCTCTGATCGTCTTGTCTGATAGACCGCCTTTCCCGGAAGTTTTGCCGCAAGTCTTGAGCCGGCTTACATATTCTCCGGCTTTGTTACTATCCAAGTCTTCAAAATTGAGCTTGCCCACATATGGCTCGATGTAATGCTCCGCAAGTTCAACGTAATGAGCATAGGAAGATTCCTTCAGGAATGGGCGTCTGGCAGCCAGGTAATGCTTTGTCAGACTGCTGATATTGTTGCGTTTAGCCGGCATATCTACACCTCATTTCTGTATTAAGCGTTTGTAAAAAACTTTCGAGACTTTGTAAATTCATTAGTGGTTCCGTTGAATCGCAAAGACTCAAAGCGTATAGTGAAAATACGTCAGAAGCACAAATTACTTTACTTTGTGATATCGTTTTGTTCATTGTTAACAACTCCTTTCTAATGGATACGACCGCACCAGGTGGTGCGGTTGTTCTATTAGAGGAGATGATTATTTTGCGAGGATTGCGTTCTCCTTTTGCCTCATGATGGTGTAGTTAACTTCACTGACAGCTTCATACATCTTTGCTATCAGTGCTTTGATTCGTATAAAAACAACTTACAGGCTTAAAACTAAATTCGAAAACTAATAATCTATCAGGGTTTCTCAGGTAGTCAGTATTCTATCACGCGAGGTGTGACATAAATGGGACTGAAAGTATCATCCCCCTTATCATCCCGTTGGCTTTTATGTTTTGACATTCAAAAGAAGTTTATGGTAACACCATGATAAAAAACGCCCACTTCGGTCATTCCGAAGCGGGCATCTATTTTCGATCATCTTGTACTGAAGTCTTTATGCGATAGGGTATCCCTGGCTGCTCTGGAATGTTACATGGGTAACATTTCTGCCGACTACGACTTGCATGGTAATGACTTCATTCGGATGGAAGTACAAAGGTTTGACGTACTTTGCATATCTGGCTGAAACTACCGTCAGTCCGGGGCCACGGTCGACATTGTATTTAAGTAATATGCTGCCCGGATGAAATACGATCTGGCGGTTAACACCCGGTTTTGCATAACGTTCCGGTTTTGCCTTGCCGTTATCCAAAATGTTTACCATCGGACGGCTGCTCGTTCCGCTGCATGTTACAAAGAGCAGTGCCATTCCTTCCGGCGGTCTCTGCGGTACGTTAAAGCCTGTAGCTGACTGGAGGGGACCGTTTAAGTATTGCTGCATAGGATCTGCCATGTTCGCAGCGGGAGCTTGTGTTGTAACCGTTCCCGCATTGGTATTCGGATTCTGAGCTGCAGATTCCCCGGTTGAAATCACATTTTGGGGAGCACCGCAGTGATTACAATACTTAGATCCATCAGCTATTGGTTTACCGCAATTCGAACAAAACATAAGACACCTCCATGCCAAATCTGAAATCATATATATGTATTATATCTTTGGGCTATTACAAATAATTATATGCTCTGTAAATTTTTATTAATAGAGCAGGCGGAGGAATCATTTGTCCTCAAGATCCTTTTTGCTTTGTGATTCGGGACCATCCAGGGAACCGGGTCAAAAAGAGCAAGAACACCCCCTTGACACGGTGCTATACCCGTGATACCATTTTTGTGGGTATAGCACCATATACCAGAGCTGCAGATCTGCGCGAAGTGCTTATTCCTAAATATTTTAAAGAGGTGATAGATATGATAAAAATGCTTTACCAAAACATTAATTGCAAAGGTGGTAATGAGCCTTTCCCAGTTAATGACTGCAAGTCGCTCTTATATGAGGAAAACTCAACGCTCGATGGATTCGTATTCGTAGAGGCTTCTCAGAAATCTGAAGGCTACGAAGATTTTGAGGAGTTTGCAAAAGACTTGGGATATTCTCTTTATACGGCGGAAGTTCGGGCCGGGCAGAATCAGGTCATTATCGGATTAAGAAACAATATTAAAGTCCTTAAGACCAACGGGCTCGGGGTTGTAAGGCCACAGAAATTTACCGGGAGGGGCCTCAGTGCGAATTCTGTATCCGAGACTGAAGTGGTCCGGCCAAATTACTTAAGGGTTGTAATTGAAGTTGACGGGTTGCCGGAGAACATCATCGGTGCACGAATACCCTCATACGATTATATAGACAAAAACGGTAATGTAATGCCCAAGGTCTATAATGCCGAGCTTTGCTCCTTCAGACAGATGGAAGAAGCGCTTGCGCGCGACCTTACACAAGTATTATGTTCTCGCACAGTAGTTTTTATGGATGGGAATAATGCCCGTTTCTTGGGCTCTTTTGATGGACCCTACGATCCGGAGGCATATGCCGGGAAGGCACAGAAAAATTATAATCTGCATATCCTGCGTGCTGAAATGCTCCAGCACTTTGGCTTAATAATGAAGGAGAAAAAGGACGATTACAGCTATGGTCCTGCTCACGACGACCACGCATTCTTCAGGGGATATGATATGGATGCAGTGGAGGCGACGTTCTTTTCCCACAAGGGATTTGATCATAAGGGCATAAGAGCTAAGTTCTGATTCTGCTAAAATAATATAAAAGGAGGACAAAATATGAAGCGTATTTATAGTAACTACTCTGAGGATGAATATCGTGATATAGAGGCAGCCGCCAACAAGGCGGGAATGACTGTCTCGGCCTACTGCAAAATGGCTGTTTTAGCAAAGGTTTATGGGCGCTCTAAAAAGAATCAATCCTCTTCTCTGGTCAATGATATGATTCTCAAGCTGGACAGCATGAAAGCCAACGAAGTGTTCATTATCTCTGACTTGTTTTCGAAAGACTCCTGGTCAGCTTTATCTCGCGCTGAAAAGCTGACTCTTTCCAAGCAGTTAGCCAAGCACGTCCGCGAAAACCCTGAAGCATTCACAGTAAACGCAACGCTCCCCGGAAAGATCACGCAATACAAGAAACAGTAATCTTAAGGGGTATGAATAGTTGCTTTTGCGTAACCGGCCCGGCAATTATCTGACCGTTCCCCTCTAAAATCAATCAAGGGACCCGGTTACCGGATCCCTCAACTGCGCGATGAATTCTTATTCAAGTCAAAAGGAAATAGCACCTGAATACATTTATTGTATCACCTTTTTTTCGAAAGGGTAGCGTTAAGAGGCAGCGTTAATTTTACTGTTACATTCTCGCATTGAATATTTCACTTTCACCTGTCATAGTAGAAGCAGAAGATAAAACCCCGGGAGGTCCATAATTATGTTTGAAGATGATTTTCGCATGACACTCGAGAATATTATCGAGCATCCGGAGAAATATTCCAAGGATGAGCTCTATGAGGCTTTTTTGGAAGTAACCGAGAGATATCTCAATGAGCTGATCAGTTCTGTAAGCCTTGAAAAGGCCCTGATCGACGGCCTTGACAAGGAAGCTGCAGATAAACTCCTCAGCAATATAGCTATTTCGGACGCTAAGATGCTGGATCTGGAAGAGTCTGACTTCAAAGAAGGCCACAAGAAGCAGATGATCAAAAAGCTTTTGGATTTCATTGAATTCCAGGTGGGATTAAGCATCGAGTAAGGTCTTGCGCAAAGGCCGGGGGCATCCCTCATGAAGTCATCCGTTAAGCCATTGACCAGCCGGGGCATCCGGCTGGTGGCTGTAGCTATGCCTCTTATTCCGCCTTGTTATACTCTTTCCCGCAGAACGGGCATCTCGGGCCGTATAATCTTCCCAGGTGCGAGCCGCAGTGCGGGCATCTGACGATGGCGTAGTGAAGGACTATTCCTCCGATGAATACGGCAATGCCGATGATCAGGAATAAATACACAAGTCCGGGGGTTTTCAGAAATGCCAGTGAGGTCATCATGAGGCCTACGCCCAGCATCATAATTCCTACACAGCACCATGCCTTTGCAACCGGATTTCTCATTTCGATCACTCCTTCTTAAATCTTAATGAGGCCATTATGAACTATCCGTGTGACTTCTTTATGACCATTCAGGAGTTATTATCTTAGTCCGCTTTCGCGGCCTTTTTCTCTTCTTCAGGCTGAGGAGTGATTGTCTTTTTCGCGTCATTCTTATCATCCTCAGGCTGCGGAGAAATGGCCTTTTTCTCGTTCTTGATCTCCCAATGAATGAGGAACGTCAGGATGGCTCTGAGCGCGATGATGGCGCCGAGGATACCGAGCTCAGCCCACTCACGGACCACAACGGTCCTCAAGACCTCGCCTCCGAGCTTGAACTCAAGCGCCAGCGCAATGCCCTGCGCGAGGCAGAGCCTGATCGAATTATCCCTCTTGATCCAGAGAACGAACGCCTTGATGGCCGTAAAAACGAGGATGCAGATGCCGAAGAATTCCAGGAGCAACGTTGAAAACTCAACAATATATCGAAGTATTACCTCTGCATTAGCGTATACGTCTTCCATGATTTGCCTCTCCCCCGTTCGCGGCTGTTATGTGTGTCTAAAGATCATCTCTGTTCCTTCTCAAGGAAGTTGATGTTGAACATGATGCCCTTATTATCTTTTTCCTGACGGAACTTGACCGGTTCTTTTGTCACTGTTACTTTAGGGTCAATGGCCGTGAAGGTTTTCGAGACCGCGTTATGCAGATATCCCATGCCGACAAAATCAAGCGGGACGCCTTTTGGCGCATTGTAACGTGTGAATTCAAATCTGTATACGCATTGATCTTTGGTCGCGGTCCTGGTCAGCTGCGCATCAAAAAGGCCGGCTGCGCAGACGATCGTGCCGTTGACCCTTTTATTAAGCCGGAAATTATTGTAATTGGCGGTAAGCTGTCTGAGGCAGTCGTATACAAAATCAGGCTCAACGTATCTCACTGTAAAAATATTTGCATATTTCCAACCGCCGGTTAATGAATATGCTGCTTTACTGTCGCCCTTTACCGATTTGAAATCGATTCCGGTATCGGAAGGCTCTCCGGAAGAGTGGCCGGCAGAATTATTCGATGAAACAGGGAATCCGCACTTCATGCAGAACCTGTCGCCTTCGTTTAAATGGTTGCCGCATTTGCGGCAGTTGCCGGGATCAAACGTGAAGGTCGGCGTTTCGGTAACATCAGCTTTGCAAAATTTGCAACAAACAGCATTCATGGGGACTATATTCCCGCAATTCATGCAGATCTTCTCATCCGGTCCCGGATCCCTGGTAGCAACAGTGGACTTGCCGCACTTCTCGCACACTCTTTTACCAATAGGAATAATCGAACCGCACCGGCTGCATTTTTGCATAAGTGACCTCCCAAAAAAGGAACAGCTATATCAGTATATGTTGACGGGGTAAGGGGGTGACGCCCTTATGAGGGTAGTAGACACCCTTATAATGGTGGTAGCCCCCACAAACGTAGTATATCAGTTTTTGCTCGCAAATGGTCTCCCCGCCTCGCACTGATGAGCGGTCTGTATTTTTGTTCGCAAATTGTCTCCTGCCTCGCACTGATACGCGGTCTGTATTTTTGCTCGCAAATTGTCTCCTGCCTCGCACTGATACGCGGTCTGTATTTTTGCTCGCAAAAAGTAGTCGAAAAATACAGAAAAACCGCATTTCCTGTATTTTTTGACACGATTTTAAGTGAATAAATACAGATTGAAGCGGTTGGCGGCGGATTGAAGCGGTTGGCAGATTGCAGCGGCGGCAAAAACATTTGCTATACTTATCATATTGATCCGCGGGGTAATGTAAATGATCAAAGCAGTTATTTTCGATATGTTTGAGACTTTGGTATCGATCTTCTCGGGAGATACCTATTTCAGCGAGCACATCGCTTCAGACCTGAATGTTCCGGTCGATGAATTCAGGAGCGTGTGGCGCGATACCAACTTCGCCAGGAGCAGCGGGCAAATGACCATACCCGAAGTCATTAAGGCCTGCACGGAAAAGCTCGGGTGCTACAGCGAGGAAGCCGTTCAGCTGATCGCCAAAAACCGCAGGGAAAATCTCGAGGGAGTTTTCGCGCGCACGCCGGCAGAGTCGGTCGAACTCCTGCAGGCGCTCAAAGCCAGAAACCTAAAGATCGGCCTCATAAGCAACTGCTATTCGGATGAGGCCCGGGCCATCAGAGAGAGCGTCCTCTACCCGTTCTTTGACGCGCCGGTGTTGTCTTATGAACAGGGTGTCATTAAGCCCGATCCCGAGATATTCAGAAGAGCCGTCGAGATGCTCAAAGTCCGCGCGGACGAGTGCCTTTATGTTGGCGACGGCGGATCCAAAGAGCTCTTCGCCGCCAGGGACGCGGGCATGAAAGCCGTGCAGGCATTGTATTTCGCGCACCTCGCATACGAGCCCCATATCCCCTGCGGGAGGCTTGAAGAGTTCGAGCCTGTGTACACGCAGATGGACGTGCTGAAGTATTTGTGAGGGTTGCGGTAATCAACTGCAACTAAGGCGGCTGCTCATCTGTATACATGGTAAGAACATTAAGGAAGGCGCGTCGGGAATTACTTACTACGCGATTTTCTTATACGTCAGTGCCGTCTCCGCTGTGTCGAAGTAGTCCGACAAAGTCAACGAGTCGCCCACCAGCAAATAATGGAAGAACACTTCCGTTGTGAACTGCAGGTCATCGGGCAAAGGATCGATCTCGATTGTTATGGTCTTCTCGCCATCATCGAGGATATACTTTCCTGTGTATTTGATCGAATGCACCCCGTCATCGTAGTATAAAACTTTTTCCCACGACCCGTTGGCATTAAAAGTCATGGTCGTCGAATTGCCGTAGTTTCCCTCGTACTTCCATGTCCCGACGAGCGCCCTCGCGTCCGTGCTTTTTCCGCACGCCGCAAGATTCATGACTGCCACCAAAAGCAATACCAGGGAAATAATTCTAATGTGACTGTGCCTAGTCGTTCTCATAACGTCCACCCGCTAAATTTCACCCGCTAAACAATGTGTTATGGCAAAAGTACATATGCGTATTATAACATCTTGAATTTGAGCAGATGCGCGTTGTTTCTGAAACATCGTTTTTTACCCCGTTTCAGACACAAAGGGTTTATTCCCACCACTAAAGCGCTTTATATACTTTTAGGCACTTTAATAGTAAACTGTCCTGGTAACGTTTGGGGATAACAATTTAAGCTCGCGTTCGAGGTGGCGCGTTAACCATGGGGAAAAAACGTAATAAGAAAGCGATAATCATCACGGCAATTGTAATGGTCTTAGGCGTTCTGCTGGTGCTGACAGGCCTGTTCGGCGGAAGGATCTTCGCCGGCTCGTCCAAGGACTTTGACTACAAAAACATCAAGCCCGAGGGCCTCGGCAAGACTGTTAAGACTGACGTCCTGGTCTACTATGACGGCCTCGACCTGGAGAACAAAGATCTGCAGTTTTTCGGCGAGGACATGGATGACGAGGACTTCGTGTTCTTAGTTTTCGATTTCTCGAAGCTCTCTGCAAAAGATAAGAAGATCTATTACGCGAGGTTCTATCAGCACATCACCATCGAGGGCAGGCTGAGGGCCGTGGATGACGCCGAATACCAGGAAGTCTGCGAGAGCCTTTACAGGCGCTACGACTACATCTATGAAAATAAGGAAGATCCCGGCATCCCGATCGACCAGTTCCACGAGATGCTGACTTATAACATCCTCCCCTACTGCATCGAAGTCACATCCGTCAAGGCATTCAATTGGACGCCGTTCGCTGTCGCCGGCGCGGCACTTTTCCTGATCGCCTTTATCGTCGAGATCTGCTTCATCTTCAAGCTCAAAAAGAGAATCGTGCTGCCGATAGTTTTCGGGCTCATGATAATAGTTCCCGCGATCCTGCTGTTTAATCACATTAGAGCGATGCTGTCCGTCAAGAAGGTCGCTGATGGCTTCTACACGATGAAGAATCTCGAATGCACCGATACGCAGGGCATGATGGATTCCGGCGCGGGCACCGTTAACGAGTTCCTTGACTGGATGCTCGATAAGCACTTGTACGGCATGCCGAACTTCATCTTCAACGAGGACGATTACAGCATCGGCTGCGCATCTTTTGCTGCTACAACTTCAGACGGCGACCACATCTTCGGCCGCAATTTTGACTACCCCGAGACAGACATGGTGCTCGTCCACTCACACCCCAAGGACGCTTACGAATCAATAGGCTGCGCCGATCTCGCTGTCTTCAGCGTCGGCCAGACCAGCACGCTCGATCCTGACTCGCCTCTGGGCAGATTTGTCATGGTCCTCACGCCTTACTTAATCGTCGACGGCATGAACGAGAAAGGCGTCGGCGCAGGCATCTTAGAGCTCAACATCGACGAGGCCCATCAGGACCAGGGCAAGCCTGATCTCCTGATCTTCTGTGCCGTCAGAGCCATCCTCGACAACTGCGCTTCAGTCGACGAAGCACTCGCGCTGCTCGAGTCATACGACATCCAGTCCGATCTGGGCTACAATTACCACCTGTTCATCACGGACAGATCCGGCCGTTACGTCGTCGTCGAATGGCTTGGCGGCGAAATGGTCGTCACTGAATACCCCGCCTGCACCAACAGCGTTATCGCTCCCGGCGACTACTTCGACATGGGCGACCCCGACAACAGAATCGACACCATCTGCACCGGCCTTGGCACCGAGCGCGTCGTCGCCGAATCCGAAGCGATGATGATCCTCGACAGCGTAAGCATCCGCATAACCGAGTGGTCCTGCGTCTACAACCTCGATGACTTCACCGTCTCGATCTGCCTGGACACCGACTATGAGCATGTGTACACGTTCAGAGTGGAGGATCTGAGGTAAGAGAGCGCGGGGCGTGAGCTCTGCGGGAGCGACTGCGAGTGCGGTACTCTGCGTGGCGCGCGGGGCGTGAGCGGCTGAGTGCGCGCGTGCGGTGAGCCTAGGCCGGAACCCGAGCTGGAGCCCGAGCCGTTTTTCGCGATTTTTGTTTTTTCTCATATTGCGAAAAGATTTTATTGAATTCTTTTCTCAGATTTAGCTTTTCCCGAATCCGCGAAAAGAAATCAACGAATTCTTTTCGCAAAATCGCGTTTTTCAATTCTCGCGAAAAGATTTTGCTCAAATCTTTTCACAAAAAACGAGTTTTTGATTTTTCATGAAAAACTCATGCATAATTCTTTTCGCAAAAACGAGTTTTTGATTTTTCGCGAAAAACCCAAGCATAATTCTTTTCGCAAAATCGCACTTTTAATTTTTTGCGAAAAAAGAGCAAACTTCTTCCCGCTGCTCCGGTCGGATCGCGTATATTTTCGCCGCTTCTTAATGTGTCTTCATGTATTCGTCAACGGGGATCAGGTTGTCCTCGTCGCCTTTGACCATGGCATATTGCCACGAGCCGAACTTTTGGCAAACCCATTCGATGTAGCCCAAGTCCATAACCGTGCCGCTGCCTTTGACAAACAGCTCGTCAGAATCTGCCTCGTGACGCACGACATTGATATATCTGTACCCGCCATCTGCATTCGGATAAACGTAGGTAAAACAAACACGTCCGGACCAGCCGCCCGTGAAAATAACGGTGTAGTCGTCATCCACCGGGATGTCCACTGCCCACTCCTGTGTTTTGATGATCTTGCCTCCGAACATGACTTCAGAATCGTCTTCGGCATACACCTTGATGTTGCCCGGGAGCTTTTTGAATTTTACATAGCAACACGGATGAGTATATGCATCGGTAACAATATTCGGGTCTCTTGTATGCATGACCCTGATCACCACGGTGTCAGTGGTCTCGTCGTATTCGATGCCGGTGACTTCAATGAAGTATCCGCCGGTGTACTCCATGCCATGGCAGATCAAGACATATTTCTCATCTTCCGTATCGCGGATATACCAGCCGTAGTCTAAGTCCGGACCGTATTCTTCGGGCTTTGTCAGTGTGTATTCATAACCATTTACGACGCCCTTGATCTCCGAAAGATTGAAAGATGTATGCAGCGTCGGATCTGCAGTTGTACCCGCCGTTGTATCTGTCCTGGCAGTATCATCTTTGTCGCGCCTTCTCGGCTTCTCATCTTCCTTCGCGCAGCCGCCGAGAAAAACCGCCGCAGCCATCATCGCCGCGCACGCTGCACTCAAAAATCTACGGGTGTGGGTATAAAATCGTCGTTCTATCATCATGTTCTTATCCCCCTCAACATGCAATAAAACTAAAGTCGTGTATGTAATTGTGACTGCCCGAAAACGTTTTCCGGACAAGGTAATTATAACATGTCTGAAAGAGCGCTGCGATCGGCTGACTGAGCGGAAAACATTTCGCGGTTTTACACACAAAAAAGCAGAAGCCACGAGGGCTCCCGCCGCACAAAAAAGCAGGAGCCTTTTAAGCTCCTGCCCGAGGGGTAATATCAGTCGGGGGAAATCACTTGAGTTCTTCCCTTCTGAACTTTAAGAAAGACAGCGCGATGACGGCTGCGATGGCAGCGGCTGAAACGGTCAGAGCTGCTGCGAAGCTTGCGTTGCTGCAGTCAGTTAAGATGAACATTGACTGGCCGACGGGTGTGCATCTGACGATCTTTTCGCCACCTTCAAAGTTCAGGGCGATCTGCGCTGCAAGGTCCATCATCAGCATCAGTCCGAGGTTAAGGCCGATAGCTCCGCCGAGGTGTTTTACTAACATGGATGCGAGGAAACATGTTGCGGAGTATGCGATCTCGACAACGATAAATACCAGTGTTCTTGCGATGACCGCTCTGCCAAAGCTGCCGTCCAGTCCGTTGATGCCGTAAGAAGCGAACGCGATACCTGTGCTTACGAGAATGGAAGCTACGCTGTAGATCGCAACGGCGATCGAGAACGACATGAACTTCGCCATGAGGATGCTGAATCTGCTGTTGCCTGCCATGACTGCCGACTGGATCCTGCGGCCTTCGAATGCGCCCGTTACGTGAATGCCCGTGAATACGCCGATCAGCATGATCACGAAAGCATTGTAGTTATTAAGTCCTTCGAGGAACGCCTGAAAGCCCGTATTTTCCGCGCCAAAAGCGACCGTCGCCAGGAGCAGCGCTGCCGGAAGCAGTACGATCGCCGCGCCCAATATCCAGAATGATTTTGAAGACAGAGTCTGCTTCATTTCCCACTTTAATAAGTTGCCCATTATGCGCCCCTCCCCAAGAGTTCGATATAGTATTCTTCCAAAGTCCTCTCGTGCTTTGCCAGGTGCGTTATGAGGATCTTATTGTCGTACATCAGCTGCGCCACATCTCTTGCCTCGACGTTATCGAAGATCCTGATCGCGCCTTTGTCACTGTCTACTGATTGGATGCCGCTCGTAGCCAGCACTTTAACAGCCTCGTCGTTGTGCTCGGTGTCCATCGTTATGTGAGTCGTGCAGCGGTCATCGAGCTCTTCCTTCGAGAGCGTTGAGATAATATGTCCGTGCGAGATGATAATGTAGTCCGTCGCGAGCTGATAGAGCTCTGCCAGAATGTGCGATGAGATAACGATGGTGATACCGTCATCCCTGCAAAGCGATAAGAGGAGCTCTCTGACATCGACCATGCCCATCGGGTCAAGTCCGTTCACCGGCTCATCGAGCACCAGTAGCTCCGGGCTGTTTATGAGCGCCATCGCTATCCCCAGTCTCTGCTTCATGCCGAGCGAGAAATCCTTGACCTTCTTATTCTTAACGTCTGAAAGTCCTACTCTGGCGAGGACCTGCTCGATGCGCTGCTCGTCACTGTTGCCGTACAGGAGCTGCTGCGCCTGAAGGTTCTTCTTCGCCGACTTATTGAGCTCAAGTATCGGGCGCTCGACAAGGCATCCGATCTTCCTTCTGGCCTCTGTAAGGCCCTTCTTATCTGACTTTCCGAAAAGCTCGATCTTCCCGTGCCTTACCGTGCTGAGTCCCGTGATCGCCCTCAAGGCAGTGGTCTTACCCGCGCCGTTCTCTCCGATAAAGCCGTAGATCTTTCCTCTCTCGATCTCGAAAGACACTTTGTCCAATACGGTTTTCGCGCCATAAGACTTCGTGAGATCCGTGACTTTTAAAATGGTTTCACTCATCCTGTTATCCTCCCTTAGTGATGTGGTTTCATGATAGCAAGCCAATCTTAACGGCAAGATAGCTGAACATTAACGTAACATTAAAGTTTGCGGGGCGCGCGGCGCGCTTATTCTTTGCGCGCACGGGCCAGTTTGTTCTTCGCGCGGGGGCCAGTTTATTCGTTGCGCGCGCGGGCGAAATGACGTACTAAATGGCCACTTTTCGCGTTTTAGTACGTCTTAAATGAGTTTTCGAAAATGAAACTACGGATAAATCAAGCGGTTTTCGCGATTTTATCCGTAACACACGTATCTTCAAAGAAAAACCTACGGATAAAATCGACCATTTTCGCATTTTAGTACGTCATGCGCGCTTACGAGGCAGAAATACGACGTACTAAACAGGCAGTTTTCGCATTTTAGTACGTCACACGAGCATGCACGCGCGCCCACTCACTTAAATATCTTGTTCAGCACCTTGACCGACAACGGCTCTTTGGAGAACTCCTTATTCTTGTCGTCATCGGCTTTGGTAGACATATACATGAAAGTGTCGCGGATGTCCATCTTAAAGCCGTTCGTAAGGTCAATGTACTCGTCGATGTTTGGTGCCTTGTCGATCGTCACGGATTCGTAGAAGCTGCTGTCGGAGAATTTTTTCCTTACGTGCGGGACGATGAATATGAGGCCGGAAAGAAGCGCGACTGCCCACAAAACAAAGAACATCATCCAGTAGAACCAGTCAAAGTCGCCGCCCTTGTTGCCGATCAGGAACATGAGCAACGCCACGCCCAGAGCGGGCACGAGTGCTGTGAGCAGGATGTATTTCGTGATCTCCCACAGGGAGCTGACGAGCGCATGGGTGTGAACTCGACGCTTATTGATCGGCAGAGACCCGGACGCTTTGCCGGTCTGGCCGTTGACTGCGATGCTGTACATCGAGCCTTCGTATTCGATGTTCAAAAACCACACGGGCATGAGCGCATAGAGCTGGTCATAATTGTCCGAATAAGCGCCGCGGACGCCGACGGCCTTGAAGTAGTCGTATTCCTTGGCAGAGAGGCGCTTGACGATGCCCTCCGCGTAGTTGTCCAAGCGGATGCGGATGATGTCCATCATGTCGAGCGCGGACAGGTCGTAGCGCTGCGCGAAAAAGCCCGGCAGGTACATGTCGTTATAATCTTTGATCTCTTTATAATCATACGGCTCGATAGCTTCCATCAGCGTGTTGCTGATCTTTTTGCACCCGTCGAAAGGCACGCGCCTGACGTTGTACACGAGCGTCCTGTCGATCTCATAATTCTCGATGTTCTCGCCCTTGAATTTCTGGCCCGTGCCGCTGACCTCGGACTTGCAGTCCGCGTCGATGAGCCAGAACGGAATATAATAGCCCGTGATCTTAGACAGCACGGCTTCGGACGTGAATTTCTTCGGGACACCCTTTTGGGTTTTCGCCCACTTAAGATAATTTGCGATCGCCTCTTCTTTACTTATCTTGAACGGGATCAGCACGTCAGGCCTAAAAGCTCTCGACAGGCGCCTGTTGATGAGCGTCGGCGAGCCGCAGAATGCGCAGAACGTCGCGGATGTATTGTAATCGGTGACCACGGCCGCGCCGCACGAATCGCAGACGAACTCCTGCTTGTTGTCCTCTTCGCTGCCTGCATCAGCGGTATCGCGGTTCTCGATCCTGCCCGCAGACTTCATGCTCTCGGGGTCGTAAAGCCCTCCGCACATGGCGCAGAAAAGCTTGCCGAGCTTCTCGTTATAAAAGACGCTCGCGCCACAGTTCGGACATTTCGCCGAGCTGGTACCGTTGATGTTGATGTCCTCATTTTTCCACGTCATAGAAATGAGCGCGTCCGCGCAAATGCAATGAATCTATGTGTTTAATGCCATCCCTTAGCGAATATTATAGCACGCGCGAAATGCAGGCTCAATTTGAGCCCTGCCTCATGAGGCTTCGTCCTGCTTTTTCCAGGATGTATCTATCTTCTTGTTCTCTTTAACACAATCCATAAGGTAAAGATTTATAAGTGTCTGATAAGGTATCCCCGTCCTGTCCGATTCCGTCTTGAAGTATTCAATAACAACCATCGGCATCTTGATCGACACCGGTTTTCTAAGTGACTTCGCATAAGGATTGGGCCTCGGGTTCAACTTGTCGATATCATATTCCTTTAACATACCTGTTCACCTCATTTCTTGTAGCTTTCCTTGCCGATATTATTCTTATTACTTTGTCATTTTGCCTGTAACAGTGACATACGAGGCATATGTTGGAATGAATGCTTTTTCCAATAATGATGAAGCGTTCCTCATCTTTGGAATGTTCAGGATCATCAAACAAAATACCATTTTCATCATAGAAAACAGTTTGCGCCTCAACAAAATCGATTCCGTGTTTCTTGAGGTTTGTTTTGTTCTTTGCTTCATCCCATTCGAAAGTCATAATATACCTCGTATATACTCAGTATTATTTTATCATCATAACCGGGACAATAAAAGGACCCGTTCTTTACTGCGGGTCCTCATCAATATCAATTATTGCGACTCATCAGTTAACATCACTGCTCTCCACGGGCTCAGTCTCTGCGACCATCAACTCCGGAGTACCCAGAGTAATCTCGATACAGACTACCCACTTGTTTGTGTTGTTGACCTGTTTGCAGGAGATCACTGCGTACCAGTCGAAAACTCCTTCGCCGTACATGAGCTGGTAGCGGTCCTCCCAGGAAGTATCGAGCACGGCATCTGGGAAAACTTCATTGGCAAGAATGTCACGCGCGTTATTCCAGCAGGTGACGGCCCTGTCCTTGTCGTAGATCTCGATCCAAATGGTGGTGATGCCGGGCCTTGCTTCGTGAGCGTAAACTTTCTCGTAGGAGACAATGTAATCTTCTCCATCGATATCTTCCGTCTCATATCCGTCGTAACCGACATATAAGACATGGTCACAGTCCTCGTACTCACCGCTAACGCAAGGGTCGTATTTGAAATACATCTGGCAGTCTTCACCATACCAGCCGTACCTGGCAACTGTGGGTGTGAAAACAGCGTTCAGTTTGTCCATGACATCCTCATTGCACTCGCCTGCGCAAGGCACGCATTTCATGGCTCCGTCGATAAGTTCTCTAAGCGTATCCTTGTCATTAACATCGTAGAGGAAGTGTAAGATTTCTTCTTCCTTTTTGGTGGTCTCAGGTGCTGCGTCTTCTGCCTCATCAGCTTCATCTGCAACATCTTCGGCCTCTTCTGCCGCATCTGCGCGGTCGCGCGTGTCTGGTCTTCCGTTGGAAGCAGAATCCTTATTGCATGCTGTAAAGCACAGTAATACACATCCGGCCATAACACCGGCCAAAATCTTCTTTTTCATGTAATTATCTCCTTATCTGATCAGCGAAAAACTATCCCTTAATCGTAGGTCTTCTCTAAATAACCGATGAACACATCATCGAAATTCGCATCTGCCCATGATCCGGCTGTTACGTGGATCCTCATGTGCTCTTCCGAATTCCAGAAAGAATTGTGTTCCCATTCGGTGAGCTCAAGATCTGCCGGAACATAAACATCAGTAACGCCGCTGCCGAGCAAGATGTTCTGACCGATATCTTTTACAGATGAAGGGATCCTCAATGAAGTCATCGAAGAGCATCCTGAGAAAATGTCAGTGTCCAGATTTTCGAGGCCTTCAGGCAGGTCAACGGATGTTAATGACTTGCAGTCTGCGAAGCAGTTAAATCCGATAGTCTTAACCGTAGACGGTATCTCTATGCTCTTAAGGTTCGTGCACTGGATAAAGCAAGCGGCGCCGATCTCGGTTACATCGCCTTTGATCGTTACGCTCTCAAGATTTGTACAGCCGCAGAAGAGGAAACTCGGAAGCACCGTAACGCCTGCAGGGATCTCCATGCTCTTCAACGAAACGCAATCCTGGAAAACACCGGCACCCATCTCGGTAAGGCCTTCGGGAAGCTCGATTTCCTTCAAAGCGCTGCAGTCTGCAAAAGCATACACATCCAGCGATGAAAGATTCTTCGGCAGGACTATCTTCTCGACAGTATGAGAACCGTTGAAAGCAACTCCGATATTTATATCGTTGTCAGACTCGAAATACACTTCCGTGTAGATACCGTTATCAAGGCAGCAATCAATGCCATCGCACTCTGCAGGGATAACAAGCACTTCCGCCTGAAGGCCTTCATCTGTCAGATCGATAATGGTGTTGTCGCTCCATCTAAAGAGGTCCTTGTCTGCCTTAGGTATAGCCTTTGTGGTCTCTGTTGTGGTTGTTTCTTCCTCTTCTTCTTCGTATTCGCCTTCTGCCGATTCGACATGCTTCGGCTCAGGCTTCTGATCCTTCTTTTTGCTTAATACTGCGACGATTACGCCTACAGTGATTCCTACTGCGATAACAGCAGCGATGCTGCTAATAATGATCTTGGTTTTCATGATCTCTGTCCCTTTCTTTGCAGCTTCTTTCGAAGCCTTGATCCCGGCTCCCTGTGAGGGCGCTTCTGCTGATGCGGACAGATTTGCTAATGAAGCAGGCATGGGCTTGAAAGCTACCTGCTCTGATTCTTTTATGAAAAGTTTTGTCAGGAACGGTATAGCCATACCGAACAACTTCGTATCATTATCTTTTTCATACTTCTCGACCTCCTTCTTGATCTTATTTCTGGCATAGTTAAGACGACGCAAAACCGTTCCCTGAGGGACTCCCAATACCTCCGCGATCTCTTTGGTGCTCAGGTCGTCAAAGTAGAACAGTATCAACGTTCTCCTGACATCCTCAGACAAATAATTGTTGATGATGTCCATGACGATCTTGCGAGCCTCATCTGATTCGACGATCGAATCAGGCAGGAAATCTTCCGGAACAGCTTCGACATTATCAAAGAACTCATCTTCAGCAACATCAGTCTTCGCAAGCTTTATGCGGTTAAGACTCTTGTTGGCAGCAATCTTCTTAAGCAGCGCCGTAGCCTTGCTCGTATCTGTCAGATCGGAATACGATTCAATAAAAGATACGAAAGTATCCTGGACAACATCCTCCGCGTCAGCCTCATTCTTGAGGAGCGACATAGCTGTCCAGTAAACGGCCTTGTAAGCTTCGTTATAGATCTGCTCGAGTTCCTTGCCGGTCATCTTTTTTGCCTCCTTTCTATCCGCATCTACTTACTTAACAATTAACCGATGCGAATTATTCGGTGGTTCGAGAAAATTTTTTCGACTTTTTTATATTAGCACGCGAAAACCAATTGGAACTATATGTTTTTGAGGGCGGGGGCGGACAGGTCATAAATCCCCTGGTGACTAAAACGGTGACTCTTTTGGCCAAAACGGTCACCAAAAAAGTCATTTCTCGCTGGAAATGACTAAACTGATGACTAATATGTCCGAAATGGTCATCAAAAAAGTCACCGCCGGCTTGGGACGCAAAAAACTCTCACCAAAACGGTCGCTGCCGCCCCCGGGTCTAAATCGGCGCTCAAAAAAACAGGGCTCACGCGAGCCCTGCCAATTAATTCTTACCTAATCTGTTTTTAAAATCCTTATACCCGAACTCTGTCAGCCTCTCAAACGCCCCGTCCGGCTTGAGCCTGTAGATGTCGGGCAGAGGCATGCCGTTGAAAGTGTTGTTCTTGCATGTGGTATATATCGCCATGTCTCCGAAAACAAGCAGATCGCCGGCTGCGAGCTCCTTGTCAAAACCGTAGTCACCGATGACGTCACCCGCAAGACACGTGGGGCCTGCGAGCCTGTAGCGGTACGGCTTTGTGTCATCGCTCGAAGCACCAAGAAGAGGCGGCATGTACGGCATCTCGATGACGTCCGGCATGTGGCATGCGGCGCTGGCATCCATGATCGCGATCTTCACGCCGTTGTTCCAGGCTACATCGAGAACGTGGGTAAGCAGATATCCCGCGTTCAAAGCGACCGCTTCGCCGGGTTCTAAGTAGACCTCGACGCCCCACTTTTGCTGCGCGTATGTGATGAGGCTCTCGAGCTTTGCCACGTCGTAATTACTCTTGGTGATGTGGTGACCGCCGCCCATATTGAGCCATTTCATGGAAGGCAGCACGTCGCCGAACTTCTCCTCTACGGCACGCAGGGTGATCTCCAGCGCGTCCGAGTTCTGTTCGCACAATGTGTGGAAATGAATACCGTCCAAAAGCGCGAGGGCATCGTCACTCATCTCCTTGTCCCAGACTTCGCGTGTGACGCCCAGGCGGCTGCCCCTGGCGCACGGATCGTAGATCTCGTGACCCTCCTGGGTGGAGCATTCGGGGTTGATGCGAAGCCCTACGCTCTTACCGCAGGATTTGGCCTTCGGGCCGTATTTTTTAAGCTGTGTAACAGTGTTAAACACTATGTGGTCAGCGTATTTTAAGAGCTCGTCGAACTCATCGTCGCGGTAAGCGGCGCTGAAGACGTGAACCTCGCCTGAGGGCATTTCTTCTTTGCCGAGGCGTGCCTCGTAAAGGCCGCTCGCTTCGGTGCCGGCAAGATAATCTGACAGCAGCGGATAGAAGTCGTAATTGGAGAACGCCTTCTGCGCGAGGAGGATCTTGCAGCCGGTGCGTGAAGCGACCGAAGCCAGGATCTCGCCGTTACTGACAAGTTTTTTCTCATCGATAACATAACAGGGCGTCCTGAGAGCCTCGATGCCGCCGCCAATATAACAGGGCGTCTTCAGAGCCTTGATATCACCGCCGTCTATGACAGATGTGAGCCCGGAAAAAATCTCGTTCATATCATCATTCTACCAATACGGGCGCAAAGTTCTCACGCTTAGGCAGGCCGTACTTGTCGAGTGCGTCGAGGAACGGATCGGGATCGAATTCTTCGACGGTGTGAACGCCCTTGTCGGTCCACTTGCCGGTGAGGAGCATCATGGCGCCGCACATTGCGGGAACGCCGGTCGTGTAGCTTATGGCCTGGCTCTCGACTTCCTTGTAGCACTCCTGGTGATCGCAGACATTGTAGATGTAATAGGTCTTGTCCTTGCCGTCCTTTTTGCCCGTGAAGATGCAGCCGATATTTGTCTTGCCGTGTGTGCGCGGACCGAGGCTTGCGGGGTCAGGCAGCAGGGCCTTTAAGAACTTGATCGGGACGATCTCGTGACCCTCAAATTCGATGGGCGTTGTGGAGAGCATGCCGACGTTTTCGAGACACTTCATATGCGTAAGATAGCTCTGGCCGAAGGTCATGAAGAAGCGGATGCGCTTAACTTCGGGGATGTTAACAGCGAGCGACTCGAGCTCCTCGTGGTGAAGAAGGTACATGTCCTTCATGCCGACTGAGTCAAAATCGTACTCTCTCTTGATGCTCATGGCGGGGATCTCTACCCACTTGCCGTTCTCGATGTAGCTGCCCGGAGCGGAGACTTCTCTAAGGTTGACTTCGGGATTGAAGTTGGTCGCGAAAGCATAGCCGTGGTCGCCGCCGTTGCAGTCAAGGATATCAATCGTATCGATCGTGTCGAACTCATGCTTCTTGGCATAAGCGCAGTAAGCCTGTGTAACGCCGGGATCGAAGCCACAGCCTAAGAGCGCGGTAAGTCCTGCCTGCTCGAACTTCTCCTTGTAAGCCCATTGCCAGCTGTAATCGAAGTAAGCGGAGAACCCCTTCTCCTTGCATCTCTTCTCGTAGATGGCGCGCCACTCGGGATCGTCCGTATCCTCGGGCTCGTAGTTAGCCGTGTCCATGTAATTGACGCCGCAGATGAGGCATGCGTCCATGATGGTCAGATCCTGGTAAGGAAGCGCGATGTTCATGACCAGATCGGGCTTGTATGAATTGATAAGCGCAACGACTTCATCGACTTTATCCGCATCGACCTGCGCGGTCGTAACGACGGTCTTTGTCTTGCCCTTAAGGCTTTCTGCGAGCGCGTCGCACTTGGACTTCGTGCGGCTTGCTATGCAAAGCTCCGTGAAGACCTCATCTGCCTGACAGCACTTTCTGATCGCAACACTTGCGACACCGCCGCATCCGATAACTAATACTCTGCTCATTTTTGCACCTCCTGTTTATGCGTTAATCGAAAGGATCAATTCTCTTAATGTCTTGCAGGCGACGGCCGTTGAAGCGCCGCTCTGATCGAGCATGGGAGCGAGCTCGTTGATGTCCGCTCCCACGATATTTGTTTTAGCAACCGTAAGGATCGCGTTAAGCAATTCCGTGAAGCTCACGCCGCCCGCCTCAGGCGTTCCAGTACCGCAGAAGACGGACGGATCCATGCAGTCCAGGTCGATCGTGAAATACACCGGCGTGTTGCTCTTAGCAAGCTCGTCACAGACTTCCTTCAGCCCGTCGAAATTAAACTTATGCATGTCCGTGTGCTCTTTTGCAAAAGCAAACTCATCCCTCTCGCCGCTCCTGATGCAGAACTGGTGGATCTTATTGTCGCCAACAAGATCATGGCATCTTCTCAAAACGCACGCGTGGCTGAGCCTTGCGCCGAGATAATCATCCCTCAGATCGCAGTGCGCATCGAAATGAATGATATGAGCATCAGGATACTTCTCAAAGACCGCCCTGAATGAGCCTAAAGTTACGAGGTGCTCGCCGCCGATCATGATGGGGAGCTTGCCGTCGTTTAAGATCGTGCGCGTCTGATCCTCGATGTCAGCAAGGGCCGCTTCAGGTGAGCCGAAGCTGAGCTCAAGATCGCCGCAGTCGAAGACTTTAGTGTCAAGCAGATCCTTGTCCTGATAAGGGCTGTAAGTCTCTATCCCGAAGCTCTCGTGGCGGATGGCGGCGCTTCCGAATCTCGCGCCGGGTCTAAAACTCGTCGTGGAATCAAAAGGCGCGCCGAACAATGCGATCTTCGCTTCAGAATACTCGCTGCCGCAGCCGATAAATGTCTCTACGTTCCTGTTCACGATTCAACCTCCATAAGCATCTTTTCGAGATAAGCCGGCAGATAGAACGAGCCTATGTGCAGCTTGGTCGTATAGTATTTGGTGCTCAGATGAAGGCTCTTCCAACGCTCTTCATCGAAGTCATTGATCGGGTGATATTTCTTGCTCGCAAAGCCGAAAAGCCAGTAGCCCGCAGCGTACGTCGGGATGTGCGCCTGATAAACGCGGCTTATCGGGAACGTGTTTACGATCCTCTTGTGGCTCCTCTGCATCGCCTCAGCGTCGTGCTTATAGAACGGACTTCCCTGCTGGTTTACCATGATGCCGTCGCTTCTTAATGCGTTGTAGCAGATGCCGTAGAACTCTCTCGTGAAGTAACCCTCGGAAGGTCCGAACGGATCGTTGGAGTCAACGATAATGAGGTCGTACTCTTCGGAAGATCTTCTTATGAACCTGAGCGCGTTATCGAAGTAGATATGCACGCGGGTATCGTCTAATTTGCACGCGTTCTCCGGAAGATATGTGCGGCACGCCTCGATAACCTGCGGATCCATCTCCACCAGGTCAATGCGCTTGACGCTCTCGTATCTTGTGAGCTCCTTGACGACACCGCCGTCGCCCGCGCCGATGACGAGGACGTCCTGGACATTGGGATGTACGGACATCGGGATGTGCGTGATCATCTCGTTGTAGATAAACTCGTCGCGCTCCGTGAGCATGACGTCACCGTCGAGCGCCAATACCTTGCCGAATTCGGGCGTATCGAAAATATCGATCTGCTGGTAATCGCTCTTGCTCGAATAAAGGTGTCTCGTAACGCGGAGACTGTGCCTTACGTCAGGCGCATGATATTCACTGAACCATAAATTCATCCCAGGTGCCCTCCTTATACCAGAACGTTAAGATTGTTGATGTCCGGATCCTCAGAGCCGGTCATCGAGCAGCCCTTCTCTTTTGCATAGAGAATGTAATCCAGAATATTGGATGTGATCCTCTCACCGGGCGCGAGGATCGGGATCCCCGGCGGATAGCACATAACGAATTCGCTGCAGACCTGTCCGACGCTCTCTTCGATCGGAACGCTCTTCTTGTTGGAATAGAATGCTTCCTGCGGACTGCATACGACCTCGGGATCGATGTACTCCTGACTGAGCAAACCATCCGGATCCTTCTTATATCTTCTGCGGATCTCGGCCAAAGCACTTACGAGGCGCTCGAGCTCCTGCATTCTGTCGCCAATCGAGAGATATGCCAAGATGTTTCCGATATCACCGAACTCGATCTGGATGTCGTATTCGTCTCTTAAGATGTCATAGACTTCGATGCCCGCAAGGCCGATGTCCCTCGTGTGGACACTGAGCTTAGTGGGATCAAAATCGAAGATCGAATCGCCGTTGATGAGCTCTCTGCCGTAAGCGTAATAACCTCCGACAGCGTTGATCTCTTCCCTGGCATACTCTGCCATCTCAATTACTTTGCGGAAAACTTCCTTGCCTCTTAACGCAAGATTTCTGCGGCTGATATCCAGGCTCGACATCAGAAGATAGCTGCCCGATGTCGTCTGCGTAAGGTTAATGATCTGTCTGACATGCCTCTCGCTCACGTTCTCACCGATGAGCAGAAGGCTTGACTGCGTAAGGCTTCCGCCCGACTTATGCATTGAGACTGCAGCCATATCTGCGCCTGCGCGCATAGCGGATACCGGCATGTTCTCACCGAAATAAAAGTGCGTGCCGTGTGCCTCGTCTGCAAGGCAGAGCATACCCGCGTCGTGTGCCATCTTAACGATTGCTCTTAAGTCGCTGCAGATACCGTAGTAAGTCGGATTATTGACCAGTACTGCAACCGCATCGGGGTTGGCATCGATCGAAGCTTTAACCTTGTCGCGGCTCATGCCAAGAGAGATACCCAGACGGTGGTCAACGTCAGGATTAACATAGACAGGGATGGCGCCGCAGAGAACCAGCGCGTTGATAACGCTCCTGTGAACGTTGCGCGGCAGGATGATCTTATCGCCCTGCTTGCAGCATGAGAGCACCATGCTCTGCACCGAGCTTGTCGTGCCGCCTACCATTAGGAACGCGTGACTCGCGCCGAAAGCATCCGCAGCAAGGATCTCCGCTTCGTGGATGACCGATACCGGATGGCAAAGGTTATCCAGAGGCTTCATGCTGTTGACGTCAACGCCTACGCACTTCTCGCCCAGGAACGCCGTGAGCTCGGGGTTACCCTTGCCGTGCTTATGTCCCGGCACGTCAAAAGGAACGACTCTCATCTCGCGGAACTTTTCGAGCGCTTCATAGATCGGAGCTCTTGTCTGATCCAACTCTGTCTTTTCCATACTCCACCTCAAACAAAAAGCGCAAGCTGTAATCCACAACTTGCGCCTTGATAATATAGTCTTTGTCATCCCCGCCGGGGAAGGTACACGTGCCCCCTCAGGCGAAGAATTCAAGTATCCAGAGTCTATATAGCAATACTACTTTTACTACTCTTATTGACCATTTCACAAGTCTGCGCAAATTACGCATTTCGGTTATAAAGTAACCAACTTATAAAACTGAGCTTTTAACTCAATCAATAGATCGGAAGACCGATCATCGGCAGTGGACCCGGCTGTCCGTATGGCCTTGACTCCTTGTGGGAGTGGTCCCGTAAATCACCATAGACTCTGACAGAACATTGTCTATTCTTGATGTGTTTGTTTTAAAAACAACGGAATTATACAAAAATCCGATATGGTCGTCAATAAAATCGGGTTGATAATTCTTGGGGGCGAAAGGAGGCATTCTCGCGATCAAAACCGTACCCGCCGACCTCCGGCTCAAAGGCGGACCCCCTGCGATCAAAACCGTACCCGCCATTCCTGAAAACTTCACGAAAACAGGTTGTTCCGTGAAGGAAATTTGCAAAACAAAGAGAATTTGCTGAAATCCGTCACAGTAACAGGACTTTTCGTGAAGAATCCATGAAGCAGTCTTCAGTGCACAAGATCGTGCGTAACTGAGGACGCGTGATTAAACGCAGCAAAAACAAAATACAGGTAAAATTGCGGGTGAATTTGAGGCGGCCCCCTCAAATTTACCCTCAAATTTGCTTAGCCGGATCGAAAATGAGGCGGAATTTGAGGCTACACCCTCAAGTTTACCCTCAAATTTGTTTAGCCGGATCGATAATGAGGCGAAATTTGAGGCTACACCCTCAAGTTTACCCTCAAATTTGTTTAGCCGGATCGATAATGAGGCAGAATTACCGGTTGCTGCTCTTAAGAACCGAGAGGCTTGAAGGGACTCGGATTAGCCGGAGCCGCAGGTGAATCATCAGATTCAGACTTAGCGGGTGTGGCCGGCTTGAACGGGCTCGGGTTGGCGCCTCTTGAAGAGCTTCCGGAATTTGCGGGCTTCATGGGTTTGAACGGGTTCGCATCAGAAGATGACAGCGGCGACGGAGCGGAGCTTGCAGAGCTCATTGCGAAATAATTGGTCGAGCTCTCGGATCTCTGAGGGAGCCTCTCGCCTGTATCCTCGCCTTCGTCCATCGACATGTAAGAACCGAGCTTGCCGGTTTCCTTGTCCTGGTGAAGCACTTCGTCGTCATCCATGGACATGAACGAGCCGAGCTTGGATGTGCCCTTAGACGAGTCGGAATTCGGATGAGACAAGCTACCCATGTTGAACATATTCGGATTGGCGCCTTCGATGTGTACCGGCGGATCCTGATTTATGTTGCCGAAAGGCTTGAACGGGCTGCTGCTTGCGGGTTCGCTTGCAGGAGCAGACTCTGTATTAGTTGCGCCGAAAGGCTTGAACGGACTGTTGTTCGCTGGCTCAGCCTTGGGAGCTTCGGGTTCTGTCTTAGCCGTGATCGGCTTGAACGGACTGGGCTCAGCAGGTGCTTCAGTCTTTGCTGCGCCGAGAGGCTTGAAGGGGCCGGGTTCGGCAGCAGGTGCTTCAGTCTTTGCTGCACCGAGAGGCTTGAACGGACTGGGCTCAGCTTGAGGTGCTTCAGTCTTTGCTGCTCCGAGAGGCTTGAACGGACTGGGCTCAACTGCCTTAGGCATTTCTGTGCTGCCGATAGGTCTGAAAGGATTAGAGCTTGCAGGCTCCTTAGCAGGCTCGGGTTCAGCCTTTTTTGCGGGTGCGGGCTTAAACGGACTGGGCTCGGCTGCCTTGGGCATTTCCGTGCTGCCGAAAGGCTTAAACGGATTGTTATCGACAGCCTTGGGAGCGGCGGGCTCGGGCTTGGAAACAGCGGGCTTAAACGGACTGTTCTCAACTGTCTTAGCGGTCTCAGCCTTAGCGGAAACAGCGGGCTTAAACGGACTGGGCTCGGCTGTCTTAGCGGCCGGCTCGGGCTTAGTGGAAGCTGCGGGCTTGAACGGGCTTGAAGTCTCTTGAGCTGCAGGAGCGCCGATCGGTTTGAACGGGCTGTTCTCTGCTGACTTGGGAGTCTTGCTCTCGGAATTTGCTGCTGCTCTGAAAGGATTATTGTCGTCAGGAATCTCAGCAGTTACAGAAGCGGACTTGGACTTTGAAGTCTTTGTCTTGGGGGTATCTGCTTCGATCTTCTTGGACTTGGCCGGCTTGAACGGACTGGAGCCGTCTGATGCCATCGGCGAAGATGCGTAAGGCGAATCTTTCTCAGTGTTGATGATAGGTCTTAACTGCTTAACACCCATAGTGGATGTGTCCTTCGGATCGAAGGCCGGCTTGGGTGTGCTCTTCGGCTTGGATGCGGAAGATTCTGACTTAGACTTTGAGGTGCCGGGCCTTGTTTTCGGTGATTCCTGCTCGGCCTTAGATACTTCCGGCTCGGCCTTAGCCTTAGATACTTCCGGCTCGGCTTTAGCCTTAGAAACTTCGGGCATAGCCTTAGGTGCTTCCGGTTCAGCCTTAGCCCCGGATTCGAATATGCTCAAAGGAGCTGCGGGAATGTTCTTTGCCTCGGGGGCTTCAAACACAGGCTTTGCCTTAAAGGATTCGGGCTGCGGCTCCTCTTTATCAACAGGCTTGAAAGGACTCGGTGCAGCTGCGAGGAATGCGAATGCTTCATCGATGTCCATGTTATTGAAGTCAGGCTTTGAGGCGGCCGAAGCGGTCTCTTGCGGAGCTTCGGTCTTCTCGGAAGACTGCAGTCTGCCTGAGAAGAGGTCTTCGTTGATGCTGGGCTTTTTCGCGCCTGATGCAGACTTGCGAGCAGGCTTCTTCTTGGCGTCGAGGCCCTTGGCGAATTCGATACCGAATCCTGTGAGGGATACGCCCTCGCCTGCAGATCTGCGGTCGACGATGAGGCCGAGAGATACCAGACGGCTCATGGAAGAATCCTTGCCTGTGGCAGAAGCATCGCCTGCTATAGACTGCAGGACTTCATAGTCGCAGGTGAACATTTTCTGGTTGGCTTCGGCGATCTCGCGGAACGTGTCAAAATCGTAATCGCCGTTCCAATATGACTGATAGAATCTGGCAAGATATTTTGCCTGCAAAGTCTGGCTTAATTTCTCGATCAGGATGATGACCTGCTCGTACTCGGAATCTAATCTCTTATCCTCTTTGAGCTTGTCGATGTGCTTGTCCATCCTGTACTGGGAAATGTTGCCGTTGTTGAATTCCTGGATGAAAGCAACGAGTCTCTTGCAGAAAAATTTGTCGCTGACAGAGACCGTTTTGCCCGGAGCGAAAATGTCTTTGATGACGGGGATCTTCTCCACAAGAAGCGAATCCTCGAACAGTGCGTCGACAGATGTTTCCTCAATATTTAAAGCGGGATCGACAGACTTGCTGACTATGGATCTTCCGAATGACTTAACCAGGTTTGTTTCGCTGTACAACATATGAAGCTCCTATTCATATCTACGAGCATCTCGTCAGGGCCAATAACACATACACATTAATACTAACACACAAGAAGAATAATAAAACAAATACTTTTGAGTGTGTTTAATACTTTTGTTCTGACTTTTTGTCCGCGAAAATATGAACTCAGCGTCTTATGTTGTTAACTTACCTCGAAAATTTATCAGACAACCATTCTCCTGATGTAAGGATGGACATACAAAGGGTTGACCTGGACCTTCACGATGTCGCCTTCCTTGACCTTGTTCTCGGTGACATCGACGGTCATGTGCGCGATGCCGATACGGCCGATGACGGGGCTCTTCTTACCGTTGATCCACACGCAGAAAGAAGGAGCTGAATTGATCTTTCTTATCATATTCTTGAACATGGCGCTCAGTGTGTAATCCACCGTGCCCTTCTGGATCAGGCCGATGCCGCAGCCGGTTCCTACTCTTACGACCGCGAGGTTGCTGTCTCTTTTGAGCGCTGCCTCTCCCCTGTATCCGATGTGCTCGCCTTCCTGCCTGTTGTAGATGGAGAAGACCTTTGACTCGAGCCAGACTGCCTCTTCGAGTCCGCACTTAACGCAGACCTTGCCGAGGATCGCGCTGCCTACTCTTACCGCGTCAAAACCCAGCGCGCCAAAGGTCACTGCAGCCTTGGAATTGGAGATGTGGCAGAGCCCTGTGTCTATGCCTTTTGCCCTGATCTTGCCCAATGCCTGCTTGAAGATCTTGACCTGTTTTTCGACGCTTTTCTTATAATCACAGGCGCTCTTAACGCTTCCTGCAAGATGCGTAAAACAGCCTTCGAAAGCGATGTAATCCTGATAGTGTTTTAAGTCAGGAAGATTGTCGACATTAAAGCCGTATCTTCCGAGGCCCGAATCGATCTGGATATGTACTCTCGGGCGCTTGCCTGTGAGCTCGTGAATATCTCTTAAGACGTTGAGCTGCTTCTCGTCGCCCAAAGCGATGACGACATCGTGCGATACCATGAGGAGCAGTTCGCAGAAATCGGCAATTGGCGTCAGCATGAGGATATCAGTCTTGCAGCCTTCTTCTCTTAAGGCGATCGCTTCGCATGTGGAAGTGACGGCATACATGTAGATGTCCTGGTCCTTGATGATGTGATAAAGATTGGCAACGCCTAAGCCGTAGCCGTTCTCCTTCAGGACAGCGATCATTTTCGCGCCCGTGGTCTCTTTAATATAGTTTACGTTGTGTACGATAGCATCCTGCTTGATAACAAGAGTCGCGTTCTTATCAAAGCAACAATTGTTATCGCTCTGCTCGTAATTGCTCTGTCCGTTAAAGATCTCGTCGCACATGGTGTAACCTCTCTTTCTGTATACAGGTTAGTACGGCGTTTTTTCAAATTAACTTCGTATCAGCATCAAAACGACAACAAGATTGTGAGAAAAAGAAGGCTAAACTGAGGCAGCGGCAATCTCCCCTGCTACAATAAAAAAGCCGGAAAACCTTGAGCTTCAAGGTGTTTCCGGCTGTGGGGATGCCAATGTTTAAGGGATACTCTTAAACTTAAACAAATATGAGAAGGATGCCGCCTGCAAGAAGAAGTACGCAAGGGATAGCGGATATGCCGATCTTTACGCCGAGCTTCATGCCCTTGGGCTCTGTGCCATCGGAGATCTCCTTCTGACGCTTGATGAGGTGTGCGCCGATCGTGAGGATCATGGGGCAGAGGAAAGATGCGATCATTAACAAAGGCATTGCGTCAAGTGATGCTGTGACTGCTTCGGATGTGATCGCTGATGATTCTGCCTGCTGTACTGCCTGTGATGCGAACATCGAAGAAAGCGTGCTGATGCCGATCGTCGTGAAGTTGTTGATGAAGTGGAACATCATCGGAAGGATGAAGTTGTTGCGCTTTACCATGAGGTAAGCCATGCATCCGCCGAGGAGTGCCGTGTTAAGGAATCTGACCGGATCTGTGTGAAGGATACCGAACATAACGCCTACGATGAGCACGATGATCCAGTCCTTCTTGATGCCTCTGAAGTTGCTTAAGACAGCGCCTCTCATGATAGCCTCTTCGCAGATCGGAGGGCAGATAACTGTCATGATGAAGCCGAGAACAAGAGTGCCTGTAGCGATCTGGCTGACACCGTTTGCGACGTTCTCAAATGTCTGCGGGAAAAGCTTTCCTACTGCCAAAGCGCTGCAGAGTCCAAGAGGAAGCGAGCCCATCCACATAAGGACCGTTCCGAAGAAATCCCTTACAGTAAGCTTCTTTAAAGGGAACACTTCCTTAAGCGGAGTTTTGTTGATAAGGCATGCAATGATCGCTATAGCGAGGAAGCCAAGCTGTACAACGAGCGTTGATGCCGTGCCGATGAAGAACGCCGTCAGGCTTCCTGCGATGAGCCATGCGAAAGCGATAACGAATAAAACGACACCTTTCCAGGGTCTCCACTTTGCCTGATTAGATAATTCCTTTGCCATTTTTTGACACCATCCTTTTGACTGTTTTTGTTGATGCCGTGATTGTAGCATCGGGACCGGGCCCGTCCTGAAAGTTGGCGCGAATGGTATTAACCTTGTCGTGAACGGTTTGCCCGCGGCACCTCAGCGGGTTGCCCCCGGTCTGTCTTAGGGTTGCCATTGAACTCATTATTTTGCCCGCGGCCGAAAATCGTATATTATAGAGTCCGTAAATTATGTTTTTAGAGAGGGCCCCGACCGTGCGTATTGCCATCTGCGACGACGAAGAGATATACAGAGTGCAGCTCAAGACCATCCTTGATAAGCTCCTAATAAATGTCGATTACGATATCGACACATTTTCGGATGGCAACATATTAAGCGAGGCCTTCGGCAAGTGCCCGTATGACCTGGTGTTCCTTGATATCGAGATGCCTGCAGTCGACGGCATCACCCTCGCCAGGAAGCTCCGCGCCAAATCTGCGGATGTTTTCATCGTGTTCCTCACTTCGCACATCGAATACGCGCTCGAAGGCTACGAGGTCAACGCGTTAAGATACCTCACCAAGCCCGTCGACATCGACAAGCTCAAGGACGTCATCAGGCATGTCCAGGAAAAGCAAGGGAGCGCGAGGCAGATCATCGTCAAGGAAGAAGGCGAAGAGATCGTTATCGATATCAATGACGTCATCTACATGGAGTCCATGAACCAGAACGTCAGGATCGTGACCACCAAGGGCGAACACACCATCAGATATAACATGGGCGACTTCGAGGAAGAGCTCAAGAACGACGGCTTTTTCAGGATCCACAGAGGCTACCTGATCTCGCTGTCCAAGGTCAAGAAGCTCTCCAAGAACGATGCCATAATGGAAGGCGATATCGCTCTCCCCGTCAGCAGGAGCAACGTCAAGCCTTTAAAAGATGCGCTTTACGCGTACGTGGAAGGAACGGCTTTCTGATATGAATGAAGAAACCATAATGTTCATTAACAGCCTCATAACTTCGATCCTCACCAACTTCCAGTTCATTCTCTCGATGTTGGTGGTGGTCATCGTCGCGGCATGTTTCCTGGGACGTTACGTGGTGCTGACCAAAAAGCTCACCCTGTCTTCACTGGGCATCCTGGTCATAACCATAATCGCAAACGTTCTCATAGCTTTATTCGTTTCCGAGGAGTTCCTCACCGAACAGCTCCTTCTCATAGAGCAACTGCTGAATCTGCTATTATTCGCATACGCGTTTTTCTTCTATTTTTTCGCGTTCAAAGAAAAGCGGATATTAAGGGCGATCGAAGCTACAATCTGCCTGTACCTGGTCACATCATACATCGGCACGTTCTCGCAGCTGGCCGTGGTATATTTCGCGGGCGGAACAGAAGAAGTTTTTCTGGATATCTTTGTCAACCAATTCGCGACAGGCAGCCTCTGGCTGGCGATCTCCGGCATGGGCTTCTTCATCACCCTGGCACTCTTCATCGTAGGATATTTCGGCTTTTACAGACAAAAGAAATACTACGTGATCAGCATCCCCTCAAGGATCCTGTTTATCATATGGGTCATCATTTTTGCCACCTTCCCGATCATTCCCGCCGCAATGTCCGGCGATTATTACACCTTATCGGAAAGATATGAGGTAATGAGCTTCATGTTCGGCATCGGCCTCGTCACTCTTGGTCTCGCCGCGCCTGTCTTCGTCATCATAGCATCCGCCGAACGCTCAATGCGCGAAAAGAACAAGTCCCAGGAAGCCTATCTCGCCGCCGAGCTCGACTACATCGAGCAGTATAAGCGCAAGCAGACCGAGACCCGCGCCTTCCGCCACGACGTCAAAAACCACCTCGCCATGACTTCCATGATGCTCGAAGAGGGCCACGTTGACGAAGCCCGCGAGCACATCCAAAACATGCTCGGCAAAGTCAGCGCCCTGTCGCCCCAGTACGTCAGCGGCGACGAGATCCTCGATATCATCATCTCCATGAAGGCCGACCGCATGGACGAGAATAAGATCAAGTTCACGCTTGACGGCGTCGTCGACGGCGGCCTCAACATCAAGCCGATGGACAAGTGCAGTATTTTCGCGAACGCCCTGGACAACGCCATCGAAGCCGCCTCTGCCTGCGAAGACCCCTATGTGTCCTTCGACATCAAGCGCACCGACAAATTCTTCGTTTTGAAGATCACGAACTCCGCCGCGGGGAAGGTCGACATCGGCAAACTCTTGAGCTCGTCCGGCTACACCTCCAAGAAAGACAAAGACCACCACGGCTTCGGCCTCATGAACGTCCGCCGCACCGTCGAAGACTGCCAGGGCATGCTCAAAGCCGAGTCTGACGAAGGCTCGTTCACGCTGGTGATCATGCTACCGAGGCTGTCTCCTAATCGCAGCTCCATTCCTAGTCCCAGTGACAAAAAGTGACACAAAATAAAGCCTAAACGTGTCACTTCCCGGCAATATCCTCAATAGTGACGAAAACTGACACGAAAAAGGGGCAAAACGTGTCATTTCACGTCACAGTAAGCACTCCGAGCAAACAACTTCAAAAAAACGCCCCGCGCACTTGGCGAGGGGCGGAATAAGAATGCTTTTATCAGTTTTTTCGTTACTGCGCAGGAAAGCAACGCACATAGAACTCGATGCCGTCGCCAAAATCAACCTCTTCTTCACTGCTGTACCAGCCGGTCGTCTGCACCGTAGCGAGCTTTATATAAAAGTCGTACTCCGGCGTGACGTACTCAGCCGGAATCGTAATCGTGTAAACGCCGTCGCTGCAAGTGACAAACTCGTTGATGTTGGTCGTGTATGTCCACTCATCAGTGGTCGCCTCGTGGCTTGCATGGTCGCTGGCGATGTATATGATGTCCGCATCTTCCCTGAAAATATCGATCGACAGATCAACGCCCGAACCGAATTTTAAAATCTGGCCCCACTTCAAATCCTTGTCGCTCTTGAAAGTGATCACAATATCCTCGCCTGCCGGATAATTCGGATACGCCGGACAATCAACGCCGTCAAAATTTAAAATCTCAAATGACGCATTGCTTCCGAAATCAAAATCGCCCGCAAAATCAGCATTGTTATTATCCTTTTCCCAGCATATCAGCTGCGCATGCTGTTCCGGCGTAAACGTTGGCGCCACGCTCTCCTCCGTCGTCGCTTCCGTAGTCGTAGCCTCTATGATCGTCTCAGCAATTGTATTCTCAGCGAACGTATCCATCGGGTCCGTTTCCTTCGCTCCGCACGCCGTCAAGCCCAATACCATCGCGCCTGCCATAACCGCCGCCGTAATCTTCTTCATAGTAATCTCCTTTATTTCCGCGCATTTACGCCCGGTGCTATACCCTAAAAATATCCCTTTGTGCGCGAAAATGCTTACACAAAAGCTGATGATAATGTCGTAAAAGCGCTTGATAAATTGCCTTTGGTGGCGTTTGTGCCGACAGTTGGCCTGCATGGCGGGGCATTTGGGGGGCATTTGGTTTGAAAAAGAAAGGGCATCGGATAAAAGTCGCTTTTTTCGCGTTTTTATCCGTAGTGTTTTTGGTCTCACGGTGGAGATGACGTACTAAACAGGGGATTTTCGCGATTTAGTACGTCGTTTTGGCGCCTTCGAAATGGAAAATACGGGTAAATCAGGCGTTTTTCACGATTTTACCCGTCTTACAGACGTCTTCACGAGGAAAAATACGGGTAAAAACGACCTTTTTCGCATTTTTATCCGTCATGCATACTACCTGACAGGAAATTCGACGTACTAAACAGCCATTTTTCGTGATTTAGTACGTCATGCGCGCGGTCGCGCAAGAATAACGACGGGTAAATCAACCCATTCACACATTTTTACCCGTCACCCGCGCAGCCGCGCAAAAAACAGGAAAACTACCCGCGCAAAAAGCAGGGAAACCGCCGCGCAAAAAAGGAAACCACACCCCCGCACAAAAAGGGGCCGCCACTTGGGCAGCCCCCGGATAAACACTATCAAAGCAAACAAAAACTCAGTCTTCGTTTCCTCTTGTCTCGTAGATCTCCTTGCATGCCTTGAAATAATCGTATGTGATGTTTCTCAGGCGGAATGAGAGATTCTTGAGGATGAGCTCGATCTTCTTAGGTGTGTTCTGGAAGATCTTCTCGAGGTCTTCGGGACGGATGATCTCGACTTCGGTGTCGCCGACTTCTGCAACTGCTGTTGCGTTGCGGGCGTCGCCTGTGAGCATGCCGAGTTCGCCGAAGCAAGCGACAGGAACGACTTCAGAGAACTTGACTTCGTCGACTGCGCCGTAGTTCTTGTAGACGCCGACCTTACCGCTGTGAACGATGTACATGCACTTGCCGACTTCGCCTTCCTTGAAGATGATCGTGCCGTAATTGTATGTGACTGCGTCTTCAGGCTTCTGGCCGGAGACTGCCTCTGCTGCTTCGCGGAGAGACTCAGCGCTCGGGCGCTCAAGACGGAAGTTCTTTGATGTGAGGAAGATGGACTGCTGCATCATGTTAGCGAAGAAGCTGTCATAATTCTTGCTGGAGTTAGCCTTTCGGAGATCGTCAAGCACCTTCTTGGCTTCGTTGCAGTCTTCTGTCATGGTCTTAACTCTGGTTGCGAGGAGAGTCATGATGTCTAAGATCTTGCCGGGATTCTGAGCGATGTAGTCATTGAGTTCTTCAGCTGCGATCTCGATGACCTTTGCTGCGCCCTCTGCAACTACCGTGGAGCTGCGGGGATAGTTCTCGATTACGGCCATCTCGCCGAAATACTGACCCTGCTCGAGGATGGCTACCTGGACCTGGTCGTCCTTGCCGTAATTCTTGTAAACACCGACTTTACCTTCCAAAAGCTGATAGAAAGTATTACCACTGTCTCCTTCTTTTATGATGATCTCACCATCATTGAATGTCTTCTCGAT
>JAFRST010000007.1 GCA_017427465.1 Clostridiales bacterium | reverse complement strand
GTGAGCAGGAACTGAAGAAGAACCTGCGAACTGAGCGTCAGAGTGCATACGGCCCATAGTATCTGTCATACCATAGGAAGCAGGACCTGCAGCCATGTTATCAGGGTGAAGTGTACGGCCTGTACCACCGCCGGAAGCAACAGAGAAGTACTTCTTGCCTGCCTCGAGGCGCTCCTTCTTGTATGTGCCTGCAACAGGGTGCTGGAATCTTGTAGGATTGGTTGAGTTACCTGTGATGGAAACGTCAACGTTCTCCTTCCAAAGGATTGCTACGCCTTCCTGAACGTCATCTGCACCATAGCAGTTAACCTTTGCTCTCGGAGAATCAGGATTATTGGAGTAGCATGTTCTGGAGAGCTCCTTGAGCTCGCCTGTCTTATAGTCATACTCTGTCTCAACATATGTGAAGCCGTTGATTCTGGAGATGATCTTTGCAGCGTCCTTTCCAAGACCGTCAAGGATAACTCTTAAAGGCTTCTGACGAACTCTGTTAGCCTTCTCAGCGATACCGATAGCGCCCTCTGCAGCTGCGAATGACTCGTGGCCTGCGAGGAATGCGAAGCACTCTGTATCTTCTTCGAGGAGCATCTTACCGAGGTTACCGTGGCCAAGACCAACCTTACGTCTGTCAGCAACTGAACCCGGGATGCAGAAAGCCTGGAGACCTTCACCGATTGCAGCAGCAGCGTCAGCAGCTCTTCTGCAGTTCTTCTTGATTGCGATAGCAGCGCCTACTGTGTAAGCCCACTTAGCATTCTCGAAGCAGATAGGCTGAATGCCTTCGATGAGGTGATAAACATCAAGACCTGCGTCCTTTGTGATCTTCTCAGCTTCTTCAATGGAAGCAATACCGTACTCAGCGAGCTTAGCGTTGATCTGGGGTAATCTTCTCTCGTATGATTCAAATAACTCTGCCATTTGTCATTCCTCCTTATTCCTTGCGCGGGTCGATGAACTTAACAGCATCGTCAACACGTCCATACTTGCCGGAAGCCTTCTTGAGTGCTTCAGCAGGCTCGTCGCCCTTCTTGATGAAGTCCATCATCTTACCGAAGTTAACGAACTTGTAGCCGATGATCTCGTCGTTCTCGTCGATTGCGAGGTCTGTGATGTAGCCGTCTGTGAGTTCGAGGTAACGGGGACCCTTAGCGAGTGTACCGTATGTTGTACCTACCATTGAACGAGCGCCCTTACCGAGGTCCTCAAGACCTGCACCGATCTGGAGTCCGTCCTCAGAGAAAGCACTCTGTGTTCTACCATAAACGATCTGGAGGAAGAGCTCTCTCATAGCTGTGTTGATAGCATCGCAAACAAGGTCTGTGTTGAGAGCTTCGAGGACTGTGAGGCCCGGGAGGATCTCAGATGCCATAGCAGCGGAGTGTGTCATACCGGAGCAGCCGATCGTCTCAACCAATGCCTCCTGGATGATACCGTCCTTAACGTTGAGGGACAGCTTGCAAGCACCCTGCTGAGGAGCGCACCAGCCGATACCGTGTGTGTAACCGGAGATGTCCTTAACATCCTTTGCGCTAACCCACTTTGCTTCCTCAGGGATCGGTGCAGCACCGTGATGAACACCCTGATGAACAGAGCACATGTTCTTGACTTCTGTCGAATAAATCATGTCTATTTCTCCTTTCCTTTCAAGGAATTTGTTGGTGGAATGAAATAAAGTTTCCGAGTTGATATTATATATAAATAATATGGTCATTTCAATCGAAAAGCCCCCCTCACTAAGGCATTTTTCAGATTTGCAGAAAACGATAAAAAATCTCCTCAGAAATCCGTCAAAGACCTGGAGTTTTTGCCCCTCAGTGCCCGTTTTTCGCGTTCCGGGGGCAAAAATCATGAAATATTGCCCCTGAGAGAGGATTTTTCAGGTTTCAGGGGCAAAGGCAGAGCCATCAAGATGCAGACGATATGGATTACAGCGGCACCGTTCATTCCGCCGTCCCACAAATAAACAGCGCCCCCGAACAGGAGGCGCCGTCATATATATAACACTTATGAAAATCACTTAATTGCGTCTGCCATCGACTTAACATACTCTCCGACATGCGAAGGAGCATCCTTACCGTACTGAGCGACGATCTTTACGATGGCTGAGCCGACGATGACGCCGTCAGCGCTCTTAGACATATTAGCAGCCTGCTCGGGAGTAGAGATTCCGAAGCCGATCGCGCAGGGAACATCAGAAGATGCCTTAACAGCTGCACAGAGTGAAGGGATATCTGTCGTGATCTTGCTCCTTACGCCGGTAACGCCAAGACTCGATACGATGTAGATGAAGCCGGAGGCCTCTTTCGCGACCATGGAGATACGCTCGTGCGATGTGGGAGCGATAAGCGAGATAAGGTCAATGCCGTACTGCTTGCAGATGCCGTCGAACTCATCTTTTTCCTCATAAGGCACGTCAGGCAGGATGATGCCGTCGATTCCTACATCTGAAGCCTTCTGGCAGAATCTTTCGATTCCGTATGAGAATACGACGTTGGCATATGTCATGAAGACCATGGGGATCGTAACACCCATCTCATTTCTGAGTTTTTTGACCATCTCGAAAACCTTGTCCGTGGTGCAGCCGTTTTCGAGGGCTCTTAAAGAAGCCTCCATGATTACCGGGCCTTCAGCCGTAGGATCGGAGAAAGGAATGCCAAGTTCGATAAGGGATGCGCCTGCCTTCTGCATCTCGACTACGCACTTTGCCGTTGTATCGAGATCAGGGTCACCGCATGTGATAAAAGGTATGAACGCTTTACCGTTCTCGAATGCTTTAGCTATATTACTCATTGATGTTCTCCCCTCTGTAGCGTGCAATGGCAGCGCAGTCCTTGTCGCCTCTTCCGGAAATCGTGATGATCATGATCTTGTCCTTATCAAGCGTCGGTGCGAGTTTAATTGCGTGAGCTACTGCGTGCGCGGATTCGATGGCCGGGATGATGCCTTCAGTTCTGGACAGATACTCAAAAGCATTTACAGCCTCATCATCTGTTATTGCGACATACTGTGCTCTTCCGATATCGTGGAGCATTGCGTGCTCAGGACCGATACCAGGATAATCAAGTCCGGCGGAAATCGAATAAACAGGAGCGATCTGGCCGTACTCGTCCTGGCAGAAATAAGATTTCATGCCGTGGAAGATTCCGAGCTTACCCGTATTAATGGTGGCTGCTGTCTCGAACGTGTCGATACCTCTGCCGGCAGCTTCACATCCGATGAGATTTACGCCTTCATCTTCGATGTAGTGATAGAAAGAACCGATGGCATTAGAACCGCCGCCGCAGCAAGCAAGGACATAATCAGGAAGGCGGCCTTCCTTCTCAAGTATCTGGGCCTTGGACTCACGGGAGATAACAGCCTGGAAGTCTCTTACGATAGTCGGGAACGGATGAGGACCCATAACAGAGCCCAGGCAGTAATGTGTATCGTCTATCCTTGTTGTCCATTCGCGCATACACTCGGATACCGCATCCTTAAGTGTGGCTGTGCCTGAAGTTACAGGTACGACATCAGCTCCGAGGAGCTTCATCCTGTAAACATTAAGAGCCTGACGCTCACAGTCCACCTTGCCCATGAAGATAACGCACTCCATACCGAAGAGCGCAGCTGCCGTAGCTGTAGCAACGCCATGCTGGCCTGCGCCTGTCTCGGCGATGAGTCTGGTCTTTCCCATCTTCTTTGCAAGGAGCGCCTGGCCAAGAACGTTATTTATCTTGTGTGAACCCGTGTGGTTTAAGTCTTCTCTCTTAAGGTAGATCTTTGCGCCGCCCAAGTCCTTTGTCATCTTCTCTGCATAGTAGAGATTTGACGGACGTCCTGCATATTCATTTAACAGTTCCGTGAGTTCCTTATTGAACTCAGGGTCGTTCTTGTAATGGTTATAAGCCTCTTCAAGCTCAATTACAGCATTCATCAGAGTCTCGGGGATATACTGTCCACCGTGTATTCCGAATCTTCCTTTTGAATCAGGCATAACTACCTCCATATTTAACTGCTTTTATAAACTCTGCTATTTTCGCTTCATGCTTGATACCGTCTGTCTCAACACCTGAGCTGACATCAACTGCAAAAGGTTCAAGCATTCTTATTGCTTCTCCCACCGATTCGGGATCAAGACCTCCAGCGAGGAAATAATCTCTCTTGAAGTCTTTAAGTATACTCCAATCAAACTTCTTTCCGGATCCTGCGCCCGAGTCGATCATGACATAATCGGCATTGCTGTTCGCCGCCTTCTCGAGAGCGCCTTCCTCACCGGCTTTGTAAGCCTTAATGACGGGGCGGTCGAGCGTTCTTTTTATATATTCGACGTACTCATCTGATTCATGTCCGTGGAGCTGCACCATCTCAACGCCTGCAAGCCTTGCGATCCTGACTACATTATCCAACGGCTCATCCATGAATACACCGACAGGTTTAATATCAGTCCTCAGGAGTCCGATCAGTTCATTGGCCTTGTAAGGATCTACATATCTTTTGGACTTCTGATAGAAGACAAAGCCCGCATAATCAGCACCGTGTCTGTTGACGGCGATGATATCTTCAAGACGGGAAAGTCCGCATATCTTAAGTTCTGTTCCAAACATTACGCTAATCCTTTCAACGAATTGAGGAATGACTTCTTATCTTCTGCTCTCATCATCGATTCACCGATGAGTACCGCATCTACGCCGGCCTTTTCCAGCACTTCGATATCTTCTCTTGATTTTACTCCGCTCTCGGCAACGAAAAGTGCCTTGTCTCCCACATAGTCTCTTAATCTCAAACAGTTCGCAGGATCAACAGTAAAATCTCTTAAGTTACGGTTATTGACTCCTATTACTCTTGCGCCTTCGCCGATAGCCATGTCACATTCATTCTGATCGTGCGCTTCAACGAGGGCAGTGAGCTCCAGTTCATCACAGAGCCTTAAATACTTACCGAGCGTATTTGAATCCAGGATCGAGCAGATAAGGAGCACTGCAGAAGCTTTTCTCGCCCTTGCTTCATAGATCATGTATTCATCGATCGTGAAGTCTTTGCGGAGGACTGGAATAGACACCTCCGAAGAGATCTCCTCAAGATAATCGAGAGAACCCATAAACCACTTGGGCTCGGTAAGCACGGAGATGCAGGATGCTCCTGCTGCCTCATAAGATTTAGCAATATCAAGATACGGGAAATCCTCGGCTATAACGCCCTTGGAAGGAGAAGCCTTCTTGCACTCGCAGATGAAGCTCATCCCCTCTTCCTTAAGCTTTTTCTCGAACGCAAAATCCGAGGAAGGAACAGCGTACGCTAAGTCCTTCACTTCAGAGAGTGATACTTCGAGCTTCCTGTCCAGATATATCATTCTGTTATGCTCTGCTATCTGTTCGAGAATGTCAGCCATGATGGTTTCCTTTTCTGCTTATTTATTTGAAGCTTCAACGAACTGGTTGAGCTTTTCGAGAGCTGCACCGCTCTCGATCAGGTGCTTGGCCTGGCCTACGCCTTCTTCGATCGTCTTAGCCTTGCCTGCTGCATAGATCGCAGCACCTGCGTTCATGCATACGACGCTCTTTCTTACGTCAGTGATCTTGCCTTCGAGGATGCCTCTTGTAACTTCGGCATTCTCGGCAGGAGTGCCGCCGACGATATCTGCCTTTGTTCCTCTTGCAAATCCGAAGTCCTCAGGCTTGATCTCATATGTTGTGATCGTTCCGTCCTCTTTAAGCTCTGCTACGAAAGTCTCTGAAGATACGGAGATCTCATCGAGCTTATCCTCGCCGTATACGACCAGAGCGCGCTTTGCACCCAAAGACTTTAATACATGAGCGATGGGTTCTGCAAGATACTGGTCGTAAACTCCTAAGAGATAGAAATCCGGTGTTGCAGGGTTTGTCAAAGGTCCTAAGATATTAAATACCGTTCTGAATCCAAGTTCCTTACGGATAGGTCCGACATACTTCATTGATGTGTGATACTTCTGCGCGAAAAAGAAGCAGAAGCCGACTTCCTTAAGAAGCTCAACACACTTCTCGGGTTCAAGATTGATATTTGCTCCGAGAGCTTCGAGACAGTCAGCAGTGCCTGACTTGGAAGATGCAGCGCGGTTGCCGTGCTTTGCGATCTTGATGCCTGCAGATGCTGCAACAAATGCTGATGTTGTGGAGATGTTAAAGCTTCCTGCCCTGTCTCCGCCTGTTCCTACGATCTCAAGGACTTCCATGCCGCCCTTGTCGACCTTAAGAGCATGTTCACGCATTGCTGCAGCGCATCCTGTGATCTCATCGATAGTCTCGAATCTTGCGCTCTTTGTGGACAATGCTGCGAGGAATGCCGCGTTCTGGGTGGATGTGGACATGCCGCCCATGATCTCATTCATTGTCTCGTAAGCCTCATCGTATGTGAGGTCTTCCTTGTTTACGATCTTCTCGATTGCCGCCTTAATCATGTTTTTTCTCCTTCCGGTTGGTCTTCTGCCGGAAATAAAAAATCCCCGGCAGGAATTATAGTGTTCCTGCCGGGGACGAATTAAACATAATCCGCGGTGCCACCCTGGCTTTGCGTTTGTGAGACGCACACTCAAAGGATACCAACATATCCCGGACTGCTTACGCGAGTCTTACGTTGCACATTTAATGCACCCTCCGCGGTCCATTTGATAATCCGGATCCAACTTCACTCTCAGCAACGGAAGCTCTCTGTATGGCCTTAAACTATCTTTATCTCCGCTTCAACGGTTTGATTGTTATGACAAAAATAATACTTAATGTACGAAAAGTCAACACTTTTTTCTTATCACGAGTCATCAGCCGCGCTCGCTTAAGTATGTTTTTGAACGGTCGCTGATAATGCTTATCACCTCGTCAAGACTTTTCTGTCCGGAAAAATATGCCGGAATTTCTTCTTGAACTATTAACTCCAGTGCCGGATCGAAAGTCGACATTGACTTGCAGCTTTCGATCATTTTTTCATACTCGCCTACAACACTGTCATCGATCTCATACCAGGCAAGCCTGTACTCCATAAGCTGCGTCCTTGTGTACCTGCTTTGATTCTGGTGATAATTATCGTTAAAAGCATCCACCTGTCTTTTAGCGGCAGCTTCAAATGCGGATCTCAATACAGGTGTATTGTCATCCCACTCTTCGAAAGCCTCCTGGATTTTCTGTGAAAGCAGAAGATCAACAAAATCCACGCATGCCTGTCTTTCTTTCGTATGAGCGGCAATACCTACCGAAGAACCAGCCATCATTGAAGGACCTCTTCCGTCTTCTGACGGAATACCCAACACTTTCAATTCGGCTATTCTGTCAGAATAGTAATACATAAAATACGGAAAATTCATTTCATATTCGAAAGTATTCTCCTTCTTTGTAAGTTCAGAAATACTGACCTCATATACGCCTTCTGAGTAGATACTGTCGGTAACATTATCGTTGACATATTCTGCCAATCTGCGGAAAGCAGGTGTGTCATAACTTCTGTTATCAGCATCCCAGCACGCGTCCTGCATTCTGCTTAAACAGGTCATAAAGTAACCGGTCTGGGAACTCATAAAGCCGACTGGATCTTCGCCGTTACAAGGACCTGAAACATATTCCTTATAATCATCATAAGTAAAGCCGCACAGATCGCAAGTGACGGCATTTTCGGAAGCAACTATGCCGGATACATTAAAGGCGAGAGGACATTGATACAGTTTTCCGTCACTCGCACAAGCATTAATGACATTTTCAAATAAGCCCTCTGTGCGGATCTCCGGTTTAAGATCAAGTAAACATTCATCGTTATTCAAATGAGTGTAAGCAGCACCGCCTAAAACTATATCAGGGCCTTCGCCATTCATAAGGTCCATCCTCAACTGATAAGTAAGCTCTATAGTGGCCTCAGAAAGTCTATCACCGTAATTCTCATCCCACATGCTGATTCCGCCATTGCTTACTAAATATTCGGCAGAGTACTTATTATCGAGTTTGATGAAGTAATCGGGATTAGAATCATTAAAGACCGAGACGGCTTCACATACCGAGTATGAATATTCACCAAGCGATGTTGCTTGTATGATGGTCTTTCCTGCATGTGGATTGGTCTTTTCCTTTGTAAGGATATAAAGATTCAACGCGAAATTCTCCGGATCGTTTATCATTCCCAGACCACCCGGCGGATTTGCAGACATAAAGATCTTATCTTCCGTCATCGCAAGGAGTTCCATGGTCGTGGTCTCACTGCGGTTCAGATTACAGTCGTCGAAAGAGAAATAAACTGTCTTGGTCTTGTTCTCGATATCGACCGTCTTGACACCTTCTCCGTCGACAACGACATTGCCGACGCCCGGAATATATCTGACAGCTCCGATAATGCTTCTGATAAATGAATCGTCACCAAGATAATCTGAGAATTCACCTGATTTAAGGTCCATCTCATAAAACACAATCCCGACGGTTTCCTCCAAGAAAGCAGACACGATTACTTTGCCGTCTCCCAGATATAGCATGTCATATATATAAACGAAGCTTTTACCTTCAATGAGTTTTGAGCAATCGTATTGTGTCTTTGTGCCATCGGGCTGTGAGACATCAATGATATATTCACTTGAATCTCCCCAGTAGTTTGATGTGGTCTTCACCAAATATCCGTCGAACTCGAAGCATTCTTCCGTATACCGTACATCCGTATTAGAAGATAATTTGAATTCAGCGATCTCCCCACTGTCAATGTCAAAACTCACATACACGGACCTCTGAACATATGTGTCATTTACACCTGCAGGAAGGTAAGCGAATATCAATACCGTAACAAGCCTGTCTTTGATCTCAAAATCCGTCATTGGAGTCCAATTGGCTTTCTCACCATACTCTTTAACAATATAATCGTCGATCTTGCCTCTGATATCTATGGACACATCAGGTGTAGAATTGCCGCTGTATACTTCGAAGTACCAAAAAATAGTCGAGAATATATCATAGTATTCTTCATTTACGCCTTCAGGAGCCCTTTTGTATCCTTGTACAAGGAATACTGCTTTATCCTCAACCAAGCCGATAAACTTGGTGTCTATGCCCGTATTTTCCTTGTCCTGATAAAACCTGTCTCCTATCCTGGTCTTTGTAGCCGAATACCACGGATCTTCCGCGGAGACCTTGCCTTCCTGCTTCTTCTTGCCGCATCCTGTGATCGCTAATGATGATGCGAAAAGAACCGCTGCCAAAAAAGCGGCTGTTAATCTCTTTGCCGTAATCATGATAATCTCCTATTTATCCGTTTTCCCCAAAAGCACGGCTCCCCAATAATGCCATGCCTATATCGGTATTGTATCAAAAAAAGTTATCTATTGAAGATTTCTTTCCATATATCTATAAATTGGGTATAAACTTGAGGCTCGTGAATTGCCGTTACAACAAGACTCAGAATTATGATCGAAGAGATTACAAACCCGGGTATAGCAAGGATCTTGCCCTCTTCCTGCTTTTTACTGGCATCAAAGAAACCGATGATGCAATAAACGATCGAGAACGGACAAGTCAGACCCATGCAGAAAAGACCGATAATAGCAAGCGTAAAACCGGTCTTGCAGTATTTATTGGATCCCTGCCTGGGGGTATCCGAATATGTTTTAAGGTATTCGGGCTGCATATATACGGCATTTACTTCACTTTCGGGAATCGGTGCAGAAGGAGCAGTCTGAACTACGGGGATCATGGGCTTCTGTCCGGGAGCGGCCTGTTTTACGGGCTGAAAAACCGGCTGGCCAGGTTGAGCGGGCTGATATACCGGAGCCGCTGACGGCTGTACGGGCTGTGCCTGCTCTATGACAGGAAGCATAGCTCCGCAGCCTGAGCAAAACTTGTTGTTATCAGCATTTGCAGCACCACAATTCGGACAAACAGCCATTTTTCTTTCCCTCCCTGCTAAACCTTACCTTATTCCTGTTAATTCTTCTTATTATCGTTATTTTCAGGCAGTGAAGCCTCTGTCTTTTTCTCGGCTTTATTCTTGGCCTTCTCGCGTTCTTTAGCCTCGTCTTCGTCCTTAACCTTTTTGCGTGCAGCCAGCCACGGTACAACGATCTGCTTGTAGATGTAAGAAAGGATCGCTGCAAGAGGGATTGCCAGAAGAACGCCCGGTACGCCCCAGATCTTTCCGCCTACAACGAGGAAGACAAGAACGAGGAACGGCGGTACGTCCAACGCAGAACCGAAGAGTCTCGGCTTAACGACATAACCGTCAATAAGCTGTAATGCCAACGTGAAGATAAGGAACGGAATTACTGCATCAGGCTTAACGAGCAATAAGATGACCGCGTTGATGAATGCGCCCACGAAAGGACCGAATGTCGGAGCAAGGTTCGTAATCGATACGACCACTGAACAGATGACCACATAAGGCATGCCTGTTGCGAACATAAAGACCGCATTCACGATTCCGACCATAAGAGCATCGATAAATTCGCAGAGGATGAACCTTGAGAATATGGCGTTAAGTCTGTTGCACACGCCTTTCCAATCCTCGTAATACCTCGTAGGTACAGCCAGGAAAAAGAATTCACTTAATCCGTCGATAAGCTTTTTCTTTGCACAAAGGAAATAGTATGCAAGGATTATTCCGATAACAACTCCTAAAGCTTTGGAGCCGACACCGGCAGAGAAGCTTAATACCCATCCGGCATTTATCTCGCTGGTGGAAAGATACTTGGAAACGACCGTCGTGATATCCGAGTTCTCATCTATCAAACCAATGATGGACCTCTTGATATCTTCATCGAATTCTGTCCTGAGGACGAGATTTTTAAGACTGTTGATATATCCCGACAGTCCCTTTGCAAATGTCGTAACATTCTCTATCAGTCTTGGCGTTATAAGGATAAAGAGCGTGATCATGAGCCCTAATATCACCGTCAGTGAGATAACGGCAGAGATGACCCATGCGTTGTTCTTGTGAACTTTGAATTTCTTCTCTATATGTCTGTAGATCAGAACTGCGAGCGGATTGGCGATATATGCGATAACTGCACCTATAATGACTGTCGAAGTGATCGCGAAGAAGGAATTAAAGAACCCCTTCAGATTGCCGATATTGGACAAAAGCATGTAAAAAACGACTACGATACAAAGGGATATCGTAAGTCCTGCCCATCTGTTTTTCTCGGTTTTATTGAAACGTTTTTTATACTTATCCATGCGCGTATTATAACAGGCTGCATTTAAGAATTCATCAATAAACTTAGGGTCTTGCAGACTTTTTAAGGCCAAAGAAAACTCCCGCTTACGTGCAGCGGGAGTTGGGTTTTACTGTTACAAAGATATTAAACTGTAATTAGCTTGTCGATTGTTCTGTTGATTCAATTTTTGAGAAAAACTCAATGTTAAGTAAAAACTTACTTGGAGGAAACTACTGAATCAAGCAAGACCAACCGTCTGCTTGTTTGTGCTTCACTTCCCATTGGTCTCACCTCCTTGAACTTATTGAGTTCCTTTCTTTGATGGCTTGAGTATAGCACAACAAATGTCAGAATGTGTTACAAAATAGTGAATGATTTCTGACATACTGATATCAGGCAATACATGTAAAAGAAAACGGCATCTTTTAGCAAGATCGGTAAATTATTGCTTCTCAGGAGCGGGAATTCCGAAGTCCTTATCACCGTCACGCGACAGGAATGTCATCTCGGGAAGTTCAACAGTGCTTCCGTCAGCAGATGATACAGCCTTCATATAGAAAGTCATCTCCGGGTGCGGGCAGTCCTTAACCCTGTTCATCTTGTCATCGTAAAGCTCGGATACAATAACAGGCGCCATATAACCTTCCGGCATAAGCACATTGAGAGTATCGCCCTCATAGAGCTTATTCTTCTGCGTTACCTTGATAAGGCCGCTCTCACTATCCGTGCCTGATGTAACACCTACTACAAAAGCAGGCTTGTTATAAGACTTATCCGGATCGATCTTCGCGTCATCTGCAGGAGAATCAAAGAAGAATCCTGTGTCATAGTCCCTATGGACTACCTTATCGAGGATTACTTTCCACTGAGGATCGACCTTGTAGTTATCAGGATCCTTACAGTACAGATCAATGGCTTCCCTATAGACCTTTGTTACTGCGGCAGCGTAGTAAGCTCCCTTGATCCTTCCTTCGATCTTAAAAGAATTGATTCCTGCATCGACAAGCTCAGGGACATGGTCGATCATGCAGATATCACGGCTTCCGAAAATATAAGTGCCTCTCCGGTCTTCTTCTACGGGAAGCGGGATATCGGGACGCTTTTCTTCTACAACGTAGTAACCCCATCTGCAAGGCTGGGCGCAAGCACCGCCATTGGATCTTCTGCCCGTAAAATAATTGGACAGCAGGCATCTTCCCGAATATGAGACGCACATAGCGCCGTGGATGAAGCATTCGAGCTCGACATCAGAAGGGATGGCCGCGCGGATCTTCTTGATCTGTTCAAGAGAGACCTCGCGGGCAAGGACTATTCTTTTCGCGCCCTGGGAAGCCCAGAAATTGCAGGCCGCGCTGTTGGTAACACTTGCTTGTGTGGAGATGTGTATCTCAAGGTCAGGACACAGTGTGCGTACCATCGTGAATACGCCGGGATCAGAAACCAGGACAGCATCCGCCCCGCTCTCATTACCGACGAATCTGACGGCATGTTCAAGACCTGCGAGATCTTCTTCGGTCGGCATGACATTCAGCGTGACATAACACTTTACGCCGTGATCGTGAGCATAGGCGATGCCTGCCTTCATCTCATCTTCATTGAAGTTATCGGAAAAAGCGCGAAGGCCGTAGCTCTGGCCGGACAGATAGACTGCGTCTGCGCCGTAATTAACTGCGGCACGGAGTTTATCCGGATTGCCGGCAGGGCTTAAGATCTCATAACGTGAACGGTCGTGACCCATGTTGTGTCCTTTTCGAAAACTTGCGTCAGATCAGTCGTCAAGAATGACCATGGCCGTTGACTCTGTAGTCTCCTCAGATGACTCTGTAGGTGTGACTTCAGGAGCATTATCTGCGGCGATCCAGTTATCCTTGTACTTCTCGAGGTTCTCTTCGTGCTCGGCAAGCGTCGTGGCAAAAGCCGTACCGCCTTCGATACCCGTAGCGCAGAAGTATAAATAATTGCAGTTCGGTTCGGGATAAAGAGCTGCTGAAATGGCATAGCTGCCGGGCATGCAGATAGGTCCCGGAGGAAGTCCCGGATGCGTATAAGTGTTATACGGACTGTCGATAGTAAGCTGGGCGTCTGTATGAAGGAGCGTCGACTTACCGCCGTTTGATTTGATCAGGTAGTTGATCGTAGCAGAAGAACCCAGGTATCTCATGGACTCGTCGTCAGAATCAAGTCTGTTATGGAATACTGCAGATACGAACATCATGTCAACAGGCTTACCTGTCTCCATCTGGATTATGGAAGCGAGCGTAATGACCTCATCCATAGACATTCCGAGTCTCTTGGCACGCACGTAGTACTCATCGTAGAGCTTGTTCTGCATATTATTAAGGAAGCGTCTGATGATCGATTCGGGGCTCGCGTTAACGTCAAATGTATAAGTATCAGGATAGAGATATCCTGCGAGGATATAGTCTCTTCCCTCCTTGATCTCGATCTGGGATACGAACTCATAATCGACGAAGAGATTCGGTGAATTCATACACTTGTCGAATTCGGCGTCGTCGAAATTCAAACCCGCGTCATGAAGGAGCTTTTTGACCTCGTAATATGTTGAGCCTTCAGGAATGGTTACGGTAACGGCAGCAGGCTGCATGGTGAGCAGATACATGATCTCATCGTAGGAGAAGCCTTTGAGCAGATAGTGCGTACCGGCTATGTAAGCGCCGTCATATCCGTTGAGCTTACTTATGATCGAGAAAAGGAATTTATTAGTGATAAGGCCCTGGTCGTATAACTTTTCTGCTATGTCAGACGTGGAATCACCGCTCTTGATAACGATGGTTACAGCCCCCTCGGTATCAGCCTTGATTATGTACTTTCCGTCTTTTATATCCTGCTTGAGAGCCGTAAGTCTCTTGTCCTGTGAGATGACATAGTTATAGCCGACGTAAACGCCG
>JAFRST010000006.1 GCA_017427465.1 Clostridiales bacterium | reverse complement strand
GACCTCTATAACCTCGAGGCTACACCTGCAGAGTCCACAGCTTTCCGTCTTGCTAAGCACGACAAGGCTAAGTACCCTGACATCATCACGGCAGACGATGCTTCCGGCGTATTCTATTACACCAACAGTTCACATCTTCCTGTCGGATACACAGCAGACATTTTCGAAGCATTGGACGTTCAGGATAACCTCCAGACACTCTATACATCAGGTACGGTATTCCACGCATTCTTGGGCGAGCGTCTCCCCGACTGGAAGGCTGCAGCATCTCTCGTAAGAAAGATTGCCGAGAACTACAGACTGCCTTACTACACAATGTCTCCTACATACTCCATCTGCTCCGTCCACGGATACCTCCCCGGCGAAGTAAAAGCTTGCCCTGAGTGCGGCGGCCCGACCGAAACATACAGCCGTATCACAGGTTACTACCGTCCTGTTAAGAACTGGAACGACGGTAAGCTCCAGGAGTTCAAGGACAGAAAGACATACAACACATGCGAGTCTTCCATGAAGCCCAGAACAGCTACTGTTACGATCAGCAAGGCAGAGGAGAAGGAGCTTCCCGAACTTTCTCCCGCACCTGATGCAGTAGGCACAAAGCCGATGCTCTTCACAACACACACATGCGCTAAGTGCAAGGCTGTCAAGGCTATGTTCGACGAGCAGAGATTCGACTATGAGCTTATCTACGCTGATGACGACCAGGAACTCGCAAGACAGTTCGAGATAGTTAACGTTCCTGTCCTCATCATTCCTGAAGAAGGCGGCGTTAAGAAGTACACGGACATCGGACCCATCAGACAGTATGTCAACGAGTGCAAGGGAATCAAGTCTTAAGGACCAAGGTGATATAAGTAAGTGAAAAGCTCCCGCGTGGATCAATATCCCGCGGGAGTTTTTTATGCATCAGGTGTCGTGTCGGTCTTTATAAGAAGCGAGCCCTGGGTGCGGTACTCGTAAGTGACGCCTTCGTCTGCTGCATCATTGGCGGTAAAGCCTAGCTCGTATTCGGAGATGTCTTTGATGTTTTGTATCTTCATTGCAGCTTCCTGCGGGAGAACGCAGACATCGATCCTGACCTTAGATCCCTCGAGCTCAGAAGAGTCGCCGTAAATCGTTGCGCAGGCTACTGCTTGATAAGTTGTGCCGTTCATCTCGAAAAAGATCCCGGAGTTTGTATCGTATTTAACGTCGTAGCCCAGATAATTCTCACCGATATATGTCTGTGCTGCGGTCCACTGCTCCATATTGAGAACAGATCCCGCGTTGACTGCCGTGCCGCTCCCAATCGCAACGACCTGACCGTCTACCGTAATGTCGGGTGCCTTGGATTCAGTCGTAGTCTCAGTCTGGCTTTCTGTCTCATCACGGTCCTTTTTACCGTCAGTCTCTTCAGTCTTAGATGAGCATCCTGCCGATAACAGCATCAGTGCTGCCAGCAAGACAGCGCCCGCCTTCTTGACAGGAATCTGCTTAAATTCGTTTCTTTTTATCATTACGTTAACCTCATTTTTTGCTCATTTTTAACGATGATGCCATTGTACTGATTTGCCGGCTTGGGTGTCGACGTGTATTTGAGGCAATTTACAAACTATATTGATCAGCAACACGAGCCTTGCAGCCGTTCTATTGATATAATTAAGAAAAATGTCCGTCGGAAAGGTATTAACTGCAACCTATGAAACTTAACCCTGATTTTCTTACACATAACTCAGAAGACGAGTCTTATCTTGTTCCAACTTCCGGAGCTCAGTTCTCGGGACTTGTAAAGGGCAACAAGACTTTAGGCGTGATCATTGACCTTCTCAAGGAAGAGACGACCAGAGACCAGGTAGTCGCTGCCATGAAGGAAAAGTATGATGCACCCGAGGGCGCAATCGAGAAAGACGTAGACCACGTCATCGAAGAATTAAAGAAGATCGGCGCGCTTGAATGATCACGGACAGATATGAGTTTGCAGGCAAGATTGTAGAGGTGAATTCGCTCCACGACGAAGTTCACCGTTATTGTGCCGCTTACCGTACGGAAGAACCTGCCGATTTCTCTGTCACTATCACTCAGGAAGATATCGAATATGAACGCTCCCGCGCAGAGCGCGAAGGATGCCGCGACAGCTATCTTGAAGAGCTTGCCGTCTACCGCAAAATCTCCGAGAAGATGCCTTATTACGACACTATCCTTTTCCACGGATCGGTCATCGCAGTCGACGGCGCGGCATATGTTTTTACAGCCAAGTCCGGAACCGGCAAGTCCACTCACACCGCACTCTGGCGCAGGTTATTCGGAGACCGCGCAGTGATGGTCAACGATGATAAGCCTCTTTTCCATATCGGTGATGTTGTGACAGCATTTGGCACTCCTTATGACGGCAAGCACAAACTGTCGAATAAGATCGCGGTGCCGGTAAAAGCCGTGTGCATCTTAGAGCGCGCATCTGATAATTCGATCGTGAAGATCACGCGTTCTGAGGCGTACCCGATGCTGGTCCAGCAGGCGTACAGGCCTTTAGATGCCCTTGCTATGCAAAAGACGCTGACACTCATAGATAAAATGGCAGACTCGGTTGAACTTTACAGGCTCGGCTGCAACATGGATCCTGAGGCCGCAAGTGTCGCCTACGAGGGAATGAACCGATGATCAGCTTCGAAGAAGAACTCGCCAAGAGCGGCAAGCTGGTCTATACGACTGTCGGCGTCAGCATGAACCCCATGATCAAGCAGGACAGGGATATCTCGATCATCTCCAGGCCGGAAGGACGCCTGAAAAAATATGATGTAGCTTTGTATAAGCGGCCCAACGGACAGTACGTCCTGCACCGCGTCGTCAAAGTCCGCGAGAATGATTACGTTATCTTGGGCGACAACTGCGCGAGCAAAGAATACGGCATCACGGATTCGCAGATCTTAGGCGTGCTGACCTCGCTCAGGCGCAACGGAAAAGAACTCGATCTTAACAGCTTCGGCTACAAGCTCTATGTGCGCGCCCGGTACGCTCACTTCCCCGTGCGTGTTATAATTGCAAGACTAAAACGGTTAGCGAGAAAAATCCTCAAACGATGAACGACAACGCGATCAGATGGCTCTATAAAGTTCCTGCGGGGAAGAAACTCTACATCCTCGCACTTACCATCGTTCAGTCCCTTAACGGCGCGAGCGGTGTGCTTTATGCCGTATTCCTCCGCGACATCGTCAACAGTGCGGTCGACCGCGACCCGCAAGGCTTCATCCGCAACTCGGTCTATATCGTCGTGCTCATCCTGGCCCAGCTGATGCTCTCCGCGATCTCAAGGTGGCTGTCCGAATTATCCCGCGCCACACTCGAGAATCTTTTCAAAGAGCGCCTCATGCATAACATCCTTCGAAAAGACTTCGGCCGCGTCAGCGCCGTCCACTCCGGCGAGTGGCTCAACCGCCTGACGAGCGACACGACAGTCATTGCCAACAACTATACCGAGATCATCCCGGGCTTTGCAGGCATGGCGGTCAAGATGCTCTCGGCCCTCGTCATGATCACGATCCTCGACGCGCGTTTCGCGCTGATAATAATTCCTCTGGGCATCGTTCTTGCAGTGCTGACTTTTGCTTTCCGAAAGAGCATGAAAAAGCTCCATAAGGGCGTTCAGGAAAAAGACGGCGCCCTCCGTGTCTTCATGCAGGAACGTATCGGCAGCCTTACCGTGATCCGCTCTTTCGCTGCAGAAGACCAGACAGAAGCCGGTACCCACGCGAAAGCCTCAGCACATAAAAAGGCCCGCATGAAGAGAACGCGATTTTCCAATATCTGCAACTTCGGCTTCGGCGGCGCCATGAACGGCATGTACGTCTTCGGCATCATCTACTGCGCCTACGGCATCCTTACAGGGACTGTCTCTTACGGAACTCTTACCGCGATCGCCCAGCTCATCACCCAGATCCAGTCGCCTTTCGCCAACATCACAGGCTACCTGCCCCGCTGGTACCAGATGCTCGCGAGCGCCGAAAGACTCATGGAGATCGAGCAGTTCGATGACGACATCGTCGAGGACGCCAAGGATCGCTCCGAAGTCGCAGCTTTTTACCGCGACTCTCTTTCCGCCATCGGCCTCGACCACGTCTCATACACTTACTATCCTTCAACGAACACCGTCGAAGCGGCCTCCAAAGACAATATGCCTGTCGCCGTATCTGACTTGAGCCTGTATGTTAAGAAGGGCGAGTATGTGGCATTCACCGGCCACAGCGGCTGCGGCAAATCCACAGCCCTCATGCTCCTGATGGGCATCTACAAACCTGACAGCGGAGATCGCTATGTTGAATTGACTGACGGCGCGCGCGCTCCTTTGGATGCATCCTGGCACCGCCTGTTCGCATATGTCCCTCAGGGCAATAAGCTTATGAGCGGCACGGTCAGGGAGATCGTGAGCTTTGCGGAGCGAAAAGGTGAAGAGGGCGCAGGCGCTAATGCCGGGGCCTCAGCAGGTGTCAATGCTGCAGTTTCCGCTTCCGGTAAAGATGTTTCATCTGATGAGCGCATCAACCGCGCACTTAAGATCGCTTGCGCGGATGAGTTTATATCTGAACTTGATAATGGAATCGATACTGTTCTCGGCGAACGCGGCACGGGCCTGTCCGAAGGTCAGATGCAGAGGATCGCGATCGCCCGCGCATTATATTCTGACGCGCCCGTCCTGCTTCTCGACGAAGCAACGAGCGCCCTTGACGAAGCGACCGAGAAAAAGCTTCTCGAGAATCTCCGTGCGCTGACAGACAAGACGGTCGTCATCGTGACGCACCGCACTGCAGCCCTCGAGATCTGTGACAGGGAGATAGAGTTTTAAGCATTGCGCTTGAAACTTAGCCGGTATGCCCGCCCACGATAAAACGGGCCGCCAAAAACCGGCTTTTAATTTTCGTTACTGAAAGTGTGGAATCAGAGTTCGTCAGCAGGTACGAAAGGCAACTCGATCACGCCGTCGTCTTCACCGCTTGAACCACCGTTGCCGCTGCCGCCGTTAGATCCGCTGCCGGATCCGCTGCCGCCGTTTGTACCGCTTGCAGTTGTTCCGTCAGTGCTGCTTTCGTTGATGTCGTCTTCGATGCCGATGATGACTTCGCCGGGTTCTGTTTCAGTGGTGGTGGTAGCGTCAGTGTTTTCGCTGCTTTCAGAAGACTCGCCGGAAACATCCGTAGCGGAAGTAGCGACGCTGTCCGAAGGAGTGACCTGCGAACTGTTCTTGCCGCAGGAACGCATTGCCAGAAGTACAACCAGGACAACCAGAAGAACGGCTGCCACTGCTGTCAAAATAATTGTCAATTTTTGCTTATTCATGCAGTAATGATACCTTTAATGCTTCATAACTGCAAATGTTTTTATTATTAAGGAAATATAGGCTGCGGCATGAGGGCGGAATGAGCCTCGTGTGGGTGGAGGGCCCCCGGCATCCGGAGCCTGTAATATGATGATTGTGTTACTTTTTAAAAATGTCATAAAAAAATCGTGAGGTGTAGTAGTAGAATACGAGAAATAACTTAATAAGGTGTTTCTGTTATGGAAGATTTTTCTTACGATCAAAATAGCGACAGCGAGCAGAGCATCAATTCAATGTCTAACGTGAGCATTGAGGCGCTGAACGAGGAAGTTGAGCTCGAGAGAGTTGATTTTGAGACCTTCCTTGAAGAGATCAGGGTAAGCTGAGCGGCCGGCAGAGATAATATCGTGATTTGAATGGCAGGGGGCGATTGTCCCCTTTTTTTATGGCCGGAAACAGGGTGACGAAGATGCCTGAAGGGAAGTTTTCCGCGGACTTTACTGCAGATTAATGGTGGTAGCCTGAAAAGTGATGTCAATGGAGGATTTAGGCTACACAAAACATCACTTTTGACCAAAAGTAGTCTAAATGGTGATGTGATTTTGTGTTTTAGGCAATCAAAAAGTTAACTATTGTTTTAAAAAGGAATATCAAGTGCAAATAGTGAGTCATAGACGGCATGGTTAAGTTTGGTACTAAGCATTCTGAGATCAAACGGAACGCTGTCATAGTTATAGGTGCAGATAACGTCAAAATCCATGACAAGACCGGCCTCTGAATAGTTGGTGTATTTTGATAGCGTGCCGGCTGCATAACCGGAGAAATTCTTCATCCCGAAATGCTCATGGAACTTGCAAAGATCAAGTTCCTTGATAAGCAAAACAAAATCAGTGTAAATGGGGTGGTTAAGACCTTTGAGCCATATCTCCGGTTCGTACTTAAAAGGTATCCCCTGTTCTGTATAAAACCTTTCGATATCAACTTCTGCAGCAGAACGATAATATGTTCCGTTATAAAAGTATTTTTTGCTGTCCGGGAAATAAGGATTTGCATCATTCTTCAGGCTCTCAAAAAAATTACCGTCTAATATCACGGTTTCATTATTATTAAGAAATGACCGCCTTATTTTTCTTGGCTCAATGTCCGGCGGGGGCAACCCGCGAAAAGCACTTTCCCATAGCCCTTCCAATTTCGCCAGTTCCCGGAGCAATTCTTCACGTTGCCGTGAGCAGAGCAAAAGATTTTTCCCGGTTGCACCGCTAAGACGATAATAATGCGAATCAGAAACGCAAACATCGATTTTTTTCCACGCAGTAGTCTTTGGCTTACCATCACCTCAGGCAGGTCCTTCAGAATCTTCTTACAGTAGTTGATGCGGAGGGCGAGGTATTCTTTGGGAATGTAGGGTTCGAGTATTTGCATGGGCGGGTACCTCTGACCGTGGAAGCGCGGGGGGCGGATCGTTCTTACCCAAATTATAGCCGCGCTCTTTGTCGGAATTATCCGACAAAATCATACAAAGTGCGACAAGGCGGGAACGGTAATGAAATAAGGGCTGATGGGGCAAATGCACAATCGAAAACCCCTAAAATAATGCAATTACCGACTTACAAAACGACAAAGGAGTTCCCATAATTAAAGGGTAAGAAGATGAAAAATACCGGCGGCCGGAGAATTCAGAAAGCGGCCGGCTGACCGAACGCAGAAGGCGGCATAAAGCGGCCGATGCCATACAACATTACCCGCGATCGGAGGTCACATATGCTTAAGGATTTTGTAAAGATTGCAAAGCCGGATGACGAGGAACTGGCAAAGAGAATAGAAGATGAAAGAAGCAAGCTTTTCGCGGCGCAGATGAAGATCAAGGAGGCGGGGCTTCCGGTAATGGTTATCTTCGAAGGATGGGGCGCTGCGGGCAAGGGCAGCGTGCTGGGTAAGATCATTAAGAATATCGATCCGAGATTTTTCAGGGTCAAGACGTTCCCGAAGCCTTCCAAGGAGGAACTGAGATATCCGTTCCTGTACAGGTATATGAAGGAGATCCCTGAGAAGGGAAAATTCGCGTTCTATGACACGTTCTGGATGGAGGAGGTCACGGACGCGAGGATGGAAGATGTCTTAAGTGACAAGGAATATGAGGAGACGATCGAGTCGATCAACAGGACGGAGAGGTCGCTTGTTGATAACGGTTATCTTGTCATGAAGTTTTTCTTCCATATCGGCAAGAAGGAGCAGAGAGAGCGTCTCGAAAAGCTCTTGGATGACAAGGATACGAAGTGGCGCGTTGACAAGGGAGACCTTTATGAGAACAAGCACTACGACGAGGCCATTGAGGTGTACGACCAGTACCTGAAGGATACGAACAATCCGACGGCTCCGTGGTACATCATTGACAGTAAAGATAAGAAATTTGCAGAGCTCCAGGTGCTCGAGTTCTTGAACCAGGGCATTGAGACAGCTCTGAAGAATAAGAATACCGCGGCGCCGATCCTGCAGAATGTTTTCCCGCTCAAGAAGACCCCGCTCCTGAAGGAGGTTGAGCTCAAGGGCAAGGTTCTGACGGATGAGGAGTACGATCAGAAGTTAGATGAGCTGCAGGATGAATTAAGAGATCTGCACAACAAACTTTACAGGAAGAAGATCCCGGTCATCATCGCGTACGAGGGATGGGACGCTGCCGGAAAGGGCGGCAACATCAAGAGGATCACCGGAGCTCTCGATCCGAGAGGATACGAGGTGCTGCCGATCGCGAGCCCGGAGCCGCATGAGAAGGCAAGACACTTCTTGTGGAGATTCTGGACAAGGCTTCCCAGGACCGGCCACATCGCGATCTTTGACCGCACGTGGTACGGCAGGGTCATGGTCGAGAGGATCGAAGGATTCTGCTCGGAGAATGACTGGCAGCGCGCATATAACGAGATCAACGAATTCGAGAAGGAATTAACTGACTGGGGCGCAGTCGTCATAAAGTTCTGGGTACAGATCGACAAGCGCACGCAGCTCAAGCGCTTCAAGGAGCGCCAGGCAAATCCTGAGAAGCAGTGGAAGATCACTGATGAGGACTGGCGCAACCGCGAGAAATGGGATAAGTACGAGACGGCGATCGACGAGATGATCAAGAAGACGTCTACTGAGTTTGCACCGTGGTACATCCTGGAGTCAGTCGATAAGAAATATGCCCGCATCAAGGCTCTGGAGATCGTTATCGACAGGATCAAGGAAGCCTGCGAAAAGGCATAAGGAAGGCATAAGGCCTGATGGCCGGACTGGCACCAGGCGGCAATGGGCGGACTATGCCCTGACATAGCGCTGACCTCTGCCTGAAAATTGCCTCAAAAACTGCGCCGGAAACCCGACAAAGTCAAACGAAAGTGCTGAAACAGAGCGTTTTTTGTAGAAATTGTCTACGGGCAATATAAATATGCCCATGCTAAAATAAATCTTGTAGTATATACCATAATTCGTATTTTACAAATAGTTTTTTCGCGATTTTTATAAAATTTTTTGACCAATTCAAGAAAGGGAGGTTTAGATGGGCTTTAAAATAGGTGACAACATCGTATACGCAGGCAGCGGCGTCTGCCAGATCGACGACATTAAAGATATCAGCTTCTTCAAAGAGAAGCCGCAGAAATATTACGTTCTCAAGCCTCTCTTTGTTGCAAGATCACAATATGTATATGTACCGCTCAACAACGAGGCGCAGGTCAGCAGGATCAGACCGGTCGCGTCCAAGAAGGAGGCCATCGCACTTCTGGACAAGCTACCGATCGACAACTGCAGCTGGATCGAGGACCGCAATGAGCGCAAGGCAACTTTTACGGATATTATCGTTAACGGCAGCAGGGAGGACATCGTCGGACTGATCTATCTGATCAACAGACATGCCGAGGAGCTCGCCAAGGAAGGCAAGCATCTGAACGCGCAGGATGAGCGCGCGCTGATCGATGCCAGGAACAGGGTCAACAATGAGATCGCGGTCGCGCTCAATATGGAACCGGACAGCGTAATCGAGCTGATCCATGAGAAGACGGGACTGGAAGATTTCGCATAAATGAAGCGATGACGGACAAACCTACTAAAATGGTATTAGTTATTGCAATATGCAAAAAGGTGTGATTTAATAACCGCAGTTTTGATTCAAGGAGATTCCTTATGAAGACTGCGGTTTTCTTTTATGCGTATAGCTACTATTACTACTTTAGGGAGAAGAACTAAAGCGGCTTTTGCTAGCGCCTAAGAGAACCAAAGATATGATTTGATTTGAATAACGCTGCAGGGTACGCTAAGAGCCCGGCAGCGTTTTTTATTCAAGTTAAACCGGTGGAACATAAAGGGGTCCCAAGCCCGGATAGAAGGAGAAAACAACATGATTGCAGTATTGAAGAACACGGCGACAAGAGAACAGATCAACAGCCTTATCAACTGGTTTGAAGACAAGGGCCTTAAGGTCAATGAGTCAAAAGGTGAGTTTTGCACAGTTTTAGGACTTATCGGCGATACATCAACAGTAGATATCGATATGCTCCAGGGCCTCGATATCATCGAGAAGGTCACAAGAGTATCCGAGACTTTTAAGAAGGCTAACAGGAAGTTCCATCCCGAAGATACGATCATCGATATCGGCGGCGTCAAGATCGGCGGAGGCAATTTCGCAGTTATCGCAGGCCCCTGCTCTGTCGAGAGCGAAGAACAGATCATGAACGCAGCAAGAGCAGTTAAGGCAGCAGGCGCAACGATCTTAAGAGGCGGCGCTTTCAAGCCAAGAACTTCTCCTTACGATTTCCAGGGACTCCACGAAGAGGGTATCAGACTTTTGCTCGAAGCTAAGAAGGAGACAGGTCTTCCGATCTGCTCCGAGATCATGAGCCCTGAGCAGATCCCGGTATTTGAGGAGGTTGATTTCCTTCAGGTCGGCGCACGCAACATGCAGAACTTCGACCTTCTTAAGGCACTTGGTAAGACAGGCAAGCCGATCCTTTTGAAGAGAGGTCTTTCTGCCACCATCAAAGAGCTTTTGATGAGCGCCGAGTACATCATGAGCGAGGGCAACCCGAACGTTATCCTCTGCGAGAGAGGCATCAGAACTTACGAGACATACACGAGAAATACTTTCGACGTAAGCGCCATCTCAGTATTAAAGCAGATCACACACCTTCCTGTCGTAGGTGACCCTTCGCATGCGACAGGTAAGTCCAATCTCATCAAGCCGATGTCGATGGCAGCGGTTGTTTCCGGTGCGGACGCTCTCGAGATCGAGGTTCACTGCAATCCCGAGAAGGCCCTCTCCGATGCAGCACAGCAACTCACACCTGCGCAGTTCACTGAGGTTATGGACGCGATCGCAAAGGCAAGAAGCATTCTGTAAATTATTGACGCTGATCACCATGTCAGCGTCATTTTTTATCTGCTCGAAAATGAGCACCATCAACAGTTCGGAAAAGGAAGTGTATTCAACATGAAGATGACAGTCGGCGTAGTCGGATTAGGCCTTATCGGAGCCTCATTCGCAAAGGCATACAAAAGTGACGAGGAAGCTGTAGTTTACGGCTGGAACCGCACGAAAAGCATCACCCAGATGGCTCAGATGCAGGGCATCATTGACGATGAACTGACAGATGAAAACTTAGGAAAATGCGATCTCGTAATCCTGTCTTTGTACCCGGAAGCAAGCATCAACTGGATGGAGGCACATAAGGAATTTTTCAATAAAGACGGCATGATAATCGATGCGTGCGGTACGAAGAGACTCGTATGCGAGAAGTGCTTTAAGATCGCGGAAGAAAACGGTCTTCTCTTTGTCGGGTGCCATCCGATGGCAGGCACAAAATTCTCAGGCATGACGCACGCGAGATCAGACATGTTCTTCGGTGCGCCGATGGTTGTAGTACCGCCGAGATTTGACGACATGTTCCTTTTAGACAGAGTTAAAAATCTGCTCGCGCCCTGCGGCTTCGGAAGCTATCACTTATCGCACGCAGACGAACACGACAAGATGATTGCTTTCACTTCGCAGATGGCACACCTCGTTTCAAACGCATATATCAAGAGCCCGTCAGCTAGGAACCACAAGGGTTTCTCGGCAGGTTCATACAAGGATATGACGAGAGTCGCATGGCTCAATCCTACGATGTGGACACAGCTCTTTTTGGAAAACAAGGACAATCTGATCTTTGAGATCGACCATCTCCAGGAAGAACTTGCAAAGTACAGAAAGGCACTTGTTGAGGACGACTTCGACGGTCTTCGCGAACTGCTCGATGAAGGCAGAAAGATCAAAGAAGAGGTAGATGGTATATGAGGACGGTTCACGTTAACGCGGCATCAAAAAGCTACGACGTCCTTATCGGCAAGAATGCGGTCTTAGCTTTAGGCGAAGAGGCTAAGAAGGTCTGCCCCGGCGCGCTCAAAGCATTGATCGTTTCAGAGACAAATGTTGCCGGGCTCTATCTTGATACAGTAACGGCTCAGCTCGAAGATGCGGGCTTTGAAGTCATTGATTATGTTTTCGAAGCCGGCGAGCAGAATAAGAATATTAATGAGATCGCCGGCATGTGGAATAAGATGGCCGAAGCAGGCTTTACGAGGACTGACTTCGTAGTAGGCTTAGGCGGCGGCGTAACGACTGATATGGCAGGCTTTGCGGCTTCGACGTTCCTTCGTGGGATCAAGGTCATCCAGCTCCCGACATCTCTTCTTGCTATGGTCGACGCATCGGTCGGAGGCAAGACGGGAATCGATATTCCGATGGGTAAGAACCAGGTCGGAGCTTTCTGGCAGCCGTCACTTGTTCTTGAAGATACCTCATTCTTAAAGACACTTCCCGATGAAGTTTTTACCGAAGGCATGGGCGAGGTCACCAAGCATGCTTTCATCATGGACCTTGCGCTTTTCGACAAGCTCGAGAAAGCGAACGGCAACATCAGAGATGACGAAGATCTGTTAGAAGAGATCGTCTTCATGAATGTGTCTGACAAGGCAAGCGTAGTAGGTGAAGACGAGACCGATAACGGCAGGCGCCAGACATTGAACTTCGGTCACACCGTAGGTCACGTGATCGAGCGCGACAGCGGCTTTACCAAGCCTCACGGAATCTGTGTCGCGAAGGGTATGGGCATCGTTATCGATGCGTGTGTAAGAGCAGGCACTCTGGAAGCAGAAGAAGCTGAGAAGATGAAGAATCTTTTAAAGCTTTATAAGCTCCCGACAGAAGATGACATCACGCCCGAAGCGATCGTGGAAGGCGCAATGAATGATAAAAAGAAACGCGGCGACACTTTATCGGTTATACTTGTTAATAAGATCGGCCGGGCCGAGATCAGAAAGATGAATAAAGAGGAGTTCCTGAAGTTTTTATCAGTATGAGAATAGCTTGCAGAAATCTTAATCTGGATATCAGGGCGCCGCTTTCAAAGTCGGTCTGTCACAGGGAACTTATTATAAATTTCCTGCTCGGCGCAAGGGGTGATTTCCTTGAAGAATCGCCTGATGATAATGACGATATAAGGGCTACAAAAGCCTGCCTCCGCGCGCTTGAGGATGAAGACTCAGAGACAATTATCCTTAACTGCAATGAGAGCGGATCGACACTCCGCTTCATGATTCCCGCAGCTCTCGCGTGCAAATCCCGGTCAGTAAAAACACTCGTCTTTAAGACTAAGGGAAGACTTATCGAAAGACCCATAAAAGAACTTGCAGACTGCCTCGCGCCGTTCGGTGTAACGATCACTAAAAATGCAGATGCAAATGAGATATCGGTTACGGGAAATATAGACAGCGGTCGATATGTTATCGACGGCTCGGTTTCTTCGCAGTATATCTCCGGGCTCCTTATGGCGCTCTCTTGTTTTGACAAAGAATCAGTTGTTGAAGTAACGGGCGGAATCGCATCGGTGCACTATATCGAGCTTACGACAGACGCACTCTCTAAATACGGAATAAACGTTGTAAGAGAAGGTGATACTTTTAAGATTCCCGCGAAGACTCAAACAGCTGTGCCGGACGGGAATTTTGAAGTGGAAGGTGACTGGAGCAACGGAGCTTTTCTGATCTGCTTAGGAAGCCTGATCCATGGTGGTTCAGCCAAGGTAACGGGCCTTAATATGCAGTCCGTTCAGGGAGACAGGGCGATAATGAGATTCCTGATGCTCGCAGGCATATCCTATCTTGTGGAAGACGATACTGTCTTCGTGCAGGACAGTCTGATAAATCCGGTAAGACCTTCTATCGAGATAGACTGCAGTGATATTCCGGACATCGTTCCGTATATGGCGGTCGTTGGCGCGTTCAGAGCGCAGAAGACTGTTCTTAAGGGAATTAAGAGGCTCCGCATAAAGGAATCTGACAGGGCTAAGGCGATCACGGAAATGCTTAAGGCAATCGGCGGAAATGTAACGCTCGAAGAGGACAGTATTACGATAGAATATATAGATAAGGTCGCTGACAATATCGTGCTCACTTCGTCGGGCGATCACAGAATGGCTATGGCGGCAGTTTTGTGCGCAGCAGCCACAGGCAAAGATATCGAACTTGATAACATCGATTGCCTCGATAAATCTTTTCCTGAGTTCAGGAAGATATTGTTAAAGGAGATGTGCCAATAATGAATTCAAGCAGCACATATGAGGGCGATGCTCTCGACATAATGATCTACGGCGAGTCCCACAGCGAGACGATCGGCGTTTATATCACCGGACTTCCTTCTGAAGTTGAGCCTGATCCCAAGAAGACAGCTGCTTTCATGGCACGCCGCGCGCCGGGTAAGAATGCCTGGTCAACACCCCGGAAGGAAGCCGATGAGGTTATTTTCGAGCGCGTCGGATCGATGCTTCACGGATACATCGTCAATACGAATACAAAGCCCAAGGACTACGCATCCATCATCAACTGCCCGAGGCCGTCACACGCTGACTATGCGGCAAAGCTCCTTTACGGAGATGATGCTTCAAAGTCAGGCGGCGGGATCTTCTCCGGAAGAATGACCGCGCCTCTTTGCATCGCAGGTTCGATCGCACTTCAGGAGCTCAGCAAATACGGCGTGCAGATCAGTGCGCATCTTAAGAAAGTCGCAGGCGTAAGTGACGATACATACTTCGATCACGGTGTGAATGACGAGGCTTTCAGAAATGACCTTGCGGAAGTCTGTGACAAGGATTTCCCTGTTGTTGACGATGCCAAGGGCGAGCTTATGAAGGAGAAGATCGAGCAGGCGCGCATGGAAGGCGACTCGGTAGGAGGCGTCATCGAATGCATTATTTACGGTTATCCGGAAGGAATCGGAGGACCGATATTTGACGGCATCGAAGCTAAGCTTGCGCAGATACTTTACGCGATCCCCGCAGTTAAGGGCGTTGAGTTCGGCAACGGCTTTGAGGGTTCTGACCTTAAGGGCTCCGAGAATAACGATGCCTTCATGTTTGACGAAGAAGGCAACCTCACTTTGAAGACAAATCACAGCGGCGGAATACAGGGCGGCATCAGTTTGGGAGATCTGGCGCCGATAGTCTTTGACGTCGCATTAAAGCCCACGCCGTCCATCTCCAAAGCTCAGGAGACAGTCGATCTGGCAGAACAGAAGAATACCACTATCAGCATAGAAGGAAGACACGATCCGTGCGTCGCACCTCGCGCCGTACCGGTCGTCGAAGCTGCTGCAGCGATCGCGCTTTACGACCTGCTGCTCGTATCACTTTAATATGGAGGATAAGCCAATGAGCGAGAGACCCGACTTGAATGAACTCAGAGGAAAACTGGATGAGATCGATAACGGTATCTTGGATCTTTTCGAAGAGAGGATCGCGACATGCCGTCAGATCGGAAACTATAAAAGAGAGAACGGCATGGATGTGTACATTCCTGCCAGGGAAGAAGAAAAATTCAAGGCTTTGGAAGAGATCGCGGGCTTCGAGAGCAGACCTTATGTAAGAGATCTTTTCAAGGCTCTCATGGACATCTCCAAGGTCCATCAGAACAAGCCTGCGTTCGGCGTTCTTGGAAGGACTCTTGCGCACACATATTCACCTGAGATCCACAGCCTCTTTGATTCTTCATACTCATATTCTGTAATTGAGCGTGAGCCTGAAGAGCTTGAGACACTTTTTAAGAGCGGCGTCTTTAAGGGCTTCAATGTAACGATCCCCTACAAGAAAAATGCCTGCGCTATGTGCGATGAATTAGACGATGCTTCGAAAACAACGGGCAGCGTTAATACAGTCCTTTTCGAAGGCGGAAAGACAAAGGGATGGAACACCGATTACTTCGGATTTATCTATATGCTCACCAGAAAGGGCATTTCCGTAGAAGGCAAGAGAGTCCTCGTGCTCGGCACGGGCGGCGCGGCATCCGCAGTTTTCTATGCGCTCAAGACACTCGGCGCAGCTAATGTTTATGCTTGCGACCTCGAGACTGAGATCAACTATTCCAATGTTTACGAGAAGGCAGGAGACGCTCAGATAATCGTCAACTGCACACCTGTCGGAATGTTCCCTAAGGTAGATAATAAGCTCCTTGATCTTAAAAAATTCGCAGACCTCGAAGCATGCGCTGACGTCGTCTACAATCCTTCAAGAACCAAGTTCCTGCAGGAAGCAGAAGACCTTGGCCTTAAGACTTGCGGCGGACTTGCGATGCTCGTCGCGCAGGCATATAAGTCATCAAGGATCTTCGCAGGTGATATTGCCGGAGCTGAAGAGCTCGGCAATCCCGACAGCGCAAACGGCGCAGCTTATGTACCTGATGAAGCGGCAGAGAAGATCGAGAATGTTATTAAGCTCCTTGAAAACCGCATGCGCAACATCACGATCATCGGAATGCCCGGTTCAGGCAAGTCGCTGCTGGCAAGAAACATCGCGACGGTAACAGGCCGCACTCTGGTCGACCTTGATATTGCTTTTGCCGAGAAGTTCGGAAGAACACCTGCAGAGGTCATCTCTGAAGCAGGCGAAGATGAGTTCCGTGAGATGGAATGCGATATCGCAGCAGAGTTCCTGCCCAAGAGCGGACTCGTTATATCCTGCGGCGGCGGTGTCGTAACGCGTGACGTAAACAAGTTCTATGTACGCTGCAATTCCAACGTCTTCTATCTTGAACGTCCGCTGACGGCGCTTACAGATAAGAACAGACCGATCTCACAACTCCACGGTGTTGAGAAGCTCTATGAGCAGCGCAAGGACAAGTACGAGACCTGGTGCGACTACAAGGTCTCCTATGACAGATTCGAAGTTAAGCAGGATTTCTACGACAAGGCGATCGCCGATATCCTGGGAAAGTTGAAATAAACTATGAAAATACTTGTGCTTAACGGACCTAACCTCAACATGCTCGGCATCAGGGAGCCTGATATCTACGGTGCTTCCACTTACGATGACCTGATCGCCATGATCACATCCCACTGCGATGGCAAGGGGATAGAGGTCAAGTGCCTCCAGAGCAACCATGAGGGCGATCTGGTCGATTACATCCAGCAGGCATATTTCGAGAAGGTCGACGGCATCGTCATCAATCCTGGTGCATACACCCACACATCCGTCGCTCTCCTTGACGCTCTCAAGGCGGTGCAGATCCCCGCGGTTGAAGTCCACATCTCCAAAGTAAACGAACGTGAGGCTTTCCGCCAGATCTCCTACGTCTCTTACTATTGCTCGAAAACTATTACCGGCAAAGGCTTTGACGGCTACATCGAAGCGATCGATTACCTGACGGACGGAGCGAAATAAGGGCAGTTATTCATAAAAAAGCGATTTGAATTGCGGCAGAGCTGAATGCTTTGCCGTATTTTATTAAAGACTTATTATCAAGACTTCTTAAGATGTGGTAAAATTTATAGGTTAGATAACTTAAGGAGGATAATATATGGCTAAGTTTTGTCCTAACTGTGGTAATCCGGTAAGAGAAGGCGCCGCTTTCTGTGCTAAGTGCGGATCCAAGCTCAGACCTTCTAATCCTGCTCCCGCAGAGGCAGCACCCGCAGCACCCGTTGCGCCTGTCGCTCCTGTTGTAGAAGCAGCACCCGTTGTAGAGGCAGCACCCGTTGCACCTGTTGCACCCGTCGCTCCCGTTGTTGAGGCAGCTCCCGCAGTCGAAGCAGTTCCCGCTGCTCCCGTTGCAGAACCTGTAGTTCCCGCAGCAGTTGCACCTGTCGCAGAGGCTGTTGAAGCAGCACCTGTTGAAGCAGCACCTGTTGCTGAGGCAGTAGCAGAGGCAGTACCTGTAGTTGAACCCGAAGTTCCTGCAGCAGTTGCTCCCGCTGTAGAAGCTGTAGAAGCAGCTCCCGTTGAGGCAGCACCCGTTGTTGAGGCAGTAGCTGAAGCAGCTCCCGCTGTTGAACCTGCAGTTGCCGCAGCAATCGCACCCGCTGTAGAAGCAGCACCCGTTGAGGCAGCACCTGTTGTTGAGGCAGCACCTGCTTACGCAGCACCCGCTGCTCCTGCTTATGAAGCACCTGCTGCTCCCGCTTATGAGGCACCCGCTGCTCCCGCTTATGAGGCACCCGCTGCTGCACCCGCTCCGGCTGAAGCACCTGCATATGCAGCACCTGCAGCTCCCGAGGCACCTGCTCCCGCACCTGCACCCGAGCCGATTCCGTTCAACCCGCCTTCAGGCCCTATCAAGACACCTGAGCCGGTTGCTGAACAGGCTCCCGTTAAGAAGAAAAAGACAGGCCTTATCATCGGCATCATCGCTGCCGGCGTTGTTGCACTTGCACTTATCGGCGCAGGCGTATACTTTGTAATCTTCGGCGGTTTCAGCTTCGGCGGCACGGTCATCGACCGTTTCGAGAAGCTCGAAGTAGTTGAGAGCGACAAGAAGCAGAGCTACACCTGCTATAACGAAGACTTCAACGATTACATCGAAGAAGCAAGGTGGTGGGACTATGACAGCACAATGGATAAGCCGGGCGTTTATTCTGCAAAGGGCACAAAGGTCCTCGCTTTCTCCATCGAAGTAGACAAGGCAGCTAAGGGTAACGAAGTTTACTACGCTTTCTACTACAGCGAAGATAAGGAATTCGATAAGAGCGACCTTAAGGAACCCGTCTATGAGGCGATCACAACTCCTACCAAGTACGATAACGGTGTTTATTTCTATGACATCGAGTACGAGGCAAAGAAGATGCAGAAGGGTTACTACGTAGTAGTTATGGCAGCTGACGAGAATTGCAAGACACCTTACGCTATCGCTTACGCACAGGTTAAGTAATCAGCATTTAACAAGTTGACTTTAAAGAGGCTGTCCCGTGAAGGGGCGGCCTCTTTTGTTTATAGAGCGTGGACGCTTATATTATTGCTGATATACACCCGAACTTGTTTTAATTTGCCTTGGGTTGGAAGCAGGTCTTTGCTTCGTGCGCAAAACGTGCGTGATTTGGGCATTTTTAGGCACGGGGTTACGCCAGTTTGCTCGAAAATGCGCAGAACCGTGCGTAAAAGCTCCTGGTTTACGCACGATTTACGCACGCACTGACTAACGATTCCTGAATTCTTCGCGAAAAGCACCATTTTCGTGTGGGGGCGAAAAAAGTGTTCTTTTCCGGAGCGCCCCTGATCAGAATCTGTTAATCCTATGGAGCGGGATACCCGAGCGAATTTAAGAAAGTGTCGATCTCTTTCTTGTTGGCCGGATCGCCGGCGCCCTCAAATGCGACGACGACCGTGTCGCCCAAGAGATAGAGCGCATCGTGGTAAGGCATGTTGTCACAAGTGCCGCTGATCAGAAGATAGGCATAGTTATCGAAGACCTTGTAGCCCTTGGCACCAGTGAAATTCTCAGATTCCAGGACGGAGGAATATGTGTAGAAGTAATAGTCGAAAAGGGCCTTTGCGGTCGCTTCGTCTTCGCAGCGGGTGTAGCTGTAGACGTTGCCGATATCGGATTTGGCGTCGATACTTATGATGACGTTGAACTGGGCTTCGCTGCCCGTGAACTTGAAAGCGGTGTTCTCCATCACTTTGGTGTCGGATTCTAAGATATCGATCTCGGAAAGGGCTGTGTAGAAGGCGGTGTCGTCAGCGATCTTGAGCGAAGCCAGTTCGACAGCGGGTTCTTCTTTTACCCTTGAGCAACCTGCGAAAAGCATTGACACTGCCAATACCAAAGCGCCGGTTGCTTTAAGCTTCGAAGCCTTCATGAGCGTCCCCCTCTATTTAAGTGTTGTTCTAAAATTGAATATATCACAAATCTGTTTTATATAAAAAGAGCGCGGCAAGAAAGACAGGCGCCCTTGTGCTATAATCTATCGGCGTAGAGATTAGATTGAGCTTAAAAAGGAGCAATATATGAAAATGGGATTTAGGAAAAACTTGATCGCGTTAGGACTCGTTTTATCGTTGGTCCTTGCCGGAACGGCGTGCTCTAAGAAGTTGTCTTCTGAAGAGGCGGGCACATCTTCTTCAGATGCTGCGGCTGAGTCAGCCGATGAAGGTCCGTACTCCTTCTCGGTATTAGATAAAAAGATCAACGACTACAACCTCGAACTCAATAAGTTCATGAAGGATCATCTCGGCGAGGCAACAACTAAGACAACAGAAGGCGCTACTCCCGGAGGCGTTCCCGCAAACTGCAAATACACTCTTACAAATGACAATAAGTTTGAGGTCCTCCAGATGGAGAAGACGCTCAGCAACGGCATGCAGGTCGACGAGTACTTTAACATGGGCGATGCAATGTTTATCGCCCGCACGACGATCTACAATGACGGCACATTTGATCCCGTTTATAAGTATTACATCGCAGAGGGTACCCTCTACCAAGTCGACACTGAAGCTCAGACTGTTACGAAGATCGCGGATCTCAGCGATCCCGCTATCGAAGAAGCCAGAGCGAATATTGATATCTACCTTAATTTCGATGAGATAAGAGCACTTTATGCCTGATTCTTCGAAGGAAACAGAATTTAACGGATACACATTGGGGGAGGGCGTCAAAGACGGTCTCCCCATTGGTTTAGGATATCTGTCTGTATCGTTCACGTTCGGGATCCTGGCCGTTTCCAAGGGCCTTTCCTGGCTTCAGGCAAGCATAATCTCGCTTACGAACATCACGTCGGCGGGACAGGTCGCAGGCCTCGGTATAATGGTGGGCGCAGGCGGCATTCTTGCCATGATAATCTCGCAGATAGTCATAAACCTGCGCTATTCTCTGATGGGCATTGCCCTGTCGCAGAAGGCGGATAAGACCATGACGCCGCTCTTAAGGATCCTGCTCGCATATGGGATCACCGATGAGATCTTCGGCGTAGCAGTGAGCAAGAAGCATGAATTCGGCGCGAGGTATTTCTTCGGACTTACGATCCTTCCGGTAATCGGCTGGGTGGCAGGCACCTTGATCGGCGCGCTGCTGGGCCAGGTTTTCCCGGATTTTCTCACGAACGCACTCGCTATCGGCATCTACGGAATGTTCGTGTCTATCGTTCTGCCGAAGGCCAAGCACGACAAGGTCATTTTGTGCGGCTCGCTCCTGGCGTGCATCATATCATGCCTGTTTTTTTATGTTCCGTTCCTGTCTGAGCACGTCACGGCAGGCTTCGCGATAATCATCGCTGCAGTCGCAGCTGCTTTGGTCGTTGTCTTAGTCAGAAAAATCCTGGCAGGGAAGGCCGGCAACATATTCGCGGTAATCGCGGGGATTATCCTCATCGCACTCGTGGTGATATTCGCGCCGGGTTATAAGCCTGCGGAAGCTGCAGCTGCGGCAGACAGCGCAAGCGGCAAGCTCGACAGCAAGGTCTTCATCCCGCTCCTTATCGTCATGGCGCTCACGACATATCTCGTGCGCATGATCCCCTTCGTATTGTTCCGCAAGAAGCTCGAAAAGCCTTCGGTCAAGGCATTCTTTGATTACATCCCATACACGGTGCTGTCCGCGATGACGTTCCCTGCGATCTTTTATGCAACGGGCTCGTTCATTACGGCTCTCATCGGATTCGGCGTGTCGCTGATACTGGGTTTCTTCGAAAGGTCGCTTCTGGTGGTTGCGATCGGAACGTGCCTGGCTTCTTTGGTCGCCGGCGTTGTCATGATGTATATCTGATTACCAAGTCAGTTTTGGTTTCACCCGGAGTTTTTCACACGCAAAGCAAAAAGAAACACCTTGCTACTAGTTCCGCAGGCGCCACGCGCCGAGGACTGTTCGTAGTAGCAAGGTGTTCCTTTTTAATCTTGGAGCCTCCATCCGGGCTTGAACCGGAGACCTCATCCTTACCATGGATGCGCTCTACCTACTGAGCTATGGGGGCATATCAAAGCCTAAGAAGTATAACACAGTAATTATGCCTTGACAATAAAACCTCACGGCAGTTATGCCTTTGAATGTTGACAAAGGTACCCAAAGATTATACAATCATTGAGCATTTTGGTCCTATAGCAGGGATTATGGAGAAGTCGCCTAGCCTGGTCGAGGGCGCACGACTGGAAATCGTGTAAACCCCAAAAGGGTTTCGAGGGTTCGAATCCCTCCTTCTCCGCCAAAAAGTTAAGACGATCGGGCGTGAAGTCCGGTCGTTTTTTGTTATATAGTATTTATAGATTTTTTCGGGCGGTGCAAATATGAAAAGAATTCTTTGTTTTGGCGATTCACTTACCTGGGGTTTTGATCCTTCTAACCGCATAAGGTTTGAAGAGGACAGCAGGTGGCCTTGTGTCATGCAGAAGATATTGGGCAATGAATATAAGGTGATCGAAGAAGGCCAGAACGGCAGAACGATCGCCACAGAAGATCCTGCGGAAGGCGAGAAAAACGGACTTACATATCTCGGTCCCTGCTTGGAGAGCCACGCGCCGTTGGATTATTTGATCGTTATGCTGGGTTCCAATGACTGCAAGAGAAAGTTCTCATATTCTTCAATGGATATAGCAGGCGAGATGCAGATCATGATAGAGAAGATCCAGTCATACAACCGTTTCAGATGCAATGATAAGATCAAGGTTATCCTTGTCTCGCCGCCTCATATTTCCTGTGCCATTAACGATTCCTGGTTAGGTGACAGCTTCGGTTATGAGAATGCCAGGAGACTGACTCAGGAATTGTCATCCTGGTACAAGCAGCTTGCCGATATGTACGGCTGTACTTTTGTTGATGCTGCAGAATACGTCAAGGTGAGCGATGTTGACGGTGTGCATCTCGATCGGGAAGGACAGAAAGAACTCGGCAGGGTTCTGGCTGAAGCATTAAGTAAAATATAAAAAAGACTGCAGCGGGTCATTTTCGCTGAAACTGAAAAAGTGAGGACAGATCTATGGACGCAAACATCACTAAAAGAAATGAACTTCTGGCACAGAAGACCATCGCAGGTCTTAAGTCACGCAACATGGAAGGCTATTATGCCGCAAGCAAAGAAGAAGCTCTTAAGATTGCTTTGGAACTTATCCCTGAAGGCAGCTCCATCTCAATGGGCGGCGGTATGAGCGTTCATGAGATCGGCTTGTCCGAAGCCCTCAAGACCGGCAATTATAATTTCATTGATCGTGATGCTTATGAGGACAAGAGGCAGGCCATGCTCCTGGCTTACGATGCGGACTTCTTCCTCGCGGGCTGCAACGCCATGACCGATGACGGGATCCTCGTTAATATTGACGGCAATTCCAACAGAGTGTCCGCGATCGCCCAGGGCCCTAAGCACGTTATCTTCATCGTGGGCATGAACAAGATCTGCAACGATATCGATTCCGCAATGAAGCGCGCGAGAAACGTTGCTGCACCTATCAATGCGCAGCGTTTCGGTCTTGATACACCCTGTTCGAAAAAGGGTACATGTTTTAACTGCAAGTCACCGGATACCATCTGCTGCCAGATCCTCATCACAAGATTCTCAAGACACGAAGGAAGGATCAAGGTTATCCTCGTAAACGACAACCTCGGGTTCTGACCACCGGCTTTGACGAATTGATGATCACCGGCCCCGCAAGGTTAGATCTGCAGGCCTGCTTATTGCAACATTTCCGTGTGCTGATCTGTTTAGAAGATATATTTAATAATCATGAGGAGGGGGTAATCATGAAAATAGAAGCTAAGCACAACTCAGAGAAGCCTGCTTATGCTGCCGTTGCTGCATTGCTTGCAGCCGCAACGGTTCTTTCAGGCTGTTCGAATAAAGAAAAAGACAGCAATATCCAATACAGCGGTGATCTCACGGTGGCATTTTCCGAGACCGATGAAGACCCGACGACAACAGTTACGACAACAACGGAGACTTCAGATACATCAGATACAGACTATAGCCGTGAAACATTAGCTGATCTCGGTGAAATGTATTATAAAGAGGCAACTGTGGATGAAATCGTCGAATATGACGGTTTATCAGCTGTTAAAAACCAGCTTCTGATCAGCTGTAATATCGGAACTCCAAAGGAAGAGATGGAGAAGGTCTGTGAAGAAGTCGGAGCCGAGATAGTCGGTTATACCGAGATCACGAGCGATTTCCAGATCGAGTTTAAAGAGGACAAGACATATGAAGAGCTTGAAGAGATCGCGAATTATATTTACGGATATCCTTTTATCAGCAACATCACACTGAACACGGTCACCAGTATAGGATATGATGTAGTGGAAGATTGAGATTTTCCCGTCACGGTATAATCAAATTCACGGATTGGAGACAGTTTATGAAAATAGAGCCTAAGACTAATACAAAGAAGCCTTTATATGCCGTTGGCGCGGCTTTGCTGGCTACGACAACTATGTTGACGGGATGTCTTCAGACTGCCGGTGAAGCGACGATCTGGGAGGATCCTACAACAACTACTACTGAAGAAGTACAAATCGACGGCGAGGTTGTCGAGCCGACCATAGACGGGTTTGCACAAAGAGGACTTAAGGATCTGCCTTACGAAGAGGTAAAGCTCGACGGCGTGGAAGAGCATCATTTTGTTTCGACTGATTACTGCTATCTGGAATCAGAGAAGTATGTTCTTTTGATCGATAAAGGCATAGATCTTCCCGGTGACTTCCAAGTAAATCTTGATGCGATCATTGATGAACTTGAAAGCGAATTGGGACTTTCTTCCTGTCCGGACACATATGAATACTGCGGCAGTGTGATCGATATTTCCATCTATTTTGACGGAGAATATCCGTGGGCCGGACTGGGGATCGGCACCAAGATCCCTATCTTCATAATGGCTGATGATGAACCAAGTGGCTGGATATCCAATGCATCGAGCGAAGGCGCGATGTTTGTAATATATGAGATGTTCTCAGAAGAAGTAATTAATTCCGTTCCGTATTACAGGGATAACCCGGAGTACATAAACGATTATCTGGATTATACCGATATCGCCCATGAACTTACGCATGTTATCACTGAGAGGAATCACCGGACGACCGAGATCATTACCGAAGGAATAGCCGAATATATGGAGTATTCGGTAATCAAAGAGCTCGCAGATGAATATCCGTCAATAGGCGTGGCCAATGAAAAGCGCTACAACTTTGACTACACTGTGCCGGAAAAGGTCAACGCGGAGAATGCCGAGAGGATCTTCATAGACGATTTCAATTCTCTGACCACTGCAGAGAGAGGCGCCCAGTATTCATACGGCAAATATCTGTTTATGTACCTGTATGGATCAAACGGCAGCGGAACATATAAGATGCTGAATGACAAGATAATCGAAAAGGGAATCGACTATAACAGGATCGAATACAGCGAAGCTGAGATTACTAAGATTGCCGAAGCCTTAAAGGAAACTTTCGGCGAAGATGTTTTCGCGAAGTTCGGAGACTGGTGTGTAGAAAATAACCACCTTCAGACAGAAGGCTATATAGAAACTTAAAATATAAGGAAAGATCTCAGCCTGCTTTTATGCCGGCGCTTCACATGAGCAGATCAAAAGCCGCGTCTTCTGATATCCCTTGCACCGTGAGCCATCAGATAATCTCTTATTGCCTTAACTCCGGCTTTATTATTCTGAAGACGCACATTTTCTGGACGGAACATTATGCTTATCGGAGTTACCTGATTGGATCCGGCTATGCTGTTAACATCCGACTGATGATCAACACAATAAACCACCTGGTCAAACATGACCTGATAAGCTGCTAAATGAAGCAATGTTATACCGTTCATACCTCTGTAGCGCATGAGTTCGCAGATAGCTCTTGATACAGATCCGTCTCTGTTCTGATAAGAGGCCTCATAAGTTTTAAGCTTGTCCAGGTCAGTAAAAGTTATCATATCCTCCTCGCCCCACATATCGAGCTTAACTTTTAAAAGATAGATACGATAGTCATCCGCGCCCGACATAATAGCGGTAAATAAAACGTCCTTGGCCTTCTCATGCTGATTGCATGTGATCAGGTATTCGGCTGAACGCAGCATACTCTCAGTATCGGTCTGTGTTTTGACCTGGACGCCTGCAAAGTTGAGTGTCGAATTCACAGCCTGCTGCGGGATCTGGTTTGCCGTTCCGCAATGCTGGCAGTATATGATCTGCTGATTGATGTTTATCGGTAAAGGTGCGCCGCATCCGCCGCACTTATATGTGATTACCTGACCGGGCTGGGGATTGCCATACTGATTCATTTGCTGTGCCTCACTAAAGGATTTCCATTATTTTATCAAAGAATTGTTTGACCTATATCACTGATTGCTGATTATTTTATTAAACTGCTCCTCGGTAATAACACCATCCTCGACAAGCTTTCTGTATCCGCGGATCTCTTCGGGATTAAGTCTGGCAGGAGGTGCTGCAGGTGCCTGGACAGGTGCCTGAGCAGGCATGGCATTTACGGGGTAAGCAGTGTAAACAGGGTAGGGGTGGGCAGCGATAAATTCGTTGAGTTTGTCTGCAATCTCTCTTGCCTGTCTTGTGTCCAGCGGGAGTGTCGTTCTGCCAAAGACGATCTTAATAATGCCGTTGTTGACGAGCACTATCTTACTGAGCTGTCCCGGCAGGATGGTGAACTGTTCTCTGCCGTTATTAAGCCGGTATTCGATTCTGTCGTTATAGAACTTCAGAGTTCCGCTCCACGAAACATTAGTGTACAAGAAAAACAAAAAGCCAATGAGAGCTAATACTGCCGATATAAGAAAATACATCAATGCTTTCTTAAGGATAGGGTCATATTTATTGATCAGAGCAAATACAAATAATATGACTAGAAGAATGGCGGCAGCAAAGAAGATGGTCCCGCACCCTTTATTACCGGTCGCACTCGGCGTGTGTCTCCTGACATTGTAAACAGCAACAGGTTCATTTCTGTTTTCCATAGCAATACCTCAAAAACCAAGTTCTGTCAGCAGTTGTTTAACGTACGGATTATAGGGCTATAATAGCACATGAAGGATATCGTGACGTGCCTTTGAAAGAGGAATATAACTTACCGAACATGAAGACAGAAAAATGTATCATAGACAGTGTCAGATTTGGTTCTGAAAGTTGTCAGTATAAGTAAAGGAGGATGTTCTTATGGAAGACGAGAATATAATCCGCTTATACTGGGACAGAGATGAGACTGCGATAGAAGAGACGTCAAAGAAGTACGGCAAGTACTGCTTCTCGATAGCCAATAACATTCTTTGCAGCCGTGAAGATTCCGAAGAGTGTGTCAATGACACATACGTTAAGGTGTGGGATTCCATACCTCCTAAGAGACCTTCTATCTTCTCCGCTTTTATAGGAAAGATCACAAGGAACATCTCACTGAACCGTTATAAGCTGAACAACGCAGAAAAGCGCGGCGGCAATGAAATGCCCCTCGTGCTTGATGAAGTCCGCGAGATCGTATCAGGTCAACCTGATCCCGAAGAGCAGGCTATACGTGATGAACTTATAGCCGCAGTTAACGATTATCTCGCAACGCTTCCTGTGGAGAAGAGAGTAATGTTCGTGCGCCGCTACTGGTACGCAGATGACGTGAAATCGATCGCACTGCGAATGGGCACGAGCGAGAACAACATCTCGGTATCCGTCCGCCGCATAAGAAACAACCTCCGCGATTATCTGATCGAAAGGGGGTTCGATTTATGAGACAGATCGATTTCTTTGAAGTCCTCGAAAACATCGACGATAAATATATCGAAGAAGCAGCGACCTATAAAAAGGTCAGCAAGCTCGGCAATGTGCGAACTCTTCTTGCAGTTGCCGCGTCGCTTATCGTCGTTATCGGAGTTGCCGCCATTTTCTTAAGATTAAGTCTGAAGGAAAAGCTCGTTCCGCCGACGACAACTATTGCTTTTACCGAAGCTGAGCCTGAGACATCCGAAACGCCGGCAACGACTGTGCCCGGGTTTACCGAAGCAATTAATTACGAACCGGCAAATGACATTCCGGGTACGCAGTTTGTCCTTGCAAGTGTACGTGTGGAAGATAATAAAGCAAAAGTCACGTTCACTAATATCAGTGACGAACCTTGGAGCTTTGGTGAATACTATAAGCTCGAAGTCTTGATCGGCAATAAATGGTATTACGTGCCTTCCGAAGATTATATAGTCCATGATCTCATGCATGAGATCGGACCCGGCACGGATTATACTCTTACTTATGATCTGTCACCTTTCGGATACCTTGCTCCGGGCGATTACAGGATCTCCTGCGGCGGCCTGGACTTCACGACAAATGTCTATTACGCCTTCTTCATAAAGACTGATGACGGCGTATTCATAGGCACTGATCCGACTGGTTATCCCGAAGGATATACCGAAGCTACTTGAGTTTTTCTATTGAATTGGGAATGAATAAAAGCTGTCCTGTTTGGAGCTCAAGCGGGACGGCATACTAAGCCGCATTATGGGGGATCAAGATGAAGGTTTTTAAGGTTTTGACAGCTGCAATGATGGCAGTGGTATTAACGTTTGCGATTGCATCATGTAAAGAGGAAAAGAGCAGGAGACAGAGGCGTTCCGAAGAAGCAAAGACCACTGAGACAAAGCCTGTTTTTGATGTGGAAAAGTACTATGTCATGATAGGCACTATGGGCGAATATAACGAGAACATAAGGCTCAGATATTTCTATGGCGAAGAAACAATGGCAGTAGTGTGGTTTCACACTCCCGGGGATTATGAATACGGCGACATCTTTGTAGCAAATGAGGGAATAGAGCCTGAACACAAGCCCAATGAGGACGGACCCTATCCTATGACTTATTCAAATGAACTGAGCAGCGATATAGAGCTGGAGAAGATCGGCAATTGCAAAGACCTTATGGAGACAAAGGAACTTAAAGTAACAAGTGCTGACTACGACGGCATGGGACATTGGAGCATCCATCTGAAAGATAAAAGCTGGAACGAGTACCGTTACGGCTTTATAAATGATGCTTACTTCGGCGTTGAACTGGCGGGTGCGGAAAAAGGCGAAAGATATACATTCGCCATGAACAACGGCAAGATAATTATCCCCTTAAAATAGAAATGATATTTATGTATGTTATAATCTCCATTAAGATGCATAGAAATGCACTAAATTATTAATGGGGTATATATGGGAGCATTCTTTGGCGGTATAGACGGCTGGACTATAGCAAGCCAGATCGTTTGTTATTCGTTCATCATCCTTTTCATTTGGGGCGCGACCGTTAAATTCGGCCGGAAGAATGAATTCAATGACGATTTTACGAGCCTTGAAGTGATGAAGTCACTCAGGGGTTTTGCCGCTATCGGTGTTATTATCCACCACATCTCGCAGGAGCCGTTCTTCCAGGAGGAAGGCGTTCTCTCGGCATTTGTAAATGCCGGCGCTTATTTCGTAGCTATCTTTTTCTTCTGCTCGGGCTTCGGTCTCATCAAGAGCCTCGATGCCAAGAAGGACTATCTCAAGGGCTTTATCAGGAAGAGGATCGTTAAGTCGATCGTAGTTCCGTTCTATGTAAATGTTTTGATATACGGGATCCTGATGTTCATCGTTAAGTATCCGCTCGACAAGGTCCAGTGGCTTACGAATCTCACGGGATTTACGATGATGAACAGATTTGCGTGGTTCCCGATAGTCCTTGCTATCCTGTACCTCGTATTCTTCCTTTGCTTCCGCTTTATAAAGAACCGCCCTGTCTGCTTCGCGATCATATTCGTATTTATACTCGCAATGGGTGTCGGCGGAATGTGCGTCGGTCACTTCGCTTATTGGGCAGGTCCCGATAACTGGTGGACGGATGAGACTTATTTCGAGAATAATTTCAAATGGTGGATGGATCAGCAGATCTTCTGGTTTAACGGTGAATGGTGGGTCAATGCCGCCCCGGCATTCCTCGCAGGTCTTGTTTTCGCGAACTATGAGAAGCAGATCGTTGCTTTCTTCAAGAAAGCTTATGCGCTCAAGTTCCATATCCTTTTGATCATCACATTGCTCTGCTACCAGCTCTCTTCATTCGGTCAGAGCTACTTCGGTTATTGGACAGAGTGGGACGGCAACGGTTATGAACTCGATAAGAAGATCATCACTTTCTTCTGCCAGGTTCCGCTGTTCCTGATCCTTGTCGTTACGATCTTCATCTTCATGATGAAGTATCACGTAAGCAATCCTGTTACCAGATTCTTCGGCAAGTACTCGCTCCATACATATCTCATGAACCTTGCGGCAATCACTGTGCTCCGTTTCGTTGAGGTCCCTGAAGCCCTCGTAAATGTCGGAGACGTTAAGCACAATCTCCTTATCTATGGTGTCTCCGTCATGATCCTTTCGGTACTGATGGGTGTTGCTGAACAGAAGATTACCGAGAGCGTTCAGAACAAGCTCTTCAGCCCGCCGAGACCGAAGGTCAAGCCCGTGTACATCTCGCTGCTTGATGAAGGCGAAGGAAAAGCCGATATCAGAGACATAAAGGCTAAGCCTGAGGAAGAGACAGCAGATAAAACGGTTGAAACCAAGGCTGAGGATAAGTCTGAGAATCAGAGTAAAGAAGAATAGAACGAAGAGAGAATAACTGATCATTTCAGACAGGGTATATAAATGGGTAAAAACAAGCCGCTATCAAGACGTTATGCAAAATGGGGATACATTTTCTCGATCCCCTTCATTCTTGCGTTCCTTGTATTCCATGCTTACCCGTTATACAGGACTCTCATCCTTGCGTTTACCGAATTGAGGGGTGCGGCCAAAACCGATTACAAATGGCTTTGGGATGCAGGCAAGCCCTGGTATTTCAATTTCCAATATATCCTTAAGTCACAGATGTTCCACAAGGCGTTAAAGAATACGCTTTTCTTCTGGGTCTGCGAGGCTGTCCCGGAATGGATACTGGCGTTCTGGCTTGCTGCTGTTGTTACTGACAGAAGATACAAGGTCAGGGGCAAGACGTTCTTCAAGACGGCGTTCTTCATGCCTAAGGTATTGTCCGGATATATCATGGGTCTGTTCTTTGTCGGCCTCTTCAGCACATTCTTTGCAAAGCTGGAAGAATTTGTTCTCGTAGCTTCCGCTATCGACGGCTTCGGGTTTACGCCTGAAGATTTTGAGTTCATATGGTCGCTGCCGTTCTTTATCATCGTCATCAATATCTACATGCACTTCGGTATTATCTTCGTCTATGCCGTGGCAGGCATGGGCACTATTCCCACTGAAGTCTTCGAGGCTGCGGAGATGGACGGCGCCAACAGGATTCAGACGTTCTTCAGGGTCACTCTTCCGGGCATGCGTCCTGTGCTTTTCTTCATCTCCGTTATTACGATTATGGACGGCCTTGGAATGTTCGATGTACCTTATGTTTTCGGATTCTGGGACAACGACCTGCCGAACATGACTCTTATGATGTACATCCACCTGCTTGCGTTCCGCGGTACTTATAACTATGCAATGGCATCTGCTGCCAGCGTTATCCTGCTTATAATGTTCGGCGCGATATCTATTTTCGCAGGCTACATGCTCAGAGACAAAGATGAAGCCAAGCTTAAAGCCATGAGAAGACTCGAGCGCAGAGAAGAGCGGAGAGCCCAGAGACAAATGGCCAAGGGCGAAGTCGTTTAAGGTGCGGATGTGAAACCCCTTACAAAGATCCTTTGGGAATGGCTTAAGATCATATCAGGGCTTATCGTATTCTCGCTTGGTGTGCACCTTACCATTTACGCTAATATCGGCCTTGCCCCGTGGGACTGCCTCGGCATGGGTATCGCAAATCATACTCCGCTTAATTACGGCATGTCGATGACGCTCATCGCGGTCACGGTCCTCATAATCGATATACTGCTCAAGGAGAGGATCGGCTTCGGCACGATCATTGACGCTTTCTTCACCGGAAGCTTTATTCAGGCATTCAATTATCTTAATCCCTTCCCCGAGAACCGGAACTTATGGCTCGGCATAGGCATCATGCTGGGAGGCTTTGTCTTCATGGCCTTAGGCATGTGGATCTACATGAGCTGCAGGCAGTGCTGCGGCCCGAGAGATGCTCTCCTTGTCGGCTTGGGAAAAAGATTTAAGAAGATCCCTATAGGCATAGTTGAAGTAATGCTCTGGGCAGTCGTTCTTTTATTCGGTTATCTTTTGGGCGGTCCTGTCGGGATCGGCACGCTGATCAGCACGTTCGGTGCGGGACTTGTGATGCAGCTGGTCTATAACATCATTAAGTTTGAGCCCAGAAAACTGAAGCACAGGAATGTTATCGAAGTAGTAAGAGAGCTGAAGGCGAAGAGTTAAGCCTTAGCTTCTGACGTTGTTTTTGTTCTCAAGACCTTAAGCGCAAAAAAAGCGATCACAAGGCCTGTGGCAGTAACCGCGAGGCTGACGATCAGCATGAAGTGCGGGCCTTTGATGTCAAGTAAACGGCCGCAGACAAGGCTTGAGAAAACTCCGCCCAAAGTGATGGAACAGTTGATGTAGGCCTGGCCTTTGACCTGGTCTAAACGCGCCATCGTCCGGTTGACGAAGTATGCACCGGCAGGGATGAAGACAGCATATGCGAGCATCTGCATGGCCTGGCTGATGTAGACTACGCCCATATTCGGAGCGATGAGCATCAGAAGTGTTTTGATCAGGAAAGCCGTAGCGGAGATGAGAAGAAGATTTTTAACAGAGATCTTCTTCATGATCTTGTCGATCAGGGCCATGGTCGGAAGCTCTAAAATGGCAGCGCAGCTGACGGCTATGCCCATCTGGGCTTCGGTCCCGCCCAAAGGCGTAATTATCTGGATCATGTAGTCGTTGATCGCGTTGTGCGCGAAGAAGAAACAGACGGCCGCAAGCACGAAGAGCATGAAGCCCGGATAAGTCTTTATGAAGCTGAACAGGTTGTTGTGGGCGACTTCGTTTTTCTCTATAGGCGGCGCTTCGACCTTGGGCTTTTTGAAGAAGTAGAGTACGGCCAGAGCGATCGCGAGGAAGATGATATCGAGGATCATGAGGATGTTTACGCCGAACCACCCGATCGCTCTTCCCGTGAAGAATGATACGATAGCGAAGCCGCATGAGCCGAGGCCCCTTGCGAGTCCGTAGTAGATGTGGCAGCCTGCCGCCTCGTACTCGAAATACATCGCCGTGATGATCGGCTGGTATACCATCTGCACCATATATATCAGCGCGAAGATTATGAATATTACGACTACACCGTTTTTTATCAGGAGCAGAAGTATAGAGCCTATGAGAAGGAGAACCGTCGATGCCATTGAGACATTGCGGTTCGTAAGCTTTCCCTGCTTGTCGATAATACCTGCGACTATGGGCTGGAAGACAACAGACAGGATGTTGGCGAGTGCCAAGGTGATGCCGATCAGGGTGTTGGAGAAACCTTTTTCGAGCAGGAAGACGGACGCGTAAGCGTGGATGCCGCTATAAACGGCAAAGTAAGTCGCGTTTATGATGATGTATCTGAGAGTCCAGAACTTTTTCCTGTCTGACATTTAGTGCCTGCCCGGTCTTTGATGGATGTAATTATACTATGCTAAAGCTTTTGGTGTTGTAAGTTTTGATACAGCTGTGTCAAAATACTTATATAATAGTTGTAAATAGACAGAAGGGAGCTAGCAGGATGCCTTTTTTTGATGAGCTGGTCAATATCAGTTTCAGTCCGCTGATAGCTATAGTATTGGCCGTCATAACGTTCCATTTTCCTTCTTTTGTGAATATGCTCCTTCTCATGATCGTTGCTCCGATGTTTAAACTGAAGGCCAAACAGATCGGTCTTCTCGGATTCAGATATGAGAAGCAAAAAGACGGTAAGTGGGAGTCCCGGGGCTATAAGCCGATGATCGGTTTTAGTGCCGAGTTTGTCTATGATCTGGAAAAATGCAAAGGCATGTCTCCCAAACAGTTTAGGGATAAAGAGAGAAACCTGCTCTTAATCGTAGGCTTTATGGACTTGCTGATCGGCGCGGGCGTGCTTGCCGGATGCTTGTTATGGTCACGTAATATCGGTAATGAGACCCTGTCATCTTTGGTCAGGATATTCGGAATATCATGGTTCATTATCGCGTTTTGTATATTGTTGTCTTCGGTAGTTGTATTGATAAGGCTCAACAATAAGAAATCCCTTGGCTCACATTATCAGGAAGCGATCGGAATGGTCAGGGCAGACATCCCTTTTGAACAGATGAATCTTAAATCCGTTAAGGAACTTAACCTTAAGAAAGTTACGAACGCCGAGAGGATAATGTATTTCCCTGTTTATTTTGAATATCTCGATTCCTGCGGCATGTTCGATAAAATGCCGGAAGCAGTAAATGATATAGAGAGCGTTTTAAAGCCCCAGTCAAGTACCAGGGCTGAGCTTTTCTGTGCGATAATGCTCACTTATTACTATTCATATCACTGCATAAATCCGGAGCTGGCTACGAAGTACTATCAGATGTCCGGTGACTTCCTTGCAAAGGATACCGATTCTAACGGCATGAGGATAAAGGGCTTTTATGAGCTTTATTGCTGCCGTAATCTCGAGAGAGCAACTGAATGTGCGAATAAGGCAAACGAGGGCATCGAGAAATTCTCTATCGGTTCCGAGAGAGAATATGAGAGGAAATGCATCGCCAGACTTTTCGAAGCAATCAAGCAAAATCAGCACCTGAAGCAGGGTTTTTAAGGATCTTTTCAGTCAGCTTTTGTGCTTTTTGTTTAACAGACGCCTCGAAAATCAGACGCTTTTGACAAAAATTCAATTTTTTAATAATTGCGCCACATTTATGACACAATTTCAATTCCCTGTGATATAATTATTCGGTTTGGCAAAAATAATTTCGGAGGAATAGCTTGATGAAGTCAGTATTCGACAAAGTGGTCAAAGTTTTGAGTGGCGTAGCCGCTGCGGTTCTCGCTGTTCCTTTCTTTGCCTTCAACGTAAGCGCAGATTCTTATTACGGGATCACGATCGACGGCAGTTTCAGCGATTGGGACAGTGTAGTTAAGCACGGTATCGATGTTGAATACGATGGCCAGAATCCGATGAATGCCTGCGCTATGGTCTGGGACGGAGATTATGTCTATCTCTATCTCGATGAGAAACAGCAGAATTCAGCTTCGTGGTCAGGTCCCAAGCATGACGGTAACTTTGCTATTACCAACCAGATCGGTGAGATCGTAATGGTATCTGTTCATAACAACGGACAGAACGGCAACATAGTAGAAGTTACAAATCCTGTTAAAAACATCTACCTCTCCAATACCAACGGAGGACTTGAGGTAGCCTTCAATTCCGGTTACACGACATGGGATGCTCCAAGCCTTACTGAGATAAAGATACCTGCATCCGTATTGTTCGAAGATACTGCTTTGATAAGCTTCGGTTACTATGGCGGCGCAACTTTTGTATCAGATATAGCTGATGCAGGCGCTATCTCACCAACCGAGCCGGATGATCCGACACCTACACCTATTCCTCATAATGACGGTTCGGGCATCGTTATCGATGGTGATTACTATGACTGGAAGAATTATCCTGTTCACACCATAGAGTACGATACTCCCGGCACGAATAACAATTATGTAGATGCTAAAGGATCCATCTATACCAATGACGGTATAGCTTACGTTCACTGCTTCACAAACTATTGGGACGGTTCTGATACAGGCTATAAGCGCGGAGCAGAGTTCCTTGAAGTAACGGTTCTTTTCAACGGTGCGCACACAAAGCTCATCGCTGTTGACTTAGGCGACAATGGCAGCCTAAGCTGGCCTTCATCTGACACAAGGGAGCTGCCTGTCGGAACTCATCACTACGCATTGTTCTATTTCTCAGACTCAAGACTGTCTACGAATATGAATAATATCAATTCCTTAGATCACTATCTGGGCGAGATGTACATCACAGTCTCCAAGGATGATCTCCACGACGAGACAGAATTCTGGTTCGACGTGGCAGCTCTCCAGAAGTGCGGAAATATTGACTCTTCCTTCAACGGAAAGATCGAGGTCCTTTTCCACAGAGTAGGATGGAAGCTTCTGCCGACGTCAGGCGTTTCCACCGGTCCGATCTTCGTAGCTGTCTTATCGACGGTTGCAGCAGGTTCTTATCTCACCTATAGCAAAAGAAAGAAGAGGGCCTGATGCAATACATCATCTCTGCCATTGTTATAGCCTTGTGGATCTGGCTTCTCAGAGTGTTGAGAAAAGCAGGGCTTAAGTTTTGGCGTTACCTTTTGGGATCCTGCGGTATATTTCTGATCATAATGATAATCCTCAGACCGTGGCTGGTTTTGCCGCTGGCCAGGATCGTAGCTGCCATCGCGGGTATTTTCGGGAAGGTAACGGGTTATTACCAGGCTTACTTCAGGTACGGAGTTATCTTTATCGAGTCCGCCAGGGGAGCGATCTCCGTCGGTATCGACATGGAGTGCTCAGGTATTATCGAGATCGGAGCATTCGTATCGCTTTTGACCTTCTATGAGGTTTATAACGTGCCCGAGAGGATCTATGTCGGCATAATAGGAACACTCTATACGATCCTTACAAACGCGCTCAGAGTAGGCGTCATCTGCACCATGATCCACTTCCTGGGCTCTGACTATTACTACATGGCACATACAGTCGTCGGAAGGATCATATTCTACGTACTGCAGGTAATACTGTACTTCTTCGTATTCACCAAGCCGCATGTACTGAAGATGAAGACAGGTGACTTTGACTACAGCAAGAGGGATGATGACATCCCGGAAAGTGAGGCCGCAAAATCATGAACCAGTTCCTGACACACGTCCTCAATCCTTTCTTCTATTGGCTTGCATGGGTAATCATCCCGCTTCTCGTTGAAGTCTTTCCTTCGATCGGTTCGTTCTTCGTCCTGCTTCACCAGGAGCGCAAGAAGAAGCGTTTGAACGAGCCGAAGATCTGGCCTGACATCGTTCTCATCATTCCTGTTTATAATTCAGAGAGCAGCCTTGAGAAGTGTCTTGAGTCCGTAGACGCGAGCGATTATCCGAATGAACATATCGAAGTCTATCTCGTTAACAACATGAGTACGGACAAGAGCTTTGAGGCATTCGCGAGAGCGCAGGCGAAGTTCCCGCACTTGCGTCTTAACTGGCTCAACTCAGGACAGGGTAAGTCCAGAGCTCTTAACCTTGCGATCTATAACAGTAAGGGAAGCTATCTGATCAACATCGACTCTGACGGATATCTTGATAAGCACGCTCTTAAGAACATGATCCTCCGTCTGGAGAACTATCCCGAATATACATGTCTTACAGGTTCTATCCTTATCCGTCCCGAAAAGATCGAGAAGTACAAGTCTTTCAAATCAAGGCTTTTCAGAAGGATCGAGTTCTGCGAATATGCACAGGCATTCCTCGCGGGAAGAAACTTCGCTTCCGAGACCAATACGATGTACACGCTGTCGGGCGCTTTCTCGGCATTCAGAATGAGCTCGATCCGTAAGTCTCACTTATACAATACAGAGACGATCTCAGAAGATACCGAGATCACTTTCCAGATGAGATATATCCAGAAGCAAAAGGTAGGTATCTGCGTCGACGCTATCTATTACACCGATCCTATCGAAGGCGTAAACAAGCTCTACACGCAGCGTCAGCGCTGGCAGAGAGGTTCTCTTGAGGTCGCAAGACTCTATCCCCAGAGTAAGCTCAGACCCTGGAGATTTGCCAAGGATACGAACATTCACACATTGCTTTTCGACCACACATTCGCATTCCCGAGAATGATCTGGTATCTGGCCCTGATCGTGCTGATGTGCTACGGCTTCTCGAGCGCAACGGTACTTCTGTCGATGGGCGTTATCTTTCTGTTCTATATAATCTGCGGATATCTGTATTTCTATATAGCGCAGCACCTGTTAAAGCCTTTCCCGGAGACCCGGAAATACTATATGAAGTTATGGCCTGTCGTAGCGCTCCTGCCTTTCTATAACTTTGTCGTATTCTTCATCAGACTTGCGGGAATCATAAACAGTATCAATACACAGAGCAGCTGGAAGACCGATACTCTCACGAGAGAGCTCGACAAGTTCCGTGTGGCTGCAAGAGAGAACCTGGGTAAGATCTCAGGCGCGATAAAGAAGTTCAGATCGTCAGTAAATTACGAGGACAAATACTATGAATAAACAAACATCGAGAAAGTCTCTTATTCTGGTAACTGTTGCAGTTGTTGTCCTGGCATTGCTCTCATCGGCATTTGCCATGTGGCAGATCTACAACTACGAACAGGGTGTTGCAGAGCTCTACGCGCAGGAACAGGACGGATACGTTGAGATCGTCGCAAGACAGATCAACCTCTACGGTGACATCGCGGGTGATGCATTCGTTGAAGAGACCATCCAGATGCTCGACTCCACATCACAGCGTTACTGGACACTCGATAACACGGAGTATTTCCTCTTCGTAAAGAGCATCAGTGAGACCAACGTTTATAAGACATTCTCTACCGATACTTTCTATAACACAAAAAGTGCGCAGGAGTTCCTCGCAACACTCCGAAAAGGCGAAGTTCAGCATTCCATCATCACTCTCGAAGGTTATAAGTATGTCGCTTCGGGAATCATTTTCGAGTACAACGACACCGAATACAGACTCTGTCTTCTTACTGATTACGACATAATGCTTACCAACAATGCATACTTGAGCAGTAAGCTTTATCTCCTCATCGTATTCATCCTTCTTATCTCGCTCCTTGCGATAATCGTCATCTACTTCACAGCGAAGCTGATCGATGCCAGAAAGAAGGTCGAGAGGATCAGACACGTCAACGCAGAACTTAATAACTACATCGACTTCCTTGATAACGCCATAATGGGCAGGAACCAGGCGTCTATCATCACGGGCGAAGGCAAGATAATGAGACTCCTTCACAGGATCGATGAAAGAAAAGTTTATCCATGCACATTCATCAGGATAAAGCTTGAGACGGAGAACATGATGAGCTTCCACGAAGCTTTAAGCAAGCTCCTGGGAGAAGATGTGGTCTGGCTCAGATACCGCAAGGACGGCTATATGCTCCTGTTCGGAGGAAAGACTGCAGAGCAGGCTATGGCTCTCCTTGAACAGAAGGTCCCGAAAGGATTTGTACCAGAAGGATCGATGGCATATACGGCAGACGGAAATACTACTGCAGTTGCAGTTTACGAGACCTTAAGCAAAGCAGGGGAGGAAAAATAAATGCTCAGATATTACAGGATTAAAGCATATCTTAATGCCAGCCACTTCGTTGTTTTCGACGGCAAGAAGGGCGATATCCATCCCCATACATGGGAGTTCGTAGCGACCGTTTATACGACCGGTGACGATATCATCAAGTTCACCGAGCCTGAGAAGATAATCATGAAGATCTTCGAGCCTTACCAGAATCAGGTAATGAACGATCACGATCCTTTCTGCGCGATCATTCCTTCGCTCGAGAACATGACCGAATACTTCGCAACTCAGATCGCTGAAGCAGTCAAGCCCATGAATTACCACTTAAGAAGATTTGAAGGAAGCGAGACGCCGGTAAGAACATACGGCGTAAGGTTCCCGGAAGCTGACGGTATCGATGACAAGGCAGCTGATGATGTCGAGGCTGCAGTATCAAGACTGGAGAAGGGTTTTGGAACAGAAGGATAATAAAAGGAAGTTAATCTTCGCTATCAGCATTCTGCTCAACCTCGTTATCGGGGTTGTGATAGTCGGCATCGTAAGCCGCAGCGGGATCTTATATAAGGGTTCAGACTCGATGTATCACATCTATCGAGGAGACTGGGTCCTTAAGTCCGTCGAATCAGGTGACGGATGGCCTCTTTATAATCCCGTCTGGTATAACGGCGTTGAGCTGATGCGTTACTGGCCTCCGGTAGCGGCATATCTCATGGCTTCCTGCCAGTTCATCGCAAGAAGCCTGCCCGGATTCTTCCCGTCCTATTATGTATTCGAAGGTTTTGCGGTCTTCTGCGGAATTGTCTATCTCATCGGCGCTGTTGCATGGAACATTGCAGGTTATGTAAAGAAAAGGCCCTTCCTGGGTGCTGTCTTAGGGTTCCTGTGGTTCTTCATGCCACAGAGCCTCCACGTGCTCTTTGCCGAAGGCAACATGCCCAGAAGCCTTATCATGGCGATATTTCCTCTGACACTTGTATTCATGAATGAATATTTAAAGCGTGGCGGCATAAAGAACTTTATCGGAACTGCAGTCACATTTTTCTTAATGTGCGCTTGCCACGTAGGTTATACGGGCATGGTCGCTCTCGCAGTTCTTATCTACTTCCTGATCTACAGACTTTGCTGTTTTACGGGTTCCGGAAGACTTCAGAGATCGAAGAAAAGAGATTTTGAGCTTATCGTTGCAGTCATTGCGGGATTCCTTCTGTGCGGCGTGTTCTTGTTGCCTGCACTCAAGGGCGGACTCGCATCCAATACTTCCAATGCGAGTCAGGCAGCCGAAGGCTTCTTCCAGAGCATCGACCTTACCTTGAATCCCGCTCACAAGATCAATTCCGGATTCGGTGATTCTTACTTTGGTATCATCTCTTTCCTGGTCGCTGTTTTCGGTGCTGTCGCAAGCAAGAAGAGAGCGCGTGCAGGATTTATTACTGCAATAATCATCGTTTTGTCTACAACAAAGACCGCATATGCAGTCATCCAGCTTCTTCCCGGAGCATCGCTTTTGTGGATGCTCAGATTCCTGCCTATCGCATCGGCAATGATCTTCTTTTCAATGCTCGAATGGGACAGCTTAAAGAAGTCTATTCTGTCTGTCATTACAGCTTTCATGCTCGTAGACAGCGCTATCTGTGTATACGCGTTAAGACCTGAAGAAGAGGATACAACTTCAATAGAAGGATATTTCGAGAGCTTGGAAGAAGACACACTTATCGACGAAGCTAAAGCTATCACAAAGAACAGGATCGCTCTTATCGACAGTTACAGTCCTTTTGTAAACGGTGTTTTCTATCTGTCGGATTACAACGGTGAATCAACCAACCAGTTGTTTGGACAGGGCTGGGAGGCAGCTTCCACATCACTGCAGATTGCCCAGATCAACGAAGCATTCGATAACGGTTACTACTATTTCATGTTTGACAGACTCCTTGAATACGGCTGCGATACCGTTCTTATCAAGAAAAATTCCGCTGCAGTCATCCCTTACAACGAGATCGAGGCAGAGGAGGCAGCGACCAAGAGAGGATATGTAAAAGAATACGAAGAAGGCATCTATGTCGTATATCACTATGAGGGTATAACCGGCACTTACGGCACGATCTCAACATATGACGGCCTGGCCATCGGCAGCGGCGCTTACTATATTTCCATGATGTTCCCTACGGTCCGCGAGGCGCCTACTGAATACATCGACGAGTTTACGCTTGAAGAACTTACAAGCTACAACATCATCTATCTCGACGGATTCTTATATCACGACGTGCACGCTGCAGAAGACCTTATCACAAAGGCCGCTGAAGCGGGCACCAAGGTATATGTCCTTGCTGACGGTATCCCTGAAAATGCTGAGAGCAGGACCAACAGGTTCCTCGATGTCGAGTGCCAGCCTGTAGAGTTCGATAACGGTTTCCCTGAGATGAAGACCAAGGAGTTCGGTGACCTGCAGATCGCTTTGTTCCCGAATGACTTGAAGCAGTGGAGAACTGTTTACGTCAACGGTCTTACGGAAGTATTAGGTTACTCCGAAGTATTGGGCGAGGAGCTCCCGTTCTGGGGTACCGGCTCGAATGAGAATATCGTTTTCATAGCTTATAACCTCACGTACTATTACTCTCTTACCAGAGACAGCATCGTCGGCACTCTCCTCGAAGGAATAGTGGAGACCGGTGAGACTGAGATCCCTGAAAGAAGAATAGTGCCGGTAGATGTCACTTACGGTGAGAACTCGCTTACGATCGTATCGCCTGAAGACGGAGTAAACACTTCTGTGGCAGATCACGATATCTTTGAAGGCGATTATGAATCGTTTAACAGGCTCGTATATGTTGATAGCGGAACGACAGAGATCACCTTCAAGTATCCTTATCTCGTACAGGGATTGATCATGACATTCGCCGGTGTTCTTGTGACAGGCGTAATGGTCATTTACCTTAAGAAAAAGGGCAAGCGGGAGCATACATAGACGATTATCTATATATCGCGCAAACACGCTCTCTGATAACCCAAAAAGACTTTGATATTTATTCAAACGCCTTGAAAACTCATGCCCTCAACAATATTATAGTTGTGTGTTAAAAGGGTATATTTGATTGCCAATTGGAGGCGTGTTTTTATGGTTGATGTTTGGCCGGCATTATTGGGGCTTTGCTCCGGCATGGCGTTGTTTTTATACAGCATCAAGATCACCAGCGGAAGTCTTCAGACTATTGCAGGAGACAAGCTGAAGAATATATTAGGTAAGATCACTGGCAACAGAGTAATGGGCGTTGCCGTAGGCGCGGGAATCACCGCCCTGATCCAGTCCTCAACAGCCACATCGGTAATGGCGGTCGGATTCGTTAACGCCGGTCTCATGAACCTTTACCAGGCACTGTGGATCATCATGGGAGCCAACATCGGTACCAACATCACCGCACAGCTCATCGCGTTCGATGTAGGCGCTGTCGCTCCGGTAGTAGCACTCTTAGGTACTTTCCTGTGCCTTCTAACCAAGAATAAAAAATTCAAGAGCATCGGCGAGGCAATAGCCGGATTGGGCTTCATCTTCGTAGCCATGTCACTGATGAAGGATTCTATGGCTCCTTTGAGCGAACTCGATATCGTTAAGGATATCTTCTCCTCAATCAACAATCCTTTTGTCGGAATCATCGTAGGCATCATCTTCGTTATCATCATCCAGAGCTCTGCAGCAGGTGTCGGTGTCCTCCAGGCTATGGCGATGTCCGCTTCAGGTGCCCAGCTCATTACGCTCGAGCAGGCGATGTTCATCATCTTCGGTCTGAATATCGGTACCTGCGTAACGGCAGTTTTTGCTTCCATCGGAGGCTCGAGAAATGCCACGAGAGCAGGCATGCTCCACATGCTCTTCAACGTGATCGGTACGGCTATCTTCACGGCAGCATATTATGTTCTCCCTATAGCTGACTGGGTAAGAGCTCTGTCACCTAACGATGCAGCAAGACAGTTCGCCAACATGCACCTCGTATTTAACCTTGCTTCAACGATAATCCTGCTTCCGTTTGGCGGACTTATCGTTAAGCTTGTTAAGGTCATCGTACCTGACAAGGGAGGAGAAGAAGAGGGCGTCAAATATCTTAAGTATCTCAATCCGAATATGCTCAGCACAGAGGGTCAGCTCGGCATGGAAGTCCTTATCAGGGCTCTTTGCAGCGAGATCAGCCGTATGCTCAAGATGGCCGGCGAGAATGTCCGAATGAGTATCGAGGCCGTTTTAGACAACAGCGAGAAGAAGCAGGAGACGATCAACGAGACGGAAGAATACGTCGACTATCTTAATAAGGAGATATCGTACTACATCTCGCACGCGATGGTTTTCGAGCTGTCCGAGAAGGACGCCGTTACAATGAGCGCGTTGTTCAAGATAGCGGGCAATATCGAGAGAATGGGCGACCACGCCACGAATATTTCCGGGTATGCTAACCTCCTTGAGAGCAAGGGACTTAAGCTATCCGACAAGGCGAGGGAAGAGGTCAGCCAGATGGTCAAGACAACGAACGAAGCATATAACATCCTTCTCGGAAGTAAGCCCGGCTCGGTTCACATCAGGATGGCTCAGATGGAGCAGAAGATCGATGACATGACAGACGACTACAGAGAGCATCAGCTCGAGAGACTTAAGTCAGGTGTATGCTCCGGTGATGCATGCGTTATCTATTCCGAGATGCTTACTGACTTTGAGCGCTTGGGCGACCATATGCTCAATATCGCGGAGGCTGCTGCGGAATCAAAGTATATTAATTTCGCGATTGCAGAAGAAGGCAAGCAGCTTCCCGAAGGCAAAGCCGCTGCGGCAAAGGCATGATATCAAGCTATGAACAGTTCCGCTGACAATCTTATCAATGTAGTCCTTTTCGAGCCTGAGATACCTCAGAATACAGGCAATATTATGCGCACCTGCGTGGCTGCCGGAGTGACGCTCCACATCATAGGTCCTGTGGGCTTTGATATCAATAATCCCGAGTTCAGAAGGGCATCGACCAACCATATCACCTGGGCCGAGTATACGCTCTACGATTCGTGGCAGGATTTTGCCGCTAAGAATGACGGTGAATATTACTTCATGACCAGGTACGGCAAGGTGCCGCCTTCGGATATCGATTTTAAGAAGGCTTCCGAGAACTCGAAAATATATCTCATATTCGGCAAGGAGAGCACAGGCATTCCGGGTGAGATCTTAAGAGCTAATTTGGACCGCTGCTTCAGGATACCGATGAATGCAGACTGCAGATGCCTTAATCTCAGCAATGCCTGCGCCATCGCGATATATGAGGCGCTCCGCCAGTTAGGTTACCCGGGGCTGTCTTTTAAAGAAGAGCAGAAGGGCGAAGACTTCATCGAAGAAAATTACTCTTACGATGAGACGCTTAGGAAGAAAAGATAAGCAAAGAACGTTCAAATGACAAAGAGGCCGCCATATGGCGACCTCTTTTTGCCTGAATTGTTAGAAAAGATCAATAATTGCCCAAGTAGTAATACATTGAGAAAGTGATTACCAAAGCAATTGCGCTGAGAATTATACCTGCGATAGCCTTTCCTTTACCACTGACGTTTCGTCTGCAAACGCCGACAATAGAGAAAATCAGACCGAGGAAACCCGTAACGAATACGATAACGTTAATTGCAGGGATCCAGCTGATACAGGTGGAAACGATGCCAAGTACCATGCCGGCCGTACCAAGTCCGTTGCCTCTGGGAACATCGACCGGAGTATAAACCGGCGCATGATATGCAGGCTGCTGATACGCGGGTTGCTGATAGACAGGCTGCTGATAGACGGGCTGAGCCTGGGCCGGTGTTACGGCAGCGCCGCAGTTGGGACAAACTCCCTGGTTATCAGGAACGTAAGAACCGCAAGAAGTGCAATACATAAACTACTCCTCCAAACAGATTTTCCTGATTATATCATATAAGTCTTTCAGGTCCTTGAGATTTGTCATGATTCAGAAAAAAGAAAAGGCTGCTCCGTTCGGAACAGCCCGAAAGATAATTGAGTTAAATAGTATTACAGATCGAAGAAATCGTCGAAAAGCTCAGCAGCTTCCTGCATGACATCACCGAAGTCTGCATGCTTATTAACGGTCTTGATCTGGTTGTAAGAATATACATACATACCGATCGAAACAGCGAGTCCTAAAAGTGTCAGGATCAATCCTGTAAGTGCCTTGCCAAAACCGCCGTACTTCTTCTTGAAAAGACCGATAATAGAGAAGATCAGGCCCAGGAGAGCAAAAACGGGAACCGTTAAGATATTAACGGCAGGGATCCAGCTGAAGCAGAGTGTAAGGATACCGAATACGAGTCCTGCCTTAGCAAGACCGTTGGTCTTTACCGGCGCGGGCTTGGAATAAACAGGTGACTGATATGTCGGCTGCTGGTAAACAGGCTGCGGATATCCGGGCTGTGAATAAACAGGCTGCTGGTAAACAGGCTGTGCTACCGGAACAGGCTGCTGGGGAACCATCGGCTGTGCCATTGCAGGCTGCTGGGGAGCAAACGGAACTGCTGCTACGGGAACAGGTGCCGGCGCAGGTGCCGGAGCAGGAGCGGGTGCAGGTGCCGGAGCAGGAGCTACAGGTGCTTCAGGAGCGGGTGCAGGTGCAGGTGCTGTAGCAGGCGCTTCAGAAACCGGTGCAGGTGTTCCGCAGTTAGAACAGAAAGACTGACCGTCCGGAATAAACGTTCCGCAAGATTCACAAAACATAATAATTCCCTCCCGATAAAAGTTGTATGAAATAAAAACAGGTTAGTTATGCGGGTATATCAAAAAAATTCAAATTAGTTCTGCCTGCAATTATAACACAAAGAAAAAGGGGTTACTTTATAGCATTTGCTAAAGATAACCCCTTAAAATCAGCTAAGTCGCGATATCAGATATCCCAATCTAATACGCTTTCAATCGCATCATCAATTTCTTCGGCGTAGTCATCGTTGTGGCGGCGGACAGAATCAGCAGCTCTTCTGGCATTATTGATATACATCGCACTGCCCCAAATGACTATAACAAAAACGCCAATGAGCGCACCTACAGCAGAGAGTATCAAGCCGGTGATTGCCTGACCTTTTCCGCCCTTGATCTTGCTCTTGACAAGACCTACGATCGAAAGTGCAAGACCGGTTCCTCCCAATACCCAGACAAGGATCGGAACCCAGCAAAAGACCATAGTAACAATACCTAAGATGAGACCTGCAATTGCCAGACCGTTCTTACCGGATGTTGCCGGTGTGGCTGTAACCGGCTGTGTCTGCTGGACAGGTTGAGAAACCGGTTGTGCTGCTTCTGCAACGGGTGCTGCAACTGCCTCAGCAACGGGCTGCGCAACAGGAGCAACAGCTTCTGCTGCAGGTGCTGCTGCTTCAACTACAGGCTGAGCGACAGCTTCAGCTACGGGTTCAGCTGCAGCTACTGCCTCAGGAACGGGCTGAGCAACAGGTGCAACAGCTTCTGCTACAGGTTCTGCATTTACCTTTGCACCGCAAGACATGCAGAAAGCCTGACCTGCTTCTATAGGTGCTCCACAATTTTCACAAAACATAAATATTTACCTCCTGTTTATAAAACTTTCTGTAAAAATGACTTAAGTCTTTCATTCTGAGGATTCGTGAAGATCTGATCAGGTGTGTTCTCCTCGATGATCCTGCCGCAATCCATGAAGATGACGCGGGTTCCGACTTCTCTTGCAAAACCCATCTCGTGAGTGACGCAGACCATTGTCATTCCTGCTTTTGCGAGGTTTTTCATAACGTCGAGAACTTCGCCTACCATCTCAGGATCCAATGCGCTCGTAGGCTCATCGAAAAGCATTACTTCAGGGTCCATGGCAAGAGCTCTTACTATCGCGATCCTCTGCTTCTGACCACCCGAAAGCTGTGACGGGTATGCTTTGGCACGGTCAGCCAGACCTACTCTCTCAAGGAGTGAAAGAGCCTTTTTCTCAGCATCCTCTTTGGACAGACCGTTAAGCTTCATTGGAGCTATTGTCATGTTGCGGAGGATCGTGAGGTGAGGGAAGAGGTTAAAGTGCTGGAACACCATACCCATCTTCTGCCTGAGCTTGTTGATATCTGTCGAAGGCGCCATGATGTCATTGCCTTCAAAAGTGATCGATCCGCCTGTTGGACGCTCGAGCAGATTGAGAGATCTGAGGAACGTTGATTTGCCTGAACCTGAAGGTCCGATGACAACAACGACTTCGCCCTTCCTGATATCGGTGGTGACACCGTCCAAGGCCTTGACCTCTCCGTCGTTATAGAATTTTTTAAGATCCTTTACGGAAATGATTACCTTATTATCAGCGCTCACTGTTCTTGAGCCTCCTTTCGAGCAACGATACAAGCCAGCTGAAGAACATTACGATCACGAGATAGATGATCGCAACTGCAATGAGCGGCATGAACGCGGAATAGGTTCTCGATCTGATAATGTCGCCGCCTTTGGTAAGCTCCTGGAGTCCGACATAACCGGATACTGAAGTCTCCTTGATGAGAACGATGAATTCGTTAGCAAGAGCGGGAAGAACGGCCTTAAATGCCTGCGGTATGATGATGAATGCCATCGTCCTGACATAACCGAAACCCAATGAACGGCCCGCTTCGAACTGCCCCTTGTCTATGCTCATTATTCCGCCTCTGATGATCTCTGCTACATAAGCGCCGGAGTTGATACCGAACGCGAGGACTGCTACGAGGATCTTGTTGTTGGAAGAAGCGAAAATAACGAAGTAGATGATCATGAGCTGTACGACTACAGGGGTTCCTCTTATGACCGTAAGGTAAACCCCGCAGAGTTTATTGAAGAACCAAAGAAGGCCCTTGCCGAAGCCGCCTCTCATCTCTTCTTTCAATGTGTCATAGGAAGACCTTACGAGTGCTACTACGACACCCAGAGCGATTCCCAAAAGAACAGCAAAGAAAGTAACTTCGAATGTTACTCCCAAGCCTTTGAGAATATACATATAACGCTTCTCGGAGATGAAGTTGTTCTCAAAATCGATCCAGAACGAACTGACCAGGAAATCGCTTCTTATAGCTGACAGCCATGAAGGCGGATTGTTTAAAGGGAAGAAAAGCAGTTCGACCGCTGAAGCGATGATACTGATGACAATGCCGATCATCGCAAGCGTTTTGCCGATCTCAGCCTTCATGCCAGACCTGTTTTTTACAAACAGGCAAATAGCCAATACGGCAAAGACAATACCTGCAAGCGGAATGATCGAAAACAGAACAGACAGTATACCAAAGACCAATATCAGATTGGACTTCTTCGTCTTATTTAATAAAGCCGGTTCCGGCGCAGGCAGTTTATTTTGTTCGCTCATTTGGACATTCCTTGAAATTTATACAACCCTCAAAAACATTACTAATTATAAATAATGAAAGAGCGGAAATACAGACCATATTTCCGCTCTTTAGTTTGAAATCTTACGAAATCAGGTAATGATTATTTGTTTGCAGCAGCAACAAATGCCTTAGCAGGCTCATTGTCGATGACTACTGCATCGATCTTGCCGGACTGGAGTGCGATAATTGCGTCATTGCCCTTTGCAAAACGCTCGACTCTGTCTTCGCCGATATCTTCTGACATATAGAGGTCGCCGGTTGTACCTGTCTGAACGCCTACCTTGTAGTCGCCTGCAAGAAGCTTATCTACGTCAGTGATCTCGGAACCTTCGACAACGATTACGGACTGAACACCAGTAGCATAAGGTGTAGAGAAGTTAACGGACTTAAGTCTGTCTTCTGTAACTGTCATGCCTGCGCAGCCGATGTCGTACTTGCCTGCCTGAACGCCTGCGATGATGGAGTCGAACTCAACATCCTCGATAACGAGCTCAAGACCGAGCTTGTCTGCAACTGCCTTAGCAATCTCAGGGTCGATACCTACGATGGCATCCCCTTCGTGATACTCATAAGGCTGGAAGAAAGCGTTAGTAGCCATGATGAGCTTGCCTTCTTCGATAGTTGTGAATTCAGGATATTCAGAAGTTACAGACTCCTTCTTCTCGATCGTCTTGCCGGAAGGAATGTACTTCTCGATGATGGAAGGGATAGTACCATCCTCTGTAAGTTCTGCAAGTGCCTGGTCGATAGCTGCCTTGAGTCCTTCATTCTCCTTGTTAATTGCCATAGCGTATTCTTCTACTGCGTAAGCAGTGTCAAGGATCTTGAGTGTCTTCTTAGCATCTTTGTTTGTTTTTTCGTTTGAGCCGCAAGATGTCATTCCAAGCAGAAGTGCGCAAGAAAGGATTCCTGCTGCTATTCTAGAAAATGTCTTCATAACAAATCTCCTTTTCTATAAGTTAGAACACGGGTATCTTACGCTAATTCGGGGTATAAGGTATATGCACAAAAGATATAAAAATTGTTCATTCTTTGGTTGTTCATTGGTATTTTTCTATGTAAAATAAGTAAAGCATTCTTGAAAGGTCGCTGGGGAAGATCGATGAAAAGAGTCTTGATTCTCGGTTGTAATGAAACTACTAAGCGTTTGCTTATCGTTCTGTGCAAGAACAAGCAATATGCTTCTGATATATGTTTGGCTTCTATCCGCAAAGAGGAATGCGACGAGCTAAAGAATCTGGCAGCAAGTCTCGGTGTCAGAGTTACCACGTCGGCAATTGACGTAAGCAATGTCGAGCGCGCCATGATGATGATAAAGATCCTCGCGCCCGATCTCGTAGTAAATCTCCTTCCGCCCGAGCTGGCTCTTGATGCGATGAACCTTGCCATCAAGGCAAAGGCCGATTATATCGACGGGATGCTTTTCGGAGTTCCGGATATGCCATCTGCGACATCGCTCCTTTCAAAGCAGTTCGAGAGATTCAGTGAATTCCAGAACAACTGCAAGACAGCTGTCTGCGGCGCCGGACTTGTGCCCGGCGTGGTCAATACGATCATCAGGCACGCAGGCCTTTATCAGTTCAAGAAGATCGAGAAAATCGATATCGTAGCTGTAGCAGGTGAGAGCAAGAACAAGAAAAGAAACAGCGGTGTCGACCGTACCTTGTATTCTGAGGATGTTAAGCCCCCGCTTCTGGCTATCAAGACCGAACCTGAGAAAAAGGTTTTCTATATTGAAAGCGGCAAAGTCGTTGAGGCTGATGCCATGTCAATCGAAGCCAAGTCTTCTGCCGGAAGCACGGTCTATCTGGCTTCCAGCCCTATTCTTACCGACATAATCAAGGAATTCCCTGATGCTGTTAACGTCAGATATTTCAAGCTCGGCAGAAAGCCCCCCAAGGTCCATGAAGCGCCTAAGACGAAGATGGCGTTCCTTAAGACAATGGGACTTCTGTCAAACAAGCCCGTTAAGGTCGGAGATGTGGAAGTAGCTCCGGTAGACCTTGTCGCTGCCATCCTTCCTAAGATGGCTGATATCGGTGCCGAGAAGCATGACGATGAGCCGGTTACAGGGCTGTCATCATACGAGATATACATTACGGGCATCTCCAAGAGGGAAGATAAAGAGGTCACCAGGTCTTATATCATTAAGGGCGATAACGACGAGTCTTACTCCAAGTACAATGTCAGTGCCTTTGAATACATCAAGGGTTCTGCGCTTATCGCTGGAGTTAAGCTCATGTGCTTGGAAAAGTGGAGAAAGCCCGGCGTATTTACCCCGGCTGCTTTTGACAGTGAAGCATACTTCAATGCTTTCGTTGTTGAAGGTATTAACATAACGGAAGGAGAAGGCAAACCGTTCTGATAACTCAGGTTATTTACAGAGCATGCTGATGAGGAGATATTATGTCAGATAAGTTTTTTTGGGAACAGATGCAGATCAACGACATGCTCGTAATTGATACTATCCGCAAGTACGGCAGAGACACGATCTACTTCAAGGACAAGGATTCAAAATTCATCTGGAATAACTATATGCACGCGAATCAGTTGGGCGTTATCAAGCCAGATGATCTCGTCGGCAAATCAGACTTCGACTTCTTCCCCAAGGAATTTGCAGAGAAGGCCAGACAGGTCGAGCTCGAGGTCATGAGAACCGGCAAACCCGTTCTCAACATCGAAGAGGAGCTGCCTATCAATGACGATGATGACGTCAAATACTACATTGCTTCCAAGTATCCCCTGTATGACAGAAACAACGAGATAGTCGGAACCTGGGGCATCAGCAGAGATATCACAGAGATCAAGAAACTCGAACTTGAGCTCGAGCGTTCTTATCACAAGATGGAGCTCCTGGCCCGTGTCGATGACTTAAGCGGCCTTTATAACAGGCGTTATTTCTACGAGACACTCGAAAAGTATGCCAGCCTCTATGAGCGAAGAGCTGACGGCAGCACATTCGCCCTTCTGGTAGCAGACGTAGATGACATGACCAACGTCAATGACATGTACGGACAGCAGAACGGCGATATCGTCTTAAGAAGCCTTGCAGAGCTCTTCATGTCCAATGTCCGTACGGAGGACACATGCTTCAGGACAGGCGGCGATGAGTTTGCTATCGTACTCCTTGATACTGACAAGATCTCAGCTATCGGAATAGCAAAGAAGCTGGTCGAGCAGATTGCTAATGAACCTATCATCCTTGACGGCAAGAGAGAAAAGGTAACTATCTCAGCAGGTCTTGCCGTATTTGACAGCAGCAATCCTGACATCTCTGACCTCTTGTCCAAGGCTGAGAGAAAGCTCAATAAGTCAAAGCGGGAGGGCAAGAACAAAGTATCGTTCTGATCCTGTTATTATTTCAATAATTCATTGATGGCCGGGAGTTATCCCGGCCTTGCTTTTTATATGAGGTGTGTGGAGAACGGTTAACAAAGCAAGACCGGGGCTGCCCTTATACGGAGAAAAAAACGGATTTGGGCTTAAGCTGTCTTGGTCGGGTCAGGCTACACCCTTATCCTTCAAATGGTATTGGCGGTTGCGGGAAGCAGTGGCTGTCACCGGAGTGTTCACGCGCTTAATGGGTGTGACGCGTACGGATGAAGGTCTGCCGGTCCTGACGGTCCTGGAAAGTGATGCAGAGGGTCTGACGTGCTTCTTAGGAGCGGAAGATTCTGCGATCTCATCATCAACGTCCTTCCAGTAATCGATGCTGGTAGATACTGCTTTAATAGTTATAAGAATAAAAAATGTAAAGATAAGCATATCGAGTGGTGACATAGTATTTACCTCCAAAAAAGATCGTATGTTCTTTAATGGGCATACTATACCACGGGCTAAGTGCTAATAATGGGACTAAAAACGCTTACAGCTGTAAAAAGTTACTATTCACAGTTTCAAAGGTATCACAAACAAATTATACCATTTATCAGCAAAACACGTGACGATTTCTTGTGAGTGCAAAAAACCTCGAAAGCCTTGAAAAATAAGACTTTTTCTTCACAAAACACTTGACTTCTAT
>JAFRST010000064.1 GCA_017427465.1 Clostridiales bacterium | reverse complement strand
AATGTAATAGGATCCTCTACTCTGAACGAGAAAGTACCGTTCAGACGGATGTAGATATTACGGTATTCAGGGTCTGCATAAGGTACCGGTGAAGGTGTACCGAAGTTCTGATTCATCATCTCGAGTTTGTTTACAAAGTAAACTCTCTGCTGCTGCTGAATCTCTCCGCCCATCTTCATACGGTTCCAGATGTCACCGATAGACTGCTTTACATTCTCACCGAAGTTCTTGTTTGCAAGAACTGAAGGTGCTGTGGATGTATCCCACTTATATGCGCCTGCATCGGATACTACATCTACGATCTCTCCGTTGTTAACGAGGAGACAGAAGCATCCCTCAGGTACGTTGATGATGGAACCGTTGGAGATAACTTCGGAATTACCTTTGTTTCTGCCCTTCTCCATCTTGTTGGCACCCTTCTTGACAAGGATTTCCTGGCCTAAGGAATCCTGAGTAAAGAACTCAAGATACTGATCCTGAATCTGGCTGGAAATTGAATCAAATGTTGTGCCTGCAACATTCTTGATTAAGCTAATCAATCCCATATTAATATTCCTCCTAGGTACTTGGTCGAAATCACTCCGCCAATAGAAATAATATCATTTATTTGACAAAACAACAATGATTTAACATGACTCTAAGGAGCAAAATTGCAAAAAGTCCACGCAATACCTTTCTGACTGAACAAACGATCAGTAAGCGTAGTGAATCTCTCTTCTCATCCTGAAAAGTTCCCTGTCAGAAAGCTTTCCTTCAGGAATATCAACACCTTCCATAACGCAGTTCGCGATAAGCGGAATTCCGGTTATCTTGGAAGCTTCAACGATCTTCGATTCGCCCTCGATAACGATGTCGGCTGTTGTCTCATCAAGAAGATTGGTGTTGTTGATATATCCGTCGATCTTAAAGCCTGCAGCGGCAGCAAGTTCGTTAGTCATTACCGCTATCTGTTCAGGATCAGAAGTAAAAGGTCTCAACGTATTGACAGCCATGTATATTGCAGCATCCGTGTTCTCAATTCTCTTTTTCAAAGAGCCGAGCACAAGAGCACCCATGTCTTCGCCTCCGATATCAAAAATCCCCTGATAAGACTCGTCATCAAAGATAACGTACATATCCGGAGGAAGAACAGGTGCATCGACATTGGATCCGGCATAAAGCGGAGTAATAAGCCTTACACCGGCTTTTTCAAGTACAGATGCACAGTCAGAAGACCTGTAGAACGGATTTACGATATCAAGATCTGCGATAAGGAGTTTTTTGTCCGGAAGAGCCTTGCGCTGGCTGAGTGCCATATTGACGGCAATCTCTGATTTTCCGCTTCCGTATGCCCCTATGATTATGCTCAAACGATGGTCAAGATAAAACATTAGAACAAATTCTTCTTTCTGAATACTGTAAAGCCCCAGGCACCGATAACAGCAATCCACACAAGCGACTTGCCGGTATAGATCCAGTTGAGCTTGCTGTAGGACATATGCATTGCCGGCTCATCGTCGAACTGCTCGAGACTGAAGACAGGCATATCGCCGCTAGGCTCATCTAAGTACCAGTCATATATTGGATAAATATCATTTAAGGACCCATCTTTTTGCATCAGATCCGATGCATAATCGATCTCTTGCTTGTAATCGCCGCTTGCGATCGATATAGTTGTGAACCCGCCTATCTGGTAGTCGCCTTCATAACCTAACGGCGTTATGGCATAGACCGGATAAAATATCTGCCATCCAAAGCCCATCCCGAGGAGTTTACTCTTGCGGTATTCTTTTTCGAGCAGCTTGACAGTATCCTTATCGGTATATCCTTCCTTGATCATTTCGACAAAATATGAATGCCTCTGCTCAAGATAGATATCTGCTGCCTTCGGAGAAGTGTTATATAAACCGATAACCGCAGACACACCATTGGACATGAGCGCGATCAAAATGCAGAAAATGATCGGAGCGGCACGCCTGCGGAAAATAAGCGACAATACTACAAAAAGCACTGTCATTACCAGGAATACGATAATAGAAACCGCAAATCTCCCGAAGATCTCGCCCCCGTTCAGATCAACGCCAAAGCCTGAAATAACAAGGCCCAGCAGACCGCAGCATATATAAACTACGCAGAAGAAAACACTCGCACAAAGCTGTGTGATCATGTAGGAAAAGTATATGCTGCCTCTTGAATGTCCGGCAGTAATCTTATTTCTGATGATTCCGTCGGTATAATCTCTTCCTATGTGAAGACATGTAAAGAGAGCAACGAGCTTAGGAAGTTCCGTGATAAATGATGCTGCAATGAGCCAGGTAAGAGCTGTAAGCATTGATTGCGGAAGATTAAGATCTTCAAAACTCATACCATTATCAAAATCGAATGTCAGGCTTAAGATCACTCTATAGACCAGAGCCGTGAGAATAGGCCATACAACGGAAAATGCCGTTACTATCCAGAAGAAAACGCTCTGGAAGATGCGTTTGAATTCAAATTTGATAAGCTTAGACATTAGACTCACCTCCCACAAGATTTACGAAGTAAGTCTCAAGGTCAGTCTCCCTTGTAGCTACACGTGCAATGTTTACGCCGGCTTCATTTGCAGCCATTACAATGCTTGTAAGATTGTAATAACCCTTCGCATAAACGATGCCGGTCCCGCTGTCATATCTGGCAGAAAGGCCTCTGGACTGAAGCACCGGGATAAGTCTTTCGGGCGTTCCCGTATAGAATTCGGTGAGAAGACCGCCAGCCTCCTCAAGCTCAATAGCCCTTATCTCTTTTACGACCTTACCTTTCTCAACAAAAGCAAAATCAGTTGCAAGCTTGGAAAGCTCAGAGAGGATATGACTGGATATGATTATCGTAATCCCCTTCTCTTTATTGAGATGTATGAGCAGATCTCTTATCTGGATGATTCCCTGAGGATCGAGACCGTTGATCGGCTCGTCAAGGATAAGAACCTCAGGATCTCCGCACATAGCCATAGCAATACCAAGACGCTGCCTCATTCCGAGCGAGAACCTGCCGGCCTTCTTCTTGCCTGTATCACCGAGTCCGACAAATTCAAGGTTCTTCTCGATCGAATCATCGATCTTAAGACCGAGATTTATGTACTGAAAGACAAGGTTCTCTCTTGCAGTCTTATTCGAGTATATCGACGGGAGCTCAACCAGAGCACCTACATTGCCGAGTTTTTTGTTATCAAATCCGTATTCGACTGTTCCGCCGGTCGGTTTCTGAAGACCTGAGATGATCCTCATCATCGTAGTCTTTCCCGCACCGTTTCTTCCTACAAGGCCGTATATTGAACCCTTGGGAACTGTAAAGCTCATTGAATCAAGAGCTTTGAATTTGCCGTATTCTTTTGATACGTCAGTTGCTTTAAGTATGTATCCGCCAGTTTCCGACACTGCTTTATCTCCTTATTTTCGATAATGATCAGAGTTATTCCCTCTCTGAAACTAGAGACATTATAACAAATGTACATAGGACAGAACCTTAACAGTATATTAATTCTTAAGAAGTTTTCGGGAACGCTCACCTATTATCACGGCGGCAATAAGTTTTACGGTATCAGGAACAATAAAAGGCAGAACACACCAGCTCATTACCGATGAAAGACCCACAGGACCTGTCTGCAATGCATAGACTGTCATGAACCATATTACGCCTGTTATATACATTACGATCTCGAAAATAACCGAATTGACTGCACCGAAGATCCAGATCTTCACTGTTGAGGTCATGAATCTGCTGAAAATAAGCTTCTCGAGCATCCGGTACACAAGAGCCGCCAAAATAAAACCGATGAGAAAGCCTCCCGTAGGACCTGCAAATGCAGCTATTCCGCCCTTGAATCCCGCGAAAACAGGCACTCCGCACGCGCCCATCAACAGGTAGACCAGTATAGCCAGTGTTCCCCTTCTGCCGCCGCATGTGAGCATCACGGCAAGAATAGCCATCGTCTGCAGTGTAAACGGCACAGGTCCGGCAGGTATGCTTATCCACGAGAAAACGGTAATGAGAGCTGCTGATACGGATATAAGAACAAGATCGTAGATAAATGATCTGTTGCGGATTGCCTTGGAGTGAGAAGAATTTGTATTAGTACTTGTTCGGGACATTGTAAACCTGATTTCATTTTTAGTTGACAATCCGGATTCTACTCTTAAACCGGCAGGTTTACAACATCTTTTTTTAATGAAAGAGCTCGTAAAAGCTCAGCTGGCTGCACTCCCTGTCCTCACTGAACCTTTTACATCTAGTCGCTTAATATATTCTGATCAAAACTGGTACTTGGGCCAGATGCCCTTCTTATCGTGCGTATGCTCGGGAAGCTGGTAAAGATCGTGACCGGGATAATCGTTGCCTTCAACGATGACCGGTCCGTCAGGTGTAATGCAGACGTCCCAGCCGATAAAGCCGACCTGCGGAACGACCATTGCCGCTTTAGTACACATCTCCAATACCTGGTCCCACATAGGGAAAACGAAGCCCTTGAAGACAGCACCCGTCATAGGATGCTTCTCGTAAAGGACCTTATTCTTATCGATCGGGAAATCAGTGATCTCACCGGTCTTCTCATCAACAGGAGCAGTCATGCCGCCGTTGTTGAAGTTATCCACGCTGTGACCGTAGTTGCCGAATCTGCAGCAGGCACTGGCGACATGGACCTTTCCGTCCCTTTGGATGGTAACCAGTCTTACCGTATTGATAGCATAAGGATAGATATCGCTGACAGCCGGATGCTGGACGATAATTTCTTCGAAGAAATGCGGGCGTTCCTGATTTACGAGGCGCTCGTAGACAGCTTCAGCCGGCTCAGCCTTGCAGTCGATCTTCTCTACAGTCTTGCCGCAGGAGCCCAGATCAGCCTTGGCCATGAGGAAATCGTGACTGTTGATAAAATCTATTACTTCCTGCTTATTATCTTTCCTGATCTCTATCCATTTGCGTCCGAGGAAATCACCGAAAAGCCTGTTAAACTCGATCTTGTTGTCGATAAGATGCGTATAATTGGAATCGTTATATCTTTTAACGAGATCGTAGTTCCTGCCTCTGGTAATGTATGTATCCCGCTCGGCATCAGTGAGGTTATACATCTCATAAAGCCAGTAATCCATGTATCCTGCGCCGAACTTTCTTCCGCAGTGGATCATATCGAAAAATATCCACACGCGGGATTTCCCGCTCTTGTCGTGGATATCCTTTATCTTGGCGTTCATCGCCTTATAGTCCATGCGCGTAACGCGCCTTATAAGATAACGTAAATTTGGCATAGGAGAATTATAATACAACAAATCATTTTTTGTTATATTCCTTTCGCTGACGCTCAGGCATTCCATCAAGCAAGTTGCCCGCTAATTTGTTATAATGCGATTTTGATAGAAAAACATAAGTAACATCCGTGTTACCTTATTTAAGGAGGATAATTCCATATGTCAATCAGAATCGGTATTTTAGGCTATGGCAATCTTGCCAAGGGCGTTGAGCTTGCTATCCGTCAGAACCCTGACATGGAACTTGCAGCTGTATTTACAAGAAGGGACCCTTCCACGGTCAAGACCCTTACCGGGGGCGTAACTGTTGTTCCTTCATTTGAAGCTGCTGACTGGAAAGACAAGATCGATGTTCTCGTTATATGCGGAGGCTCAGCAACAGATCTTCCCACACAGACACCCGAATATGCTTCAATGTTCAATGTAATCGACAGCTTCGATACACACGCAAGGATTCCCGAACATTTTGCAAATGTTGATAAGGCTTCCTTATCCTCCGGACACACCGCACTCATTTCAGGCGGCTGGGATCCCGGCATGTTCTCGATAAACCGTCTTTACGGCAGCTGCATTCTTCCCGAAGGCAAGGATTATACCTTCTGGGGCAAGGGCGTATCACAGGGCCACTCCGACGCTATCAGAAGAGTTCCGGGGGTTAAGAACGGCAAGCAGTATACGATCCCTGTTGAGAGCGCTCTCGAAGCAGTACGTTCCGGATCCGAGCCTGAGCTTTCCACACGCCAGAAGCACACAAGAGAGTGCTTTGTTGTACCTGAGGAAGGCGCTGACCTTGCTTTGATCGAGAAGACTATCAAGGAAATGCCTAACTACTTTGCTGACTACGACACTACAGTCCACTTCATCACCGAAGAGGAATTCGTAAGAGACCATTCAAGGATCAATCACGGCGGCTTCGTCTTCCGTACAGGCAAGACAGGTGTCAACGGCGAGAACAAGCATGTTATCGAGTATTCCTTAAAGCTCGATTCCAATCCCGAGTTCACAGGTTCTGTCCTTACAGCTTATGCACGTGCCATCTACCGTCTCTCTCAGAAGGGAGACTACGGCTGCAAGACAGTTTTCGATATCGCACCCGCACTTCTCTCACCGCTTTCCGGCGAAGACTTAAGAGCTCACCTTCTGTAATCTTAATAAAGCAAAATTAACAGGTGCTGCCTTACAAAAGTGAACTTGCAGTAAAACGCTAATGATCACTTAAAGGCAGCACCTTTATTATGTGCGTTTAAGCAATATCTGATAGAATTCTCATATGAATAAGAACGGTAAAAGCACGCAAATCAGTAAAACTACAGTCACATTATCTGTGATCCTTTCTTTGCTTGTCATTGTTTTCCTTGCAAACTTCGTTATCTATCCGGCCTATAAGGATTACCGGAGATCTCATATGAAGATAGATATATACGGCGGAATGACGAATGAGCTTAAAGACTGCGATCTTTTTTCAGATCTGCAAAGCGGAAGATCAGTATGCTTTCTGGGTGACAGTATCACGAACGGGACAGAGACCGACGGAATAGCATGGTGCCATCCTTTGGTTCCGTATATCACAGG
>JAFRST010000063.1 GCA_017427465.1 Clostridiales bacterium | reverse complement strand
TCTCCCCCTCGTGCCTAACGGAGATTACTGTGCCGTCACTCCTGAACAGTACATACTCTCCTTCCTCTCCAATGCTGAAGGCCATTGAATTTGAGAAGTTTTCCTTATCGGAAGTAATGTTATATGTATCTCCTATATCCTGAAGAGCATGCATTAATATAGACTCGCTCTTTTGAACTGCAACCTGTGTTGAAAGAATGTATCCGAGAAGAAGATTTGAAAGCAGTACAAGAGTACTCGTCAGGAACAGCCAGAACTGGAATTTCTGCGAGACGTGTATATCCTGTTTACTGCTGATGCTTTTAGGATTTATCCATTCCCCGGTATCGATCCTGATAAGCACGGATATTATTGAGAGACCGATACCCGTAAATATGATCATAGGCGGGGCACATGTTTTGACAACATAATATGCCATATTCATATCACTCCTGTGAGTTATGAATACAACATACATATGAAAGACTTCTATGGTTGAGCCTATGAAGAATGAGAACACCATAGAGGGTTTCTTTCCTTTGAAGATCACTATCCTTACAGCCGCAGCGACCAAGCCCGATAAACAGGTGGAAACGGAACAGGCTAATCTTGTATATGTGCCGACACCAAAATAAGTTCCGGCAATATATCTTTCTATACCGCCAATGAAGCCGGCCAGAATACCTGATAACGGATCAAAGAAAAGACCTGCGGTAAGTGGACCAAGATCCCGGACATTGATCATCATATCCTGATAATCTACACCGAAATGAGTTGCTGTGATGGCAAGACCTCCGAAAACAAGCGAAAGCAGCAATCTGTATCGCCAGTCTATCTTTTTGTTTTTCAGATGTCTCCAAAGAAAATATGAGAATAATACATAGATGGCAGTTACTGCTGACATCTTAAGAATCATGACAAGCATAGTTAATCACCCGATAAAATTCCTATTAAATCCCATTAACAATTACACAAAAAGATTTTACCATTTATTATCTGCCTTTTCAGCATAATGCATGCAATTTGATCAGAAGGATTCTCCTGGCGGATACCCGGAAAAAGATACAGTTATTCCGTTATGTAAGGTGCATTGTTTTATTAGGAGGAATTGTTGCTATAATAGTCTTGCTTCTAAATCTATAACAGCGGATTTGCTGTATTTATAAAGGGGATAATGTGAAAAAAGCGGCATGTATTTTTATGGCTGCGGCTATGCTTATTTGCATGGCATCCTGCAGCAGGAACTGTGACGATATTTCAAAGGCAAAGAAAGTTTCTGAAGACGGAACGTGGTGGAATGATACCGTTACCGGGATTTCCGGCGGTGATACATGGAAGGAATTTGATAACAAGGCATATCAGATCTTTAACAGATATCTTTATGCCGATGAGGAATCGGTTGTCCTGTCATTTGATGCTTTTATCAATAATGCTGATGAGGGACTTAACGATTCAGCGTATCTTCTCAGGCATTATTCATATGACGGTAAATTACTCGGTCAGGTAAATATCGGTGATTCTTTCGCGGAAGGAACCAATTACAGTTATACCGGGGATATATATAAGAAAAACGGCGAATACTATACTTTCGCGGAGATCTATGATGAGGAGAAGGACACTTATGTCTGCTATTGTTACGAGATAGACTTTGACGGCGGCGTGCTGAAAGATCCTTTTATAATAGATTTTCCATCAGATGACAGAAGACCTTCAACGCTGAATTTTATTACGGATGTTGGCGATAAGCTTGTTGCAGCAGTTGACTATCAGAACAGTGACTTCACTTTTACCTCTGAGATCTTAGTGATCGAAGGTGATGAGGTAAAGACTTTCGCGCCTGATTTCGGTTATTATTCCAAGGTTGAATATATTGATAATCTGATGCAGTATGACGGCTTAGTGAGCTTTGTCGCAAACATCACCGATAACGGGATGGAGAAGGTGATGTTCTGCACATTGGATCCTGATACGCTTGATTTTGATTCGGTCGAACTGGATTATTATTCAGCGCTGGATTATAAGTATGTACCCGGCTGCGGCATTTTCGATATAGGAGATAACCGTTCAGTAAAGAAGATAGATCCATTTACCGGGGATGAGGAAGTTATACTGGACTTGTCTGATACTTTTGTAAACGGGCTGTTCACGGCAGATTCTGAACTGGTCCTGGTGACGGATGACAAGGTAGTGATACATGAAAAGGAAGAATGGAAAGGATCCTCTCTGGATACTTCAAAACTGATCCTGCTCGAGAAGACCGATGCCGATCCGAATGCCGGCAAAGCCCTGCTGTCACTTGCCCCGCTTCTGGAAATGACTTCACAGGAATACTATGCCGTAAATGATTTCAACAGGAATTCCGACAAATACTTTATAGAAGTCGATTATAAGTATTACGATGCCCTGATGAAATATGAAGACCTGGAGGAGGACTCTGCTTATCCTGATTACGGCATTATCAATGCCTGCGCAGCTGATGCCGTTGATATTCTCATGTCCGACATAAGGGAAGGAACAGGCCCTGATCTGGTAATATATGACAACAGCAGCGCACAGCTTAACAATGAAGATTATCTGACAGATCTTACCAAGAGGATCAGTGCGGAGAAGGATCTTGCCGGCGGGGATTATATGGCTTACATACTTGAGCCCAACGGATGGGACGGCAATCATTACCGCCTTGATTACGGATTTTGTTTTGACGGGCTGGTCATAAAGGATTCATTGGCTGAAAGCGGCGCTCAGGGTCTGACATTTGAGCAATATGAAAAGGTGATAAATGAGAACAACGGCGGCGTGATCAATTTTGCTTTTGATGATATTTCCATGATGGAGGCTTTGATCAGCTCTTCAGATTATTTTGCTTATGACAAGTCCGGAAAATTCACAATAAATGACGGATTCAAAGAACTGGCTGATTACATCACGTCGGTTCCTGATGGTTCTTACGATGTTGACTGCCGCGAGAATGACCCGCTCCACGAGAACCCCTGCGGAAATTTCAATGCCTATGACGGTTATTGTTTTACGGGCGGCTATGCTGAATTCTCGGTAATCGGTAAGCCTTCTCCTGACGGACATCCCGAGGCTGTGTCTGGCAGAGGAACAGGCATTACAAGCTGCTGCGTGCTTAAGGATGCGGCATGGAGCTTTGTAATGAAGATGATGTCACCTGATGTCCAGCTTATGTCAGGTTATTACGATCATGACCCTGTACTTAAAAGTGCCCTGAGGACCATTTATGAAGAGCAGACAGAACTGCACAATGCGCTTTGTGCCGTCTATCCTAAAAGCTACAGCTCTGTCCCTGTACCCGGATGCCTTTTAGACCGGTACATGGATCAGATATCTGATGCGGTAAGGGTTCCCGATGTTGATTCGTCGGTCCTTGTCATATTCTATGAAGAGATGCCCGCGTACTTCGAAGGCCAGAAATCATATGAAGATGTAACTTCAATTATCGGGAACAGGGTAAATCTGATGCTGTCAGAACGTGATTAAAGGGATTTAAGACACAATTTCTGCCCGTATTTTTAACCTGAACCACCGGTTTGTGTAAAGCAAAGTTGGTGGTTTTGTTTGTTTTCGCGCCATACAATAATGTTAAAATATATGGCAAAGGTGGTAGATTTATGAGAAAGTCATACATTGACAACTTGAGATGGGTCACGGTCGTTCTGGTCGTTATTTACCATGTTATCTACATGTATAACGGCCAGGGAATAGTGGGCGTGCCCGGCAAGATCACGGACCTTGATGTCCAGTATTACGATGTCTTCCAGTACATCGTCTATCCCTGGTTCATGCTCCTGCTCTTTATAGTATCCGGCATCAGCTCCCGCTATTATCTCGAAAAGCATACCGGCGGGGAATTTATCAGAAGCAGAACGACCAAGCTCCTGATACCTGTCACAGTCGGACTTATTGCTTTCCAGTTTATTCAGGGCTACATCAACATATCATTCTCAGGTGTTGCAGACAGCTCTGACATGCCGTTCATCGGAAAGGTGTTCGCGTGCATCCTAAGCGGAATAGGTGTCCTGTGGTATATCCAGATGCTCTGGTTATTCTCGCTTGTTATCGTGCTCATAAAGAAGATAGACAAAGACCGTTTCTGGAATCTGTGCAGGAAGACGCCTTTCTGGGTGCTGGTCCTTATCGCGGCACTTGTTTACGGCGCAGGCCAGATCCTCAATACTCCTGTTATCGTATGCTACAGATTCGGACTTTATTTCCTGGGCTTCCTGCTCGGATACTTTGTCTTCTCCCACGATGAAGTCGTTGAAGTGACAAAGAAATACTTCCTGCTGTTTGCTCTTGCCGCAGCAGGTCTTTGCACCGCATTCTGCATTGTTTACTTCGGTCAGAACTATGCTGACAACCCTGTCTACAGATCGCCGCTGTTCCTTCTGTACGGCTGGTTCGGATGTCTTGCCATGATCGGCGGCTTTGCGAAGTTCTTTGACTTTACCAACAGTTTTACGAAGTGGATGAGTTCTCACAGCTGGGGCCTTTATGTATTCCACTACCTGGGCATTTCAGCTGTTGCGCTCTATATCGCAAAGCCCGGACTTGCACCCGCCTGGGCATGCTATCTCTTAAGCCTTACAGCAGGCTTCGGACTTGCATATCTGCTCTATGAGATAATCTCGAGGATCCCCGTATACAGATGGGCTGTTCTCGGCATCTCGAAAAAGAAGAAAAAGGAGACTTGATCATGTTCAAAGACAATCTGTTGGAACTCAGAAAACTGAACGACATGTCACAGGAGGAACTTGCCGACCTTATCGGGGTATCAAGGCAGACCCTGTCAAAATATGAGACGGGAGAGTCCCTGCCTGACATTGAGAAGTGCAAGCTTATAGCTGATGTTTTCGGTGTGACGATAGATGACCTGCTAAATTACGACCCCAGGGACAGTGAGAATCTGGGATTTGCGGTGCCGCCAAGGGGCAAGCATATTTTCGGGCTCGTAAAGATGGGAGACAAGGGTCAGATCGTCATTCCTGCCAAGGCCAGAAAAATTTTTAATATCAATCCCGGCGATAGTCTGTTAGTATTAGGTGACGAAGGACAGGGCATAGCGATTATAAAGGAGAAGGGACTGCTGGATCTTTTGCACAATGCCCGTTCAAAGTAACAGACGGAGACGGTTATGCATAAGAGAATAGTATTGTTATTAGCTTCGGCATTAATCCTGGGAAGTTTTGCTTCCTGCCGGAATACGGCAGATACGGAAAGTCAGGATCCGGCTTTTGCTTCCGGATTTAATCTGTCCGGCAGTTTCGGAGTTCTGGAATCAGCTGAGAAGACAAGCGTACAGACGCAGGATACCCAGGCCAGGTACGAAGGATACCAGTCGGTTATCATTTATCACAACGGCAACCTTAAGAGTCTTAAGGAATATGACGGATTCGGCAACTTGGTCACCGACCAGGATTACGGTAATAATGGATATGTATACAAGTATATCTACGATATTTACGGCAACCTTACCAAGGAGATAAAGTTCGGAGTAGACGGCCAGAGCCAGGGCGGATATGAATACGAATATGATGCGTCAGGAAAGCAGATAAAGAAGACATACCTTGATGCTTCAGAAAAACCGGGACTCTACCATGAGTACACATACGATCCGAACGGGAATCTGCTCAAGGATACGGAATATACGCAGGAAGGCGAGATGAATCACTGGACTGTCTATGCTTACGATCACGCAGGCAATCTCGTCACCCAGACCCAGACTGAAGCCAATGGTGATTCTTACGTGGTAAGTAACGAATATGAGTACGATGCTTCGGGCAATGTTACAAAGTGTTCCAATTACAGAGGCGGCGAAGCTAACGGCTGGACCGAGTACGCATATGACGCTCAGGGCAATACAGTATCCGAGAAGGTATATAAACCCGACGGTTCGATCAAGAGCTGGTGTGAATACACGTATGATGCTGACTGCAACATGATGTCCAAGACAGTTTATAAAGAAGACGGATCCATATTCCAGAAGACCATTTACGAATACTATGGTGGCCTTATCTCCGTAGAGACAAAACTGGATGAGGAAGGCGAGATAATGGATATGTATCAGTACGTCTACGATTAAAACTGATCATTAATATAGAATTCTTCTGTGGATTCCAAAGTGACTAAATTGTCACTTTGGAATTCATTTTTTATGCCTTGACGTTTGTTACTATTGGCTTATCACAAACAAGGAGAACAAAAAATGGAATTATTAAGATGTGAGAATATAAGCAAGGTTTACGGTGAAGGGGATAGCCGGACCGTTGCTTTGCAGGATATATCTTTCTCTGTTGAGAAGGGTGAATTCGTATCCATTGTCGGAGCATCCGGATCAGGCAAATCCACGCTCCTTCACATAATCGGAGGTGTCGATAAGCCGACATCGGGAAAAGTATTTATCAACGGAACGGATATACACAGCCAGTCAGAAGACAAGCTTGCGATATTCAGAAGAAGACATATCGGTCTTGTCTACCAGTTCTATAACCTTCTGCCTGAGCTTAACGTTGATGAGAACATCGTTCTGCCGCACATGCTGGACGGCAGAAAGCCCGACAGGGAAAGACTGGACCACATTGTTGATTATCTTGGTCTTGCGGACAGGAGAAGCCATCTTCCGAGCGAGCTTTCCGGCGGACAGCAGCAGAGGGCATCGATCGGCAGAGCGCTCTTCTCGAAGCCTGAACTGCTTCTTGCTGATGAGCCGACAGGCAACCTCGACAGGAAGAACAGCAAAGAGATAGTCGAGCTGTTAAAAGATTCAAACAAGAGATTCGGACAGACATTGATCCTGATCACGCATGATGAGAACATCGCTCTTCAGGCTGACAGAATTATCTATATGGAAGATGGAAGCATTGTTAAGGATGACCGCATAAGGGTTACGGACCTGAAAGGCCGCGAATAAGAGGATAGCAGGATAGAGGAACAAGGAATTATGTCAAACAGGAAAATTGTACATCAGGTTACCTTCAAGCACATGAAGATGAATATCAGGCGCACCGTTATATCGGTAATAGGGATCGCGCTGATGGTAATGCTCCTTACGGTTGTGTTTGTAGGCAAGGATACGGCGATCAGATACTTTGTGGATCTCGCCGGCGCCCATTCAGGGAAGTACCATTATGCGGTCTATGACATCAACAGGGAAAAGCTCGAACAGATAAAGGGTATTGAAGGCGTAACGGAGACAGGTGTCACTGAGGATCTGAAATATACCGAATTTGAACAGACAGGAAATAAGTTAAGACCATTTCTTAACATCAGAAGATACTCCTCACAGGCAATCGACTGGATGAATATTAAGGTTGCTGAGGGCAGGCTTCCCGAGAACGGCAATGAGATCGTCATAAGTGCAGATGCGCTTGAAGAAGGATCATCCGTAAAGATCGGCGACACCATAAAAGCATCTACATTCAGGAGATTTTGGACCAATCATGCCGATTCAGGCTTCTTCGTGGTCAACGTGCCTTTATTTGTTGTGGAGGCGGGACAGACATGCGAACTGCCCTACAACATGGGTTATATCGAATTCGGGAAAGACGGTGACGATTCCTTTGACAGCAACATGGAGGAGACCCGTGAGTATACCGGTTTTGAACAGGAGTATACGGTAGTAGGCTTCATTGAGCAGCCGTCATTCGAGAACAAGGGATGCGCGTGGTATACGGCGATGTCGCTTGTGGATGAATCCACCATTAATAACGATACATTTAATGCTCTTTTAATGACTGATACCAAGAAGACCCCGGGCGATTTTGAGCTTACTTTAAGAGACATTGCAGGTGACAGTAATTACGATTACAATAACACACTGCTCATCTTCCTCGGCACTTCTGATGATGACTCGATGAACACGATCGTTAATCTGGCACTGTGCTTCTTCCTGGTGCTGATCACACTGATATCGGTAATGCTGATATATAACGTTTTCGCGCTCTCATACGACGAGAGGGTAAGATATCTCGGCATGCTGGCATCGGTCGGTGCGACTGGAAAACAGAAGAGAAGCTCGGTCTATTTTGAGGCGTTCAGCATGCTTCTTCCGGCAATCCCCGTGGGATTTCTGGCAGGACTCGGCGTTGCAAAGGCGGCAGCACATTTCATTGCGCCGATTGCACAGAGGATATTTGTTTTCGACAGCGTGGGAATTGACCTGGAGCCCGTACTTGTGGTGAAGCCCGCTTCTGTTATAGGGATCATTGTCATGAGTGCAGTTACGGTATTTATCTCTGCTCTTATCCCTGCAAGGAAGATCGGCAAGGTCGGCCCCATCGAGAGCATAAGAGGAATCGGGAAAAAAACCGGAAAACACAGAAAGAACAGAAACCCCGATAAGCTTATCGGCACGTCACCGGCAAGGATGCTCTCTGCAAGATTCCTGAAGAATGACAAGAGCAAGTCCATGGGCATCATAAGAGCCGTTGCGATATTCCTTCTCGTGACCGTCGTGGTGAATTTCACGTCATCTGTTCTTATGCAGATGCTGGACTTCAAGCTTCAGGACAACCATGTGTATCTCAAGTACTACAACAGCAGACAGTATGTGATCAATTTTTACCCGTCAAGCAGACTGGATATCGATACCAAAGCCATTATTGAGGGCATTAAGGATACGGAAGGCGTCTCTGATGTGGAGATCTGCAAATATTCCGGCACTTCTCTCCGTGTGGAAGATGAGGAATTGAGTGATGAATATTTTGACGATGTATATGAGATCCTGAGCATGTTCTATGAGCCCGGGGAATATACAAGAGAAATGTTTGACGAAGAGCAAAGCCGTAGTGAAGCAGGCACATATGTCGGCGTATACGGACTGGATGATAAGACTTTTGCCGAGCTCTCCGGGAAAGTCAACGCTGTCTCATACGAAGAAGGGGAGTTCCCCTGTATCCTCGTAAACGCAGCTGCCGTAACAACAGATGAATTCATCATCTCGGGACACAAGTCCTCGAATTACAAATACCTTGAGATCACTGATCCCTTTGCTGCAAAGACCGGAGAATATATCCATACGAAGCCTTCGAGTATTACGAGAGCAGAGGCAATAGAGTATGGCTATGACATTGATGTGATGTCCTTCCCCGAGATCGAACTCGAAGGAACTCTGGATCTCAAAGTCATAAGCAAAGCAAGAAGCAACGAACTTGACGATTACTTTATCGGCACTGGCAACTTCCAGCTGCAAATGATCGTCCCGATGAGTGTTGCGGAATATATCGACAAGATAAACTGCTCTCCAATGAATACGGATGTGTTCTTTAACTGTGACAATGAAGACAGCATGAAGCTGCTTATGACTTCAATCGAACAGCTGAATGCGGATGGGTCCAATATACATATGTCGTCCACTGATGTTCGCAGCTATGACTTCAAGCAGGTCATAGGATTCCTCCTGAAGACAGTGCTCATCGTGTTTACCATTCTGGCATCAGCTATCTGCCTTCTCAATGTGTACAGCTCAGTATCCGCACTCATGACATCCAGAAGGAAGCATTTTGCGATACTTAAATCAATGGGTTCGACATTCAGGCAGATCGTTGCAGCAGAGCTTCGCGAGGGCATCGGAATGCTGATAAGATCGGTCCTTGCAGCGGCTCCTGTCATTGCATTAATCTGCTTCGGGTTCGCGAAGGTCCTTATCAGAAGATTCGGATACTTCACGGTCACGTTCCCGTGGGGCTTTACCCTGATACTGGTTCTGCTGATCACCTGTGCGTTAATGATAATGACAGTTACATGCTTAAGACGCGAGAATAAGATTGATATAATAAATGAGATAAAACGTGAAAGTGTCTAACTCATGGTATTAGTAGTAGAAGACGACAGCATAATCGCGGAAGGCTTAAAGCTTGCTTTAACAGGCGAGGGTATGGAAGTTACCCTCGCTTCTTCCGTTTCCGAAGCATACGCCGCTCTCGAAAATGATGATCCCGGGAAGAAGATCGATTTCTGCCTTCTCGACATGACGCTTCCTGACGGCAACGGAATGGAGATCTGCACGAAGATCCGTGAGACTTCCGAGATGCCTATTATCTTCCTTACTGCAATGGACGACGAGATCCATACCGTGCTTGCATTCGATAAAGGTGCGGACGATTATATCTCAAAGCCTTTCCATATCAAGGAACTTATCGCAAGGATGAAGCGCCTCATGAAGCGCAATAAATCTTCCGTTGCCACATGCGTCATTGGTGCCAATAAAGTTGATATCACGAACGCGAAAATGTACCGCGACGGCAATGAGGTTCCTCTTACAGCCATGGAATACAAACTCCTTTTAGTCTTCATCAACCACGCCGGCGAGATCCTGGACAGAGACCAGATCCTGAATATCCTTTGGGACGATGTCGGAAGCTTTGTTAATGACAACACACTGACTGTCTATATCAAGAGGCTCAGGAGCAAGCTCGGTGACGATGAAGGCGATCTTATCGAGACCCTTAGGGGACAGGGGTACAGGCTTAATCTATGAACCCTTATCTGATACTTTCGATCGTATTAACCCTTATCGTTGCCGCACTTGTGATCCATATTGCTGCGGACAGGGCAA
>JAFRST010000062.1 GCA_017427465.1 Clostridiales bacterium | reverse complement strand
GAAAGCCCATTTATGGGCTGCTACGGGTCAAAGGCAATAAGGCTTGAACGTATGTGAAAGCCAGCGCCTTGAGGCGCTGGCCGGTAACAGAGGCTTATAGCCTCAGAGCAAACCACCCGTTTGACGGGTGGTGCTGATTTTAAATGAAAAAGGGTTGCCTCATATGAGACAACCCCTTCAATTGAGTTAAAAATCTAAGTGATTATGCGGTTTCTGATTTGTCGACCTGAGCTCCGGGTCTGCCGGCAGGTCTTGTGGCTGCAGGTCTCATGGGAGCAGTCTCTGCTGAAGCCTCTTCGTCCTTCTTATCTTCAGCGGGCTCTTCCTTAACAACCGCCTTAGCGGGTTCTACGATACCTGCTGCTGCTCTGAGCTTAGCGATCTCGTCAGCCTTAGCCTGGGCGATGCGTGCTTCTTCCTCAGCCTTAGCAGCTGCGGCTCTTGCCTTCTCTTCTGCGAGAAGTGCTGCCTGTCTTGCTTCTTCAGCCTTAGCTGCTGCGATGCGTGCTTCTTCGATAGCCTTCTCAGCTGCGATACGTGCTTCCTTCTCAGCCTTCTCAGCTGCGACTCTGGCATCTTCTTCAGCCTTCATCTGGTTAGCGATATCGAGCTCGTTCTGAGCCTTTGCGAGAGCTTCCTTGGCAGCCTCGAGCTCCTGGGAAGCAGCTTCTTCTTCCTTAGTTGCAGTAATAACTGCAGCCTTGGTCTCCTGCTCGACCTTCTCTGCTTCGATCCTTGCCTTCTCGTCAGCCTTTCTGCGCTCTGTGAGCTTAGCTTCTTCAGCTGTAAGAGCGGCAGCAGCCTTCTCTTCTTCTTCAGCCTTAGCTATAGCAGCCTTGGCGAGCTCTTCGGCCTTAGTAGCTGCGGCACGTGCTTCTTCTGCGCGGGCAACAGCGGCAAGTGTAGCTTCCTTAGCGGCAGCTTCCTTGGCGATTGTGGATTCCTCTGTCTTACGTGCAGCGATGAGAGCTTCCTCAGCAGCTGTAACGGCACTTCTTGCTTCGACTACCTTAGCGGCAGCGCCCTTAGCCTTCTGGTTAGCTCTGCGCTCTTCATTCTGAGCTCTTAATGCAACAGACTGGGCAACGGCCAGAGCTGACTGTGCAGCACTTCTTCCGGGCTGGGATGCGCGCTCAACGGCGGGCTTGCCTTCATTCTCAGAAGATGCATTCTGCTGCTGCTCGGCGATGTACTGTGCATGATTAACTGATGCGGACTTCGGGCGCTTGATCGGCGGCTTGAGTCCTACAGGTGTGATCTCTTTCTTCTCATTGGGATCGATGCCCTTCTCCCTGAGCTGCTCTTCCTTGCGTGCAGCTTCTGCAGCCTTACGCATCTCGATCTGAGCCTTTGCAGCCTCAGCACGCTCTCTTGCGAGCTGAGCAGCAGTGGAATTGGAAGGTGTGCGGGTGGTCTGTCCGCCCGGACGTCCCGATGTCTGGATGTTGGAGATGTTTGCATTAGCAGGCCTTACATTCGGCGAGCCCGAACCCGCGCCCTGTGCAGCCACGTTCAATCCATCTTTACCCTTAATAAAGTTACCCAAAATGTTTGCCATCCCTTTGCCCCCTGAATGTCAAGCTTTTGTAAAGATTTTGTTAATTATCTTCAATAAATTTATTATACTTTGCACAAATATTTTTTCAATACTCTTTGACCTTTTAAGCAAATAGTTTTTCGGACAATTTTCCTGAAAAACAACATTGATATAATTGCCAGTCAGGCATGCTTTTCCAAAATCCCGAAACAGTATATTTACTTGGGTTTTATTGTATAAACAATAGAATTTTGTTATACTCACTATTGTCAAATTTTGTCACTATGAACAAAGAGATTTGACGCTTTTTACTTAGTGATTCTTGGGAGCGGTCATGAATATCGGAATTGATTTGGGCAGCACATATTCCGGCTTTGCCCGTTATGACAAAGACAGTAAGCTTGTTGAGCCGATTGCTTTGAAAGAGGGGGAGCCGTTCAGCATTCCCTCAGTTGTTTATGTTGACTCAAAGGGTAAGGTTTATACAGGTTATGGAGCAAAGAACAAAAAAGTTAGAACCGGGCGTTTCTTTGAGTATTTCAAGATGTTGCTCAATGAGAAAGACGAGTCTGTAATCGCTTCCAGAGGATATGATGACAACTATACTCCCCGCAAGATCACAAAAATGTACCTTGAGAATAACCTTAAGGCTTCTTTAAAGGCATACAACGATTCCAAGATTGAGAAACTGTGCATATGCGTTCCAGAGATATGGAACGATGAGCTCAACACCTTAGATGGTCGTTCCATCCTGATAGATATACTTACAAAAGAAATCGATATTCCGATTGGTCATGTTCAGGTAGTTACAGAGCCTGAGGCTGCCAGCGCTTTCTTCGCATTCAATTACGAGAAGGAGACTGAAAGAGTTGAGGCTAAGCATAAGACTTTTAACGGGTACCTCTTGCTTATAGACTATGGCGGAGGCACTTTGGATATTTCGTTAACGGAAGTCAAGTCTTCCGGTCAGGGTTCAATGGAGATTTGTTGTCGCGAAGGCTGCGGTGCAGGCGAGAATCACATCGATTCAGAAGGTAACCGCATAGTCGGTAATGCTGGCGTCTCATACATTTTGGGAGTTGTTTACTCTGCGATTAAGGAAAGTGAAGAGTTCCGTGATTCGGCAATAGACTTTCTTGATCCTGATTTTATTGAAGCTACGAGAGAATTTGAAAGCACTTTGAAATCATCTGAAAGTATGGATCTTATCGAGGATTATTTCACACAGTTCGGTTCATACAGTGATTTCGGTGAGGCTTTGAATCAGAAAGCTGAAGACTTTGGCGAGTTTACATATAAAGATGAAGTGATATCGGTATCTTTCCAATGCCTGTTCAGAGCTTATAAGCAGAATATCGAGACTGTTCTTGCTGCTCAGGTAAGAGAAATCAATAAACGCATTCAGGAAAATCTTAAGAAGAATCCCTGCAGTCCTTCATCCGGAAACAACGACGATTTTAAGATCGCATTGGTTGGAGGTTTCGGAGGTTGTTTCTTTGTTAAGGCCCAGCTCTATGAGATTTACAACATGGATGCCAATGCAAAGAATGATCCCAGAGTAAAGCACATCTCGACAAATAAGAAGGAACTGGCAATTTCTTTGGGAGCTGCACTAATTGCTGCTGACAGGGTTAGACTTCAGAAGACTGCAAAATACTCAATCGGTCTTTATGCTTCTGATGCAAGTGGACGGTTTAAACCTTATTACGGCATTAAGTATCACCAGATAGTAGTGCCGAACAAGCCGTATTTTATGTTGCGTGACGATTCCAAAAGAGATGAGCCCGGCAATAGAGTCGTATATGCCAACCTGACAGGAATCAAGCAATTCATGATCGAATTCAGCGGCAATCTCGATAGCGGAAGACCAATGAGTCTTACACCTGTTATGCTCGACAAACTTAAGGATCTTCCTGAGATGCACTTCTGGAATTGTGGTTTCTCCGTTGATGACAGTGATGTTGTTTCTTTCCACATCTTGCCAAGCGGATCTGAAGATATCTCAAATGGTAAAACGATAAGACTTGATAACTACAGCAAGATGTTCAATTTGTCAGCGTGGTAAGGGTATAGCAAATGAAGTTTGAGTTTATTGAAAATTCATTAATGGTAAATAAAGACCAGGATCCTTCGGTCTTCCTGGCCCTTTGTTTATTGGAGACGGTCTTTAAGGATTTTAAGAATGAGAGCGGTGAAGAATTATCTGAATTGACAGTTGGAGACGAGACTTGGCCGCTGAAAATGTCTTTGATCTACAGAAAACTCGAAAGTATATACAGTGCCCATAAAGACGAGATTGTCCGCGCTCCCAAGCAGCTGGAGGAATTATCAGTCGAATCCGGAAAGATCACCGATGAACTCGAAGCTAATGGCGGTGTGTTTGTTGAGATCAGAGATCTGAAAAAGACCGTCGACGAAAAGAAAGCAACTCTTGAAAGTGCAAAGCAGGAGCAGCGTAATCTTTCTAAGCAGTCAGAGTTCTTAAACGGTCAGATAAACGAACTTCAGGACGAAGTAAGATTGCTCAAGGAACAGTGCGATGAAGAAGAGAAGATCCGGCAAAGAGATCGGCTTCTCAATGAAAAAGCACGTCTTGAAGAAGAACTGGCAAGCCGGGAGAAGGAAATCGAAGACACAAAAAGACAGATTTCAGAATTGCAGGAAAGAATCGAACCTCTCAGGACAGAGTGCGCCAGCCTTGAATCTTCCAGCGAGACTCTCAGGAAACAAGAAATTGAATACATCGAGATAAAGAAGAGATTTTCGGATCTCAGTTTTGATCAAAGAATAAGGCTTATAGAGAGATACAAGAAGCAGATAGAAATTATAAATTCATCTGCTGATGAATTAAGAGAAGCGATAATTACTATTTGCAATGCTACCGGAAAACCTGTTAACGGTCAGCAGGATATTAGTGTTTTGTTAGAGAATATTAATGACTTCGATAGCATGATCGATAGTCTGATAGACCGAATGAAAAAAATAAGCGAGATTATCAAATCAGAGGTGATTTAATCATGAAATGTTTATGCTGTTATGAAGAGTATGAGGGAAACAGATGTCCGGTATGCGGCTTTGAAGATGTTCAGATTATCGGTGATAACCGTGAAGAGGCACTGAAGAAGATTCAGCCTATGATCGATGCCTATAGAGTAAAGTTTCTTGGAGAACATGAGATAGGTGTTGCATTGATGAAGCGCAAGGACATTTCATCTTCTGAAATAACAGCAGTTCCTGAGAAGCTTTCTTTTGGCAAGGTTCAGAACCTTATTGGAAAGGACACATGGTTAGGACGTTCGATCGTTGCATATCCCGATGCGAAGAAAGATATAACGGTTGAAGCCGTTGTTTCACATGCATCGAGAGAGCGTTACGAGAGTGCCAGCATTCCGGGAATGGAAAATGCGGGAGTTATAGACGTGGGTGTCCATGTAAATAACGACTATTCTTTTTCCATTCTCATAAGCACTAATGGCAAAACTATCGGCAGATCACAGCCCATCAAGATAAGAAAGGGATAAGCAAATGCGGGATAAGCCTACGCTTAGATCCAATAGCAATTTGCATACGTCATACGAGATGAACCCATCTCCTAAGTATGAGGGAAGAGTTCAACTGATTTTTTTGAACCCTGACGAGACATACTATTATAAGGGCTTATCAGAACTTGATACCGACGCATTCTTATGGTTGTATTTCCACGACAACAACAAGTTTAAGTTTGAGTGCGTGTATTTTTTGAAGTATTCACAGAACCGTATAACGCTTAGCGATTTCGGTGATCAGCTGGGAAAGAGATTTGTCCGTGAGCGCAAGTTTTTGCGCATTGCAGAAAAAAGCGATTCAGACATTGAAAGGATCTTCTCGGCCAAAGAATTCAAGTCAGATGTTTTTCCCGAATTGAATAAAGCAAGTTCCGCGATCATTGTCTCGATAGATGACTTGTTTGAAATGATGACGGTCAAGGAGCTGAGCTCATTGTTCTTTACTTCAAAGAACAGAAAAGGCATGGCCAAGATAATTATCCTTGTGACACATGAGGATGCCATGCTCCTTAGGGACAAAGCTCTTTTGCCTTTCCTTACAGATAAGATCAGAGACCTGGTTTATCAGCACAGGGTAACTGACGGTATAGTCCTCAGAGACACTCTGTACAATGAAGAAGTCGATAATTGCATTTTCCTTGACAGGATTACATCCGAAGATGCAAAAAATATAGTCCGCGATGTCATGCTGTCGAACAGAGAGCGTATTAACACGCCTGCTGATTTTCAGTGTATGACAGATTTTCTGGCCATAGTAACTGACGAGGATGTTCCGGAATATAAAGACTACGATAGAAAAAAATCCAGAAAAGCATGTCACGAATATATATCAAGCGTTAACGGATGGCTTGACTTGACAGACAATTGCAGCCGCGTTTCACGTGAATATCTGATGCTGCCGGACATTACTGACGAGTTCATGAATTACACGAATTTCTTGACGGGGCGCGAGTTAAGGTTTGATGTTGAAGCTTATAGAGAGCGCATCAGCGATAACCGTGACCGTAAAGAGCCGTGTGTCTATTATTCCTTAATGAAACTGTGTAATGAATTCCACAGCTCGGATATCGATAATGGCTTTTATACCCGGGGTATAATTATATCCGCTTTGAAAGTTATATCTGAGTTTATTGATCCTTTTAAAGAATTGAGTCTGTCGAATAAAAGGTTTATAGCAAACGACCTTTTGGGAAGTTATTTGGACTGTATCAATAAATCAAGAAGTATAGAGCGTGCCAAACGTTTTTCGAAGCGTAATAAGGAGGACTTTACAGAAGAGATCACTCCGGAGGAAAGATCTTTGATAACCACGCTTCGAAAACTGCAGAACGATGCCATAAGCATTTTTAAGCAACCGTCGAGCAGACCGCGATTCGAACTGGATGTAAGAGAAATAAACATACAATTTAAAGCATAGAGGAGGAGTTTATGTCAGACTTAAAAGCAACGACGTCACGTAGTTCTTTCTGGAAAGACTGGAAAGAAAAAAGAGAGGCGAAGAAACAGGAGCGTCAGGAAGAAGCGGTAAGAGCTACCACTGATAAGATCGCGGAAAACGAGAATAAGATCATCGGTGTGCTCGAGAGCGTTGACTTTTTACACAGTAAACTGCCGGATTATATTCTTGAGCAGAAGACAGTTGAGGATCATCCTTACGGAGATCTCGAATATGCCGCAAAAGCTCTTGCTCTATTTATGAAGAAGAATCCACAGGATGTCATCCTTGATATCCGTGAAATTGATGAGAAGATACTTGCTCTTGCTTATATGTTCAGAGATGCAGTTAAGAACGGTGAGCCGAATACTGCGCAGGCAACCAAGTCATTCCTTACAAGAGGTATTACTCAGATCCGTACGCACGTTCCTTCAGGAATCAAGGATAATGCCAAGATCTATGTAGAATCTTATGTTAAGTATCTTGATACTTGCATCACTTATTGTGAACTTGCCCGCACAGTCGACAAGTTAAGGGATGCTGTTATCTCAGATGAGGAAACCCTTCAGCCCATGGAGGAGAACTACAAGGACAGAGTTGCCCAGTATAAGGCTGAATTACAGGCAGACGAAGAGAAGGCAAAGTTAGCTAAGATCATTGCCGAGACATACGATCAAGCACAAAGATCCACTTGGTCTGAGGATGTCCGCAAAGTTCACATAGAGATGATCGAGCTCGCTTTGTCTGAGGTATCGGTTGAACTTCAGAGAGTTAAGCTCATCCAGGACGAGACCAAGCTTACAACGGCAAACGGAAGACTTGATGTAATTCTTGTCCAGGTCCAGAATATGCCTCTCGTAACAGATCCTAACGAAATGAATAAGTTCCAGGAAACTGTCGATGACATCTTCAGAGAGATTGCTAAGACGGATCAGGAGATTGATGAGTCTTTGAGAACTATGGAAGATATCGATGAAAGAATCAAGCAGATCGACAGCTTACCGGGTTCTGTAAGAGCCAGAGAGATAGCATCAGAGAAGATGCAGGGTATTATCGAAGAACTCAAGAAGGAACAGGAAGACGAGTTGAGCAAGAGCAATGAGGCTGCCGATGCAGCAAGAAGAAGCCTAGGAATCAAGACTCAAGAAGAGATGGAAGAACTGAAGAAAGAACAGGAAGTCCAGCAGTCTGAGATCCTTGAGAGCATGATGAATATTAATTAAGGAGTTCAATATGGCTATTACCGATAAGATTGAAGATATAAAAACATCGTTGAAAAAGATCAGCAAAGATCTATCTTACAAAAAGGCTAATAAAGAGCGCGACAAGAAGGTTGAAGCTCAGGCTTCGATCATGAAGTGCAGAGGCCAGTTGGGCGCAAGTCTTAATGATTTCAGAAGAAACATAAGATCCCATGTTGATTATCTGAAAGCAGGTCCGCATTCTGAGGTTGATGTATCGATTCGCGAGCAGCTGCTGTGGGATGCTGCCATCAGTTACATGCTGGTCAGAGATGCCATAAGCGCATTGGAAACAGTTACTTCAAGTGTAAATATCGATTACAGCTATAAACTTCTTGATACGGCAGTTGCTTTGATGAACGGGAAAAAGAAGAAGATTCCTTCCTATAATGGTGCAGCAACAAAGGGCCGTGTCAGATATGATTATGTTAAGTCTGACGCAGTCTTGAAGGCTAAGACGCAGATTCTTGAGAGCGTTTTCGAAGACCTCAAGAAGACCGGCGATATCGAGGCCTGCCTCGCAGCAACAGAGAATAAGGACAATGCCGGATTATATGGATTAAACGGTGATATCGATAAGACGAGCCCCGAATATCTGAAGTCAATCGCTAACGGCAGTACTCCTGCGGCCGGCGATGCTGATCTTAATGTAGATGACATCGATTTCAAGTTATAAGGAGATAAACCATGGCACTTTATAATTTATCCAATACTTCCTACAGCGGGAAGATGAATGAGAGAACACACCAATACAACAATTACATCAACCAGGCAGAGGCTTTGAGAATAAAGAATGAGAACAAGCCTACTCTTGAAGAAGCTGAATTATATCAGGCAGCCGCAAGAGTTTGCGGTGAGATCATGGCTATCAATAATACTCAGCGAAATGTATATGGTCAGTGGAAAGCAAGACGTGATGACTGCATCAAGACTATGGAAAGAATAGTCGCTGCTATCAATCCTGCTCCTGCCAAGGCTCCGGAGACCACTGCAAGCAGAACAATCGAGTCATCAGACAGAGCCGTATCCAATACGACTGCTTCCGGCTTTAAGACAAACAATGCCTGTAAAGACGTTCCTGCTGCTACTATTGAGAGTTGGTACAAGTCAATGCCTAAGCACAGTTTTGCTGATGTAACCGGTATGGATGATGTAAAGGATCTCCTTATGAATCATGTTTCATCTTCAGGCTGGTCAAGACTTGACGAGATCCTCGGAATTCCGCCTTTCCAGTCCTTCTTCCTTTATGGCGCGCCCGGTACCGGTAAAACTTTCATTATCGAGGCATTTGCCCATGAGATGATGCAGAAAGGCTTTAAGTTCATAAGACTTCTCGGTGGAGATATCCATGCGAGTCTTGTTGGTGTAGCAGAGAAGACGGTTGAGATTGCCTTCCAGGAAGCAATCGACAACGAGCCTTGTATTATCTTTATCGATGAGATCGAGAATGTTTGTGTCAGCAGATCACAGAACAATATTGAAGGTCATGAGAAGAGACTTACAGTTGCGTTCCTTGAAGCATATAACCTCCTCAAGAGTTCCGGTAAGCGGGTTATCTTCCTTGGTGCGACAAACTATCCGTCTATGGTCGACGAGGCCATGCTTGATAGAATCCAACTCGTAAGGATCCCTCTCCCGGATTACGAGACCAGATTGAATTTCTTCAAGGATACTTTCAATGTTCTTCAGCCTGCAGCTGATTTCACATTTGAAGAAATGGCTCAGAGCACAGAGAATTACAGCTTCCGTGACTTGGGCCGTTTGGCTGACACTATTGCTATCAACATCAAGAGCCAGGCAATGGATGAATATGCCGTTGTAGATGAGAACGAGAAGATCGATGAAGAGATGACGAGCAAGATGGCAGTAGATGCTATCGTTAAGGGTGAACTTGCCGTAACACGTGAGCTCTTCTCAAAGATCCAGGGCGAAATGCCGCCGTCAGACAAGACTAAGATCAATGAAGAGATCGAAGCATTTGAAAAGAGAGTAAAGGGAATCAATTCTTAACATGATAGAAGGATCTTATTCTGAATGGATAAGCAGGGTTGAAGCATCTTCAGCCATGTATTTAGATCAATATCTCTCGTATAGGAACGGAGATGTTGACGATTGGGAAGGCAAGGCTTGGGCCTACTATACCAATCGCAAGGACGAAGGATATTCCGGTGTGCTTTTCGAAGGCGACAAAGGCACAGGAAAGCACACCGCACTCTCGTCTTTTTTGAATGTCTATTCAGGATCAGACGGTCTTGGCTATCAGGCAGTGTTTTTTGACTCATTGTCTTTGCCGGCAAGCACCGAAGAATATATTCTCTTTGAGAAATACGTTATAGGTTTGGTAAATGCTTTAAAGGCGGATGGTAAGAGCAGTGTAATCGTTATTGATGAACTTGATTCCAGCAAGTGCACGCAGTATATTTTGCGATTATTGCCTTCACTTACTTTTGGCACTTCTTCTGAAGGCTTTGATCTGATCTATTTTGTAATTAGTCGCAAGCTTAAGGAAGTTCCGTCTTTGTTCTCACGGCTCACCTGCAGACTGGTATTTGCCAACACTACAGCAGATCAGAGAAAGCGATATATCGAGCGGATTGCACCTTCACTTAAGAGTAACAGCGGTTTCCTGGCTGATACCATTGGTGATTGCACTTACGGCGAGCTCACTGATATTGTCAGGTTATTGTCTCTTGAGACTACTGCGAGGAAACCTGTTCAGGAGGATGAGATCAGGGCAATTGCCGACAAATACGTTAAGACTAACTTTGCAAAGAACACTCCCCATCCGATGATGGATCTGTTCTTTGAGCGTTTGACAGCTGCATTATCTTCTGCTCCGAGAGCGGTAATAACAGAACCTGGACCGTCAGTTCAGGTGTCGGCGGCGTTTACAAATGATCCAACAGACTTCCGTTCTACGGCTGATCTGTCGGATTCCTTTGATCCTGCAGGACTCTACAGTTCGCGCAAGAAGGAATACGAGGACATGCCGCCTCACGACCTTCTTGTTCATCTGTGGGGTGAAGAAGGTGTTCAGGAGATAATAAAATCTGCTGAAAACTATTAACCAGAAAATTTGACTTATATGAAATGTCCGGCGTGCGAAAATATCATCGTTGACAATTCCATATTCTGTTCGAAATGCGGTGTATTTATGCCCGGTGAGGTTTATTTCGCAAACAAAGCCTCTGCGGATAAATGGATCAGTGATGCTTCAGCAATAAAATACATTGGCAACAAATCTGGAATCGATGCACGAAACACTGCTTCAGATAAATATTTCAGCCAATACTCTAAAATTGCATTGGCAGACCCGGTAGTTTTCAAGGCTGTTGAAGAGGCCTTTATCGCATCGGTTCAAGCTGAGGAAAAGAGAAAGGATGCGTTACGGATTTCAGATAAAACAAATGCGGTAATTGCCAAAGCAAAGGAGGAAGAAAGATTAGCCTTGGAAAAGGCAGAAAATGTCCGCAAAGCCGCTGAAACTGCTGAAAAGAGAGCCAGACAGATTGCAGAAGATACAGAAAGAAAAGCGGGCATTATACCCAATAATGTCAAACCAAATCAAAAGAAAACAATACAACCGCCACTCTATAGGGGCGCATATGTTTTAAAGCAAACAGTATTTAATTATCATTTTGATCCAAATGGCAAACCGGGAACTGTCGGAAATCCCATTATTCTTGATAATGCCAGATCGTTAACATTAGAGCAGATTCCGGGGATGCATCGTTGGAACAGAGTGCGTATCGATAATGGATTGTTTGTAGATTTGGTTATTCTTACTCCGCCGGATTCAGATAATTGCATACTGACTTCAATTATCAATAGTGCAGCTTACTATTTCCGTTGGATAGCGTAGTTGATATAGAATAAAAAGAACCATTAAGATTGAGAATTAACAGGAACTGACAAATGAAGTGTCCTTCGTGCAACAGCAATATAAATGATAATGACTTTACTTGCAAAAACTGCGGTTTGATGACACCGGGCGCAGAACTCTTTGTCAATGCCGCATCCTTCTCTGAGTGGAAAGAAGAGCTGGAGCTGTTTAAGCCTGCTCCTGTAGTTAATGACACTCCAAATCATCGGTTACAAACAGGAAAGCCGACACAAGAGACAATATACAATCTGTATCCGATTAAGCACAGCAATAATTCTGATTCCAACAGTAAATTGGGTTCATATAATAATCCGATAGTCCTGTCTTGTAACAACAAGCAACTTGAATGCGGCTATCAATGGAATATCAGTATTGACGGCCTTCCCGTCACAGTTGATCTTGCACCGGGAGTAGCGTTGTTTGAAGATTATCTGTGCGCTACGATAGATAAGAAAGACTACTGCTTTGTTCTTAAGAACATGTTTTCGAATAATCAATCTGCTGTAAGTCAAAGCCCCAAAAACACTAATACACCATATACTCAATCAACTACAGAGAAGCCTTATCAGAAGCCTGTCCGGGAAACAGAGACTGTCGAAAAATACAATCTATATCTGTTTAAACGCAATGAATATGTGAATTCCAAATGTGCATATGGTTCTTATGATAACCCTATAATTCTGTCATGCACACAAAGTCAGCTTGACCATGGTTATCAATGGACGATCAGTGTTGATGGACGCAGTTGTAATGTTGTTCTTGATCCCGGCATAGCTAATTTTGGCGATTATGTTTTTGCCACTATTAGAAAAAATAATTATTTCTTTGTGCTTGAAGAACCGGTATCAGATTATAAACCTGCCAAAAAAATCTATGGTTCAAATGTCTCTTATTCACAAAAAGCTACTTCACGCCAAAGAACTGAACCGGCGAACGAAAAAACAAAGGCAGCTCAACAGGATGTCAGACAACAACCGTCATCAAATCAAAGTGCGAAAAAGGGATCGAGAGATTTAAAAAATTCTCACGGAATAGCAGTTGCCAGTTTTTTCCTACCTCTCGGAGTTGGTGTGCTGCAATTATTGTATTTTTTGTTTTACTCTGTCTATTCAGAGGAAATATCAGATTTGTATTTTTTTATAACTATTGCTGCCTTTTCATTATATACAGTCGAACCGGTATTTCTGTATTGTGGACTTCACAACAAAGACGCGCGATCCAGAGGCTATGCAGTTCTCGGGCTTATTATCACGCTTCTTTACTATGCGTGGAATATTCGGTCGTGTTTTTTCAGTTCATGATGCGGGAATAAAGAAGTCCGTAAATGACAGTATAATTGTAGGTGAAAAAGATGAAGTGTCCTTCGTGTAAAGAAAACATAAACAAAAAAGATCAACGTTGTACTAACTGTGGTTTGTTGGCGCCCGGAATAGACTATTTCATTAATTCCGGTTCTTTTTCTAAATGGGATAATCAGATTAATCAATTAAGGGCAACTCCCAAGGCGGAAATATTATCCAGTCAAGAAAACAGCAATAAGTCTTCCGATGATATTTCCAATTTAGAACAAGAAGCTTTACCAAAGCAAAGTTCAGATGAAGACAGAGGAATGAATGTCTGTGTTGCAATAGTTGCTGTCATTGCATTACTTCTGATCATTCTGTTCATATGCAAAGACGTTATTATTTTTTAAACAGGTGAATTACGATTAATGAATTGTCCTTTGTGTAAAGAACCCATAAACGTTAATGAAGACCGCTGTCCTGCATGCGGTTTTATGGTTCCCTGCGCAGCTTATTTTGCTAATGTTGAATCATATCTTGAGTGGAAGGAACAAGTTAATAACAAAAGAAATACCGTTGATGTTCCATCAATAACACCTGTCGTTGACGCGCCAAAAAGCGCCCCTGCAGTTAAAGAGACTGTCTCAGCTGAGGTGATTAACAGATATATCGCAAAAAACAGAAAGAAAAAGAAGCTGATCACCGTATTATGTATTACTATTGGTGTTCTGATTTTCGCTGTGCTAGTCTGGTTGGCGGCCATTAATCTGTTTGGCGGTTCAAAGAACGGAGAGTACTTTAACATAGACAACAAAACAAAGCTTTTCACTATGGATACCAGTCTGTTGGGAAAGGATTACAAAGAGCTGAAAGAGATTTTAGGACTGGATTCTTTGAAGATTTGGACTCATTGGGGAAAAAATCTGAAAGTTACATATTATAACGACGGAGACTATACATATGCTCTGTTTTTTCAAAACAACGTCTTTGTTATGTGCTATTGCGATCTGCCCTATGATATGGAAGGCTTATATGCTGATGGCCTCTGTGATGCTGCCAAGCAGCATTTCAATAAAAAGTTCACAGAAAGCGGCAAGTATAGTGGCTTTGATTATTATGAATGGGCTATGAAGGAGTATACATATAATCAGTGTATCGAGTTTTATACTGAGGATAATACCTTGCATTACAGGCAGTCATACATTTCCAATGAATATGAATGATTTGTTTGGAGCATATCTATGAAATGTCCTTCTTGTGGCAGAGATATATTTGAGAACGAGACATTCTGTTCAGAATGTGGCTTTGCTTTTCCATGCGCACATCTCTTCGTTGGTGCAGAATCTTTTAATGATTGGAAAATGCATTTGAATTCTCGTGAGAGCATTCCTGTTTTACCGGTTGCTTCGACTCCCGTTCATGAAGATATCCCTGAGATTTCAAATGATGCTCACAGCGCACACGTGGTTGAAGCAGATAAGCAAAGCAGAAAGTCAGGAGTAAAACCAAGGACCATTATATTTGTCTCTGTTATAGTCTCGACCTTAGTTATAGTTTTATTGGGCCTTGTTATTATATGGAATCCGTCAAAGAATGCGGATAAGACAGTCTCCGTCAGGCATGCTGAAGACAAACCTGATGATACAGCGTCTTCAACACAAGAAGCACCGACTGCAACAGAAGATCCTTCCGCACCTATCGGTTGCTTTGTGTTCTCTGAGGACACAGGATATAGGACTTGGTGGGATCTGTTCAACAACGTTTACAATATCAAGATTGAAAACAACAACGACCCTAGAATTGCAAAGATTATCGAGTACAACAACCTCGATCCGGCTACGTATAGTCCTAAGAACGGCGAAAAGATTTACCTCCCGCCTGAAGATGTTTTGAATGGTAAGATTGAAATAACTTGGGAGCCAGACAACGAATAAGAATACGGCCAGTATTTCCTAACAATTAAGCAGATCAGTTCCCCAGACTTATCCACATTGCCGGACGCACACCTCCGACATAATAGGTGTCAGCACCTTCGTTATTGATTACTCCATTGCTGCGAATATAGGCTGCATATTCAGGTTTATTGCCCGATGAGCGTAGCCACCACCACGAATCGAGAGTTCTTGCTACGTTATCCTTAAAAAACCTCAATGCCTCATCTTTGCTGAGTAAAAACACTTTGTCGCCTTCAGGGATTCCTTTTCGTGAGAACTCAGAATTATCAGTTCCTTCATCTTTAGGCATAAAGGGAATAATTCTGGTCCTTTCATCTTCATTAAAGTATTCATTCAGAAACTCATTGTTAAGCCAGCTCCTAAGTGAACTGTTTTTCCAAAAAGTATTACCTGAAAGCGTGTTATAAGGTTTATTGCAAATGATATCATTACTGATAATTAGAGCTTTTTGTTTGGATTTTCCTAGGATTTTCCATGTGATTTTTTGTCCCTGTTTATCCGTTCCGAAACGAATAGCATAAGAAGCCAAAGACGGGTCACTATTTACAGGTTGAAATGTTTCAGCCTTTTTATGAACTATAGAATCTTGTTTTATTATCGAACCGAGTTTCAGTTCGATTGAATACAGGTTGCTTGTCCATTTATAGAAAGAAAGCTCATTCGCAAATTCATCTGCCCAAGGCGCAACCAAACCGCATTTGGGGCAGTTGTAGTATTTCATAGACATCTCTTTATTACATGCAGGACAAAGCATAATCTGATCTCCGGTTAATTAATGTAGTTATTAAGATTTATCCACATAGCAGGACGAACACCAATGCTACGGTTAACAAAATAACCATAAGGATAAATGTTGCCAGGAATGTCAACAAGAGCGGCAATATGAGATTTAAACCCCGGAGACCGTAGCCACCACAAAGAACCTGTAGCTCTTTCTGCGTTAACAGCAAAGTATTGTTTAGCTTCATTAATGCTAAGCAAGAAAACTCTGTCTGTTGTGAGAATTCCTCCAGGTGTTTTGTACCTTGGATTATTATTATTCATCACTTTGTGCAGGATTATTCGTTCCCTTTCTGTTTGGTTAAAGGAAACATTTATAAAGTCGTTATTTAACCATTTGCGAAGAGAACAATCACTCCAAGTTATTTCTCCTCCAGGCTGATGATATGGCATAGAACAGATGATATTCTCACTGATGATAAATGCTGTCTGGTTTTTGATGTTTAATACTTTCCAAGAAATTTCTTTTCCATTTTTATCCCTCCCGAAATGCAAATAATCCGAGATTGCAGGTAATGTGGGTTCCTTTTGTTCTAACTTTATAGAATACAGATCAGTTGTCCATTTATAAAAAGAAAGTTCATTAGTAAATTCTTCTGCCCAAGGCACTATCAAACCACATTTGGGGCATTTGTTTGTTTTCTCGGTTAGATTTTGATTGCAGGAAGGACAAATCATATATTGAATTCTATTTCCGCTTCTGTAGTCTTATCAATCAGTAGATATCTGATTATAAAAATAATACACCTTAACAAATACTATACGCAATCAATTAACGATGCCCAAAAACGCTTTGAGAATTACATACAGGCCCGATAATTGCTAAAATAAAATAACAATTTTATTGTGCAATGTTTCGGAGCTGAAAATGAGATGTCCTTCTTGCGGTATAACAACCAAAGCAGGTTTTAAGTTCTGCGCAAAGTGCGGTTTGCCGGTACCTGGATCTGAGTTTTTCGTTAATAGCGAATCTTTTTCCGCATGGATAGGCCGGGCCCAAATACAAAAGGCTACAATTGTGCAAGCTGCAGCTGTTCCGCAATATGCACCGGTTCAGGTAGAGCAGCCTAAACCCGTTGCAAACATTGTCACAAGACAACCGGTTGCGGATAACCCTGCCGTTCCGGCTCAAACCGAAAGCAAACAAGAACAATCTGTCAACAGCGGAGAAAACCCCGAGAAGCGTCCTAACCGTCAAGCGCTCATTGGTTTTGGTTGTGGCATAGCTTTAATTTTCTTTACGATTATCGAATTGATCTCTGCCAGTATAATTGTTGGCGTACTCATGACCATTCTGTCTTTTACAGGATTATCGTTCTCGATCATGGGTATTGTAAGAAAGAATGTCAAGCACAGAGGTTTGGCTATTACCGGAGCTGTTATTAACTTTCTGGGAGCAGGAGCAATCTCTGTTTTTATCATTTATGTTTGCATAGCTGCATTTATCTGAGTTTTCACCATATTCTTATTTTTTAGTATTACATTTGTTTAGAAATACTTTACAACGAGTTTAGCAGGTTGTATAATCGCACACATTGAAGTTTAGTACCAGTAAACTCTTGGTTTAGAACAGGAAAGATTATGGAAATCGGATCAAAGATTAAAAATCTCAGACTTCAGAACCGTCTTACCCAGGAAGAGCTGGGTGACAGATGCGAACTTTCCAAGGGATTCATTTCACTTCTCGAGAGCGACAAAACGTCGCCTTCGATGGCTACCCTCGAGGATATCTTAAATGCGCTCGGCACTGATTTCGCGCACTTCTTCAGGGAAGAATCGAGCGAGAGGGTCGTTTACGGCAAGGCAGATTTCTCGGTTAAGCAGGATACGGATCTCAAGAACGAGATCTGCTGGCTCATCCCGAATGCCCAGAAAAATGAGATGGAGCCCATCCTTGTCACGATACAGCCCGGCGGATCCACATATCCCGACAATCCCCACGAGGGCGAGGAATTCGGTTACGTCTTAGAAGGCACCATCACCATCGTAACAGATGAAGAGAAATATCAGGCTAAGAAAGGCGAGAGCTTCTATCTTGCCTGCGACAAGCCGCACTATCTTGAGAACAACACAGCTCATCAGGCCAAGGCGATATGGATCTCATCGCCGCCGAGCTTCTGATACCGATAAGGGAAAATTACTTTAGGGGGCGCAAAGATAATGGCATACAACCAGATTCTTGAAGACAGCACAGGCAGCGAGCATATCATTGAGATCAAAGATCTGTGCAAAAGCTTTGACGGTACTAAGGTACTGAAGAATATCACGTTCTATATAAGGAACAATGAGTTCATTACGCTCCTGGGACCTTCAGGCTGCGGCAAGTCCACTACGCTCCGTATCATCGCAGGTTTTGAGACTGCCGATTCCGGCATCGTAAATTTTGAAGGCAAGGACTTAAAGAGCGTCCCTGCCAACAAGCGCAACATCAACACGGTATTCCAGAGATATGCTCTTTTCCCGCATCTCAACGTTTTCAATAACGTTGCGTTCGGCCTTAAAATCAAGAAGGTAAATAAGCAGGAGATCGAGCAGAGAGTAAATAAGGCTTTGGAGACAGTAGGTCTTGCTGATTACGGCGAGAGATACATCGACCAGCTCTCCGGCGGCCAGATGCAGAGAGTCGCCATCGCAAGAGCCATCGTCAACCGCCCGAGGATCCTCCTTTTGGACGAGCCTCTGGGTGCTTTGGACCTCAAGATGCGTAAAGAGATGCAGATCGAGCTCAAGGAAATGCAGAAGGAGCTCGGCATCACATTCGTTTACGTTACCCACGATCAGGAAGAAGCGCTCACGATGTCTGACACGATCATTGTCATGAAGGACGGCGTCATCCAGCAGATCGGCACCCCCATCGATATCTATAATGAACCCAAGAACGCTTACGTTGCTGACTTTATCGGTGAATCCAACATCGTTGCGGGCACCATGAAGAAGGACAAGGAAGTGGTTCTCTCCAGCGGTATTACTTTCGAGTGCGTTGACCCGCTGTTCCCGGAATTTACGGAGGGCATTGCAAATCTTGTCGACGTTGTCATCAGACCTGAGGACTTCTATGTCGCAGAGGAGAAGGAAGGCCGCATCAACGGTACAGTTGAATCCCTTATATTCAAGGGCGTTCACTACGAGATGATCGTCAGATCCGATGACGGCATCGAGTGGCTCGTCCAGAACGTAGACCCGTCAGTAGTCGGCAGCCGCGTAGGTCTTTACGTCGATCCTGACGATATCCAGATAATGAGAAGATCCGAGCTCTCACCCGACTTCGGAAGCTTCGGCATCAAGCATCCCGGCGCTAATACCGGAAATGCCGAGACTCATGAGAACAGCATCGGCGAGAATGTCGTCGAAGAAGGTGACATCAAAAAAGATGAGGACGCGGAGGTTGAGATTGCAGATAAATGACTGAACTCAAAGCCAGATTAAAGGTAATGCCGCTCCATGCATTCGTAATGATATTCGCGGCACTCTATGCGTTCATCAGTATCTTCATACCGATGTTCGAGTTGTTCGTGCAGTATGTGCCTTTCCGCACATATTCACTTTTCTCGCTTCTTTTAAATCCGAGGGTCTTCACCAGGATCAGGAGCGGCACGGTCAATCTTAACTTCCAGTCGTTTGCCGCATGGGCTTTCGTCATCACGATCGTTATATCCGTAGCAGCGCTCACTTTGGCGCTTTGCTATCCGTTCTACTACAATTCCAGCAAGAAGAGAAAGATCGGTTACTTAGGCGTTTTGGTGCTCTTTGTCGCACGCGCTGCAGTCCATGTCATCACATTATCCAAGATGGTCTCCGAGCAGATGATCAACGACAACGGCATGACGCCCCAGAGGCTTTATGTCGCACAGTCCTTTGCCGGCAACCTCATGATAATCGTACTCTTGGTCGGATCTGCAGCCTGCCTCTACGGCGCGCTCAACCTCAAGATGAACTATAAGATCTTCTCATATCCTTATCTCGCATGGATCGTTGTCTTCACGATACTGCCGTTGATCCTCATCCTCTTCCGCGCTTTCTTTAAGAAGGCTGCAGGCGGCGGATATGAGTTCACGACAGCAGGCTTTGCTGTACTGTTCCAGAACAAGACAGTAGTCACAAGATTCTATGGCTGTGACGTCCGTCTGCAGGAATACTTCTCCATATTCTTAAGAAGTTTGGACTACGCTCTCTGGACAACGATCGGCTGCCTTTTGCTCGGTTATCCTGCAAGCTACATTCTCGCGAAAAGATCCAAGGCAAAGCGCCAGAGCGGCTCAAGACTCCTTATGCTCTTCGTTCTCCCCATGTGGATGAACACGATGCTCAGGACCTACGCCTGGCGCGCATTCTTCAGCGAGACCGGAGTCCTCAATACGCTCCTCCAGCAGTGGGGTATGACCGACGCTCCGATTCTCTTCCTGAAGAACGAAGTACTCGCGGATATAATCACAAAACTCGTCATGACGAACGACTTCCTGCCGTTTATGATCCTGCCTCTTTACTCGGTGCTCATCAAGCTTGACCCGAGCCTGTCGGAGGCTGCATACGATCTCGGTGCCACCAAGGTACAGACATTCTTCAGGGTAATCTTCCCGCTGTCCCTGCCCGGTGTCATCTCCGGAATCCAGATGGTATTCATGCCGTCCCTGACGTTCTACATGATCCCCGATATCCTTAATGAGGGCTCGAAAACAACGATCGGCAACACCGTCCAGAACTTCATCTTAAACGAGAGTACGACCTACAATCAGGCGGGCAACGTGTTGAGCCTGCTGCTGCTTATTTTCGTGCTCTTCACCATGGGTATATTACGGGGTCAGGATAAAGAGGCCGGAAGCGGAGGTATGGCATTATGAGATTCCTCAAAAAGCTCGTACCGAACGCATACCTTGCGCTCATTCTGGTATTCATCTATCTGCCGATAGCGATACTCATCATCTATTCGTTCAACAGTCTGCCGAAGTCATTTATCTGGGGCGGATTCACGCTCGATAACTACAAGAGCCTGTTCAAAGGTTCCGACGGAAGCGGCATTCTCGAGTCACTCATAGAGACACTCAAAGTCGCAGCAATCGCATCAGTTGCTTCGACTGCGTTTGGCGTATTGAGCTCTCTTGGTCTTGCTTACCTTAACAAGAAGCTTCAGAGCTTTGCCATGACGATGACTTACGTACCTAACGTAATGCCCGATCTCGTAACGGGTATCTCGTTCATGTTGTTGTTCTCGTTCCTCGGTGTACAGAAGAGCGAGTTCACGCTTATCATGTCGCACATCGCGCTCTGCGTGCCTTTCGCGATATTGTCTATAAGCCCTAAGATCAGGCAGTTGGACAAGAGCCTGACGGAAGCTGCCATGGACCTCGGTGCCACGAGATTCCAGACATTAAGACTCGTTATTATCCCCGAGATAATGCCGGGCATCCTGTCCTCATTGCTTCTCACGTTCACGCTCTCGATCGACGATTATCTCATCAGTAACTTCAACGTAGACAGCTCCATCCAGACCCTGCCTATGATGATCTACTCGATGGCAAAGCTCGGTGTTAACCCGAAGATGAACGCGCTCACGACATTGATGTTCGGCGCAGTCCTGATCCTCATGGTGTTGTCCAACCTGTCGTCTTTCAAGAAAGCAAAGCCTGCCGGCGCGAAGAAAAAGTAAGAGCCGGGCATAAAACAGTTAAATGCAATTGCATATAAAGGAGAGTAAAGAAATGAAAAATGTAAGGAAAGTGATCTCAGCAGCAACAGCGCTCTTGATGGCCGGATCCGCCATCCTGCCTTGCGCATGCTCTAAGAAACAGCAGCTCATCATCTACAACTGGGGTGAATACATCGCAGAGGACACGATCGCCAAGTTCGAGGCTAAGTTCCCCCAGTATGAAGTTGTCTACAGAACTTTCGAGACCAACGAATCCATGTACCCCAACTTGGGAAACGGTTACGACGTAATCATCCCTTCCGAATACATGGTCTGCCGCCTCATCGAAGAAGACTGGATCCAGCCTCTCGACTGGAACAAGCTTCCTGCCGTACAGCAGTACATGGACCCCATGTTCCGCGATGTTACTTACACTGATGACGCCACCGTTTCCGGCCAGGTCCTTGATTATGCTGTACCTTATCTCTACTGCACGGTCGGTCTTGTCTATGACGCTAACAAGATCTCTCTTCCCGAAGATACAACAGATCCTGAAGTCATCTGGGATGTTCTTTTCAACACCGGGAACACACAGAGCATCGGCATGTACGATTCCATGCGCGAATCCATCGGCGCAGCTCTCAACTATCTCGGCTACTCCATCAACTCCACCAACGAAGCTGAGCTCCAGGAAGCACTCGAGCTCCTCATCGCCCAGAAGAGCGCAATGCACCCCGCTTACGGTGTAGACAACCTCAAGGACAAGATGGCAGCAGGCGAGCTCGCGGCATCCATCGCATGGTCCGGCGACCACATCGTAATGCTCGACAGGATCGAAGAGCTCGGCAACGACAACATCGATCTCCGCTTCGTTCTCCCTGAGGGCTCCAACTGGTCCGTAGACATGATGTGCGTTCCTACGAACTGCAAGAACTACGACGGCGCTATGGAATTCATCAACTTCATGTACGATCCCGAGATCGCTCTCGAGAACTGCGAATACGTCGGTTACTCCACACCTAACACAGCCGCAAAGGATATGCTCGACCCCGAGGTCTCCGGCAACATTTACTACTATCCTACGGCTGAGATCTTCGCTTCTCTCGAAGTCTACTACACTTCAGACGTTATCGAGGAGAAGTACACAGAACTCTGGAATACGGTTAAGGCGAGCGCGTAAAAATTTCGCATTAAAAAGATCTTTCAGCGGGCTGTGAATTATCGCAGCCCGTTTTTTGATAAGCAGTTGTATCTTAAATGCTCAAAAAGTGGCCGAAAAATATACAAAACCTCGTTTTTGTATATTTTTTCGTTGCTTTTTCCCAAAAAAATATACACGATAGTTTCCATAAAGCAGTTTCTAATTTTTCCCTTCAGTCTCAACTTTTTTCACAACACAACATTTTCGGTTTTAGGGGTCATATAATGTAATAACTCTATACATGGAGGTGATTCTTCGTGGCATTTAACATTAGGCGTGATTTAAACGCGCGAAAAAATGTGCTCTCCAAAAGCATTAAAGTTATAGAGAAGAAAATTGAACAATTACCTGACGGCAGGCTAAATCTTAAGGAACGCAACCGGATTATTTACTACTATTTGGTGGGAGAAGATCATAAAGAAATATACCTTGGTCATGATAACGTTGAACTTATCGAAAACCTGACTCAGAAAGATTATCTAAAGAGAGTCTTGAAGAACGTAAAGCTTGAGCTCACCGTAATAGAGAGAATGCTGAAAATTTATCCGGACACTCTGGCTGAAGATGTTTTTGACCAATTGCCTGAAGGCAGGAAGAAATACGCTCACCCCATCAACATCTGCGATGATGATTTTGCAGCCAAGTGGATGGAGACACCATATGTGCGCAAATCTTTTAAGAAAGGAAGCCCTGAGTTTTACACGTTAAAGGGTGAAAAGGTCAGGTCGAAGTCTGAGGTCATTATCGCCGACAGGTTGTATGCTAACGGGATTCCGTACAGATATGAATGTCCCCTGAAGATGGGGAAAAAGATAATCCATCCGGATTATTCCATTTTGAGGATGAGTGATCGAAAAACAGTTTATCTTGAACATTGCGGGAAAATAGGCGATCCCCAATATACCGAGGATATGTTGACCAGGATCAAAGATTATAACGAAGCCGGAATCATATTGGGGGACAGGCTGTTCTTAACTTTCGAGTCAGATAAGACATCTTTGGATGTCTCGTTGCTTGACAGTCTGATAAAAACGCATTTTCGATAAACTTAGATTAGAAAACAAAACCCGCTCAACAGAGCGGGTTTAACATTGTTAAAGCAATAATTTCAGGGCTATTTTACTGCGCTGCGAAGAAGGTGCCGACATCGTCCTGGTCGACGATCTTCTCGAGGACCTGGATGCCTGCGCCGTCTGCGATGACGCCCATGATGCCGTTCTCTGTGACCTTGCTCATAGCTGTGATCTTTGTAGCCATGCCGCCTGTACCGAGCCAGGAACCCTTGCCTGCGGTGAAGTCGAGCATGTCGGGTGTGACCTTGTCGACGTAGGAGATGCGCTCTGCATCAGGGTTTTCGCGGGGGTTGGAATCGTAGAGGCCGTCAACATCGGAGAGGATTACGAGCAGATCGGCATTGGCGAGGACTGCAACGTCTGCGGACAGGGTGTCGTTGTCGCCGAAAGTGCCGTTGTGCATGATCTCTGTTGTTGATACGGAGTCGTTCTCGTTGATGACGGGGATTATACGCATCTCGAGCAATGTCTCGATGGTGTTTGTAACGTTTGCACGAGTGAGTTTGTCAGTGATGCCGTCCTTGGTAAGGAGGATCTGGCCGCAGCGGTAAGAATATTCGGAAAAGCTTCTTGCGTAAGCGTTCATGAGCTCGCACTGGCCGACGGAAGCGATAGCCTGCTTCTCACGTGTGGTGGTCGGACGCTCCTTGAGATCAAGATAGCCGATGCCTACGCCGATGGCGCCGGAGCTTACGAGGAGAACCTCTTTGCCGCGGTTCATAAGGTCGGAGATGGAGCGGCAGAGCCTGTCGATGTTGCCCAGGTTCATCTTGCCGTTGTCGTATGTGAGGGTCGATGTGCCGACCTTTACGACGATTCTTTTCGCAAAATTAACAGGATTGCGTGATCCGCTGTATTTGCCCAAAATAGATCTCCTTTATCCTTTTAAATAATCAACCCAACAAGAATATACGCTTGTTTATAAAAAAGCAAGAAAATACTGAAGTTTTAAGGAATTCCCTTATCCCGGTCCGCCGTTGTTCGGGTTATTCGGGTCAGGTCCTCCGCTGGGCCCGCCGTTATTCGGATCGTTAGGATCGGGAGGTAGAGTGGGAGTAGGTGTCGGAGTTGCCACATGTACCGGACAAGGCTTATTGTCTGTCGGGCAAAGGTAGCTGCCGGCAACAAAGTAATCCGTGTAAATGGTTGCTTTTGCCTCGCGGCAGGCATCTGTCGGATAGTAACCGGAGCTGCAGATGGAAGCCGTTACGATGGTATCGGGCTTCGTAAATGTTGCGCCCGGGAGATCCTCGTGAATCTTGTTCATGCAGTAACACCAGATCTTTACGGCTGAGTTGAAGTCGGCCTTGGGGATGGTGGTCTGTCTGAGCTTGTTGTCATAGCCATACCAGACCGCGGCGGTATAGTATGGTGTCCATCCGCAGAACCACTTATCGTTGTTGTCGGATGTGGTACCTGTCTTGCCTGCCGTATCGATGTGTTCGTCATCAGCGTTTTCGATCTGGCCGCCGTAGTAGATAGGTGTACCGTTGGTAACGACGCCCTTGAGGATATCGCCGATGAAAAAACACGTCTCGGCGGAATAAACGCGGTAGCTGATAGGGTCTGCCTGGCAGATGATATTGCCGTCAGAATCGAGTACCTGGGTGTAGGCATACGGTTCGACGTATGTGCCGCCCGTCGCAAAAGTATGGTAAGCGGCAGCCATCTCGAGGGTGGACATACCGTTGGTAAAACCGCCGACAGACTGTGAAGGGTAAGCGCCTTCGCTTGTTCTGTCGATACCGACCTGCTTTAAGTACCAGAGGGCAGTCTCACCGCCGACATTTGTCCAGAGTTCAGCTGCTATGGTGTTGAGCGAGTTAACGAGAGCGGTCCTGATAGTTACAGGTCCTGCGTAAGAACGGCTGTAGTTAACGGGCCAGTCAGAATTAGGTCTGGAAGGATCCAAGTGCTTGGGCTCATCGATGTAGACGGTCGCGGGAGCGATTATTCCGAGCTCAAATGCGGGAGCGTATTCGAGCAGCGGCTTGATCGAGGATCCGGGGTTACGCTTGGTGTTGACCGCACGGTTCCATGAATTGTTCAAGGTCTTCTCACCATAACCGCCCTGCATCGCGGCGATAGCGCCGGTACTGTTGTTGATTACGACCATTGAAGCATTTGGCTTTTCCGGGTAATCGGCTATCAGGTCCGGATCGCTCTGGAACAGATCCCGGTTGCTGAATGCCTCGTCAAGTATGGCCTGTGTCTCAGGCTCAAGCGTCGTGTAGATATGGTAACCCCTGTTGTAGACAAGCGATGAAGCGAGCTGACGGGAAATGCCGCGTGCTTCAGCGATATCGCCGATGACTTCGGAGATGGCATATTCGGTGAAATATGAATTGATCGTGCTGTTGTGATCAGTATTTCTCTGACGGAATTCGAGCTCGGTATTGAGAGCGTCCTCGTATTCCTCATCGGTGATCATCTCGAGATCGTGCATCTTCTCGAGGATCATACGCTGTCTTCTCTGGGCGTTTCTTCTGCCGGATTCTCTTAAAGGGTTGTAGTAAGAAGGGCTCTTCGGAAGTCCTGCGATAAGCGCGCACTCAGGGAGCGTGAGCTCTGATGCGTTCTTGCCGAAATAGTTCATCGCTGCAGCCTGGACGCCGACATAGTTGTTGCCCATCGGCGCAAGGTTGATGTAAAGCTCCAAGATCTCGTCCTTGGAGAGATTCTGCTCGAGCTGCATTGCGGCGAACCATTCCTGGACCTTACGTGAAGTGGAGTGCTCGTCCTGTCCGCTTATGAGCTTTACTGTCTGCTGTGTGATGGTCGAACCGCCGTGTGTTGCAGAACCGCCGTTTGCGACTGCCGAGAGGAGCGCGCTGCCGATACGCTTGATGTCGATACCGGAGTGCTCACGGAAACGCTCGTCCTCGATGGCGATGATAGCTTCGTCAATATAAGTGTCCTTGATGTCGCTGTAGGAGACATAGATCCTGTCGACGTTCTCTGCGCCTGTGAGCTTTGCGATGACGTTGCCATTGCCGTCGTAAACGAAAGAAGTCTGTGATTCTTCGGCTGAAGTAAGGTCGCCGATTGAAAGCGGCTTGGTCGTTGAAGCATAGCCTAAAAGCATTCCGGCGCCGAATCCGCCGAAAACGAAGAACAGACATAATACGGCTACTACGAAGACTCTTATGATGTCTCCGATAAAGCTGAATGCTTCGTGCGTCCAGCTGCGGTTAAAACCGCACTTGGTAGGTTTACCCTTGAGCTGGCTTCGGAGTTCGTCAGCAAGAGCGCTGTTCTCGGGCGCTACGGGTTTGGTCGTTCTCTGTTTTTTGTCACTGCTCGAAGGCAAGATAACATCTCCTTTTAGGTGCTTTTAATTTTTCAACGACAATTTTACCACGTTTTTTCATATAATTAGATTACTAAATATGAGGCAAAGCAAAGGACCCGCGGATTCAGTGGAACTTATTGAGATAACGGTTACGGCTTTAGGAAGCGAAGGACAGGGCATCGGAAACCTGCCCTCAGGTAAGAAATGTTTTGTCCCCGGAGTGTTCCCGGGTGAGGTCTGCATGGCCGCGGTCGAATCGGAAACTTCCAAGTATGCCGTTGCCGAAGCCAGGGAGATATTAACGGAGTCGCCTGACAGGACAGCGCCTTTTAAACCTTCGGATGAAGTCAGCGGCGGACTGCCTTTCGCGTGCCTGTCCTATGAAGCCCAGCTGAAGTTCAAGCAGGAGCGTGTCCGTGAGTGTTTATTGAGGATCGGAGGATTTGCCCCGGAACTTCTCGAAAAGGTAATGAAGCCAATAATGGCCGCAGGCAGGCCCTTCAGATACAGGAACCATATGCAGTATGCGATAAAAGAGGGCAGGATAGGCCTTCTCTGCGCGGGGTCCGGTGAGCTCGGCGATTACGACGGAAAGCTCATCGAATATGAGATCTTCGGGAAGATAAAAGACAGCATCGAAGAGGTTTTCGACCGCGCGCCGACAAGACTTTTCGACGGGCTGGTATTAAGGGGTTCATTAAGGACAAAACAAGTCTTAGCCGAGCTCGTAAGCCCTTCTGACGCGCCGCATGAGGTCGTCATCAGGGATGCCAAGAATTACATAGACAGCACAGGCCTTTCGGGCGTGATAAAGGACGTCTGTGAAGGTGACGGTTATAAGTTAAACGGCCTGCTTTTCAGGATCAGTCCGGGCAAGGTTTCCAAGAGGACCAGATCAGGCTTCAGAGCGGTCATAGAAGGCGTGGATCACTACGATGAAGAATTCTGTGGAAGGAAGTTCAGGATCAAGGCCGGATCGTTCTTCCAGGTGAATACGGAGCAGGCTGAAAAGCTTGCGGACAAGGCATCTGAAGCATGCAGTTGCGCAAAGGTGATCTATGACCTCTATTGCGGCTGCGGAACGCTCGGACTGGCAGTAAAGCGGAAGGGCCAGAAGCTCCTTGGCATAGAGGTCGTTCCGGAGGCCATAGCTTCTGCAAAGATCAACCGGTCTTTGTCGCTTGATGAGGCGGAAGCAAATGAGTGCGAATTCATCTGCAAGGATGTGCTCAAGGCCGATTTTGCGCAGCTCATAAAGAGCGGGAAGATCCCGCCTCCGGATTGCATTATCGTCGACCCTCCGAGAAAGGGTCTCGATATAGGTGTGGTTAAGAAGATAGAAGAACTCGGCGCACCGAAGATCTGCTATATCTCATGCGATCCCGCGACACTTGCAAGAGACCTTAAGATGCTTACCGGGAAGTATGAGATACAGGAAGTCACACCTGCCGACCTTTTCCCGAACGCAAGCCACGTCGAGACGGTAGTCCTTCTTTCCAAGGAAATCGATATATCTGCAGGAAAGCTGCGTGTGGAAATGTCTGTAGAGGATATGGATCTTTCTGCTGCTCATGGAAATGCATTGTATAACAAGATAAAGAAACATATATATGAAAAGACCGGATTGCAAGTTTCTAATCTTAATATCGCTCAGGTTAAGCGTAAACATGGAATTATCGAAAGAGAAAACTACAATTTTCCTAAATCTGAGAATTCAAGACAGCCTAATTGCACCCCGCAAAAAGAAAAGGCGATTTTGGATGCATTAAAATTTTTCGGAATGAATCCTCAGCTTTGAGAAGAAACTATAAATGTATTATTTTTTCTCTAGGGTTTGCCAAGAATTAGTCTCAAAGCTGCCAACTTGTAGAGTATTCTTATTGTATAGATTTCAAAACTTTATTTGGTGGTGTATATGATGAAAAGGCAATTCCTTAAATTGTGCTCTTTGATAATGACCATATCAGTTACATTATCTATAGTTTCATGTGGTAAGTTCAAAGGCAACAAACGTGATGCAGAGATAATAAGTGAAGACGATCCCTGGTTTTACAGTGAAGAAATTAAAGTTGATCTGGGATTAGATACATCCAGGCTGTTGGGCGGCACCTATATCACGATGGCCGGTGCCGATGAAAAGAATATTGTGATCGTTGCAAGTGGTTCATACAGATCCAGCGACGGATCGGACGATATTGATGATGCCGACAATTTTGTTCTTATCTCAGTTTTAGATCAAGAAACCAAGCAGGTAAAGAAAATAGACTTTTCAAACGAATTTACTTCCACAGATTTTTGCAATGAAGCCTCTTATAATAATGGCGTGCTATCGTTAACAATAAGCCGTTACGATCCCAAAACATATAATTCGAGTTTGAAGTTAACTGAAATAGATATTGATTCAGGAAAGATCATCAGTTCTAAGGGTATAGCCGGATATTTCCATGACCGCTTTATAGTGGGTGAATATAAGCTCGGAGTTGAAACGGTTGCCGATAACAATAACATCGGAACAGGCAAGATATATTTAAAATCTCCGGGTGAAGACAACCTTTCTACTATTAATCTCAAAGAAGATGGTGTCAGCTTTCAGGAAATACCTTTTATTATTCCGATGAACGACAGCAAAGGTCTCGTTTGCGCTATTACGGATAAAGGCAACAAATTCTTTGAACTGGATTTTAAAGAGAAAACTGTCAAAGAGTTGGATCCTAAAGATTATGAATGGCTGGATCTGGACGCTCTCGGTGATATTCATAGAGTTTATTCGGGAACTGATGGCAGATCATATTTCACGACTGCGAAAGGGATATCGGAGATCGATCTTGAGAAAAAATCCATAGAAACATTCCTTGACTATAACTGGACAGTAACAAACAGAGACTTACTGCAGTATATGGAAATCGTCAGTTGTGACGGGAATTCAGCAGTCGTTGCAGGTCAGAAAAGTATCAACTACGGAATGGCGCTTAATTTCGCAAAAGATTTAACGGAATATTATGTTGTCAGATTCACAAAAGCAGATAAGAATCCTAACGCAGGAAAGACAGTCTTGACTTTATATGAAGCCGAGGACTTTGCAACTGATAAAATAAACGAAGCAATACAGATATTTAACAGTTCAAACAGCAGTTACTATATAAAGGTGACGGACAAGTACAAAGAAGACCAATCGGGTCTTTTAAATGCTAGGAGCGAAGATGAATATGATTTAGCTCGTCTTAACATGAATAGCGATATGGGCAATCAGCTCACAATGGATATCATTAACGGCACCGGTCCTGATATTTTCATCAGCACGAGTGATATCGGTGCTCTTAACAGCAGCTACTATCTTGCCGACTTGACTCCTTATTTCAACGATCTTGATTCTTCTAAATACTTCACCAACATTGTTGAGGCATCTAAATTTGACGGAAAACTATATCAGATGCCTATATGCTTCAGACTTTACGGAATAATGACTGAAGCAAAGTACAGCGGCACTTCCGGTGTCGGATTTACAATTGATGAGTATGAGGAGTTTTTAAACGGCCCGTTGAATGGCACGGATGCTCTCTATAAATCTCAGGTATATTACTTCACCGATCTCTTCACTGCCATGAGCGATGACTTCATCAAGAACGGGAAAGCGGATTTTACTTGTCCCGAGTTTGCGGAGCTCGCCTTTTTCGTAAAGGAAAATGTTCCGGAAAAGACCGCTGTTTATGATCTTGATTCTGAGGAGCCAACAGAGCAAAGAGCAGCCTCGGCCGGTACATGCTACGGAATTGGCGATTGTTTCCGTGAACAATATCGATACAATGGGAACTTTGCACTTTTAGGTCTGCCTTCCTCAGATGGTCGTGGACCCATGTTCGAAGCTTATACTTCAGTGGCGGTATCCTCTCAGTCAACAAATGTTGATGCATGTGTTGAGTTCATAAGGATCCTTTTGTCTGATGAGATTCAAAAGGGAATGGCCGAACAGGAACACTTGGTATTGAACCGAAACGCATTTAGAGAAGTCGGAATGGAAGCGGCCGAATACCTTAACGGACCAGGCGGCAACTGGATCTTCGGTTATGATGTCGCGATTTCAAACAGACCGATGAAATTCACTGAAGAGACTGTCGACGACTTTGAGAAGATAATTGACAGCTGCTCAAGGATTTATTCCGAAGATGCTGAAATATGCAAGATCCTCGTTGAAGAAATGCCGGCATACTTCACTGGCCAGAAGGATTTGGATGCTGTAGTTAATATTGCGCAAGACAGGGTTCAGAAAGTTTTGGATGAGCGAGGATAGGGTTATGAACAAAGCATATATGAGGATTATGTCTGTGATACTGATGATTTCACTGTTGCTTCCGATTGCATCGTGCGGACATCAACCTAAGAAGAACACGAAGATGATCGCTGAAGATGATCCGTGGTTTAACACCAATATTATTGAGGTTGATACCGGTGTTGAAGCAGGAAGAAATACCATTTGGCCGAATTCTTACTATGCCGGTTCGGATGAGAATTATTACGTTATCTTTTCGAGCGGAAAATATGAGGTTCCTAATGATGAGCTCGAAGGTTTGAGCTGGGCAGAACAAGAAGATAAGTATGGATATCGGCTGGTTTCAGTTGTAGACCGTAAAACTAACAAAACCATAAATATCATTGATGTTAAGAAGGATTTCACAGATATTAATATCGAATCACATGTTGATAATGTTTATTATTCTGAGGGCAAGATAACTGTAAATACCAATTTCAAAGAAAGAGATTATGATCCATTAACAGGCAAACTTTTGGAAACACGGGATAGAAGAGAAACTACCGAAGATTTTTCTTCAAGCTTTTATATGATTGGAGAGTATGATGTTGAGTTAATAATGTACCAGTCGCAAAATATGCGGGAACATGCCGACATCAATGTCAAAACGCCTGACGGAAAAACCTATACTACTGAAATAAAAGAAGAGTATAAGGATGTATATGTATATGCTGTGCTGGAACTCAATGATACAAAGGTGTTGCTTCCGGCCACGATTAATGATTATGAAAACGTTTATTATGAGTTGGATCTTTCCACTAACGAACTGATTAAAGCAGATCCCAAAGAATATGCATGGATGGAAGAGGTTGCATTCTCTTGGTGCAAACCGGGATCTGATGGGATGGTTTATTATCCGACTCAGCATGGGATTTCAAGAATAAATGCAGAGACGAAAACATTAGAGGAAGTATTTAGTTATGATTGGTGTGGACTCAATAAAGGTCTTGTGGTGGCTCCCAGTTTTGATTTGATTGAGTGCTCGGAAAACCATTTTGTTCTTTGTGGTATATATGATTCATCAAATATATATTCCGGAAAGAAAGCAGATAAGATACATTTAATTGAACTTGACAGAGCAGATAAAAATCCTAATGCCGGGAAAACTGTACTTGAGTTATTTGATCCGGATGACGGATGGGTTGATGTAAATACCGGTAAGGCGATCTCTGTGTTTAATGAGACCAATAGTAAATACTTCATAGAAGTTACTGACCGTTATAATCGGGGGGATTATTTTGATTACTCTTCAGGCGATGAAAATAACGAGGACACTTGGGAACTGGCAGGAATCAACGGTCGTGCTGAGTTTAGTAACCAACTTGCTGTAGATATTATGAATAACGAAGGCCCTGACATTTTGATGAATGTCAGTGGTTATGGACAACTAAATAATTCGAACTATCTTGCCGATCTTACGCCGTATGTTAAAAACGATATTGATAAGTACTATGAAAACATAATCGAAGGTTCAAAAACCGACGGAGCAATTTACCAGCTTCCTATCAGTTTTGCGCTGGAAGGAATACTGACTAAAACGGAGAATGTCGGGAGTTCCGGAAAAGGTTTCACACTTGAAGAATATGAAAAGTTTGTAGATGAGGTTGCTAATGGAAGCGATCCTATATTTTTAGGGCAGGCAACTTACTTTTCTAAACTTTTTGGCAGTATGAATGATAAGTTCATCGTTAATGGGAAGGTTGATCTGTCAGGACCTGAATTTGCACAAATGGCTGATTTTGTCAAAGACAATGTCAGAGAGGAAGGGACATCTTGGAATGCTCAATATACCGAAAGAATTCCGGGAGCTGAATATACAGAAAACTGTTATGGAATAGGAGGATATTTCACTTTGGGAATGAGCATAGCTCCATGGGGCAATGGTGTGACTTTAGCCGGTATTCCTTCAATTGACGGAAGAGGCCCAAGATTCAAGCCTGTTTGCTCGGTTGCTATTTCTGCTCAGGCTGAAAATGTTGATGCTTGTGGTGAATTTGTAAAAATCCTGCTGTCAGAAGAAGTTCAGGCAGATATAGCAATGAATGATTGTTTTGTAATCAATAGAGAGGCGTTCAGAAAAGCAGGAGACGCAGCTATTGATTATTACAATAATGGTGGCAGTGCTTTTTCGGGTGGAAATGGTGGCAGCAGTGGCGGTTTGGGAAGGCAGTTTTCAATAGAGGATGTTGATTTTGTAGAAGGAATAATACTCAGCTGTTCAAGATCGTGTTCTGAAGATGCTTCTATAAGTATTATCTTGATAGAAGAGATGCCGGCATATTTTCTGGGACAAAAGGATCTTGATGCGGTAGTTAAAATTGCTCAGGACAGAATTCAGAAGGTTTTGGATGAGCGAGGATAGACGACTAACATTTCAACAGTAGATTGTATTAAATCGGGTTCATCTGGCTGAGGAATACACATTCAGGCTTGAAGAATGCGCGCCCGGAAAAACGTTATAGTCTTGACAGGCTAATTTGAATTAGCTAAAATATGGCTAATTTGAATTAGCCATTTTGATGTGAGGTCATTTATGAATACCAAAGAAAAGATCTTAGACGAAGCTTTGACGCTGTTCTCCGAGAAAGGTTACGCTAATGTTTTCGTAGGCGATATAGCAGAAAGGGTAGGCATAAAGGCGCCGTCGCTTTACAAGCATTACAAGAACAAGCAGGCGATCTTCGATGCGATCATCGATGAGATGAACCGCCGTTTTGAAGAGCAGGCGAAGGCCATGCAGATCAACGGAAACGATGCGGCCAAAGATGCGGGGATCTACAAGAGCATGTCAGAAGACCGCCTCTTAAAGCTCGGAAGGGAATTCTTTCTTTACTACCTTCACGATGACTACAACAGGAAGTTCAGGAAGATGCTTACGATCGAGCAGTTCCACGAAAAGGACCTTGCGGAGGAGTACTCCAAGCTCTACGTTGATGACCCGCTCTCATACCAGGGAATGCTTTTCGGATTCATGGTAACTGCAGGCGTTCTTAAGACAGATAATGTGCAGGTCATGACGCTGCATTTCTACGCCCCGATCTACTTCATGCTTACGGTCTGCGACAGGCAGCCTGAGAGAGAACCTGAGATGCTGAAGCTTTTGGACGCGCACATCATACAGTTTGACAGACTCTACGGGAGGAATGAATAAATGAAGATCACGGTCATAAACGGAACCGAGAAACACGGGGTCACATACAGGCTCAAGGAGATGTTTTTAGAGCCTTTCAGGGGCAAGGCAGAGATCACGGAATTCTATCTGCCTAAGGACGGTCCGGGATTTTGCATCGGATGTACACAGTGCTTTTTGACGCGCCAGGATCTTTGCAAGGATGCAGATCGTGTCCAAAAGATCGAGAAAGCCATGATCGAAGCAGATCTGCTGGTTTTTACTTCTCCCTCTTATGTAATGCATACCACAGGTGCGATGAAAGCATTGCTCGATCACTTCGGTTACAGATGGATGCCGCACCGCCCTTTAAAAGAGATGTTCGGCAAGCGCGCGGTCATCATAACGCAGTGCCTCGGAGCAGGCGGAAGATCTACTGCAAAGGACATAAAAGACAGCCTCTCGTGGTGGGGAGTAAGCTATATCAAAGTCTGCACATTTAAGCTCATGAGCGAGATCAACTGGGATAAGCTTTCTCAAAAAAAGAAAGCGCAGATGACAAGCACAATGGCCAAGGCCGCAAAGCGCTTTGGCGCCATTGATTACAGCAGGAAGGCACATACTGATCTTGTTACCAAAGCGAAGTTTTATGCCGTCAGAATGCTGCAGACAGGTCTCGGAAAAGACAATCCGGAGTATACTGATTACAAATACTGGAAAGCAAACGGATGGCTCGATAAGACGAGACCGTGGAAGGCAGCATAAGGTTAAGCACAGGTTCATTCCGTTTATCCGGTAAAGATCGTTCGGGTAGAACAGGGAGAGTATTAAGAGAAGAAAGACGCATGAACATAAAGCTTGTTGAAGTCACAAAAGAAGATATCGAGACCGTCTGGAGGATGCAGATCGATGCGTTCTCCGGCTTGCTCGAGAAATATCAGGATTATGACTTAAGTCCGGGCGCAGAGACCAAGGAAAAGGTCATCGCGAGATTTGAGCAGCCGTGGACGAAATATTATTTCATTACCGCAGAAGGCAAGCGGGTCGGCGTAATCCGCATTGTCGACAGGAAGGACGGCAGCAGGAAGAGGATATCGCCTTTGTGGATCATGGCTGAATTCCGCGGCAAAGGTTATGCGCAGGGAGCGATCCTCGCAGCAGAAGAGCTATACGGGCCTGATAACTGGAGCCTTGATACGATCCTGCAGGAGAAGGGCAACTGCTATCTCTATGAGAAAATGGGATACCATAAGACCGGTAAGACCGAGCACATAAACGATAAGATGGACATTGTTTTCTACGAGAAAAACTGAGGTGATATCATGCATAAGTGGTACGACGAAGAATACGAATTTACTGTCGAGGTAACGGGTTTTCTGCACGGCGATAAGACCGAGAATTATTGCCGCAACGGCGAACAGATCGGTGATAAGTACACATGCACTTACGGGTGCCCGGTCAATCAGGACGGATACGGTATCTGCTCCAAGACCATGATGATGCTCTACCCTCTGATGGAGGCGGTAAGGAGCGGCGGTGATCTCGAGAATGTCGGAGGCAACAGTAAATACGAGAAAACCGTCGTATGCCCTGACGGATGCGTGATTTTTAAGCTCACGGCAAAGCCTCTGGGCAATGAGAATTTTTACAAGGGCGGATTCTGGAGCTATCCGGACGAGACGGTATGATCTGATGGATAACGAACTCTATCTGGAATTAAAAGATGAAGAGTAGCCTTTCGAATACACGGACCACGACAGGCAGATCGTAAGAGCGATCGTTACAGACGACGACATAAATTTTTATTTCGTAAGAGTAAAACGCGATGATGATTTCGGAGCATCAACCCTCATCGAGACTTCAGGCGGCGGAGTTGAAGAAGGCGAAGACCTTCCGGAAGCTATACACAGAGAGTTAAAAGAAGAGCTCGGGATCGAGTCGGAGGTCATCTGCAAGATAGGTGTTGTAAGCGATTACTATAATCTCATCCACCGTCACAACATAAATAACTATTTCCTGTGCAGGATAGTCTCATTCGGAGATAAGAATCTCACTAAGCAGGAGATAGAGGATTTTCACCTCTCCACTTTGAAGATGACATACGATGAGGCCGTTGCGGAATACGAAAAAAGAAGAGAGAGCAGGCTCGGAAGATTGATCTGCAACAGAGAACTTCCGGTGCTTAAAAGGGCAAAAGAGATTCTGGATAAAGAGGGATAATACGATGGAACTTAAAAAACTCGAATACAATCTGACCGTCTGCAAGCTGGCATCAACCGCGGACATTGACCTTTTCAAAGATTTCTACTTCATCGGCAGGACTGATGAAGAGATATCCCTGGTCTGCAAAACGGAAGACACACCTGAAAATACAACCGAGCGTGATGACGGTTGGAAAGGCTTTAGGATAGAAGGCGTTCTGGACTTTTCGCTCATCGGGATCCTGTCGAAAATATCGGGGATCCTGGCAGATAACAGGATCGGGATTTTCGCCGTGTCGACATATAACACGGACTATATTCTCGTTAAGAAAGAGAACTTCGAAAAGGCGCTTGAAGTACTCGCTGAGGCAGGCTACTCGATCATCTGAACTCTACTATGCGTAGGTGGTGTCATACATTTCCCGGCGTTACTATCTGTGCATGGAGGAAACTGATATGGATCAATATGTAACAGGACATACGATCAAGACGCTGCGCGAGAAGAATAACATGACGCAGCTTCAGCTCGCCGAGAAGCTCGGCGTGAGCGATAAGACGGTCTCGAAATGGGAGACCGGAAAAGGCTATCCCGACATCACTTTGCTCGAACCCATCGCAGAAGTATTGCGTGTGTCGGTAACAGAACTTATCTCAGGCAACACGATTCAGAACGCGAACGTTTCTGCCAACATGCTGCGCTCAAAATTCTACGTATGCCCCGTGTGCGGAAATGTTATCCACAGCATGGGTGAGGCGGTCATCCAATGCCACGGCATTGTGCTTAACACATTAGAAGCAGAACCCGCCGATGAACATCACAAGATATCTGTAGAGCGTGTTGAAGATGAGTACTATGTGACAGCTGATCACCCGATGACCAAAGATCATTACATCTCGTTTATAGCTGCGGCCGCGTCTGATTCGATGCAGACTGTTAAGCTCTATCCGGAATGGAACGCGGAGGCGAGATTCAAGATCAGCTGCGTGAAAAAGATATTCTTCTACTGCAACCGTGACGGACTGTACTCGGCGGATGTTCCGGGCCGCAGCACAAGGAATTGATAAGAAAATCCGTGATTGCCACAGATACGATCGATTTGAGTTTAATCTCTTGCGGTATAATGGTGATAATCAGAACTGACAGGAGACAGATCATGATCAGAAAGACAGCATGTCTGGTGGCGGCAGCATTAACGCTTTGTGCGCTCACATCTTGCAATAAGGACGGCGATAACAAGCCTACTGTCGAGACGGGCGATATTGTTGAGACAGGCGGACCTGATGCTACTGAGCCGGACCAGATATCAGCCAGCGATCCCAATGTAACAGAGACTTCAGCTCCTGAAGCAGTTGATTCCAGGATCATGAATGCTTTCTGCGATTATGCCGAAACGCATTTTGCCGGTGATGTCGAGATGCTCTACAAGGGTGTCGATTACAGCGATAAGGGCGAACTGTATTTTGGCGAGGATCTGATCCTCACGCCTCCTGAGAGAGTCGCTATCTATAACTATTCGATCGATACTGACTCGAGGAAGATGGTGTTCGAGGCGCAGGTCTTCGAATATAAGAGCATTTATGAGGCGTGCGGGGTATTCGGAGGTCTGGAAGAATCACTTACCGCCAAGATCGTCGAGAAGACCGGCAACAATGACTTCGAGATGTCTCTGCTCGGTGCAGATTCTTACTACTTCAACGGAAGGAACGACGGCTTTATTCTTTCTGCCATCAAGGGCAGGGAGATGACTGCCGGGTTCCTTACCGATAAGCTTGACGGCTTTGATCTCGACAAGTATTCGGACATTTTGGGATACGATCTCTCCCAGATCGATTACACCGATACGACCGGATGCTACCTTAAGGAGAACTGCATCATCCTGATCTACGCGCAGGACTTAGTCCTCGGTTCGAACGCAACATTTGACGTCGATACCAATTCGCTCCTGAAGGTCTGCGACGCCCTCGGCATCAGGAACCCTCTGACCGCCAAGACCGATTTTGATACAGGCTATGCCCTCTGCGATAAGTACGGCAAGCTGACGGTATTTTTCCACGATCTTGCAGTAGCATTAGTTAATTCCGAGATCGATTCGCTTTTGAATAATTAGGAACAGCGCGGAAACTGATATTTTGACGGGCCGCTTCGTGAAGAGGCGGCCTGTTTGCTGTGTGAATCGGCCGGCGACGGGCCTTGTGCGATTTTTGTGCGTAATTTCCGAAAAATCTGCACGAAATCCGCAATCTGAGCCCAAAATTGCGTTTTTCGTGCGAAAAATCCGAAAATACTGCACAAAATACGCACACACCTTAACCCTTACACACCCGCGCGCCACCTATCGCCACCTATACTGATAATCATTTCTATTTTTTGTATAATAAAGCGTGATGTTTTGGATGGAGAGTGCAGATGAAAAGAAAAGAGAATGATGACCGCCGTCAGGAAGTTGAGGGAAAGCTCATTGAACTCAGCGCGATGGATCAAAAGGGGCTTTTCGCGAAATACGAAGTAGACGAATACGGACTTGATCCGGTGCAGGCTTCTGACAGGCTCGAAGAGTACGGCAGAAACATCATTGACTTCGGCAAGGAGAAATCGCTTGCCGTACGCATCAAAGACGCAATAATCAATCCTTTCAATATCGTGCTTCTGGTGGTTGCGGCCATCACATTCGTTACCGACGTGGTATTGGCTGAAGAGCCTTCGTTCGCTACGTTTATCATGCTCGTTGCAGTAATCATCATCTCGGCAACGATCTCATTTATACAGGAAGAGAAGTCCAACAGCGCGGCCAAGAAGCTGCAGAACATGATCATCAACAAGCTCGATGTCATCCGCAATGACGTTGAGATCGAGGTGGAGATCGAAGAGCTCGTTCCGGGCGATATCGTTAAGCTCGCCTCAGGCGACATGATCCCGGGTGACGTAAGGTTCATTGAGACGAAGGACCTCTTTATCGACCAGTCGCAGCTCACGGGCGAGAGCAACCCTGTCGAGAAATTCACGACCAGTGAGAAGAACGTCGGCGTTACCGACCTTGCCAATATCGGCTTTATGGGATCCAACATCGTATCGGGCAGCGCAAAGGCCATCATCCTTACGACAGGCGGAGACACTTACTTCGGAAGCATGGCCAAGAGCCTTAACTCCTATGAGGAGAAGAGCGCGTTCGAGAAGAATCTCGATTCTGTCAGCAAGCTCCTGATCCGTTTCATGCTGGTCACCGTGCCTGTCATCTTTATCGCGAACTTCATCACAAAGGGCATGGGCAACTGGCTCGAGTCCCTCATGTTCGGCATCACGATCGCAGTCGGTATAATGCCGGAGATGCTGCCCGTCATCATGAACTCATCCCTTGCAAGGGGCGCTATCAACATGTCCCGCAAGAAGACCATCGTTAAGCGTCTGGGCGCCATCCAGACATTCGGCGAGATGGACGTTTTCTGTACCGACAAGACCGGTACGCTTACGCAGGACGAGATCATCTTGGAGAAATATATGGACGTGCTCGGCCGCGAGGACAAGCGCGTATTAAGACATGCGTTCCTTAACAGTTATTTCCAGACAGGACTTAAGAACCTCATGGACGTGGCCATCATCAGCCGCGCCGAGAAGGAAGACCTGTCTTATCTCAAGGAAGCTTATATCAGGGAAGACGAGATCCCGTTCGATTTCTCGCGCCGACGCATGAGCGTCGTGCTCAGGGATAAGAACGGCAAGCGCCAGCTCATCACAAAGGGTGCCGTAGAAGAGATCTTGTCCATCTGCTCATTTATCGAGATCGACGGCGAGGTCAAGGATATCAGCGATGAGCTTAAGGCCAACGCTAAAAAGATCGCCGAAGAGAACAACCTCGAGGGCATCCGTGTCATCGCGGTAGCGCAGAAGAATAACGTTCACGGCGTCGATGTATTCGGCGTGCAGGACGAGAGCGACATGGTGCTCATCGGATTCGTCGGATTCCTCGATCCTCCGAAGGAGTCTGCAGGCACGGCTATCGCTGCCCTGAAGAAGAACGGCGTACGTACTGTCGTACTTACGGGTGACTCCGAAGGTGTTGCGATCAACATCTGCGGCAGACTCGGCATCAGCACGGAGATGACGTTGACCGGCGCTAAGATCGAGCAGATGACTGACGAAGAGCTTAAGGAAGCTTGCAAGAAGTGCGATATCTTCTCCAAGCTCTCGCCTTATCAGAAGCAGCGCGTTGTTAAGATGTTCCAGGCTAACGGCCACACGATCGGATACATGGGTGACGGTATCAATGACAGCTTGCCATTAAAGCAGGCTGATATCGGCATCTCGGTTGACAATGCCGTAGACATCGCGAAAGAAGTTGCGGACATCATCCTTCTCGAGAAGGATCTCATGGTTCTTGACGAGGGCGTTGTCGAAGGCAGAAGCACGTTTGCCAACATGTCCAAGTACCTCAAGATGTCCGTCTCGGGTAACTTCGGTAATATGTTCTCGGTACTCATCGCGAGCATCTTCTTACCGTTCCTTCCGATGCTCCCTCTGCACATCCTCGTGCAGAACCTCTTGAACGACTTCGCGCAGCTCGGCATGCCTTTCGACCACGTCGAATCAAAGTATATCGAGAAGCCTAAGAAGTGGGATCTTAGCGGCATCAAGAGCTTCATGATCATCTTCGGATTGCTGAGTACTGTCTTAGACGTCCTCTGCTTCCTCGTTCTGTGGTTCGTATTTAAGTACGACAACGTCGAAATGGCCGGTTACTTCCAGTGCGGATGGTTCATGTTCGGCGTTATATCGCAGACGATGGTTATCCATACGATCCGTACGCCTATGTTCCCGTTCGTCAAGGACAGGGCATCCGTCCAGCTCACGATCTCTACGCTTGCTGTCATCGCCGTCACACTTCTCATCGGATTTACAGGTGTCTCTGCACTGTTCGGCCTGCCGACGATGCCCATCATCTACATGGCATGGCTTGCAGGACTGATGGTCGTTTACACGCTTTTCGCACAGATCCTGAAGACACTCTACATCAAGAGGCATAAGGACTGGCTCTGATACCGGGACCTCTCGAAAACACCAAGGAGAACAAATCATGGGTAATTACAAATCACGTTCAAAGTTAAAGAAGTTCCTCAAGGGATTGCTGATCGTTATAGTGGTCCTGGCTGTTCTTGTGGTGGTAGGCGCAAGGCTCTATTTCAGACTCCCGGTAAGTGCTTATTACAAGGCATCCGAGAAGGCTTTTACCATCCCGGGACTTTCCCAGAACATGATCCCCCAGGGCCTCGAATATGTTGACGGCAGGGATGTCTACCTTGTCGGAGGTTACCAGAAGGACGGCACACCTTCGCGTGTTTACAAGGTCAACAGCAGAACGGGAAAGACAGAGGGCTATGTCATCTTAGGTGACGGCCTGGGCAATGGTCTTTCTCCTCATGCAGGCGGTCTTGCGGTACACGATGATTATCTTTTTGTTGCAGGTGACGAGGATTCGAGCATCTACATCTATAACCTGGAAGATGTTCTGTCTGCAGGCAACGGCGAGACAGTCAGGATGATAGATAAGTTCCAAACAAATTACCCGGGCGGACATGTCAACGTCGCCTGCCTGACCTTTACGGAAGACCGCTTGATCGTTGCGGAATTCTACAGAGTGCCGAATTATGTAACTGACAAATCGCATTGGATCACGACTCCCGCGGGTGATGAGAACCATGCATTTGCAGTCGCATATCCTCTGGGTGACAGTGATACTTCCGTCTGCGGTGTCGAGCGCAATCCTACTGAGATATATTCTCTCCCGGGCCTTGTGCAGGGCATAGCCGTTCATGACGGCAAGATCTGGGTATCCCAGTCCTACGGTACAGCAAAGTCCACGATCTGCTGCTATGATGTTTCCGGCAGTGAATCTGTGGGTTTTGTAGGGTTTATACATTCGGGTGTGGCTGAACCGGATATTCTTTTACCTGTATATGCGCTCGATTCTTCCACCTTGGTATCCTCATTCGATGCCCCGCCGATGGCAGAGGAGATCATCTTTAAGGACGGCAAGCTCCTTATCATGTGCGAATCAGCGTCGGCTAAATATATTTTCGGCAACTTCACAGGCGGCAGAACATGCTACGCTACCGATGTCGATAAACTCATCTGATTCCAAGGAGCGGAAAATTGCGATCCAAAGCTGCTAAAAACATAAAGCTTTATCTGATATGTCTTGTGCTCGCAACGTTATTTGCTGCGGTCTATTCGACGACGACGACTCCGCTTTTAAGCGGCAGGTGGGGAACCGATTCCGCGTTCTTCATCATCGTCGGACAGGGCATGGGCAAAGGCCTTCTGCCGTACAGGGATTTCTTCGACATGAAGGGCCCGTATCTGTTCTTCCTTGAGTTCATCGGACAGAAGATCTGCATCGGCCGTACAGGTGCATTCATCATACAGTGCATCAATTTATCGGCATGCCTTTACATAGTTTCCAAGATGTCCGATATGTTCTCGAGAAAGCTTTTCTGGCTTCACAGGATCTTATGCTTCCTGCCCATGTTCCTCATCGCGGCAGTCACTTTTGAGGGCGGCAATCTTACCGAAGAATTCTGTCTTCCGACGATACTTTTGAGCGTTTATTTCTGCCTTAAGTATTTCAAGGATTCCGAAGACACAAAGAATTACAAGCATCCCGTTTGGTTCTCGCTTTATAACGGCTTTGCGGTCGGATATATCTGCTTTATAAGGATCACGAATGCCGCAACGATAGGCGCAGTATTGCTCACTGTTTTTATATTTTTGCTGAGCAAAAAAGAGATCAAAAACGCTCTTGTTAATCTTGCTGCGCTCGCAGGAGGATTCGTAGCAGCATGCGGTATCCCGGTAATCTTTTTCGCAGCCAATAACATGCTCGGCGAGATGCTCTCACAGGTATTCGTCTTTGGCGTTACTTATTCATCCGAGATCAGCATGGCGGAAAAATTCGTAAATGTGTTTACGACGTTTAAGCTCTTCCTCCTGCTATTGTTAGTGCCTGTCATAGCATGCTTTGTCTACCGCACGAAATGGTACATGAAGCTGCTTTCTGTAAGCTCGGCATTACTTCTGCTCCTTGCGGTCACGATGGGCAACGCATATATGCATTATTTCACGCTCCTGATACCTCACGTTGTCATGGGCATGGCGATCGCATATAAGAACAGTATCAATTTCAAGAATGCGCGCAGGAATAATGTGTTCATCGTATGCATGATCCTGGTATTCCTGCTTAACTCGGTGCAGTTCGTAAGGAGCACCGCAAAGGGCGTGTTCACGTTCTACTCGCATTCGCTCTTATCTTCCGGCAAGACTATGGCTGATGTGCCTGACTGGATCAAGTCGATGCCCGGGGCAGAGGACAATATCTTCACGGGCGAGTCAAATGCTGATGCCCTTGAGATTGCTTCGCACATACCCGAATCCGGGAAGGACTCGGTATACTGTTTCGGCGATGAATACTGGTCCAGATGGTATGGCGTAACGGGCATAATGCCTTCTTACAAATACATGGACTGGCATTTGAACTATCTGGAGCTTATGCCTGAGCTCGAGTCTGAGATCGCAGCATGGATAAGGAATAACGGCTCTGATTGGATCGTAACGACTAATGAAGAAAAGCCTCTTTCGGATGAGGTTTTCGATGCCATAAACGAGAATTATGAGGCAGAGTTTGCCAACGAGGCGTATACTCTATACCATAAAATCAGTTAAGCAAGGGGTCATGACATGGTAGGATTATCTTTTCCTGATATCGACATAAAATCACTATTCGATACTTCGACCAGACTGGGACGTATCGTTGAACTACTGATCTATACCCTGATCGCGTTCGTAGTCACGACCATAGTTCTCTTGATCTACAACAGATTCGTCAAGAGAAAGCTTAAGGAGAAGAATAATCTCACGATACACTTTACCCAGAACATAATCAGGACGGCGATCATCCTCATTGCCGCTATCTGGGTCCTTGTAAGCTCTTCTGCTACCACCGATATCGGCAAGGTCCTTTTCCAGGGAACCGCTATTGCCGGTGCTGTTTTTGGTCTTGCGGCACAGCCTGTACTGGGGGACTTCTTCAGCGGTATCGCGATCGCGCTTAACAAACCGTTTGAGATCGGTGACTGGATCGAACTGGAGAACGGTACAGCCGGTGTTGTTGCGGATATTACGTCAAGGCACGTTGTCCTTAAGGGTCTGGGCACAGTGGATATCGTTGTTCCGAACAGTAAGATAAATGCTCTTATAATCAAAGATACGAGCTTTAAGAAGCTCAAGTCAACCAAGATGTCTTTTTATGTCGCTTACGGAACCGATATTGAAAAAGCTTCTGAAGTGATCAGGAATGTGGTCATTGCATCCGAATTAACCGTTCCGGCAGGTAAAGACGACGATTATGGTCCGGTATTCTTTGAATCATTTGCCGACAGCAGCCTCGTGCTCTCGATGATCATTTACTATAAGCAGAGCACCTCAGGTCTTGCAGCTAAGAGCGATATCAATACGCGCGTCAACGATGCATTCGCAGAAGCAGGAATCGAGATCCCGTTTAACTACGTAAATGTTGTCATGAAGGACAAAGGTTAATCCCTGACGATCACTTCGCCAAGAGCCTGAGGGATATCCCTTATGATCTTGCCTGCCGAAGGCACTGTTATGCGTCCCGACAGCGGATTCTTGATGCTTATCACAGGCGTTGTTATGTCAGCTTCCACGTCGGACCTCTCGAAAGCCAGGTCACACCCTTCCATCCTGCAGTTTATGAGCTTTAAGTTCTTGCAGTAGCAAAGAGGCTGTGTTCCTTTTATCGTGCAGTTGATAAACGTGAGATTCTCGGAGTACCACCCTAAGTATTCACCATTTACGACAGAATCCCTGACGGTGACATTTCTGGCGTGCCAGAAAGCATCCTTTGTATTTAATTTGGAATCTTTTACCTCACAATCCGTTACATACTGGAAGGAATACTTTCCGGTAAGGGATACGTTCTCAAGAACGACCTTGGAAGACCTCATGAGGAAATACTCTGATTCGCAGGTGACATCCCTTAAGATCAGATTGGTAACGGACCACCCGAATTCAGGCGAGATGATGTCTGATGATTCAATAAGCGCATCGCGGCATTCCCTCAGTGCCTTTATCCCGTGAAGCCGGGAATTCCTGATCCTGATGTTATCCGAATACCACAATGCGGCGCGGCATTTGTCAGTCATCTCTGAAGATTCGACGGTAAGGCCGTGCACATGCCAGAGGGGGTATCTGAGATTAAAATACGAGTCTTCGACCGTTACGTCAGAGCACTCCTTAAGGGCGCTCTCGCCGTCAGCCGGGCCGTCAAAACGGCAATTCGTGACCAATATGCCTGAGCTGCCGTATAAGGCGCGCTCTTCGTCCATTACCTTGTTATCAATGTGTTCCATAGGTCCTCTTCTGCCTTTGCGAAAATGACGTCATCACCATATCTATGATACCAGACCGGCGGGACCATCATGTCACACAACCTTCTTTTATTAAGCAAATCTTTAATAATATGTGATAGAATTACTTTGTGTTAATTCGAGTTTGTCAGAATTAACAAGAGTACATGATTATAAGCACGAGGTGACAGTATGAGAAACGGTAATGACGTCGGCAAATCCGCTGAAGATTATCTTGAATCAATGATCGTCCTTAAGGAAAAGAACGGTTACATCCGCTCTGTCGATATTGCAGAACACCTCGGTGTTACAAAGCCTTCCGTAAGCAATGCCATGAAGCGCCTGCGCGAAGAGAACTATATCGAGATGAACCGCTCCGGCTTTATCACGCTGACAGAAAAAGGCATGGAGATCGCAGACAAGATCTATACCCGCCACAAGAAGCTTACTGATTTCTTTACTGCCTTAGGTGTCGATCCACAGGTCGCAGAGGATGACGCATGCAAGATCGAACACGATATCAGCGATGAGACTTTCGATGCTATCTGCAATCACATCGATAAATTCAGCAAGGCGAATAAGACAAAAAAGAAGTAATTTTCTAAACCTAACTGATATATACCTGTCATTTTGCTCTGATAGAATGATTTTATTGAATTCATAATAGAGAAGGAGAGAACACCTATGGCATGTTTTTTAGTACCCACAACAGAAGCGATCGTTACTACAGTAATCAAGAAAGCTGCAGACAAGAAGGGTTCTGACAACATCTTCATCAAGAAGATGGGATGGCTCAATACCATGCTCTGGGGCGGTTCCGCACTCCTTGCTTTTGAGCACGTATGGCACGGCGAAGTTACACCGTGGTTCCCTTTCCTTACTGCAGCTTCCAATGTTGCTGACGCTCAGGAGATGCTCCATGAGATGTTTACAAGCGGAGTCGCCATGGCTGTTCTTGTAACGTTGGCATGGGTCGTTATGGTATTGGTTGCACAGGCTGTATCTAGGAAGAAAGAGCCTAAAACAGCTAAAGCAAAGGCATAAGGGGAATTCTCATATGACATTACTTATTACTGTTTTCGCAGCTGTTATCACATCGATCTTCTGGTATAACTCCAAGACTGACAGAAAGCTCGGCACACTGGCTCTCATGTACTGGGGTGCAAGCCTTATGTGGCTCGTTGATTCCGTTGTTGAGTATATCGAACTGGGTGCAGAGTTTTTCGAGCAGGCTCCTGCCGACATGATCAATGACGCTTATCTCGGCTTGTCCGTAGTAGCTCTGGGCCTCGTTATCTGGTTCGTTATCCTTCTCGTTAAGGATCCCGAGGGCAAGATCAAGGCAATGCTCGCCAAGTAAAACATGGAAATAACATCTGACATCAGAAACAAAGAAAACGCTCTGATCGAGCGCATCAAGGCCGCCGGGAAACTGGCGGTCGCTTTTTCTGGCGGCGTAGATTCGACATACCTCGTATACAAGGCACACGAAGTTCTTGGCGACAACGTTCTTGCAGTCACGATAAGGTCGCAGGTCCTGATCAACGAAGATTTCGAATGGACAGTGGAATTCTGCAAGAGTATCGGCGTAAAGCAGGCAGTTATCGAGTGTGATGTTTTCGATTCTGAACAGTTCGAAAACAACCCGCCCGACAGATGCTACTACTGCAAGAAAATGGATTTCGACGCGATCAAAAAGGTTGCCGCAGAATACGGGATCACTGAAGTTGCCGACGGCAGCAACGTCGATGATACAGGCGATTACAGGCCCGGTATGCGCGCAATGAAAGAGCTTGGAATAGTAAGTCCCCTTAAAGAATCAGGGCTTACCAAAAACGATATCCGCATGCTTTCCAAAGAGGCCGGACTTCCGACATGGGACAAACCCGCTGCCGCATGCCTGGCATCAAGATTTGCGTATGGCGAGAAGATAACGACCGAAGGTCTGATCCGCGTCGCCAATGCCGAGAAGTTCATAAGAGACATGGGTTATAGAGGCATCCGCGTAAGAGTTCATGGCGACATAGCAAGGATCGAAGTCGGCGCACCGGATATTTCCTCGCTGGCTTCAGACCCCGTGCGCGAAAAAATAACGGCTGAACTGAAGCGCCTGGGCTTCAAATATGTGACATTAGATCTTATTGGTTACCGCACCGGCAGCATGAACGAGGTCCTTAAATGAGTGATGCCAGAGACATCTTGGATAAAGTTGCAAAAGGTGAGATGACACCTGAAGAGGCTGAGCTTCAGCTTAGGATGAAGCCCTTTGTTGATCTTGGCTTTGCCAAGCCTGATCTTCACAGAGGCTTAAGACAGGGCGTTCCGGAAGTAATCTACGGCGAAGGAAAGACTCCTGAGCAGATAGATGCCATTACGAAGAGCCTCCTTGATGCAGGACAGAAGACAGTCCTTATCACGAGATTATCGGCAGAGAAGGCGTCAGCTCTTACGATTCCCGTCAAGTATTACGATGTCGCCAGGATAGGCGTCGCAGGCGTTATTCCCGAGCCTTCTGCCAACGGCACTATAGTAGTTGCCACAGGCGGCACATCAGATCTTCCGGTTGCTGAGGAAGCTGCAGTTACCGCTGAGCTTCTGGGCAATAAGGTCGAGCGTGTTTACGACGTCGGCGTGGCAGGCCTTCACAGGCTCCTTGCACATAAGGAAAAGCTCATGAGCGCAAGTGTTATCGTCGCAGTCGCAGGCATGGAAGGAGCCCTTGCAAGCGTTATCGGAGGTCTTGTCGACTGTCCCGTTATAGCTGTTCCGACTAGCGTCGGATACGGCGCATCTTTCGAAGGCCTGTCGGCACTTTTAAGCATGCTCAATTCGTGCGCGAGCGGCGTTACGGTCGTTAATATCGACAACGGATTCGGCGCAGGATACTCTGCCAGCATGATCAACCACATCGGAGGTTAAATCCATGAAGACTCTTTATATCGAATGCAATATGGGCGCTGCAGGAGATATGCTCCTGGCATCTTTGGCTGAGCTTACAGGCGATGTGAAGGCTTGTGAGGACAAGCTTAATTCATTGGGAATCCCCGATGTTACTTATAAGTTCGAAAAGAGCGTCAAGTGCGGCATCGAAGGCACTCACGCACATGTTGTTGTATCAGGTGTGGAAGAGGATGAACACATGCATGAGCATCACCATGAAGAACACCATCACGAGCATGTTCACGGGGAACACGCACATGCTCATGAACACGGACATGAGCATCACGAACATCACCATCACCACACTCACATGAGTGATATCGGGAACATCATAGGCGGCCTTAACGTATCAGATAAGGTTAAGGCAGATGCGCTCGCGGTTTACGGCCTTATCGCTGAAGCAGAGAGCAAGGCTCACGGCAAGCCCGTTACGGATATTCATTTCCACGAAGTTGGAACGATGGATGCGGTTGCTGATATAGTCGGCGTATGCGTTCTTCTCGAAAAGATCTCTCCCGATAAGATCGTTGTATCTCCTCTTGCCACAGGCTTCGGCCAGGTAAAGTGCGCGCACGGAATATTACCTGTTCCCGCGCCTGCAACTGCAAGCATTATCGAAGGCATTCCCACATACAGCGGCGATGTTGAAGGTGAGCTCCTTACACCTACAGGCGCAGCGCTCTTAAAGCACTTCGCAGATACTTTTGGAACAAGATCTGTCATGGCAATTAATAAGACCGGCTACGGAATGGGCAGGAAAGATTTTGAGAAGGCTAACATGCTCAGGACTTTCATTGGTGAAGAGAAGAGTGAAGATGACGATAAAGTTATCGAGATGAGCTGCAATGTCGATGACATGACCGGCGAAGAGATCGGTTATGCGACAGGCGTTCTCTTAAGCAGCGGTGCGCTGGATGTTTTTACGACACCAGTTTACATGAAGAAGAACCGTCCCGGCATTCTTATCACATGCATCGTAAAACCTGAGGACAAAGAGAAGTTCGCAAAGCTTATTTTCGAGCACACAACAACGATCGGGATCAGGTATACCGCGATGGATAGATTCAGACTCTCAAGACGCGAAGAGAAGGTCATGACCAAGTTCGGCGAAGTATCGGTCAAGGTATCTGAAGGCTTTGGCGTGACGAAGGCAAAGCCCGAGTACGATGACATTGCCGGAATAGCGGACAAATAAGGATTAACTGCTCCCTTTATACTTTTGCAGCACCTCCAAATCTGATAATATGATTTTGGGTTATTGGTTTTGGTTTATGGGGGATATCCAAAATGGCTGTATTAAAGAGTTATACCTGTTCAAAATGCGCGGGCGTACTGGTCTTTGATTCCGATCAGGAATTCTTTGACTGCCCTTTCTGCGGCACGAGATTCAATGCCGTTGATTTCCATGGTGAAGAGATCATAAGTCAGGCTCAGGCCTGTCTGGAGCAAAAGGAATTTTCCACCGCGCAGACGAAGTTTAAGGCGATACTGGCCGATCGTCCTCACAATTTCACCGCTTTGCAGGGACTTGTGTTCAGCGCTGCTAAAGCATCTTCAGTAAACGATCTTCAGGATCCCGGATTTATGGGAAAATGCAACATGACCGCCCTGAAGAATGAGATAGAATTTGCGCAGAACAATGCCGGTCAGCCGAATGCCGGATACTTTGACATACTTTCAGATATGGCGGATCTCGTCTCCGACATGAAGAAATATGAGAAGGAAAAAGCCGAGATCACTTCAGTTAGGAACAAGCCCAAATTCACTGTTGCCGAAATGGAATACAAAGCATACAGCCAGGGCAGGAGCAATGCCATAATCTATTATATTCTTTTCGGTGCTTTTCTGGCCGGCTCACTGTTGTTAACGGCAGTGAGCAGCGAACCGGGTACGCGCATTGCCGGCGTCATCATGTCCCTGATAGTTATCGGAATAGGTGCGGCTTATGTTATATGGTCGTTTAAAAAGGACGACAAGGATCATGAACCTCTCCGCAACATGGCCGAGATCGGCAACACCGGTGCGAGGACCATGGATTCGAAGATAAGCGGCCTTGAGATGCACTATAAGCGCAAGTTTTCATCTCTCAAAGCATTTGAGCCGCAGGAAACAGACGAGGAAATCGCACCAACAGAAGCTCAGACCACATCGGTTGATCTCACCGGATATGAAGATACCGGCAAAAAGATCACCTGCGCAAAGTGCGGCGCGCAGCTTGCTCTCGACAAGGGAAAGCGCGTCTTTGAATGCAGTTCCTGCGGTGTTGCCTACGGAGTCTCACTCTTCTTCGGCATGCCTCTCGAAAAGGCCATGAGTTCCATGAACACCGGCTTCTACACCGAAGCTGAAGACAGATTCTCACACATGCTTATGGCGGATCCTTCAGACTTCGAAGCGCTTCTCGGCAGGATCCTCTGCATGGGCCGCTGGACCAAGATCAGCGATATCAATCCCGCCGATGAGATTACGCCGATCCGCGTAAAGCAGATCCAGAAGAGGGTGACCGAAGCCAAAGAGAGTGCCGCAGAAGAAGACAAGCAGTATTTTGACTATGTCCGGATGATCATTTTCGCGCTCGACAGGCTTCTGGTAAATAAACACAAGCAGAAAATCACCACGAACGAATTAGATATCTTCGAAGCCAAGCGGGATCTTTATGCCGCGGCCGAGCCTGATCTGAAAGAATATTACAGAAACGGAAGGCGCAAGATACAGATGGATCTTCAGTCCTATACCGAAGCGGAGCCCGGCCTTAAAAAAGATCTGGAGAAAGCCGTCGCCAGGGCCATCGAATACAGAAGCGACAGCGCTCTGACAAAGTAACGGATCAATACTGACACGAAGTAAAAAGGGCTGCCTCACGTGAGACAGCCCCTTCTGTTCCTATTAGGTTCCCTTATTATTTCAGCGTGAATACAGTGTCGTTGACTGTGATGCTTGCGATGTCGTCGGTATCGACAAGTCTGTTGAAGACTACGCTCTCGGCATAATCAATACCGCCGCAGATATATGAATAACTTGCGACCGGATCGACGGGATCCTGGGGAAGCCCGTTAAAGATGATGTCCCGGTAGACCAGGTATTCTGAGCCGTCCTTGTAGGTGATCAGGATCTTTCCGATGTAATCTCCCTGATAGCAGTAACCTTCTTCATATCCTTCGCCCAAGGTATCATCCGTAAGATATCCGATCTTCATGGACACGGGAGAGATATTGATGGTCTCGCCGTAAGTGCTCTCGAAAGTCTTGTTAGAGATCGTTCCTGCAAAGGTGATGGCAACGCTCTTCTCATCAAGAAGGTGATCGTCAGGATCTACACCTGACACATAGATATCCTTAAGAGGCACATCGTATTCGGCGATCTCGAGAGTCAGACAGACCGAGGTGTTATCCCTGAGAAGATAATCTGTGCAGTAGAGTTTATCGCTTGTGGATTTCTCAAGATTAACAAATGTCTTGCCATGACCTCCGCAGAATTCGAATTTTATTGATTGTTCTTCGTTTGTGAAAGCGCCCTTCGCTTCGTTATCGAGCTGACTGTAGTTAAGGAGGTCGACTCCGCCTTCCTTCTCGATCGTGTAGTCTACTATGGCTGCGATCCCGTCGTTAGCAACGGCGTTGACAGTGAACGTATAGCCTTTAAATTCTACGATTACCGGCTCGGTATTGACCTTGCCCTCAAGGACTCTTTCGGCCATCTCAGGATCAACGTCTACATATTCTACCTTCGGATACACGATCTCGTAGCTGGCCGGATTGCCGTCCTTATCGGTCTTACCGGGTTCTACATATAATTCCGTGTGGCTTTCTATTGTCTTTTTTCCTTCCGTGCCCCAGATCCTTGCGAAAAGTTCTCCGTCGGTTACGGCATTTACTATAAAAGGTGTGGCTATTACAACGGCACATGCTGCCGCAGCCACCTTAACGCCTAATTTACTTATCCTGGCGCCTGTCTTGTTCTTCATCATGGATTCCTTCCTCGCGAGATATCTGTCCGAGAAAACGTGAGGCTCCACACCGTCTGTGATGTGGTCGAACTCCTCGAGGCTGATGTCGCGAATGAAATGTTCATTATTTTTTCTGTTCATAAGTAAACTCCTGTTAACAGATTTCCCTCATGGTGAGTCTTTCCGGTCTTACACCTGATCCAAGCCCTGGCGCATCATCTTCTTGGCCCGTTCATACCGTTTTCTGACATTTGCCTCTGTGATGCCCAGCTTGTCGGCGGTCTGCCTGACCGAATAATCTCTTATGACAAGGCATTCGACGACAGCATAGTATTTCTCAGGAAGAGAATTCATAAGGGGAGTGCAACTTGTTCCCTCATCGTTATTGTCATCTGTAATGACGGCTTCATCCGCACAGACTGTCTCAAGATTTTCAGCAAAGCTTACGATCTTGTTCTCATTTTTCCGCTTGTTATAGAGGTTGATCGAAGTGTTCTTGATCACTGCCAGGATGTACCTTTTGCAATCGTCCGAGTCTGCTTTTTTGAAATAGACCTTATGTCTGATCAGCTGCAAAAATGCATCCTGCACGGCATCTTCAGCGAGAGTCTCGTCGCGCAATATGGCGAGCGCCACTCGGAACATCTTCTGTTCGTAGAGCTCATAACAGGCTTCTATGAATGCGTACTGTTTTGAAGGCAAAGCCATTTACCTGTCTCCTTGTCCGTTCCTGAAAGGCCGTCCAACTTATAAGATTCGGGATCCCCTGGCCGGCCCTTCTACCTCATATAACAAAACGGAAACCTGTTCTGTGACAAATCTTGCCAGTGTTTTTTCGCGCGTTCTACCGCAAAAACGCGGTTTTCCTGAAGAAAGCCGCGCTTTAATGAACAATTATGTGGATCTTAATTTGCCCCCGGGGAGCCGGTTTTCTTTGGTTCAGGGGCAAATATTCTGAAATTTTGCCCCCGGAAGGCGTTTTTTGGGCTCTCAGGGGCAAAAGCTAAAACCTGATTATTCAGATCATCTGTCGAGGTTATAAGTGAGGATCGCCGCGTTATATGCATCGTCCTCGCCCCAGAACATATAATATGCGGAATAAAGATTGCCGTTATAGGGACCAAAGACCTCATATAAGATGTAATCATCGTCATTCTGCTCGCTGCTGGGGCTGCCGAACATTCTTTCAAATTCAGTTCTGCAGAAATCGTAGCGGTTCATAAGTTCAGATGAACTCGAACTGCGGTAGATGAATGAGATCTCATATACGTACATATTCTCATCGCAAACGAAGCTGATGGTGTCAAAAGTAAAACCGTCCAGGTTGAGGTCACAGCCATAATAGTAGATATACATCGTCTCTTCGTAATAGTCCTCACCGGCCGCATGATACTCAGAATTCTGGAGGACAAATCCTGATGTAAAAGCATTCTCCATTATCGAATATGCCGTATCAAAGTTGTATCCCAAAGCAGAGGCCGAAATATCAGTGAGGTCTTGGAAACTGCTGATGGTTTTCTGCGCCCATGTCGCTGAAGATGACGTCTCTTCAGTAGTTGTTGTTGTGGTTGCTTCAGTCGTCTCTTCAGTCGTTTCTGTTGTGGTAACGACTGCTGTCTCGCTCTCGTCGCCGTACTCATGCTTGTAGTCGCCGCCATCTCTGTCAACGCGGAGATCATCAGGGTTTTTGCCGGATGTCATGTTGCAGGCAGAGAGCGATGTTACGGTTAATGCTAAAGCCAATAAGCAGGCAATTTTACTTTTCATGAAGCACCTCCCCAAAAATGATATAAGAAAATGATAATCACTTATCAGTAATGCGTCAAATATTCACGTGCGTATATATATAGTGCAAACGCCTTGTTCTTGCGGCTTAAAAAAATTTTTCTAAAACCCATTGACATAGTAGGTATTAGCGTTTATCATATGCGAAAATCAAACGAAGAGAGGAGGACGGAAGTTATGTACGACCGTAAGTTCTATTTCCAGTCATTAGTCCGTTGTAACTTCCGTTGTGGACGAATGTGTTGTTCTTGTTCAAACAGCCGCTGTTCTGTCAGCACAACTATAACTATTTGAATTAAGAAAGGAATAACACAATTATGTCTAACTATAAATTTGAAACTCTTCAGCTCCACGTAGGCCAGGAACAACCCGATCCCGCATCCGATGCACGTGCAGTGCCGATCTACGCAACAACTTCTTACGTTTTCCATAACTCAGCTCATGCAGAAGCACGTTTCGGACTTGCTGATGCAGGCAATATCTACGGCAGACTTACAAACTCCACACAGGGCGTTTTCGAAGACAGAATCGCAGCTCTTGAAGGCGGCGTTGCAGGTCTCGCAGTTGCATCCGGTGCAGCCGCAATCACATATGTAATCGAAGCTCTCGCAGTTAAGGGCGAGCACATCGTAGCTCAGAAGACGATCTACGGCGGTTCCGAGAACCTTCTTGCACACACACTTCCCCTTTATGGCATCGAGACAACATTCGTCAACATCCATGATCTGGACGAAGTAAAGGCTGCAATCAGACCTAACACAAAGGCTCTCTACATCGAGACATTGGGCAACCCTTCATCTGACATCCCGGATATCGAAGCACTCGCTAAGATCGCTCACGAGGCAGGCATCCCGCTCGTTATTGACAACACATTCGGTACACCTTACCTCATCAGACCTATCGAGTATGGTGCAGACATCGTAGTTCACTCTGCTACAAAGTTCATCGGCGGTCACGGCACAACATTGGGCGGCGTTATCGTTGATTCCGGCAACTTCGACTGGGCAGCTTCAGGCAAGTATCCCTGGATCTCCGAGCCCAACCCCAGCTATCACGGCGTTAAGTTCACAGATGCTGCAGGCAAGGCTGCATTCGCAGTTTATATCAGAGCTATCCTCTTAAGAGATACAGGTTCATCAATCTCACCTTTCGCAGCATTCCTTTTGCTCCAGGGCACAGAGACTCTGTCCTTAAGACTTGAGCGTCACATCGAGAATACAAAGAAGGTATTGGACTACCTCACAAATCATCCGAAGGTAGAAAAGGTCTTCCATCCTGCTCTTGCTGATCATCCGGATCACGAAGTATACCAGAAGTACTTCCCCAATGGCGGCGGCTCCATCTTCACATTCAACGTAAAGGGCGGGAAGAAGGAAGCATTTGACTTTATCGATCACCTCGAACTGTTCTCGCTCCTTGCTAACGTTGCAGACGTTAAGAGCCTTGTTATCCACCCGGCAAGCACAACACACTCACAGCTTTCCGAGGAAGAGCTCAACGACGTAGGCATCTATCAGAACACGATCCGTCTTTCTATCGGTACAGAGCACATCGATGACATCATCGCAGACCTCGAAAAGGGTTTTGCAGCTATCTGAACAATAACCACCTAATAGTAGTATCATTAAATTTAGTATCCGCAACAGGAGGAGAATCACCATGACTAAGATTTATACATCAGCAGATCAATTAATCGGTAAGACACCGCTTCTTGAATTAACACATCTTGAAAAGGCACTGGGCCTTGAAGCAAAGCTCGTTGCAAAGCTCGAGTACTTCAATCCCGCAGGCAGCGTTAAGGACCGTATCGCAAAGGCAATCATCGAAGACGCAGAAGCTTCCGGCAGACTTAAGGAAGGCAGCGTAATCATCGAGCCTACAAGCGGCAACACCGGTATCGGATTAGCTTCCGTTGCGGCAGCTAAGGGTTATCGTCTCATCATCACAATGCCTGAGACGATGAGCGTTGAGAGAAGACAGCTCATCAAGGCTTACGGCGCAGAGCTCATTCTCACAGAAGGCGCTAAGGGCATGAAGGGCGCAATCGCAAAGGCAGAGGAACTCCAGGCTGAGATCCCTAACTCCATCATTGCCGGTCAGTTCATCAACCCTGCAAATCCTAAGGCTCACAAAGAAACAACAGGTCCTGAAATCTGGGAAGATACAGACGGCGAAGTAGATATTTTCGTTGCAGGCGTAGGCACAGGCGGAACAGTAACAGGTGTAGGTGAATTCTTAAAGTCACAGAAGGCATCTGTAAAGGTCGTAGCAGTCGAGCCCGCTGATTCTCCCGTTCTGAGTAAGGGCACTGCCGGTGCGCACAAGATCCAGGGTATCGGTGCAGGCTTCGTACCTGAAGTTCTCAATACTGGCGTTTATGACGAGGTCATCCCCGTTACTAACGATGACGCATTTGCTACAGGCAAGCTCTTAGGCAAGAGCGAAGGCGTACTCGTAGGTATCTCTTCCGGTGCAGCGCTCTGGGCAGCTATCGAGCTCGCAAAGCGTCCCGAGAACAAGGGCAAGACGATCGTAGCATTACTCCCTGACACAGGTGACAGATATCTTTCAACACCTCTTTTCCAGGATTAATTCAAATAGAACATATGCCTATAAAACCAAAGCATCCGCTCTCTTATTGAGGGCGGATGTTTTGTTTTCGCGTGTTATAATTCTTTTGGGGACGTTTTCGCAAATTTCAAAATATTTTTTCTCGACCAGCGAACATTCCGCATCTGTTATGTGTCTATAGGGTAGATGCGGACAAAGGAGGCAAAGTCAGATGACTGACAAAGAACTCGAAAAGATCTACAACGAAGCCTATCGCGCGGTGTATTGGACTGCCATGTCACTTCTCAGGAATGAAGCTGACGCAGAAGACATCGTACAGGATACCTTTGTAACCCTGATCGAATCCTATGACACATTAAACGACAAGGATAAGGTTATTCCATGGCTTAAGAAGATCGCTGCCAACAAGTGTCTTAACCGTCTTACAAGATCGAAAACAGACACTGTGGAAGATGAGTTCTTTGACGATGTCGAAGCAGTCGCAGAGGATTTCCTTCCTGATTCGATCGTCGAATCGGAAGAGGCCCGTAAGATCGTCATGGATATCATCAACAACAAACTGTCTGATGATATCAGGAGAACACTTATCCTGTTCTACTTTGATGATATGAGCACCAAAGAGATTGCTGAAGCACTCGGCGTTCCGGAAGGAACAGTTCGCCGCCGTCTGAATTTTGCCAGAAACAAGATCAAGAAGGAGGTCGAGAAGTATGAAGAAAAAAACGATACGAAGCTGTTCGGTATGGCTATACCGTTCCTGACAAAGCTTTTCATAAAAGAATCAGAGCAGGTGGCTATAAAGCCCATGCCTGTTTCGTTAGCTAATCTGTCCGCATCAGCAGAAGCTTCCGGCAAGGGAGTAAACATTAAAGCTTCGGCAGAAGCAATCAAGAAAGGGACAGATATTATGAAAACTAAGATCTTAATTGGCAGCATCGCAGCTGTAGTTGCTGTAGGCGCAACAATCGGAATAGTTTTGGGTGTCGTATCCAAGAGCAAGAAAAACAGACGTGTTGATCCTGAAGAAACCAGGTACAGTGAGCAGGATACATCGCGTGATTATGCAGATGATCCGGTTTGGACAGAGACATCAGATACAGAGTCGGAGGCAACAGAGACATCTCAGCAGATCACTGAGGATTCTTTCTATATGTGCATGGATGGAATGTCAGTCGATGAATGTGTTGAAAACATCTGGAAGACAGCCAATGTTCATGTCGGCATGACCAAGGACGAGTATTTCAAGAACATGATCGCGCCTGAAGATAATCCGCCTTTCACCACTGAAAACAGTTTTTCCTGGACATTCCAAGGGGGAGATTTCTATTTCGGCTCGATCCAGGTGTTCTCCGGGTTCAGTTGCCCTACCGTATTTGAAGGCGGCGATTACTCAACGGTTAAGCTGCAGCTGCACTATTATGGAGAAGATGCAGAATTTGCAGACAAGCTGGTTGATAAGCTTATAGAGAAGTATATTTCTGAAGGATTTACGCTTGAGGATGACAATCAGGGCGCCGACGGGGACAGACTGGTCCATATTGGAGGATCTGATCACAGCGTTTCAATAGTAAGAAGCGGATCCCTCATAGCTCTTGAAATCCCGCTTGTTAGAAAATGATAAGAGTGCGCAAAAAGGTGAAATAGCATTTGAGAATGAAGAATCCGGTTATTCCAAATAACACTGTTTATGCAGAAAGAGAAAGTGTGTGCATGGGGGACGATTGTACTGTCCCCAACGCAACACTACTGAAATTCGAAGACGGCACAATGCTCTCGGCTTTTCTTAAAACTGTTGAAAAATACGTGCCCCACATGTCTTTAAAACAGCATACGATCTGGGTTGTCGAGAACGATGACCGGCCGATAGCATTTCTGGATGGCGAGATGGGCACAGACTCATATATTGAAGTACTTGCAATAGAGGACATCCCTGTTAAAGAACTTGCTGACAGGCGGATCTATTGCCGGTACTTCTATGATTTCCAGGGATATCTGAATACAGAATTGTCTTCTTTCATAAATGATGAATGGAAGAAAGCTCACCCTGAATGCAGAACGCTGCTGGATTGTGTTAAAGCATATTACGACCTCCCGGTTAGCGAGAGGTGGGGATGGTCTTAGAGGAACGAGCATACTATGTATCAGAGCCCGTATTTTATTGCAGAATGCAAAAAGAGGATGATATCTGTAAGCAACTGGGGTTTTATCCTCACCGAAGAGATATCTGATGAGGAATGGGCTCTTTTAAGATGGAAGCTTGAAGATATAAGCATAGCCATTGAATACCACCCTTATGCATACACTCTTACCACTTATGTTGATTACCTCAAGAATCCAGTTGATGTCGGAAAACTGTATGACCTGGTTGGAATAAAAGAGAAATATGTTTATCAGTATGGCGGAGCCGGCCTCGAAAAAGGCATTGAAGCAATTACCGGATCGGTTCTGGCGTTCCTTAATTGCTTTGACCTTTTCGATCACACGGATCTGAAGGCTGCTGTCAAAAAAGCATATGAGCAAAGAGAAACTGTTGAGTCGTATATTTTAGAAAAAGCAGATCAGGCTTATCTTTCCGGCTTGTTTGGTGAAGCAAAGAGATATTATCTACAATATGAATATGCATTGAATGAGATTCAGAAGAGACGTCTTAAAAGAATACAGAACGGAAACTAATCGACAGAATAAAAGGAAAAGAAGACATGTTGGAATTTGGTGGCGAAAATTTAGAAATAAATGAAAAGAGCCGTCTGGCTCCATTTCTGCTCTCTCTTTCAGATGATCAGGATCTTACTTTAAGAGTGGTTATTGCTTTTCCTAAAGACGGGAAAGCAGGATTGGATCCGGGATCTATAAATGAAAAGGTTAAAGATCTTCTGGATAAATGTGTCTCTGTAGGCGCAGATATGGATCAGGTTTACGAGATAGTTTTTGAAAACTATATTCTCTATCAGATGCGTAACGAGAGTTATACTTCATGGGATGAACATGAAGTCAGGAAAGGCAGATACCTGATCGTTTTCGAGAGATCCAGACTTCTCGATTATTATGAAGATGCCATATTTGATTTTGATTCCGAAGAAACAAGAAAGACTCAAAGGAAGCATTACGGAATATATACCGAGAATCATATTCTGGATATCATTTCAAATGAACCGCCGAAGATAAGAAGAATTGGTGCAGATAAGTAATTTGTCAGGTTAATGTTACATGAACCATATCGGGATAAACAGGAGGAAACACAATGAGCAAATATAGCATTGAGATATCTGATTCTGAAACGCTGGTGTTTTTCGAGTTTCTGCACAGGATACTCAATGATAAATATGAAGAGTTGGCTGGCAGCCTGTTTGAGGATATTTCCGAGGAAGAAGTATTGTGCATTATTAAAAGCCAGCTGGATAGGGAAATGACAGAACCGCTCAGTCCGGACTATAAAGAGCTGCTGTTGAAAGCACGGGAAGATGTAAGAAACAACTACTGACATGTCTTCTGTTATTTTTTGAGAATCGGATAAATTACATTTTTCAACCAAATAAGACAATACTCACCAAAACCGTTCGTTTATAATGCAGTTATAATCCTATGAAAATTAGTCAGGAGGTGCTGCTATGAGCATTGATTTGAGCAAGATGCCCAAGATCGGGTTTGGCCTTATGAGACTGCCGGAGACAGACGGAGTTATCGACATCGACAAAGTCTGCAAGATGGCCGACGCATATCTGGCAGCGGGGTTCAACTATTTTGACACCGCATACGTTTATCACGGCGGCAACTCCGAGAAGGCCGTTAAGGAAGCGATCGTTAAGCGTCATCCGAGAGATTCTTTTACGCTTGCTACAAAGCTTCCTGCGTGGTTCATACATTCCATGGAAGACAGGGACAAGGTGTTCAATGAGCAGCTCGACAGGTGCGGCGTGGATTTCTTCGATTTCTATCTCCTCCACAGCATTGAGGATGGAAACAACTATGAGATCTACGAGAAGTACGACTGCTTCAACTGGGGAATCCAGAAGAAGGCAGAAGGCAAGATCAGGCATTTCGGATTCTCTTATCACGGCACTCCTGAACTCCTCGTTCAGATCCTCGACAAGCACCCTGAAGTGGAGTTTGTTCAGATCCAGCTCAACTACATCGACTGGGACAATCCGATCGTTCATTCAGGCGAGCTCTATAAGATCCTGTCTGAGAGGAATATCCCGATAATCGTCATGGAGCCCTGCAAGGGCGGCAAGCTCGCAAATCTCGACGATGAGTGCGCATCGATCCTTAAGGCCATCCATCCTGACAAGTCAGTTGCTTCATGGGCTTTCCGCTTCGTTGCAAGCCTCCCCGGTGTAGCTACGATCTTAAGCGGCATGTCCACTGAAGACCAGATGGCTGACAACATGAACACGTTTAAGAATTTCGAGCCCTTGAGCGATGAGGAGAAGGCTGCAATCGAGAAGGTCGTCGAAGCAATGTCGCGCGTAGAGCTCATCGGCTGCACAGCCTGCAAATACTGCGTTGAGGGCTGTCCCATGGGCATCAGCATTCCTGACGTTATCAGTGCTATCAATACAGCCAGAAAATTCCCGGGCGACATGAGGCCGCAGTTCTTCTATAACGGCCTTGTAGACAGATATAGCCATGCTTCAGACTGTATCGGATGCGGCCAGTGCGAAGGCGTCTGCCCGCAGCATCTGCCGATCATAAGTCTCATGCAGGAAGCCGTCGAGAAGTTCGAGAAGAAAAGTTGATTTTTTTATAAACTGACTTTGAAACACACGGCCCCGGCCGTGTGTTTTTCGATGCTTGAAAAAAAGTCCGCAAAAGCCCGATTATTTTGGATTTTCGGGGTTAACAAATGCTTTTTACCGTGCTAAAATTTCGGACGGGGAGAAAACCCCATATCCCATTATAAAAGTGAGGTGAATACGGTGGACGCTGGTGACAGTTGCGACAAACGAGGGAAACGCGGCCGAAATATCCTTTGTTCCTTAATGCGCCAGGCGATGACCGTATCGGACCTTAAGGACTAAATGATATATCGTCTCCTCTGTTTGCCATAGCATAAGCAGAGGTTTTTTGTTCCCGTCGTTTGTTTACTTTTAGGAGGAGACAAATGGCTGAGAAGGAAATAAGAAGAGATTATCAGGACGAGATAATCTCGCTGATGAGGGGTAATGATTCCCCAAGGGTAATTCACTACAAACTGGAAGATTATCACGCAAGTGACATCGCACAGATCTTAGAGGAGCTTAACGACCAGGAGAGGAAGAAGCTCTTCAGAGTGTGCGGCAAGTCGTTGCTTGCTGAATCATTCGAGTGCCTGGAAGAAGAACAGGTAGGCGCTTACATTGCCGAAATGGATATCAGGCGTGCGGCAGCAGTCATCTCAGAACTCGAGACTGACACCGCTGCGAACGTTTTGAGGGAGCTCGACAAGGAGAGAAGAGGTCTCATCATCGAAGCCCTCGACTCTGAGGTCAGACAGGAGATCAGCATCATCGCATCATACGATGAGGACGAGATCGGTTCGAGGATGACCGCGAACTTCATCCACATCGGCCTTGATCTTACGGTCAAGCAGGCAATGAGCGCGCTCGTCACACAGGCAGAAGAGAACGACAACATCTCGACGCTTTTCGTCGAGGATGAAGAGGGCCAGTTCTACGGCGCTCTGACACTTAAGGATCTCATTACGGCAAGGAGCACGACTGACCTGAATACCCTGATAGTCACGTCGTTCCCTTATGTTTACGCTAACGAGCAGATCGATGACTGTATCGAGAAGCTCAAGGATTATTCGGAGGACTTGATCCCTGTCCTAGATGAAGACAACAAGATACTGGGCGTTATTACATCCCAGAGTATCGTCGAAGTAGTCGATGATGAGCTCGGTGAAGACTACGTTAAGCTCGCCGGCCTCATTGCAGAAGAAGATATCAAGGAGCCCCTGGGACAGAGTATCCGCAAAAGAATGCCCTGGCTTCTCATCCTCTTGTGCCTCGGCATGGTGGTATCGAGCCTCGTTGGTGTTTTCGAGTCAGTTATCGCGCAGCTTACGATCATCATGGCATTCCAGTCCCTGATCCTCGACATGGCAGGTAACGTCGGTACGCAGTCGCTCGCTGTCACGATCAGAGTCTTAACAGACGAGAACCTGACTGCCGGTCAGAAGATAAAGCTGGTATTCAAGGAAGCCAGAGTCGGTTTGAGCGTCGGTCTCATCCTCGGTGTGGCTTCGGTCGTCCTGATCGGTGTATATCTGATGGTCATCAAGCAGAAGGATGCGACGCTGTCCTTTGCGATCAGCGGCTGCATCGGTGTCGCTTTGCTGATCTCCATGATCTTCTCGAGCATTACGGGCACGTTGATCCCGCTGTTCTTTAAGAAGATCAAGGTCGATCCCGCTGTTGCATCAGGCCCCCTGATCACGACACTCAACGACCTTATCGCCGTCGGCTGCTACTACGGCATGAGCTGGATGCTGCTGATCAACGTCATGCACTTAGGCGGCGTGGCATAAAAACAGCCCTGTAACAATGTTAATAAAGCTCTGACCGGTTTTGGCCAGAGCTTTTTCTTTGCGTTGGTTTATTAGTGGAGGGCGTCTTCAGAATTCGATCGCGTAGACGTAATCGTCCATGTAAAAGCCGTTGCCGATGTCGTTCTTCTCTTCCCACGCCACGGTGAAGCCCAGCTTCTCATAGATGAATCTTGTATCGTTATTGCGGTTAACGTTAAGCTCGATCCTGTTAAAGCCCAGCTCTCTTGCCTGCGTCTTTAAGAACTCCATAATCTCCCGGGCGTAGCCCTTGCCGCGCTCTTCTTTATAGAGATAGAGCTTGCTTAAGTAAAGGGCGTTCTCTCTGGGATAGAATGCAAGGAATCCAAGGTTTTTCCCGTTCCCGCGCGCGAAATAATAGCGGTAGCCGTGCTCCAGCTGCTCTGAGATAGCCTCCGGAGTCTGAAACAGTTTAAGCATATAATCGTTCTGCGCTTTACCGATGATGGGATCGTAATAGTCGCGGACAATTTCCGTCGCCATCCGGCTCATCTCGTTGATCCCTTCTGTGTCGCTCTTATGCAATATCTCGAAAATCATAACCAGCGGTCCTTTTCTCTGATTCAAACGGAATAATTATATGTGATTTACTTGACCGATAACAGACGGGATAAGATAATTTGTAAAAGACATTTCCGGAGGTTTTTATGGAACACGTATCATTCAGGACAAGCGGAGTTTGCGCCGTACAGATAGATTTTGATGTTGAGGACGGCAAGCTTCATAACGTTAAGTTTTTGGGCGGCTGCAACGGCAACCTCAAGGCTATCGGCAAGCTCGTCGAAGGCAAGGATTCCAAAGAGGTAGCTGACATCTTGAGAGGCAACACCTGCGGCATGAAGGGTACCTCCTGCGCCGACCAGCTCGCCAAGGCGATCGATAAGTATAACGCGTAATTTTTTTCGAAGTGGCGCGCAAAGCCGTGTTAACTTTTTGATCACCTTTTTCGCGGGAAAACATCACCAAAAAGATGATTTTTCCTCAAAAGTCAGGTTTTTGATCACCATTTCCGGCGAAAAACATCACCAAAAAGTTAACCCATTAAACAACCTACAAAAAAGGTCCGACTATCAACAGCCGGACCTTTATTAATCGGAAGATTTATATCTTACTTATATGCAGTATATGTCGTGACGTTAAGTACTGTCTCGCCGTCGATCTGGAGAGCGACAGGGCGGTCGAATGTGACCTTGATCTTGTGGCCTGTCTTGACTTCAACGACCTTCTTGTGGTCAACGTGCTTGCCCTTGAAGATGGAAGGGAAGATCATGAGTGTTCTGATCTTGCCGCTGCCGTGGAAGAGGAGCAGTGAGAGGAGGCGGTCCTTGCCAAGGCGGTCCTGCTCAGGTGTGGCGATCATGCCGCCGCCGTAGTAACGGCCGTTCATGGAAGGTGCGAGCCATACTTTCTTGTAGGAGAATTTCTGGCCGTCGACTTCGATCTCAGCGTTTGTAGGCTTGTAGTGGAAGAGCAGGCCCTTAACGGCGATGCCTGCATAGTCAACCTTCAGCTTGCCGGCAGCTTTCTGTTGGTCGCCGACTTCGCAGCAGTAACCGTCGATGCCGTAGCCGATGCCGTTGATGAAACGTTTCTTCATTCCGTTTACTTCGACAAAGGGAAGATCCTTGATGTATTCGTTGATAACGACCGGATCGTCACCGATCTTTCTGCCGAGATCGTTCCAGAAGTCGTTGCCGCTTCCCGTGGGATAGAAGTAGATCGTCTGAGTAATGTCGAGACCGTCTGTGTAGTTGATGAAACGGTTGAGCGTACCGTCGCCGCCGCAGAGGATGACTTCGTCATCTGCCTTAAGACCTGTCATGAATTCTTTGGGATCGGTGATCTTTAAGACATCCTGGAAGATCACTTCCTTGCCGTTCAGGAAGTCCTTGAGGCCCTCGGCCTTTTCCTTACCGGTGCCGTTGCCGGAAAGTTCATTGTACAGTACGTATGTTGACATATTCTTTCTCCTTGTCAGTTTTTTCGATAAAGTTCAGCATCAGGTCTCTGGCGTAATCGCCGATATCGTTGCAGCGCTGGGCCTTGACCTGCTCTGCCGACAATACGTCAAGAACTTCAAAATAGATATCGCTTCTGTGCAGGGGATAGTTCTTCTTCATCTTCTCGGCACCGCTGATGCCGCAGATGACCAGAGGAACGTTCGCCTTCTGAGCGATCTTGAATACGCCGTTATGGAAAGGAAGTAGTCCTTCACCGAAATTTCTCGTGCCTTCGGGATATACTGCGAATGAGACCTGATCGTCCTTGATGAGGCTTGCTGCTTTATCGATGGTGACCATGGCTTTTCTCGGATTCTCGCGGTCTATCGACAGGAAGCAGCAGCGTCTGATGATATTGCCCCAGAACGGTACATGGAAATTAGCTTCCTTGGAGATGAACGCGACATCGTAATCCTTCAAAAGATACCAGGTCGTGATGGGATCTAACTTGGAACGGTGGTTGCAGACGAGCATGAATCTCGAATCCTGGGGGATCCTCTCCATGCCTTTGGTGTGGTAATGCACGCGGCCGAAGAAGACAAGGAGCCATGTCGAGCTGTTGAGGAGCCAGCGGTAATAGCCGCTGTGCTTATCGTAGATCTTTTTGGAGTCTACCAGACAAGCGCTCGCGAAAAGCAGCAGACAATACTGCAGAAATCCGGAAACAATAAACAGTAAGATCCAAAGAATTAATTTCATTATTTGCCCCCCTTTGCTAATAATACAGCAAAAATCATATGAATTTAAGAACTCATTTATTATTTCCTTGTTTTCGGACAAAACGAAAACAAGATGTTCAAGTTTACCCTTTTGCATTTTGCGGATAAAAGATACAAAACTTGCGAATGAGCAAAAACAATAGCAAGAAATGTAAAGTCAAGGCAGAAACACAAAACTTGCACCCTTTATTTATTGAACATTCCCTAAATGCCATGTCTTGTCTACTTATCCATTCTTGCTGTATCATTAACCGAGGTAAACTGCGAAAATTATATTTTCGGGGAGGTATTATGAAAGGTAAGATTTTCAAACTCGTTGCCGGTGTATTGGCCGGCATGTTCCTTCTCAGTGGCTGCGGTTCTACAACACCTACAACTGTTGCAGGCCCGCATGATGTTCCGCTTAGCATTGTTGCGGACTTCACGAAGAAGGAGAACAAGGGTGGCAACTGGGTCACATACGGTGACTGCAAGATTACCCTTAAGGACGGCACAACCGTAATCACAGACCGTGCAGCAAGCAACTGCGGTATCGCAGTTCCTTGTCCGGACTACAGAGGCAACACTGTCCAGGCGTCAGTTAAGGCAACTACAGAGAACGATTCCTTAACAGTATCTTTGAGATACGAGATCTTCGGAAACGTTTCTTATGTAAACATCGCTCCCGGCACGCCAAATGAGGCAGGCATCGTTGAGATCACCGGTTCTATTGAGATCCCGGCCAATGCTGAGAATTCAATGATCTATCTCGAAGCAAATGACGTAAGAGATATCACGGTAACATCTTTCGAGCTCAGCATCGTCGGTGAATTGAACAACCTCACGGGCGTACCTGTTGAGTCACTGACAGATCCTACGGGAACAGCTTCTCTTTCTGCAGCATATGCAAACTACTTCAAGTTCGGTGTTGCATCTCCTGCTACAGTCATGACGAACCCCAACGACGGATTCAGACAGATGATCCTTACACAGTTCAACTCAGTAACACCTGAGAACGAGCTCAAGCCTGAGAACGTACTCGATGCAGCTGCATGCCTTAAGGATCCTGCAAAGTACAACGAGAGTCCGGCAATCCATTTCGATGCTGCTAAGCCGATCTTAGACTTCTGCAAGGAGAACGGAATCTCCATGAGAGGCCACACACTCATCTGGCACTCACAGACACCTTCCTGGTTCTTCTATGAGAACTACGATGTCAACGGACAGCTCGCAAGCAGAGACCTCATGCTCAAGAGAATGGAGAACTACATCGACTCCGTTATCAATTACTGCGAGACAAATTATCCGGGCGTTATCTATGCCTGGGACGTCTGCAACGAGTGCATTGACGACGGCGGCGGAATCAGACAGAGCTACTGGACACAGACGATCGGCAACGACTTCGTAGAGAAGGCTTTCGAATTCGCAAGAAAGCACGCTCCTTCCAATGTCCAGCTCTTCTACAACGATTACAACGAGTATCAGGGATCCAAGCAGGATGACATCATCAACCTGCTCAAGCCTATCGCTGCCGCAGGCAACATCGACGGTATGGGTATGCAGAGCCACATCAGCTCCGGCCTTGATCCCGACTACTACATCTCTGCTGCAAAGAGATACGCAGACGAGCTCGGTGTCATCATCCACATCACAGAGCTCGACGTAACAGCTCCCAAGTCACAGAACCCTATGTACGACCAGGGCGTCTATATGCAGAAGCTCTTCACGGCTATTATCGAGGCAGACAAGGCAGGCGTTCCGATCGAGTGCGTTACTGTCTGGGGTCTTACAGATGACATGAGCTGGAAGTCTTCCACAAAGCCTTTGCTCTTCTACGGCAATCTCTCACCCAAGCCCGCATACGAAGGCGTTATGTGCGCTGTAAACGGCGGTGAAGTCGCTAAGCCGGCTGATTATGTTGAGCCTGTTGTAGACACAACACCGTTCATCGAAGACTATGAGGACAAGTCATTCACAGGCGGTCCGAGATACAGCTCCGTCCAGAAGATCGTAGGCGACGCTTACGAGGGCGAATGGTGTCTCGAGAACTCCGAAGGCTACGACACATACGACGGCTATGCAGTTGACGTCAGCAACTACGCAGGCCACACGATCCACGTATCCTTCGCCATCAAGTCCGCTGCAGACCAGTGCTGCCTCACAGCTGATATCGACGGCACATGGCCTCACCTCGCAGAAGTTCCCACAGGAACAGGCGAGTGGGTATTCGTTGAATGCGACTACACGGTAGATGCCGGCGCTACACTCCAGATCTACTGGGAGAGCTCCGACATGAGCCCGTTCTATCTCGACAGCCTCAAGATCGAGACAGTTGACTGATCTGATAATTGATCTGAATTTAAGAGCCCGCGCTTTTATAGGCTGCGGGCTCTTTTTTGTTTGATGGTTTTTCGCACCTCGCGAAAAAGCAAAATGAAAAGTGTAGCAAATCGCCTTTGAAGCACCGCCCGGGAAGCGGAAATGCGGCATGCATAAATCAGAACTCGTGACTATGTGCTGCAAAATGCGGGTAGATTTGAGGCGGCCCCCTCAAGTTTACCCTCAAATTTGTTTAGCCGGATCGAAAATGAGGCGGAATTTGAGGCGGCCCCCTCGAGTTTACCCTCAAATTTGTTTAGCCAGATCGAAAATGAGGCGAAATTTGAGGCGGCCCCCTCGAGTTTACCCTCAAATTTGTTTAGCCGGATCGAAAATGAGGCGGAATTTGTTTAGCCGGAGCGAAAAAGCAGTGGAATTTGTTTAGCCCCTCACATTTGCAATTCTCCTGCACCTACTTTATTCTTTTCTAATATGGGAAAAGGCAATTTCATCAAGACACAAAAACCGGGTATCGATATAGCCGTCTGCGCTGTATGGTCTTTGTTCGTGCTCATCCTGACAGGCTGCAGTTCCTCGCTCCTTAACCCCGTAAACATCGCGGTACTGATAATAGGTTTTGCTGGATTCTCATACATCATCATAAAGAATGAAGACGGCGATAAAGCCGGCCGCATTATAGCGGTCATAACCATCGCAGCAATCGCAGTCAGGACCTTATACGTGCTCTATACCGGCGCGCAGCAGAGGCAGCATGACATGGGCGAGTTCGATACCGATCTCGAGCTGAATTATCATGCCGAATATATCGAATACATTCTCGAGAATCATAAGCTCCTCAATGAGGACATAACTCTTCACTGGCAGTTCTATCATCCGCCGCTCCAGCACATAATCTGCGCGGTCTTCTTCGGCATATACAGAGCTATAGCTCCGGGTCTTGCTCATAACTGGGATGCACTTCAGGCACTGTCACTTTTCTATTCACTCGTAACTCTCGCTGTCGCTAAAAGATTCATCAAGCTCTGGAACCTATCATCCAAGGGTGAGACACTCGCATATCTCACGGTCGCTCTGCATCCGCAGCTGATCGTATTCTCCGGTGCATTAAATAACGACCCGCTCTCTGTCATGTTCGCGGTCGCTGCACTTTATCTTGCGGTTGTCTGGTACAACGATGAGAAGAGGTCATTCTTAAAACTCATGGGAATAGCGCTTTGCGTGGGGCTCGGCATGATGGCCAAGCTCTCTGCGGGCGTCATCGCGGTGCCTGTAGGATTCATAATGCTTAAGGCATTCTTTGAATCGAAGACAAAGCTCCGTTACGCGTTACAGTACCTGGCATTCCTGGCAGTCTGTGCGCCTTTGGGACTCTGGTATCAGGTAAGATCCTATATCCTCTGGAATGTTCCGATAACTTATGTCGCAAGGCCTGATGTCGTGCTCAATCCGGGACAGATAATCGAGCAGATGCCTTTCTGGAAGAGGTTCTTATCGTTCGGCGATGGCGTTAACTACAACATAATCTCGGAGACTCTGAATGAGGCTGTTTTCGATGCCGACTACTACAGAGATCACATGGTCATGGCGCTCATCGGATATCTCCTGCTGGCGTCATTTACGGTGCTCACGATCACGATATTCTTCAATCTTATCGTGGCGTGGATCAAGGGCAGGAACTTCATGAACCTCGTTATGACGATACTTCTTATAGCAGAGCTCGGTTCTTATGTTTACTTCTGCTTCAGCTATCCTTACACATGCACGATGTCTTTCAGATATATCGTTCCGACGATCATCGCGGGTGCTTATTACACCGGCAGATCAAAGGAGATCAGTCCGAGACTTCTGTCGGCGGTTACGACTGCTGCGACATATGTTTTTGCGGCGGTATCTCTTGTATTCTATTGCCTGGTCTGGATAAAGGACTAAAAGCACACCAATGTCCCGCCGGCATCTTTTTGGCATAAAAATGGTGACATTTTCCGGTTTTATATTTTCAATCCGCAAAAATAATTTATAGTGGATTCAGGGTAATAGGAAATCTTACGGAGGTTATTTATGAAGAAGCTGAAAATGCTGTCTTTGGCTATGGCTGTCGTTATGCTGATGCCATCGCTTATGTCGTGCTCGAAAAGCAAGAGCAAAAACACAAAAGTTAAAGAAAGCGATCCTTGGTTTGAATCGGTAAGATTCAAGCTCGAATCGGAGCGCCTGCCTACCGAGATGTACGAAGGCAGTGTCGTAGGGTACAGCAACGGCAAAGTTTTTCACTTATATAATCTTACGAATCTTGCTGATTACGACGATTACAGAAGAGCTTTTATTGATACCTTTGATGAGCAGGGGCAGATGTTAAGCCGTGTAAGGGTCAAGTCTCCTGAGGGCTATGAGATCGATACGATCTTGGGGCTAAAGCCCGACAGCGATGGAAAAACGGCTGAGGTTCTGGCCAGATTTTTTGCGACAGGCTCATTTGAGACAGGACTGTTCACGCTGGATCTTGAGAGCGGCGCTGCATCTAAGCCGAGGCTTTTTAAGGGCAAGGATGGAGGCGAGCTCTCGATAGAAGACGGGTTTATGGCGTGGGCCGGAGTCGCAAATGTTTACAGCGCAGGAGATTATTATATTCCCGTCATCTATTCCCAGGGCCAGGGAACAAGTCTTAAAGCGAATGCTTTTGTCTACAGAGGCTCCGAATATCTTTCAGAGCTTGATATGACCGGACTTCCGGAGTTTTATGCGCTCGATTCATTTTCCTTTAATGCCGTTGCCAAAACAGTTTTAACTGTCGGATATTCGCGTAATGGAATGATGGTCCTTGAGTTTGATCCGGAGACCGGAAAATGCGTAAAAAGCGAGAATTATACCGTGCAGCTTGAAGACGAAGTCAGCCTGGCAGATTACCATACGGTCGCAAGCGGAGAGCTTTATAAGATCGATACGCTCGGCAATATTACAATGTTCGACATGAAGTCCCAGGAGGTTAAGACCGTCATTGACAACAACTGGTATACGCCTTATTTTTCTGACCTGTCTGAAGATGTAGAGCTTATAGACTGCACGGAGAGCTCGGCTGTAATCTTCTCGAGTAAGACCACTGCTTATTCAATAAACATTGCCGGCATGGATGAGACGGTTACTATCCTGAAAAAGGCCGATAAAAACCCGCATGCGGGAAAGCAAGTTATCGAGATCGCGACGCCTATTGATAAAGACATAACGGAGTATCTGTCCAATGCCATTTATGAATTCAACAGGACAGATAGCGAATATCTCATAAGGGTCTGGAGCAAGTATAAGACAGGCATTAAAGCGGGAAGGGATTTCTCGATCTTAAATGTTGATGACGAGAAGCTTTATACGATGATCCAGGAGCTTAACGGAGACGAGGCGCCTGATCTCGCGGTAGGCATCCAGAATAATTACGCGATGAGAGATGAAGTATTCGAAGACCTGACCGGATACATGGACCAGGAAGTCATGGATAAGCAGTTTGCCAACATCATTGAAGCTTCGAAGATCGGAGGCAAGCAGTACTTCCTTCCTGTAACGCTTGAGATAGAGGGCCTTGTAACGGATACGAGCCTCGTTGCGCCGGGCGCCGTTGGGATTACTTTCGAGGACTTTGAGAAGATGATAGAAGAAGACCTGGACGGATTCTCGCCCTACGATTATCCGCTGTCGACATACAACTACAAGAAGGATTTCATCCTGTCCTGCATTGATACAAAGGCTGCGATCGAAGGCGATAGCGTAAACTTCGGAACGGACCAGTTTTATAAGACAGTCGAGTACGCTGATATATTATTTACTCAGGACGGATATACAAAACCCGATGATTTCGAGTGGGCAGAAGAGACTGCCAGACCCCGCAGCGCATGCCGCTATGAGCGCGTGGAGAGCTTTGTTGATTTTATTCACGCGTGCAAGTCGTCTGATGGAAACTACACGATAATCGGCACTCCGTCCGTTGATGCTTCAGGCCCCAGATTCAGGGCTATAGAGACGATCTCGGTCACCAGTTCTTCTGACATGAAGGAGGGCTGCAAAAAGTTCATCAACTTCCTTTTTGCGGGTGCAGGTTACGGCGGCACTTCAAAAGAATTCTTAAATCTCGTTACCAACAAAGAGATAATGGCCAGAAACATCTCGATGATCCTTGATAAGAATAATACCGGCTATGAATCGGATGTTGAATTATCGCAGTATATGGATTTCCTTTCCGAGGATTCGAAAATATTCGGCTACAAGCTTGCCACCAAAGACATGGAAGACAAGATGATGGAGAGCCTTTCTACGATCTCGACATACTATTACGACGACCCGGTAATAACAGCTTTCTTAGTTGAAGAGATCGAGCCTTATTACGCGGGCGACCGCACGCTCGATGACGTGGTAAAGATCTTAAATGACCGCGCGAATAAATACGTTAAAGAAATGTAGGATACTTATCCTTCATAACACTCTCCGAAAAGCGCAGGGCCTTTAAATGACTCTGCGCTTAATTTATTTCCGATTCGGGATATAATGTTCTCGAAAAGATTTAGCAAAAAGGAATCCTAAATGAAGGTAAGATTCGAACAGGTTGATTCGCCCGAAAAGGAAGAAGCGGTCATCAGGGCCCAGTCCCAGACTGAAGACATCAAGGCTGCGATTGATCTTCTTGAAGGCAACGAGCGCAAGATCCCTCTTTTAAAGGACGGCAACAACGTCTTCGTGGAGACGTCTGCTCTTTACTATATGGAATCTGTCGACAAGAAGACCTTTGTATATTCACGTTCCGGGTGCTATGAGACAAGGCTCAGGCTATATGAGCTCGAAGAGACTCTGGGGGATTATTTCTTGCGTGTTTCCAAGTCCATGATCGTCAACTTGAAAAAGATAAAATGCGTCCGTTCCGACATCAGCGGAAGGATGGAAGCCACGCTCCTCAATGACGAGAAGATCGTGATATCCAGGGGTTATGTTAAAGAAATCAAAAGGAGACTTGATCTATGACTAAACTCAAACTCCTATTCATGCAGGCAAGCTTCATCTCCACCGGTATCTTTCTGGGTGTCGGCATAGCGCAGCTGATCTATCATCTCATGGACGACGATTACGTCGTAAGCTGGTATTTTATTCCGAGTGTTTTGCTGACCGGAATCCTGTGTTCATTCCCCGTGCTTATCTTTGCTTCCGAGAATGCCAAACACTTTAAGTTAAGGATCGCCATTCATTTCTGTTCTTTGTTTGCCGTCGTATCGCTTCTGGGATGGCTCTTTAAGTGGTATACGAATATCCTGGGTTATGCGTTCGTAATGCTGATATTTATCGGAGTGTATATTTTCGTGTGGATCACAACGTTATGGATCTACAAAAAAGACGATAAGGAGATCAACTCCGCGCTCGATTCCATAAGAGACGAAGAATAAATAGCGTGGCGCCGGGCATTCCCCGGGTTCATCTACACTCTCCAAACCCCGTTTTCAGCAACTTGGTTGCCCCTTTTTGCAACTTGGTCGCTTAACTGTTCCCTTTTCTCCCCAAAGATTGAAAAATGTGTTCAAGCAAACAAAACACATGAAAAGGGGAAAAGGACATGAACATTATCGAAGTCAGAGACCTTACCAAAAAGTATTCTGAACACCTCGCAGTGGACGGCATCAGCTTCGATGTCAAAGAGGGTGAGCTTTTCGCATTCTTAGGCGAGAACGGAGCCGGCAAATCGACCACGATCAACATACTTTGCACGATCCTCGGAAAAACTTCCGGTGACATCAGAGTGTGTTCGCATGTGCTCGGCAAAGAAGACGATCTGATCAGAAAAGAGATCGGCATCGTATTCCAGAACTCAGTGCTTGATGACATCCTTACCGTGGAAGAAAACCTCTATACCAGAGGCAGTTACTACGGCTACAGCAGGAAGCAGGTCAGAGAAAGGATCATGGAATTTTATGACTGCTTCGAATTAGGAGAAATCATGAAGAGGAAATACGGACAGCTCTCCGGCGGCCAGAGAAGAAGAGTCGATATCGTAAGGGCCTTGCTCAACAAACCGAAGATATTGTTCCTCGATGAGCCCACGACAGGTCTGGATCCCAAGTCAAGAAAGATCGTCTGGGACTACATCGATTACTTAAGAAGAGAGCGCGGGATGACTATCTTCCTTACCACTCACTACATGGAAGAGACCAGAGATGCAGATAACGTCGTGATCCTTGATAAGGGCAAGGTCATAGCACAGGGGACACCTTCCGGACTCAAGAGCGAATATACCTCTTCAAAGTTCCTCTGGTATGCGCCAAGGAGCGAAGAGAATGACAAAGAGGCGGCAGCCATAAATCCCGGTTTTGTATACGATGCCGATCATTACAACATTCTTTTTGAAGGGGACATCATAGACAGGATCAAGGACAAGCGCGGATGCTTCAGGGACTTCGAGATCATCAAGGGCAGCATGGACGACGTCTTCCTGAAACTTACGGGAAGAGCAATGGAAGTATGAGAGGAGAATTAATATGCAGGGTTTTATCGGATTAACAAGAAGAAACGTAAAGATATATTTCAAAGACATCTATGCGGTGCTGTTCTCGCTTTTGACATCGATCATAGTATTCGTGCTGTACCTTTTGTTCCTCAAGGGCACATTTGTTGACGCGCTCGAAAACACAATGAAAGGCCTTGAGAACCTAGTCGATTCAAAAGACATAGAGATGTTCGTTAACACGATCCTTCTGGTCGGAATACTAGGTTCTGCAACGATCACGATCCCTTACAACTGCCTGACAACGATCGTCAAAGACCGTGAAAGAAAAGTAGATAACGATATCCTCGCAACGCCCGTAAAGAAGTGGCAGATCATCCTGTCATATCTTGTCGCAGCAGTCATCTCATCATTCATCATGACATCGCTCCTGCTCACTGCCGGACTTATGATCCTTAACTTCATGGGCAGCATGCACCTTACGGTCTTGGGAGTTGCAGCCGCATACGGCGTGGTATTCCTCGGATGTCTGTCATCTAGCGCGCTGTTCATGACCGTAGTATTGTTCTTCAAGTCATCTTCTGCGGCAGGCGCATTCTTTGGGATCTTATCCGCAGCAGCCGGCTTTGTTATCGGCGCTTACATCCCGATCTCGCAGTTCTCGTCAGGAGTCCAGACCGTATGCAATATCTTTCCCGCGAGCCAGATCAGCGCGCTCCTTCGAACCGCGCTCCTGTCAGGCATAGCAGATAAGATGAACACATCCATAGGGGGCCTTGATAACGGATTGTTCATAAGCTCCATCAAGGAAGCGATGACATTTAACTGCAAGGTGTTCGGTAATCAGATGTCGGTAAATTCGATGTGCATCTACGTACTCGTTTTCACGGTACTCAGCCTTACGGCAATGGTGTTCCTCTACACGAAGGTCTACAAAAAGTGATGATCAGAAAGATCAGCTGCGGACCTTAAACGATATCAATCTGAATAACAGTTTCTTGTGAATAGGGAGTCTGGCTGATACCAATGCCAGACCCTTATTGCTTGCTTTGATGAAAGTCTTCATGTCATCTGCGGTTATGTCTTCGTGGCTGAACGCGACTTTGTAGACGACCTCCATAGATTTCCCGGGAAGACCTTTCATCAGGTACTTGCTCATCAGGTTGTAATAGTAATAATGCTCGAGGATCTTGCTGCCCATATCCTTTTTAGAGAACCGGATCTTCCAGTATGCCCACCAGACGAGCTTTAAGAAAGCGGTTACCAGAACGATGATCAAAAGCATCTTAAGCAGGACAACTACATCTCCGGAATTGTCTTCTTCAACCGCAGGAGCTTCTTCAGGAGCAGCTTCTGCTGTTGCGTCAGGCGCCTTTTCATCAGAGGACTGTTCTTCGATATTGTCAAATCTTGAGCGCGAGAATTCAGCATCTTCGATCCCGGGATATACGGCAGCAACTGCATCGATATCGTAATACTGAGCATATTTTTCCATACCCGGTGTGGAGTCTCCCATGATCCAGCCATAGCCGGGAACGTAGAACTCGAACCAGCCGTGGGACTGCGAAGCGTAGATAGTGCTCGCTGCTCCCGGATACGATCTGGGATCGACAAACCCGCGGACATATCTGGCGGGGATTCCGATCATACGGAGGAGTATTACTGTCGTCGCCGCATAATGGACACAGATCCCGGATTCGGCTTCGGTTACGAACCACGGGACAAAATCCGAGCCCTCAGGCTGGTAATCTGTATTTACATCATATGGATGAAGGCTCCGGACATATTCGGTGACGGCTCTTACTTTGTCGCAGTCTGACATTTCGCTTGTTTCGTTGTAGATGTCCATATACCAGTCGGGAAGCATTCCGCTCGAGATAAGCGCATCACGTGTCTTGTCCGGAACTGCGGTAGCGATCCCGTATACATAGGCTTCTTCGTAAGTCTTGTCATAAAGGCCTTCCACATTGACCGGTGCGCCGGCTAACGGGTAGATATACATGCCGTCCTGCACGGCATTTGCGTCGGAAAATATAAGTTTATCTGCATAGGAACCGTTGTTTTCATCAGTATATACTGCGCTTGGATCCACCTTGCACATATAAAGTTCGTGGTAATAAGGTGAGATCGCAAGATCTGATGGCAGCAACGGTTCAATCCTGACAGAATACAGGCTGTCCTTTAATCCGGATTCAAAACCCTCCGCGTACGTATCCAGCGTGTAATATGCGTTGGAAAGTCTGTTCGATTTATATGTGTCGAGTGTCTCCACCTTTAAATAGAGGCAATAACAATGAGCCAAATTGTTGGAGAAATCGGCATCACCGGGTGTCATTTTGTCATTGAGCCATTCGTCGAGATATCCTCGGTTGTAATCCTTATAAACCGTCATGATCTCTCCTTCAGGCGGATCGAAAGGTCCGACCTTGGTAAGGTCGTTGTCCGCATGATGGAGCGAGGTGAACGGATTATATTCTATTTTCTCGGATAAAGGATGCGGGTCTTCGTTGCCGTTGATCGCTTTATCGATTGCCTTGACCATAAACCCGTCGTTATCAATGCTTACCGCCAGGCTTCTCATTCCGTAGAGGATATCATTCGCGAGACGGTCCTTTTTGTAGAATTTAATTGGGAAAAGCATTCCCACGATCATAGAGTAAAGCAGCACCGGAATGGCAAGCACAAGAAGAGCTCTTTCTGACGTCTTTTTTTCTTTTTTGCGGTAACCGAATGCGAACAGGAGCATGATGACTCCGGCTGTGGCAATGACCACTGAGTTCGGGGCAGGTCTTACGGTGACATTTGCTATCGAACACCAAAGCAAAGGAAGGTAGAAGATTAATGACACAAGTATCCACTTACGCTTTGACAACAAGAGTGTCGTGACAGATGCAGCAATAAGATCATACATTATAAGGAATGTCAGGACGGATTCCTTCCATAAAAGGGGGTAAGGGTAGTCGCCTGGCAGACCATAATATACATAACGCTTGACATAGTAAAGGAATGCCCACTGTCCCATTTGAAGGTGAAGGATATCGAAATGCACCATTACGATAATTGCCGCTATGGTGAGCACGATAACGGCAATTGAGCTAAACAGATTATTGCCGCTGTGGACAGCTGAAAGGATCAGGGAGCCCGCGGCAACGCTGATCACGAGAATAACGGGATTGAAGTAAAGGCTGAAGGCATTGCCGGTCATCATGATAAAGCCGATGCCTAACAGAGCCGCTATCATGGCCGGGATAAAGATCTCGATGAATTTTCTAAGGAGTTTTTTCCTTATGAACGCAGTTTTAGTTTTCCTCATCAGGATCCTCCTTCGGTATTCTCATGTGAAGGACCTTGATAAGAGCAGTATCCAGATCATTGATGTTTTCGATATCAAATGCGATCTCACTTCTGTCAGGAGGAATGATTCTCAGCTTGTGAGGGATCTCTCTTTCGAGGAAGAAAAGAGACGTAAACAGGATCTGTCCCAGATGCAGGTCAAGCTTGTTCCTGTCTTCACTGAGCTTTAAGACGATGCGTGAGTGGCCTCCGAATTCTTCGAGAGAGTCTTTTACAACGAGCTGGTCTTTCTTCGCGGATATCTTCCAGTGGATAGTCTTTATGGAATCGCCTGTCTTGTAATCCCTTATATCGTAGATCTCGGAATTGGGCTGCTTGGATTTCCTCAGATTCTTAGCCTTGAATCCATACATATTCGGCATCAGTTCAGGCATTATGGGAATGGGCTTTACAAGGATCCTGTTTTTTGATTCCAATTTCAGATTAAGGTGGAAGAATCCAGCGATGTCATAGACGGCAAACTTTGAGATATTGAAGGAAAATGCTCCGCAGTGACCGGTGTCAACTGGTATCTTTGTAACTCCGTTGTCGTTGACGGGAACAACTATCTCCCGGGTGTTGCCGCTCATATGATCAGTCACCGTAAACCTGACTTTGAAAAATGCGAAATAAGTAGCCGGACCATAAGTCTTAAGCTTCAGATAAACGGGTTCACCGATGTGTGTGTCAGCCGGCAGCTCAGTCTCGAATGTCAGCTGTGTCGTAGCAAAAGCGCATGCAATAAATGCAAATAACGGGATCAGCGGGAGCAGCATGAGCCAATACCAGGCGACCCACATCTTGTAGTAAAGAAAAAAGATGAAGGCTGCAATGGCAGTGACTGCGTAGATGATCCACGTCTTCAGCATATTGCGTATCAGATCTTGGGTACCGGAACGTTCTTGATGATCTCGTTAGCTATCTCAACCGAGCTCTTGTCGTTGACTTCGGCTTCGGGGGTGAGAATGAGCCTGTGTGTGATGACCGGGATGAATACATTCTGAACATCAAGAGGAGTAACGTAATTTCTTCCGTTGATATAGGCATAAGCCTTCGCCATGGCGGTGAGGGCAAGAGTGCTGCGGGGACTTCCGCCGCGCTCCAAGTCCTTGTGGCCTCTCGTCTTGCTGATCAGGACAACTATGTAGTTGATTACTTTCTCATGTATGAAGACCTCGTTAACCTCTTTCTGCATCTTGAGGATCGTCTCGATATCGCAAACGGTCTTAACATCATCCAAAGGATTGACGCCGTTCTTACGTGCATCGATCATGGCGGTCTCGGCAGAGATCGACGGATAGCCCATCGAGATCCTTATCATGAACCTGTCGACCTGCGAGTCAGGGAGCAGTGAAGTTCCTGAAGATCCTGCCGGGTTCTGTGTAGCGATAACTATGAACGGCTTAGGCAGCAGATATGTGTTGCCGTCGACTGTAACAGCACTCTCCTCCATCGCCTCGAGAAGAGCCGACTGCGTTCTTGAAGAAGCACGGTTGAGCTCATCTGCAAGGAACAGGTTATGGAAGACCGCGCCCTGCTGGTATTTCATAGATTCGGTCTTCTTGTCATACAAGGAGAAGCCTGTGATATCGGAGGGCAGTACGTCCGGCGTGAACTGGACTCTTCCGTAATCGAGGCCCATCGTCTTCGAGAAGGCCAGCGCCATCGTTGTTTTGCCTACGCCCGGAACATCCTCCATCAGGATATGTCCGCCCGCGAGGATACCGGTCAAAGTCTGTGTAATGATGTGATCCTTACCGCAGATTGCTTTCTTGATCTCATTGATGATGTTCTCAGATACGGTATTCATACTGTTCCCCTCGTTAAAATGCTTCTTCTAATATACAACAAAACGCGGAAGAACCGTTAGATTATTTCGAGAGAGAGGGGGGGAGGGATAGGGCTTTTCGCGGCCCCGAAAAGTTCGAAGGGCTGCCCCCTCGAACGGAACAGCCCTCATGTATCTATACGTTTATCCGGGAGGATCAGCCTGCTTTTGCTGCAAGAAATTCGTCGATCGAGTAGGTGGCGCTGTCATTATTGAACATTACGAAGCCTGCCGAGCCGAATTCTTCGGCTGCTGACACGACATCCTCTCTGGTATCAGCCGCGCCGCTGCCTGTGACGATGTCGTTCCACTCGGCCGCGCCCCAGCTTACCGTAGTGGATCTGATGTTGATGTATTCGTATTTGCCGTCGGAGGTCTCATAGACATATGTCTCACGCATGATCTCGCCGGCGCCGTCCTTAAGTACTGCAAGCCAGCCTTCGGGAAGTTCGTAATCATCGATGTAGATATAATCGCAGGGGAGACCGGTGCCGTTTGTCCATACGACCTTGACGCTCTTGGGGAGCTTGTCGAGCTCAACTGCGCAGGAAGGATAGGTTAATGCCTCGGTAACCATCTCGTCCTGTCCGGGACTTGTCTCTTCGACCGTTATTATCATCTCAGAGCCGTCATAAGCGATATCGGTGATGTTGATCTCATAGCCGCCTGTGCTCTTCTCTCCGGCATTGATGATGACGGCAAAGCGGTAAATGTCCTGCTCTTCCGAGAAGATGTCAAAGCCCGCCGTTTCTACAGTGCCTTCCACGGAACTGGCAGAGATCCTGTAGGAGATATCTCCGATGGTTCCTTCTTCTTCAAGGGGGTCACCGGGAGCCATGTCCTGCGCGCCGCCGGCCTGAACGGTGTCATCGGAATCTGCGTCATCTGCCTTATTTTCAGGGGTTTCTTCCTGTTTAGTCCCGTCAAGGTCAGTGTCTTCAAGGGACGGACGTCCGGACTTACCTTTATCGCAGCCTGTAAGGATGAATGAGACGGCCATCAGCGCCGCAATGCCTGTCAAAAGGACCTTTTTACACTGTTTCATACTATTACCTCCCATAGGTTCTTTATCTTAATTACAGACAGAAGCGCGGGAATGTTGCAGTTGAAAACGATTTTTTTACATATATAATACTTACAGGGATAGATTGAATAGATTAATGCAATTCGCGTTTATAAAAGGAGCAAGTCCTGCCTGATTAGGTTGAGGAATTAGGGAAGATGAGCGAAAAAAAGATAAAGGTTTGTCTGGTCGGCTCATCCGGCGGGCATCTTAACTTTCTTTATCAGCTAAAGCCGTTTTGGCAGGATAAAGAGCGTTTCTGGGTTACCTTTGATAAAGAGGATTCGAGGAGTCTGTTGCAGGGCGAGAAGGTTTACCATGCTTACTTTCCTTCGAACAGAAGCATTAAGGCATTGATAATAAACACCCACAGAGCCAGGAAGATCCTCAAGGAGGAGAAGCCTGACTTGATCATTTCTGCCGGCGCCGCGCCTGCCGTTCCGTTCTTCTACATCGGTAAGAGGAAGAAGATCAAGCTAATTTACATTGAGCCTTATGACAGGATCAACAAGGGATCGCTCACCGGCAGGCTCTGCTACAAGAAGGCAGATGTATTTATCGTTCAGTGGGAACAGATGAAGGAGGTCTTCCCGAAGGCTGTTTATCTCGGGAGTATTTTCTGAGCATGATATTTGTAACTGTCGGAACACATGAACAGTCCTTTGACAGGCTGATAGATTATATGGACAAATGGGCCGGGGAGCATGATGAAGAAGTCGTTATGCAGATCGGTTATTCGAAGAAGACGCCCGCTAACTGCAAGTGGTACAAGCTCATCGATCACGATGAGTTCATCGGATATGAGAAAAAGGCCCGCATCGTTATCACACACGGCGGTCCCTGCTGTTTCACGGAGGTCTTGAAAAACGGCAAGATCCCTGTCGTCGTGCCCAGAATGCACAAGCGCGGCGAGCACGTTGATGACCATCAGGTCGAGATCACGCGTGAATACGAGAAGAAATACAACAACATAATCGTTGTCGAAGACATAGAGAAATTAGGGGAAGTAATCGATAACTACGAGGACATCGCAAAAGGCAAGAATTATTCCTGCGCAAAGTCCAATAACGAGAATTTCTGCAAGGCATTATCCGAGATCGTTGATCACTTATTTGAATAAGAGGATAAGATGATGCCCGAGAAGATAAGTTTATCCGTTGTCATACCCGTCTATAACGTCGAGAATTATCTTTCCAAGTGCCTTGATTCGCTCCTTGCCGCAGAAGGTATTAATGATACTGAGATCATCCTTATAGACGACGGGTCAACTGATAATTCCGGCAAAGTTATTGAAGAGTATACTCTCAAACATAACAACATAAGATCTTTTCATACTGAGAACTCCGGTGCTGCAGCAGCAAGAAATACCGGAATAAGAAATGCTGTTGGTGATTACATATTCTTTTGTGATTCAGATGACAGAGTAGATTCCGGTTTGCTAGGCAGAATAATCCGAAAGACAAAGACTGCAACATGCGATATGTTTATGTGGGACTGCGAGCTTTTTTACGAGACGAAAAGTATCCTGTCTAGAAAAGACAAGAGCTATTTTGCCCATTGCGGATTAGAGAGGATCGAAAAAGAATATTCCGGCAAAAAGATAATGGAAAACCTGGTGATCAGGGGAAAAGGTGTTATCGCCAGTGTTTGTCTCGGGTGTTACAGGCGGAAGTTCCTTTTGGATAATGAATTGTTTTTCGAAGAGGGAATTATCTATGAAGATGAGCTCTGGGTCCCGAGAGTCTTGTTAAGTGCCAAGGCTGTACATTACATTCCCGAGAAAGTCTATATTTACAGAGTTCATGACGGATCCGTTACTAATCCCGGGGCTGATAACCGCGTGAAAAACATTAAAGTCTTAATGTATGTCTATCCGTCCTTGTATAATTATTATGACAAAGTTCTTGCCGGTGATCCGTTAAAAGACGCGGTAGAAGGTAACTTAACAAAGAGATATCTTCACATGATCTATAAGTACCGGTTCTGGAAATACGGATATGGCAAAGACATAGACAAGCAATTGCTTTGGCGCACATCAAGAAAACTCAGGCACAAGATAATGGTGTTGGGGCTTAAGCTGATCGCTAAATGAGAGACGGGTCGTATATATGTCAGATAACGAAGTTGTTTTAAATACGGATAATGACAACATTTCCCTGTCTGTCATCATTCCGTTTTATAATACGGGACGATACCTCGAACAGTGTCTGGATTCGGCCTTAAAGGGTGAGATTACAAATGCTGTCGAGATAATACTTGTTGATGACGGCTCCACTGACGACTCATCTGAGATCGCTAAAGGATATGCCGCAAGGTATTCCAACATCAGGATCATCACCACATCACACGAAGGACAATCTGAAGCAAGGAATGCCGGAATTAAAGAGGCTAAAGGAAAGTATATCTTTTTCTGTGATTCTGACGACGAAGTCATTCCTTATGCTTTTTCCCGGATTATCCGGCTCTCAAGGACGGCTGAATCAGACATAGTTTTGTGGGATGCAGAGCTTTTCAATGATGATGGCAGCCCGGTCTCTAAAAAGCGTGCAGATTATTTTATTCACAAAGGTCTTAATGAAAACGACGGCATTCTGACAGGCAAGAGGATCATAGAAAAACAATTGGATGCAAGAAGGGATTTCCCGGCTACGGTATGGCTTGGAATGCATCTACGCACCTTTTTGACCGCGAATAATCTGTACTTTGAAAAGGGCCTGCTGAATGAGGATGAACTGTGGGTCATAAAGACCATTCTGAAAGCTCAAAAAGTTGAATATATTAACGTGAAAACATACAGATACAGGATCCGCCCCGGCTCAATAACCAATCCGGAATCAGATGACCGTACTGAATACATAAAGGCATTGCTTTTCATATATCCTGCCCTTTACAGTTTTTGTGAGGAAAACTTTGGCGGCGATCCGTTTCTTAAGAAAATAGAAGCTTGCTTGACAAAAAGATATCTGCATATGATATTTCAGTACGATTTTTGCAAATACGGATACGGCGGGCAGATAGACAGAAAGAAGCTTAAGGCTACCGCCGGCAGGCTCACGGACAAATGCAGGGTAATGCTGCTCAATATCCGCTGCGGCATTATGAAAAACTCTTCCGGGACGGGCGATCATGAATGATGAGAATATGACGTATCTTTCGATAATCATTCCGGTTTACAATGTTGAGCTTTATCTTGGCAGATGCATTGACTCGCTCCTGGAAGCCTCCGGGATAGAAAAGACCGAGATCATCCTGGTCGAAGACGGTTCGACTGATAACTCCGGTTCAATTGCGGATTCATATGCCGGAAAGTACGAGTTTATCTCTTGTTACCACAAAGAAGGAAGAGGCCTTTCCGATGCCAGAAATTACGGCCTCAACCGTGCAAAAGGCAAGTACATTTTCTTCTTTGATTCGGACGATAAAATAGTTCCTGATAAGTTCAGCAAGATCATCGAAGCTGCAGCAAACAGCGATGCTGATGTGCTTTTGTGGGACGGCGTTACCATCAATGAAAAAGATGAAGTATTCGAGTCTGCGTTTGATAAGATCCTGGTCCACAGGGGATTAAACGGCAAAGCCGGAATGATCACAGGTACGGATGCGATGGTGTCCCAGATAAAAGACCACGGCAGGATCGCCATGACCGCATGGCTCAGAGCCTGCAGGCGCGATTATCTGCTGGACAACAAACTCTTTTTTGAAGAAGGTATCTATCACGAGGATGAGCTCTGGACACCTTTGGTAATGACGGGCGCTTCCAAGGTCTTGTATATCCCCGAAAAGGTCTACTGTTACAGGATCCGCGATAATTCCCTGATGACCTCTATGAAGAATCAGGACAAGCACGCCGGAGACCAGGTGCACGTGCTTAATCAGATTTATGCTCACTACAAAGAGAAGATCTCTGACAAGAGCAAGCGCGGTGTTCTGCTCGCTAATTGGGCAGAGACTTATCTGTGGACAATAAAGAATTACGAGGTCTGGAAGTACGATTGCAGCAGACAGATCCCGCGCGGGAAGATACTGGCGTCTGCCGGATCATTTAAAGCCAAGTGCAAAGCTTTGTTACTGTGTCTTTTCGGGGTTAAGTTCTATTGCAGGCTTGCCGGCAGTCCGGAAAGGAGCGCCGCATGATCCCGAAGGTCATACATTACTGTTGGTTCGGCGGAAAGCCCCTTCCAGAGGATGCCAAAAAATGCATAGCAAGCTGGAAAAAGCTCCTGCCTGAATATGAAGTCCGCGTGTGGAATGAAGAGACATTCGATCTTAACTGCTGTGACTACGTTAAGGAAGCGGCCGAAGCAAAGAAATGGGCGTTCGTGTCAGATTATGTAAGGCTCTACGCGCTCGTTACTTGCGGCGGCGTATACATGGATACTGACGTTGAAGTGATAAAGCCGCTTGATCCTTTCCTTGAATATCAGGCCTTCTCGGGCTTTCAGATGGATACCGAGATCCCTACGGGCATTATGGCTTCGGAGAAGGGTTTTGCTCTTTTTGATAAGCTCCTTCACGATTACGACGGCAGACATTTTAAGCTTTCTGACGGCACTTATGACATGCAGTATACCAACGTAAACGCGATCACGGATTCTTGTCTGGAGAGGGGCCTTGTGCTCAATAACACTAAGCAGGTGATCGACGGATTCGCGCTTTTCCCGAAGGATGTCTTTTGCGCAAAGGATTACTCCACAAGGGAAGTGACGGTAACGGATAATACGGTTACTATCCATCATTTCGCAGGCAGCTGGGTGCCGCTCGACGCAAAGATCGAGACAAAGATCATAGAAGGGTGCAAGTCAAAAGGACTGGGGAGAGTACTTTCTGCTCCTTTTCGTGGTATAAAAAAGATGAGATGGAAGATAGAAGGCAGCATGCGCGACGGCAAGCTTAGCGGCAGGAATAAGAAGAAAAAAGGATGATATCAATGAGAAGAGTCACAGTCGTCTTCGGCACCAGACCGGAAGCCATAAAGATGTGTCCTCTTGTGAATGAACTTAAAAAGAGGGAAGGCATCGATGTAAATGTTGTCGTAACAGGGCAGCACAGGCAGATGCTCGACCAGATCCTTAACACATTCGGCGTGGTTCCCGACTACGATCTGGACATCATGAAGGATGAGCAGACGCTCTTTGATATAACTGCTTCGGTGCTTGAGAAGATGAAGGATCTTCTGAAAGACCTCGCTCCTGATATCGTGCTCGTTCATGGTGATACGACCACCGCATTCGCGACGGCGCTCTCCTGCTACTATCTGCAGATCCCCGTAGGCCACGTCGAAGCGGGGCTGCGTACGCACGATATTTACGCGCCCTATCCGGAAGAGTTCAACCGTCAGGTCTTGGGCATTATCAGCAAGTATCATTTCGCACCCACCGAGGCAGCGAAAACAAATCTCATAAGCGAAGGCAAAAGCCCGGACAATATATGGGTCACGGGCAACACCATTGTTGACGCGATGCGTTATACGGTTAAGGATGAATACAGTCACCCTGACCTTGAATGGGCATCTGATTCGAAGATGATCCTCATTACCGCGCACAGGCGCGAGAATCTCGGGAGCCCGATGCACAGCATGTTCCGCGCCATAAGACGCGTGCTTGATGAGCATAAAGACGTTAAGGCGATCTATCCGGTCCACATGAATCCTGAAGTCAGAAAAGCTGCTTTTGAGGAGTTCGAAGGCTGTGAGAATATCCGTCTCATCGAACCGTTAAATGTAGTCGATTTCAATAACTTCGAGAGCAGATGTTATCTCTGCATTACCGATTCCGGCGGAGTCCAGGAAGAGTGTGTATCACTGGGCAAGCCCGTCCTTGTAATGCGCAGCGTGACAGAGCGCGGAGAGGGTATTTCCGCAGGCACCATGAAGCTTGTCGGAAGTGATGAAGAGAAGATCTATGAGAGCTTAACAGAGCTTCTGGACGACGCTTCCAAATACAGCAAAATGCTTAATGTATCAGATTGTTACGGCGACGGACATGCGAGCGAACGCATCGCGGATATTTTGACGCAGGGCTGATCTCATATGAAGGATAACAGGAAGCAGAATTCGCTTGCGTATAATGCAGTCTTCAGTGTTATCTACAGACTGCTCAGCATCCTTTTCCCCCTGATCAGCGCAGGGTATGTCGCGAGGATCCTGACACCTGATGGCGTAGGCCGTTATGCAGATGCATCCAATAACGTATCGTACTTTGTCATGCTCGGTTCACTGGGCATCCAGGCCTATGCGATAAGAGAGATCGCGAAAAGGAGAGAGAATACAAAAGACAGGGACAAGTTCTTCTCTGAGATGCTCGTCCTTAACGCGATCCTGACGGCATTTGCGATTATTTGCTTCGTCATCTGCTATCAGTTCACCCCGCTCTTTAACGGCGATAAGTTCATGTATTTTGTATGTGCTTTCGCGATCGCGATCAACTTCATTAACATCGACTGGTTCTTCCAGGGCACAGAGGATTTTAAGTTCATCGCCATAAGGTCTTTTGTGGTAAAGCTCATAGGCCTCATCGCGATATTCGTATTTATCCGCTCTTCCGAAGATCTTTATACCTATGCGCTGATCTGCGTTCTGACTAACGGCGGACACTATCTGCTCAACATCATCCGCGCGTTGAGGACTGCGAAGATCAGTTTTAGAAAAGTTCAGTTTAAGTCCCACATGAAGCCTCTGGTCTTCCTTGCTCTCTGTACGGTGTCGGCTGAGCTTTATTCAAGACTTGATATTACGATGCTCGGCATAATGAATGATAATTACACCGTTGCGTGTTACACATATGCGCAGAAGATCATCTTCATGGTCGTTACGACGGTCATCGCTATCACAGCGGTATTCATGCCGCGTTTAAGTTATTACTACGAGAACGATCGCGCGAGATTTAATAAGCTCATCAAATTCGGTGTCGACCTGATGATATTGATCTCGTTCCCGGTATCGCTCGGACTTGTAAGCGTCGCTGAACCTCTGATCACTTTGTGGCTTGGAGACCAATATTATCAGGCAGTGCCCTGTCTCATAATCCTTTCGCTTATGATCCCTTTAAAATGTCTCGGAGACCTTACCTGCTATCAGGTCCTGCTGTGTGCCGGCAAAGAAAAATATCTCATGATCACTCATGCGGTTACCGTCCTGATCAACTTCCTGCTGAACCTGGTGCTCATCCCTGTAATGGAGTGTGAGGGCGCTTCGATCGCCTCGCTGATCTCCGAATTCCTCGGCTTTTTGATCGTCTATTCGGTCGCGCGCAAATACCAGAGTTACAAGCTTAACGGCAGGAACGCCGTCATCGTTATAGTGTCGTCTGTGGTTATGGCTGTAGCGGTTATCTTTTTCGCAGGCATTTTCGAGAACATGATGATCAAGCTCTTCGGAGGGGCATTGCTCGGAGTTGTTATATTCCTGGTGATAAATTTATTATTCAGGAACACATTTTTGTTCGAGGACATCAAGGCAGCCCGAAAATCATCACGCGAGCAAAGCCGATAATGTATAATTAAAAGAGCAATCCATAAAAGGCAGGATATTCCCATGCGCACATTTGAAGGCTTCAGAAACGGCGTCAACATCGGTGGCTGGATCTCCCAGTTCGGCACTTATGACGAAGAACATTTCGACACTTACATTCTCGAAGAAGACATTAAGAACATAGCAGAATTCGGCTTTGACCACGTCCGCGTTCCGGTCGATTACATGGTATTGGAAGACGAGGACGGCAACTTCAAGGAAAGAGGCTTTGCGCATCTTGAAGACTGCAGGAAGTGGTGCGAGAAGTACGGCCTTAAGATGCTCATTGATCTTCACGAAGCATTCGGTTATTCATTCAATCCGATGAGCAAAGCAGACAAGAGGATCTTCTTCTACGATGCAGGTCTTCAGGCAAGATTTTTGAGGCTCTGGACAGAGATCGCGACAAGATTTAAGGACTATACATCTTATGTAGCGTTCGAACCTCTTAACGAGGTTGTTCCCGAAGACGTTGCTGATGCATGGAACGACCTTCTCGCAAGATACATTAAGCTCATAAGAAGCATCGCACCTGATGCATACATCGTAGTCGGCGGCGTCTGCTACAACAGCGTAACGACTGTAGCAAAGATCAATGTCCCTCTGGACGATCATATCGTCTATAACTTCCACTGCTATGAACCCATGATCTTCACACATCAGGGCGCGCACTGGATCGAGAGCATGCCCAAAGATTTCCGCATCGGATATCCGAAGACCATTCAGGAATACAGGGATGCGAGCGACCAGCTCGATGCAGGCGTTGCAGGCGCCATCTATGTTGACGGCATCAGCGAGATCGGCGAGAAATTCTTTGAAGATATTTTCGCGCCCGCCATCGCAAAGGCACAGGCAGACGATATTCCCATGTACTGCGGCGAGCATGGCGTTATCGATCTCGCACCCAAGGAAGACGCACTTCGCTGGATCAAGGACATCCATGCGGTATTCCACAAGTATGGCATCGGAAGCGCACTCTGGAATTACAAGGGACTTGATTACGGCATCTCCGACGCGGCGAATATCGTGATCAAGAACGGACTTAAGGACGTATTGTAATTCTCTTAAGCTTGCTGTATCATTACACACGAATCTGAAGAACAAGGAGGAACACCAATGAGAAAGACTGTCTGCTGATTTATTAATATCTCGCGGATAAGTTCTTTTTTGTGTGTTCATCTATATTACTTTGAATAATTTAGCCGCGGCTTTTTGTCCGCGGCTATTTAATTTCAGATTAATCAGAAGTCAATCTGATCCACGAGATTTATACTGTTTAGTGAGCGATTTCCGCACAAGCTCGTTTACGAGCGCGGAGGACCTAAGCGAACTAAATAGTATAAATCGAAGCTTATCCGGCGAAGATTCAGTTTAGGAGGAATCTTTATGCCAATGATCAATATCAAAGACCTGAGCTTCGGATACGACGGCTCTGACAAGATGCTTTTCAGCGATATCACGATATCGCTCGACACTACCTGGAAGCTTGCGCTTGCAGGCCGCAACGGACGCGGTAAGACTACTTTTTTCAAACTTTTAAGAGGCGAATTAGATCATGCGGGAACGATCACGGGCGTACCGCCGACGGTGCTTTTCCCGATGGACGAACTGCCCGATTGTGAGGAGTGGAAGGTTCGAAAAGAATTAAATCTCATGGGCGCCGATCCCGACATCATGTGGCGCCCGATGGACACGCTCTCGGGCGGCGAGAGGACCAAGCTGATGCTCGCTTACCTTTTTGCGGGAGACGGCATCTATCCCTTGATCGACGAGCCCACGAACCACCTGGACAGACAGGGTCGTGAGGCAGTCGCATCGTACCTCGCGTCCAAGGAAGGCTTCATTCTGATCTCTCACGACCGCGCGTTCCTTGACCGCTGCACCGACCATACTCTGGTCATCACAAAGTCCGGCGTGGAGCTCGTGGGCACGACATTCAGCACCTGGTGGGAGAACAACGAACAGCGCCAGGAATCCGAGCTCGCGCGCAATAACCAGCTCAAAAAAGAGATGGGCTCCATCGAAGCTGCCATGAAGAAGAACGCCCAGTGGTCAGGGAAGGCCGAGAGTTACAAGAACAGGGCGAATGCGCCCTCTAAGGTCGCGCAGAATCACTGGACCCGCGCATACGAAGGCGCGAAAGCCAAAAAGCTCATGTCTTTATCCAAGAACTTGGAGCAGCGCAACGAGCGCAAATTAGAAGAGAAACAGTCTCTTTTAAAGGATCTCGAGCGCGAGCAGACACTGAAGATCTTCGGCTCCACGCACCACGACAAGACGCCTGTCATCTTAAAAGACGTTACTGTCCTGCGCGACGGCGAGGCCGTGGCAAGCGGCATCAACCTGACTGTCGGCCAGGGCCAGAAGATATCTTTGCAGGGCACCAACGGCTGCGGCAAGAGCACCCTGATCAAGTTCCTGACGGGCGACGAGGCCCTCATGAACGAAGGCGGCTCCTGCATCACGGCTACGGGCGACATCCACATCGCCAAGGGCCTCAAGATCTCATATGTCGGCCAGGACACGTCCGTGCTCCGCGGTTGCCTTTACGATATCGCTGATGACCGCGGCTGCGACAAGACACAGTTCTCAACGATCCTCGTCAAGATGGGCTTTACCAAAGAAATGCTCTATAGAGACGTCGACGCGCTCTCCCTTGGCCAGAAAAAGTTCGTCATGCTCGCTCTGTCACTGTGCGAACGGGCCGACATCTACCTCTGGGACGAGCCTTTGAACTACATCGACGTCTATATGAGAAAAGAGATCGAACGCCTTGTCAAAAACAGCGATGTAACAATGTTATTTGTCGAGCACGACAAGGTTTTCGTCGAGAACGTGGCTGACGAATGCTTTGAGTTCGGGGCGGAGTGATGCGCCCGGTGAGTATGCGTTTTGGAGACTATTTGAGCCCGAAATAGTCTCCATTTAGTCTTTTTTCGGCGAAAATGACTTTTTGGAGAGTATTTTGCCTTCAAAAAGTCTCCGAATTGAGTCACCACGCATGTCACGAAAAAAGGCTGCCCCGCGAGGCAGCCTTTCAAATAAGACTAATCAATTATTACTTCAGGATCTCCTTGAGTGCGTCACCAAGTGCTTTGAAGAATGCGTTCTCGGCTGCGGTCTTGTCCATGACGCCGCCTACGCCGGGTCCGCCAACAGGGACGCCGCCTACCGATACACCTGAGCTTGAGCTTACCGTAACTTTGGAAAGCTTAGCCTTAGTGCCCTTGACCGTGAGGTTGGCCTTCATCTTTGAAGGACCGTTGAAGGTGATGTGCTTGCCAAAAATCCCCTTCTTAAGCTCGTAAGGACCTGTGATCTCTGAGGAAAGGTTTGCGCTTTTGACGAGCTCGAAAAGCTCTTCAAGTGTGTATTCCTTGCTCAGCTCGTAAATTCTCTGAGTGTCCATTGCACCTGCTAACGTATCTGAAAGACCCATGATGATTCCTCCTCGTGTGATATCCGGTCGGGCCGGTTCTTTTACCATTATAACCTTTATCCCGGAAATCCTTCCGGACAAGATCACTCCGGAGAAGTGTCAGGGCAGGCTCAATTCCCGTCCAACGGCTTAAAAACACCGGTCATGTTGTTGGAGGGCTGCCGGCTTTCCCAGAGTTTGAACTCGTCCTCGGTGGTTCCGGAAAGGCCATTTTGACGGGCGAGCTCGGCCTCTTTTTGGAGGGCAAGTCTGGCAGCTTTTTTCTCTTCGGCAGCTTTTCTGAATGCGGCCACTTCTTCTTCCGTGAGTCTCCTGACACGCTCATAACCGCGGGGCTCGAGGTCTGGATCGTCGACGCGTTCATAATACCTGTTGCAGAAATTGGTTCTGTCTTCCTTGCTCATGCAGTCTTTTCGGGCAGTGTAATGAATGTATGCCTTGTAATCGTTCGCACTGCCGCGGCTGTCGCCGATATTATTTGATTTGTCGAGCATGCTGCCGAAGATCAGGCATGATAAGCCGAATCCGACGCCTATTGCAAACAGGAATGAGATCATCTCTATCATAACATCACCCCTGTCTCTTCTTCGTGAAGTTGAACATCGACTTATCCTGCGTAAGCTTGATGTTCTTGAAAACTTTTATCATCTTTTTGATGCCGACGGTGAACAGAGCGATGATTCCCGCGACGAGGACTGCAATGATCTTGCCTCTGCTGTCGTTGCTTGATGAAGACGAACGGCCTGCGAAAAATATCGGCAGTGTATACTTGAATGCGATGTATGCCGCCGATGTGAAGACAGCTCCGACTGTGAAAAGGAGCGAGTAGAACAGACCCTTGTTCCAGGGAAGCGCGCATACGACTTTTCCGTTATCTCCGTTAACGAGAATGGTGTTGGGTTTGCCCTTATATTTGAATGTGATGAACCACGCGGGCAGCATCGCATAGACCATATTGTTATGGATCTTGAGAGACGGCTGTGACGATATGACCGTCTTTCTGCTGGCATGGACATCAGCCATAGCCTCTTCTTCGAAGTATTCCTTGGCCCTGTTAAGTGTAGAGAACTTCAGATCGCTGTAAGTGACATCGGAGACATTCGAATAGAAGCCTGCGAGATAGTCTTCATCAAAAGGCTTGAGCATCTTTAAGTCGAACGGTTCGAGCTTTGAGCTGCTCTCGTCAGAAAGAGCCTGGGAGGCATCGATCGGAAGATTATTAAGGCGCATCCTGCCGGCTCTTCCGAAATATCTTGTGACGGAGTTCTTGCCGCTCTTTACCTGTCCCTGGATGACGACTGCGTTAGTATATTCCGCATTAATGATCCAGAACGGAATATAGATTCCCCTGATGCAGTCGATCGAAAAGTTCTTTATCTCCTTTGGGATGAAGATGCCCTTCTTGAGCTTCTTGCGGACACGGTCGATTGCCTGCTCTTTTGTGATCGAGAAGGGCAGCACGAACTCGGGACATTTCTGCTTTGCGATCCTGCTGAACACGACGTTCGGGTTGCCGCAGTATACGCAGGTCGTTGAAGCTTCAGAACCGTTGATGATGATCTCGCCTCCGCACTCGCTGCAGGAGTATACATAGCAGTCCATGAGATCCTTGTCCTTGGAGTCATAGATCTTCTCCATGGACTCTGCTCTGAGATCCTGTCTGTATTCTTTTGATTCAGCCTCGATGTCTTCCGGTCTGTAAGAACTTCCGCACGATGAGCAGAAGAGTTTTTGCGTTGCCGGATCGAAAACAAGTGCGTGGCTGCAATTTTTACATAGTGTTGCCATTTATCTTTCCCTTCCCCAAAAATCTTATTCCATTACGCAATATCTTAATATATTTGGGCGTCAAATCAAGATTATTTGAACCCGGGGGCAGTTTCAGAACTGGAAGCGGTTTAGCGATATAATAATCTCGAAAACGGCAGGACACGATGTGTCCAAAGGCCCCAAAACACGGCAATTCTCGCTTTGTGTCGTGTTAATTCCCGAATCAAAGCCGTATCCTGAAGCTGCCTGAAAGGAGGTACCGGACATTGGATCAGAAGAAAACAGGACAGTTCCTGAAGATGCTCCGCAATGAAAAGAAGCTCACACAGGAACAGCTGGCTAAGCAATTTAATGTCAGTAACAGATCAGTCTCAAGATGGGAGACCGGAACCAATCTGCCTGATATTTCTTTGCTGGTCGAGATAGCCGATTTCTATGATGTAGATGTAAGGGAGATCATAGACGGGGAAAGGAAAAGCGAGATGATGGATAAGGAAATAAAAGAGGTTGCCGACAAGATGGCGACCTATGCCGGCAATGAGAAAAGCAAGCTTTTAAGGGTAATACAAGTTGCAAGTATTGCAGGCGTGGTCATCACGATAATTGCGCTGGTTTTGCAGACGCTGTCGTACGAACCGGATCTTAAGCGCGCATTAGCAGTTTTCGCTACCTTTGTGGGATTTGTGATAATGTGCATAATTACGCTCTACGTTACGGGAGTTCTCCAAAAGATAAGCAAGAACAGGAAGGCCGTAAAAGCCATAAAGGTAACGACCATTGTACTTCTGGCAGTAGTTACACATTATGTGCTGTTTATGATTTTCGGGTTTGCCATTATGTATGCGATCTTCACAAATGCCAAAGTAGAAGTGAGCACCAACATAAATGAATACAACCAATACATCCACAGCGGCAAGAATAACGAATACGCGATGGGCGATTATGAGATGTTCGATGTTTTCCCTGACAAGATACCGTCAAACGCCGAAGTCACAGAATACCAGCTCACTTACTATAATCCGTGGGACGGCCAGTATATCGTTTACATGACGCTGGATCATAAAGACGGCTTTGAGGAAGAGATAGGCCGTCTGACGGCGATCGGAGTGGACGACTTTAAAGATATTTACACCGTAACAGGCAAGGAGCCTGACGGCTACGATATTGTCGCCATGGACTCCGATGACTACAACGGATTTGTCTACGCGATGGTGCCTGAGAATTCTGACGGCAACACAAAGATCACATATGTTGCGATCGTGTTCTGCAACTACAGTTTAGATCTTGATGTCCACGATTATATGAAGGACGAATATCTGCTTCCGGGCTTTGACGCATCTGAGGACAATCCCTACAGAAAAGAAATGATGGGCGAATAAAAACAAGCCATCTGATATACATCCGAATCGTTATCGTGAAGAATAGTAATCAGTTCAGAGTAACAAGGAGGATTAAGCAGATGAACGAGACACTGAAGGTCCTTGAGACCAGAAGAAGCTGCAGGAATTTTAAACCCGGCATGGTCAAAGACGAAGACCTCAAGGCCATCATCAAAGCAGGCACTTATGCTGCTACAGGCATGGGCAAACAAAGCCCTCTCATCATTGCAGTAACCTCCAAAGAGCTGCGTGACGAGATCTCCGAAGAGAACCGTAAGATCGGCGGATGGGGCGAAGGATTCGATCCTTTCTACGGCGCTCCAGTGATCCTCATCGTTCTCGCGAATAAGGATATCCCGACTTATGTTTACGACGGATCGCTTGTTATGGGTAATCTGATGAATGCAGCTGAGAGCCTCGGCATCGCAAGCATCTGGATCCACAGGGCAAAGGAAGAATTCGAATCTGACTTCGGCAAGGCTCTTCTTGCAAAGCTTGGCATCGCCGGCAATTACGAAGGCATCGGCCATTGCGCATTAGGCTATGCAGCAGAGCCTTCTAACGATCCCGCACCCCGCAAAGACAACTACGTTTATTACGCTTGACGGAGGCCCGGATATGTTGGATCTTAAAGGCAAATGGGCACTTGTTACAGGCGCTTCCAGAGGCATCGGAAGGCTTGCCGCAAAGAAGATGGCAGAGCAGGGCTGCAACCTTATCCTGCAGAGCAGAAGCGTGGAACACACCGCTTCACTTGAAGAGGAGATAAAGGCTTTGGGTTCTGACTGCAAGTCCTTTGCAGCTGACTTAAATGACATTCCTACGGTTCTTAAAATGTGCGAGGACATTGATGCTTTGGGTGTTGATGTCGATATCATTTTGAATAATGCGGGACTTCAGATCGCATACAGAACAGACTACTATAAAACGCCTGCCGAAGATTACACCGTAAGCTTCAATGTCAATACCATAGCTCCCGCCATGATCTGCTATCACTTCCTTCCAAAGATGATAGACAGAGGCTTCGGACGCATCGTAAACACGACGAGCGGCATCGACAAAGAGCCCGAGCAGGCAGGATATTCCGCAGCTAAGGCAGCGCTCGATAAGATCACTAAAGACATGGCTTCAAGACTCGGAGGTACAGGTGTCACAATGAACCTCACCGATCCCGGCTGGTGCAGGACAGACCTTGGCGGCCCCAATGCTCCCAACGCACCCGAGAGCGCTATCCCCGGCGTCATTGTCGGAGCATTCACAGACGACAGCGTTAACGGGCAGATCTTCCACGCGCAGGACTTCGCGGGAATGACGATCGAAGAAGCAGTCAAAAGTATCAAATAAAAGGAGATAATGCATGGAAAATTTCACATTCTATTCACCTACAAAATTCGTTTTCGGCAAGGGCACGGAGGCTGAGGCCGGCAGGCTCGTAAAAGCTTTCGGAGGCTCAAAGGTATTGATCCACTACGGCGGCGGAAGCGTTGTCCGTTCTGGCCTTTTGGACCGCGTAAAAGAATCACTTGATGGCGAGGGCATTCCTTATGTTGAGCTTGGCGGCGTAAAGCCGAATCCGAGGAGCGGCCTCGTTTACGAAGGCATTGAGTTGTGCAGGAAAGAAGGCGTTGACTTCATTCTCGCAGTAGGCGGCGGAAGCTCCATCGATTCATCCAAGGCAATCGCTGCAGGTGTCGTTTACGACGGTGATTTCTGGGATTTTTATTGCGGCAAGCCGATCGAAAAGGCTCTCCCTGTAGGAACAGTTCTTACGATAGCGGCAGCAGGCAGCGAAGGCTCCGGTGACTCGGTCATCACTAAGGAAGAAGGCATGTACAAGCGCGGCGCAAGCGGCGAGGGCATCAGGCCTAAGTTCAGCATCCTTAACCCTGAGCTCACACAGACGCTTCCTGCTTATCAGACGGCATGCGGCATCACCGACATCATGGCTCACCTCTATGAGCGTTACCTCACAAATTCCAAGGATGTTGAAGTTACCGACAGACTGATCGAAGCACTCCTCATCACTATGAAGAATGAAGGTCCCAAGGTCATAGCTGATCCCAATGATTACCAGGCGCGCGCGAACATCATGTGGGCAGGCACTATGGCTCACACCAATTCCTGCGGCGTCGGCAGATCCCAGGACTGGAACAGCCATAACATCGAGCACGAGTTATCAGCTCTCTACGACTGCGCCCATGGTGCAGGCCTTGCGGTCACTATGCCCGCGGTCTTCAAGTATGTAATGGATCACGACGTTGCACGCTTTGAGCAGGTCGCGAAAAGAGTCTGGGGCGTTGAGACAGCCGAAGAAGGCATCGAGGCTTTCAAGCAGTTCCTCATCTCGATCGGCATGCCTTCAACATTAGGCGAGCTCGGAGGCAAGGAAGAGGATATTCCTGTACTTGTTAAGAACCTCTGCTATGGCGATGGACGTGACGGCACGATCTCAGGATTTGTCACTCTCGACGAGAACGACTGTGCGAATATTTATAAGATGATGATCTGATATAGGTTTTTATTTTATATCTTTCTCGAATGACAAAAGGGTTGTCTCAGAACAGCTGAGACAGCCCTTTGTGTATTGCGTTTTTAATGAAGTATCATGCGGATTCGCATGTATAATTAGTCAGCAAAGGCTCGATAGCGTCTGCGTAAAGGCTGTCCAGATCAGGATAACCCATGATAACATGACCTTCGGCCTCAAATGTCGCGCCATAAGGCTCTATGTAATATAATTCAGTGCCGTAAGACCGTTCATAGCCAAACTGTTCGGCATCATACATCGTTCCGTCATAGTGGCGGATCAAATCATAGAAACATACGTAATAATATTGTTCCACTTCTGCATCCGGGTAGCTTAGTTCTCTTGTTGCTTTAAGAACAACAAAGTAGATATTTTTATGATCAGTTTTGCCATTGCTACTAAGGAAATAGGTTCCTTCAACCTCAAGAGAATGGTATCTGTACCAGGTATGGTCGCTCTTGTAGACATCGAAAGCTCTCGACTGAATTTGAGTCACAAACTTATCTGTAATCTCGCTGCTGCTCTTTACATATTCATCAAGACCCTCAACGGTTACTTCTATTGTTTTTCTGGATATCATGTAATGGGCATCTTTTGCCATATCGTCTATATCTGTTAACCAACCGGAAGCAGTAACAGTTATTACATCTCCGTTACTCAATCCGTGATCAGATGAAAGAGCATAATAAACTTCACCGATGGCGGTGCTTGTTGACCAGGTGAAATTATCGACGTAACCTTCGGAAGATATTCCTGAAAAACTTATATTAAACGATTCAAACGGATCGATCTCCGGAAGTTCTTCAAGATCATTTACGACCGCTTCGATATTTTCACAGACGAAGATAACATTGTATTCTTCCTCAACATCTTCAAGATCCGTATCCCACTTGAAAACGATGGTTTCTCCGTTGCTGAGTTCTGAGGAACGGTCCCATTCACCACTGATATTTTTCTCAAGCTTTGAGACTCTTAGCTCATCCAGGCGATCGTAATCTTCAAGGATACTCTCATAATCAATAGTGTAAGTTACAATGCCATCACCGTCATAACCGGAGAACTCATAGGAGAAATAATCACTTAGATCTATCTCTTCCGGTTCTTTTTTTGCGACAGTCTGAATAACGGCATAGGTTCCGCCACCAAGCAAAGCAGCACCCAATACTGAAGATCCTATTATTGCCAGGATCTTGCCTGTGGTCCTTGTTGCTGCTGTCTTTGCACCTTTTCCTGTGGCTGCCTTGACAGCAGCTTTGCTTCCGGCTTTAGCGCCTGCGTCACTTGCGGTCTTGGCCGCAAGTTCAACTTCAGTCCCGGATGTTCCGACCGTTCCCAAGCCTGTACTGAACGGAAGACCTTTAAGTGCAGGAACACCTGTCTGGCCATAGAACGATTTGAAAAAGTTGCCGAGCGTCTGAGCACCGGCGGCGCCTCCCATAAGGCTTATCTTATTAGTCTTCTCGAATGCCTCTATTCCGTTCTTTATCTTGACGCGGGCAAGCCTGAGCTTAGTTTTAATGGTGTTGTCAGGGCAGTCCATGATCTTAGCGATATCTGATACAGGCAGTTCATCATAATAATACAAGAGGATCGTCTGGAATTGATCGTCTGAGAGCTCGCTACGCATTATTCTATAGAAAGTGTCTCTTTTGTCTTTTTCGAGAACAAGTGCATCAGGAAGATTCTCAAGATTATCATCACCTTCGATATCAGTTTCATCAGGTATGATATCGTCGATTGAAGAAAGGTTTTTCCTGGATTTGAACTTATCGCGGGCTTTGTTTGCGGCAATCGTTTTTAACCAGTGGATAAAGGCGTTCTCATCACTCAACGTGTCTATCTTGCTATACGCGGTTATGTACGTCTCCTGCATTGCATCTTCTGCATCCTGCTCATTGTTAAGGATTCCGAAGCATGTAACATACACCATCTGCTTAGATCTCGTGTAGATCTCGGTAAAGGCGGATTCATCACCTGTCTTATAGCGTCTTACGAGTTCTGCATACTGATCAAAAATATTATTTGTCTGACTATCCATAATTAAACCTCGCTATTTTAATTCTAATTCATTTATCTGTGTCTGCAACTTTCGCTAACTGCTTTCATTGCCGTTTCCTTCCGGACACCTCCTCTGACAGGTTTTCCCGGGTTCCGGCAAGGGCGGCTTCGTCTCAGGTATTCTTATATCTTCTGCTAAAGCCCTGAAAAACCTTGTGAGGAAAGGAACTTCTCTTATCAGCATGCAAATGACCCCTGTCTTTGTGTCTCTTTCTTTACTTACAGGACGACATGAAAATTGCGGAGGTTCTCTGATCTTTTCACAGAAAAAGAACCTTACGGATTTTTGTGTCGTCCTATAGGTAAAAGCAGAGCAAGTCAATTGACTCAGGAAATGCGAAGCGAACATGAAAGGAATACAGCAATGAAAAAGTCAAATGTAACATTAATTATTGCAATTGCAGGAAGCATGATGCTCATCACAATTTCTATTTTGTGCTTGCGAAATGCTCAGAAAAAGCATTTATATACGATCGTCGATCTGACTACCGGCACGTTGAGTGATGCTTATACTGAAAGTGACGTAATTCCCTCAGTTTCATCAGTGACGGATGATAAGACAACGGTTTCAACGGTATATCCAGACGAAAAGGTGTTGGATCATACCAACACTTCTGTTGCAGATCCCGCGCCCGTTCAGCCGGCCGGTGCTGATCCTACAACGATACCTTCAACCAAACCGGCTGATACACAGGAGATGACGGAAACTATTAAAGTGACTGACACGCCAAAAGTGACAAGCACACCTATGCCGACTGACATGCCTTTATCGACGAATACTCCTGTTCCGACTGTGACGCCGACAACGACACAGATTCCGTCACCAACTCCAACACAGATTCCTTCACCATCTCCGACCGAAGTCCCGGAGAAGGCACCTGTTCCGGCTGTTATAAGAGTCACTTATACTGTAAGCGGGTGCAACATTACCAGTGGTTTTGGTACTGCATGGGAAGATGGAGATTTTGTTCAGGTGAATGTGACCAGAGAATACATCTGCCAGCCTCTGGATGGAACGGAATACCATTCATATAGCGTAAGTGATTATGAACCATGCGGATTGCAGGTAGATCCCGATGATCTTTACAGCGACTTTTATGCCGTATATCCCTACAGCTATGTCTGGGGCTACGGAACCGGTTATGTTGACGGTCATCTGGTCGGTCCGAAGGTCGTGGGATTTGTGGAATGAGGTTTTCGATAAGGCGGTTATATTAACTGAATATGCTATACTCTATCCATAGGTGTTTATTAAATGTTACATGGGGTTGATCCCATTTAGAAAGGAGGGTATCTATGTATTGTCCTGGTTGTGGTTCAGAGATCAAAATCGGCGAGAAGTTCTGTATGCATTGCGGCAATCCTATCGATGAGAAAAGGAAGATTGTGGCTCAGAAACCAACGCATGTCAGTAGTATATCTCAACAGCGCTCATCTAGAATCGAGTCAGCTAATGAGGTAGCTCGTATGATCGAGTATTTCTCGCCAATGCAACCTCAATACGATGAATATGATCAGTGTAGTGAAATAATTGATAACTGTACCAGAAAACTAAAAATAGCTCCGGTTGTAATTGGAATAATACTATGCGCATGTGGGTATTTACCCATCATTGCAGTTTTAAGTGTTTTTGGTATATCCGGAATTGCTCGCTTTGGTTTAGAAGAGCATTTGGTGTTTTGTCTCCCGGCTTTATTGGGCACACTTGTTATTGTATTAAGGATAATCGAAGTAATTAACAGAAAAAAGAAATTAAATCAAAGTATTGAAAGGCAAATTCTATTGGCCAAAGAACTTACTGATTATTACAACAATTATGGTGAGCTTTGCCTTGTAGGAGCGGAATTTTCAAATCCGAGGATACTTGAATTAATCGGAAACACATTGCGCCAGGGAAGAGCGGATACGATAAAAGAGGCCATTAATGTTCTTCTTGATGATGCACACAAAACACGCATGGAACTCCAGGCAGAGCTTACTGCTCAGTCAGCAAGGCAGGCTGCAAGTGGTGCGACAGCTGCTGCCGTTTTTAGCGCAGCAAGAGTATTCTTGTAATTCATTTCATAAAGAGACGCGTTTTATGGGATCAGATACCATCAAGTGCGTATGACAGAACATGTTAGTGTTCATACCCCTCCCCCCTAAAAATGGCCCGAGTATTTAGTGCCCGGGCTTTATCATGTTTTTGCGGCCAATAAAATGATATAAGATGTGCGCAACTTGAAAACAGTAACCCAAGTTGTATAATTGAATTGTCAATGGGTGTTACCCACAGACAGTTACCTCAGATTAGGAAAAAATAATGACCGTAACTTTGGTAGGGTGACGGTCATTTTTTTATGTACTCAATGAGAATACCTACAATAATTGCAATTACTGTGAAAACCACAATAAGAATTTCATAGTTGCTCATTTGCACCACCTCCTCTCTCCTAAGAGGGATGGAGGTAACCGTCTTTTGTCGGTGGATAACACCCGATCTTATTATAATTCAAAAGAACATATGTTTTGCGGCCAAAATATTTCTTACATGCGTGTTATAATGTCGAAAACTGAGTTGAGGGGTGTTACAGAAGTGTTTTTCGTAATTGAAGAGACATTGCAGAAGGTTGCCAGAGAGGATATCAAGGGCAAGCAGTTCGTTGCTGTTCTGACTTATGAAGAGTGGAACAGGACGAAGGAAAGCTTCGAGTTGGGCATTGATATCGAGCAGGATATGTCGGAGATATTCCTTACCAAGGCGGAAGTAAACTACGACTCGCTTACCGGTTCATTCTCCATTCCCGACAGAAAGAATCCGTCAGGTGACGACAGCAAATTCGCTTTTGTTCTGGACGAGAAGGGAATCGTGTTTATTGATGATTCCGGCAAGGCCGATGAGATCATCACAGGCATCCGGCGCACCAAGAAGTGGAAGCTGCCGAGCCTTGAGAGATTCTTATATGATTTCCTCGATCAGATCGTTAAAGATGACTTAAGACTTATGGAAAAATATGAGGACGAACTCGATAGCATGGAGAAGTCGATTATAGACGGCGAAGGGGATCTTCCGACGGGCCGTCTGAATGAGATAAGAAGCGATATCCGCTATCTCCGTATTCACTACGAGCAGCTCATGGATCTGGCACAGGAGTTCGAGGAGAACGAGAATAATTTCTTCAAGCCCGAGAACTTGAGATATTTCTCCACATTTATAAACCGCGCTTCAAGACTTCACGATACATCGACATCTTTGCGCGATTATACAATGCAGATCCGCGACCTTTACAAAGCGCACCTGGACGTTAAGCAGAACCGTATTATGACGGTGCTTACGGTCGTTACGACGATCTTCATGCCGCTTACTCTTATTGTCGGCTGGTACGGAATGAACTTCCGCTACATGCCTGAGCTCGAGTGGCACTGGGGATACCCTGTGATAATCATCGCGAGTGTTGTGATCGTTGTGGCAAGCTTGCTGTTTTTTAAGAAGAAAAAGTGGCTCTGAAATAATGCCTTCCTGCCACTTCGAACAGTCCTCGATGCTTACGCATCTGCGGAACTCGTGGCTTAGGAAGGCATTATTTCAGTACGCATTCATAAATATGAGGTGCACGTGATAAACCCTTTTGTATTACTTTCGAATAAGATCTCCTGCGCAATTGATAATATGAAGGACAAAAAGATCAGCGGGCAGAGGCTCGGGGTCTTCGTTCCGACTCCTTATGCGGAGAGTCATGGCGCGACCGGCAGTCAGTCCGCGCCTTATATCGGATTGGGCAAGGTTTTGAAGGGACTTTATCTTGCGAGGAATGATTCATTTGTCGATATCGGCTGCGGCAAGGGACGCGTCATTGCGTATCTACTGAGCCGCGGTTTTCAATGCAGCATAACCGGCATTGAGATCAATCCGGAAGTCGCTTCCGTGGCCAAGGATTGGACTGCAAATTATAATAACGTCGAGATTGTTGAAGGTGACGCTTTCGGGCTCGATTATAACGACTATAATGTGCTGTTCATGTACCGCCCGATGGAGACGGATACGTTCAAGCTGTTCATCAATCTTCTTGAGATGACGCTTACGCACAGCATCAGGCTCTACTACTATGTTGACGGGCAGAGCGGATATCATCTTAATGACCGTCCCGGCTGGACCCTCGAGAAGCGCCACAATATCTTTTTCGTCAAAGGGCTTTTTATCCACAGAGAGCCGCAGCGTTATTCTGTCTGGACATACTCACCTGAGATTTAACCCGGTATCCTGCCGTCATCTTTTCCCGGATCAGACGATCAAACGGATAGTGTCCCTTTTCTGTCCCTATCGGATGTTTATAATGCAATCAAGAAAAGAAACATGTACCTCCCATCCCCCCATGTTTCAAAGTGTGTAGTCTTCAATATTTTTCTTACCTGAGTGACCCGTAGCACATCGGGTCACTCTTCATTTTGAACTTTCTGCACGCTGTCGAATGGTATAATAAATTATTCGCGAAAAGGAGGTTTGTACTATGGCGTTTCAAAGAGCTCTTTGGCACAGCGGACTTACTTATCAGCAGATCTGTTGCAATTGTCACGCACTTATCCATTATACTGATGAAAATCTCGACTTCAGGCCGTGGTTTCCGGATGGTTTTGTATATTGTCCCAAGTGCCGTGAACCTCTCAGACACAGTGAGACATTTGCACTAAATGCGAACGGTCAGCCTGCTAATGTCACTCCTCCCGGCAAATCTCCTCTGCCCCCTGTTACTCCTTTAGCAGGCGGCCCCAGACGGACACCGATTGCTGCTGCTCCTGTGGCATCTGCTGTTGTTCCTGCTAATCTTGTGCCCGTCATACAGACTCCTCCTGCAGGAGCCGTCGGAAATGAGATCGCATTCTGCAGCAAATGCGGCCGCCAATACACAAAAGGCGAGAACAATTTCTGTTACAGCTGCGGAAATAAACTTGATAATTAATTTTTGGAGGACAATATAATGATAAACACTAATACCAATACGGCGGCGCCACGTGCAACTTATAGAATTAAGAGGAGAACCCCCAGAGCAAGAGGCTTGAGCTGGGCAGGAACGATATTATTCATTCTTACTATTCCTGCTATTTTTTTGGCTATCTCGTTCGGGCGTTTTTTCACTGAAACCCAGATAATGCTGTTTATTGGAGGCATGTTCATTTTAGTTGCTCTGGCAATCGCATTTTGGATAATGTCAGGTGTCGCCCAGAACGGAGTTTTGTCTTTCTACGATGACAGGATAGTAAGTTCCTGCGGATATGAGAAGTTTGAAATGATGCCCGGCCAGGTATCTGCGGCTATGCAGAGCGGAAATGTTGTTAAGATCGTTTTCTCGGGAAGAACACTCACCCTTGTATCGTTTCAGGCTGCTGAAATCGTCAGTAATGTAAACGCGTTTATCGCTGCTTATTCCGGCGCCGTTACGGGTCCCGCTGCACCTGCAGCTGCTCCTGTAGCAGTACCCGTTGCACCCGTTGCAGCAGCTCCCGCAGCGCCTGCCGCTCCTGTAGTTGATAAGGCTGAGGAGATCAGAAAGTACAAGCAGCTGGTTGACGACGGAGTTATCTCTCAGGAACAGTTTGACGCAATAATCAAAAAGATGATGTGATCATGCTACGGTAAAGATTATTCGCCCCGGACATTTGTCCGGGGTTTTTGTTTGCTCATGTTATAATGTCGGTATTGAGGAGTGGGCTTTGAACATGATGGGGTTAAGTTATGAAGCTACGCAGAAAACTGTTTGCCAGTAAGGATCCTTATGACTGCGGAAAGACGCAGTTGTTTTTCGACGCGTGTAAAGAAAATTACGATTATCTGATCACGCATTGCGATGACTACAAAAAGATCGCGACAGGTCTTGGTATCAAGTCTTCCGGAGACATTAAACGTGTGGAAGATCTGCCTGTTATTCCGACGATGCTCATGAAGCAGCATGACTTTAAATCGGGCCGTTATATGATCATGGCGACGTCATCCGGAACCAGCGGAAAGATGAGTCATGTGCGCTTTGAATTCGGCGCTCTCTGGGCAGCTCTTAAGATGTCCATCAAGGTCACGAGATATCACGGGATCCTCTCAATGAGGCCCTGCCGTTACATCGTCATGGGCTATAAGCCTCACCGTTCCAATAAGACTGCGGTCGCGAAAACAGCTTATCTCACTACGTTCCTGGCTCCTGCCATCAGCCGCAGGTTCATACTGAAGCATACAAAGGACGGCTATCAGCCTGACTTTGACAGCATAGTGGAAGCCCTCAAAAAATACGAGAAGGGCAAGGCACCCGTGCGCTTCATGGGATTCCCTTCATACACCTTCTTCCTGTTTAAGATCCTGGAGGAAAGAGGCCTGGCCTTTAATCTTCCGAAGGGCTCGAAGATCATGCTCGGAGGCGGATGGAAGCAGTTCTACAGAGAGGCTGCCGACAAGGAGACTTTCTATAAGCTTGCTAAGAAAACGCTCGGCGTTGAAGAAGAGAATATCGTTGAATTCTACGGCGCTGTCGAGCACCCGATCCTTTATACCGCCTGCCCCGCGCATCATTTCCACGTACCGGTCTACAGCAATATCGTGATCCGCGATCCTGATACCCTTGAGCCGCTGGAGCTTGGACAGACAGGTCTGGTAAATCTCATCTCGCCGCTCTGCAGGGCTACGCCTATCTTATCGATAATGACTGACGATCTGGGCGTTCTTCACGACGGTTCGACATGTCCGTGCGGCGTTAAGTCGCCTTATCTGGAAATCATCGGGCGTGTCGCTCCTGACGACATCAAGACATGCGCTGCAGGCGCTGCCGACATACTGAAGGGGGTGAAGGTATGATCCTTTTCGACGGCAAGACATACGAGAGCTCGGAGCAGGACAGGCTCCTTAAAGAACTTGAGGAGAAGATACCTGTTATCCTCGCGACTAAGAAGCTCGATCCCGAAGTTGTTATTGATGCTGTCGACAAACTCCGCATCGATACTATCTCAGGAAGATTCGACGATCTTCTCACAGAATTTCCCAAGGATGTCGCAGAGTCATACAAGGAGCAGGCTGTGACGCTCCTGTCTCCGGAACATCTGCACATGAAGCTTAAGACAGAGCTTGGTGACACCGGAGAATACGTCACAAAACACATCGATGGTTTCTCACAGATACGGGTAAAGAGAGTGCCTCTGGGAGTGCTCTTCCACATCTCCGCGGGAAACATGGATTTCCTTCCCGCATACTCACTCGCAGAGGGCCTTCTGACAGGCAACATCAACATCCTAAAGCTTCCTTCGGCAGACAACGGCCTGTCGTTAAAGCTCATAATGCAGCTCATCGAGTACCGGCCTGAACTTAAGGACTTTATCTATGTTTTCGATACCGCATCGACGGATATCCAGGGCATGCGCAAGATGGCAGAACTCAGTAACGCCGTCAGCGTATGGGGAAGTGACATGGCGATCGAAGCCGTGCGGGGTCTCGCGCCTACAGGTGTGAAGATAATAGAGTGGGGTCAAAAGCTCGGATTCTGTTATGTCTCGAAGCTTGCTGAAGTGCCTGACAGCATCAGTGAATTGGAAGGCCTCGCTAAGCATATCGCGACCACCAAGCAGCTTCTTTGCAGCAGCTGTCAGATCATTTATCTTGATACTTCCGACATGAATGAAGTACGCGCATTCGCGCAACGCTTCCTGCCATTGCTTGAGAAGGCCGCGAACGAGAATGCGACAGAAGAGATAGGCATACGTGCACGCGACACTCTGAGCGCCTATACAAGGCGTTTAAAGGGCTATCTCGGAAATGAAGATAAGTCCGGCGATGTTATACGCGGACGCGGCGTAAGCGTGATCCCCGCTTCCGACAGCCGTCTGGAATTATCACCCATGATGTGCAACGTCCTTGTTAAGCCCCTGCCGCGCGAGAATATCGGCCGGGTCCTCTACGAGTCAAGATATCATCTCCAGACCGCAGGCCTTATCTGTCCTGAAGAAGACAGGAAAGAGTTGACAGATGCGTTCATCAAGGGCGGTCTGGTCCGCGTAACAAAGGCTGCCAATATGAGCGCTTATTTCCCGGGCGAATGCCATGACGGCGAATACGCGCTTAACAGATATATGCGCACGGTGAATATCGAAGAGTAAATCTCACCCGTATTCAAGTTTTATCGGTTTTCAGACCGCAGGGTTTGCGGCCTTATTGCCGCTGTTTTTTGCCGATTAATGGTATATGTCGATAATCATTTAATCATTATTTTATATTTTTGTTACGCGTATGACAATTTCACGGCAGAGTGAATGACAATTGCGTGATTTTTTTATCAAGAGAATTTTATTTAATGCAGCGGATGCGTATCATTGACAATAGGTTATTATGCCCCAATGTTTCACACGCGCGAATATATATGTATGCGCCGCGTATATAAGGAGAAGAATGACGGACGAAAAGGTGACATTTGAATTCATAGAGCAAAACGAATCGAATTCTGCTGAAGCTGAAGAGATCCTGGAATCTCCGGCTGAAGTTTCCAAGAAGGAGACCGGATCTTCTTCCAAGTCTGCTGCGAAAACAAAGAAACGCAAGAAGACTGCTCTTGATTACGCAATCGAACTTTTGATCAAGATCGTGATAACCGTTGCCGTTGTTTTGATCCTTTGCATTTTCGTTATCGGGATACATGTTAATCATGGCAATTCAAACTACCCCATGATCAAGGACGGCGATCTTGTCATCACATTCAAACCGGGCACTCTGAACACAGGTGATGAGATATGCTACAAGGTTAACGGCGAAGTCAGGTATGGCCGCATCATTGCCAAGGCCGGAGATGAAATCACAATCAACGATACCTATGTCATGGTAAACGGATTCGGCCTGTCGGAAGATGTCATTTATCCGACTACTGCCGACGGTGCCCTTATATCTTTTCCATATGTGGTGCAGGAAGGAACGGTCTTTGTATTGAATGACTTCCGCAAAGACGTTAAGGACAGCAGAACATACGGAGCCATACCTCTCGGGGATTGCGAAGGAAAGATCATACTCGTGATTCGGCGAAGGGGAATCTGAAATTGTTTTCCAAAATTTTTCAAAATATAGGAGGAAAAGCACATGAAGAAAACTTGGAAAATGTTATCGGCTTTGCTGATAACAACAGCAATGGTAGCAACTACCGCCATAGCCGGTTTTGCTGCCGAGAAGCAGTATGACGGCTTGATCAGTCAGGTAACCGCGCCGTCAGTCTCATTCGACAAGTATCTGATCCTGGATACTACCACTAACGTTCCTAATGTTGATTTCGTCTTCGAGCTCTCATCTGTAGCTGCAGACGATACTTTGGGTACAGTTGCCGGCATCACGGACGGTGTAACTTTCACGAACGGTGCAAGCTCTTCTACAACTGCCATTACGGCTTCGTTTGATACCCAGAGCACAACGTACACAACCGTTCAGGGTTCTGATGATCTGACTCTTGATGCAGGTAAGCAGTATGCCAAGGACACAATGACTCTTGATTTCTCGGGAGTTGCTTTTACCGAACCCGGTATCTACGCTTACAAGCTGACAGAAGATCTTACAGGTACAGGCAGTGCTGCCGTTAATGGAACAGAGAGATATCTCTATGTCTTCGTTGAGGATGCTACTGATACCACAGGCAATCACCTGGATATCACAGGCTATCTCCTTACAACGGAAGATGATGCCATCGACGGTACAGGAAAGACAACAGGTATCGCAAATACATATCCTGCATGCTCTCTTACATTCGGTAAAGAAGTAACGGGCAACCAGGGTTCACGCGATAAGTACTTCAAGTTTACTGTCACACTCTCCGGAGCATCTATCAGAGATGACGATGTCTACACGGTAGATATGACAAACGCAATTAAAGAACCTACGGCAAATGCAGCAACGATTTATTCAGCTTCTGACATGAAGGCTGCAAATGACATTACCGAGTTGACAGGCGCCCAGCTCAAGGCCGGCTATGATTTCTACCTTCAGGACGGAAATTACATCACCATCCTTGGCATCCCCGAGAACTACGGCTATGAGATCACAGAAGAAGCAGAAGAGTACACATCATCAGACGGAATTGTCGTTGGTGATTCTTCTCTTGATTGGGACGATACTGCAGCAGGCAATGATGCTTTGAATGACGCAACATTCGGAGACAGCATAACGACCGACATCCATACAGGTTTTACGAATGATAAGGAAGGTACTGTTCCTACGGGTGTCCTTATGAAGGTTGGTCCTATTGTCATCGTTGGTCTTGCAGTAGTCGGCGGAATCGTATTCCTTGCAGTAAGAAATACAAAGCGTAAGGCTGCAGAAGAAAACGAAGAAGAAGCATAAGCTTAAGGATTATCACGTTGGTTAGAAGGCATCTGGATGAAGAAATTCTGGAAAATCATGAATATCGTATACGAGAAGATCATTATGGTGGTCTTTGTCGTAATCCTTCTGATCGTAATGTATGCAGCGTATGACACATGGTATGTTTACGATCACGCAAGCGATGACTCGTACCGCAGATTCAGACCGGACAGCGTAAATGCGGCCGAGATTGATTCTCCAATTACTTCAGACATGGTCGGCTGGATCGTTGTTGATGATACCAATATCGATTATCCGGTCATGCAGGGCTACGACAATTCGCAGTACCTGAATCTGGATCCTTACGGTGAATATTCATTGTCGGGAAGCATATTCCTCGACAGCAGAAACTCTTCGGACTTCACTGACCCGTACTCCATAATCTACGGTCATCATATGGAATACGGAAAGATGTTCGGAGCAATCGACGATTATCTTGATGACCAATACCTTTCTTCACACAGGACAGGAACCCTGATTGTGGGAAGAAACGGCGAAAAAACGTACAGATTGGAAATTTTCTATGCGATGTCGACGGACGCCAGGAACGAAATGGTTTTCGATACGACACACTATGAGGAATTAAGACAGTTCCTCGAAAATGCAGGGTTTGTAAGAGACGACAGGATATTATGTCTCTCCACCTGCGCAGGCGATATTTCTTCTACGAGAACTGTCGTGTTTGCCTATATTTTGGAAAACTGATGAGAAAGGAGGACAGACCATGAAGTTGATCCGTGCAGCGTCAAAATTACTGACTGCGGCAGCAGCTCTGTGCGCTGTCCTCCTTTTCTTTGGTTTCCGGGTCGATGCGGAATTCAAGCACCCTGAGATTGAAGCGATCGTTCCGTTCACGTGTGCAAAAGTTGAATCCAATACGGCCAATGATTATGAGATCGTTATAGAGAAGATCGATGAAGCTTCTCCTGTACCGGGCACGTTAACGCAGACGGTCAACGGTTCGGGAGACGGATTCTTTACCATAACGATCGATGAACCCGGCACATATCAATACAGGATCTATGAGAAGGCCGGAACAAATTCCAAGATCATCTACGATGACACAAGTTATACCGTAACGCTGTTTGTTACGTCTGATGACGCTGGTAATCTTGATTATCAGGTTATCCTGTCCAAGGGCGGAATGATAAAGCCTACGGAAGTTGCGTTTGCAAACAGAGCTGTCAAAACTATGGTATCGACCGGAGAATCGGCAAGCTCTTATTTGCTTTATGCTCTTGCAGCGTTCGCTACAGGCGGTGCGATCCTCATTCTGGCGTTAAGACGCAGGAAGGAGGATGCGGATGTCTAAATTCAAGCGCTTTATAGGACTGGTTCTCGTTATGGCAAGCCTCTTCGGTTCACTCGGAGCCATGTTTGTCGAACCTTTCGATTTCGAAGCAGAGACTGATGAGATGATCGGATCGGAAATAATATCTGACGAGATGGCTGATGACACAGAGGCCACGCAGGATGCGGAGACTGAAGAGACAACGGATACAGAGGTTGCCGGAAGCACGGAGCCCCAGGGCATTACAACGCTCGAATATTACGGCGATACATATTCTGTAACTGCTTCATACGGACCCGAGACCGGAATACCTTCCGGATGTACACTCGTTGTAAGTGAGATCCCGGGAGGCGACGTTTACGATGAATACTGCGGCTTAGCTTCTGAAGCTCTCGACAAGACTGAGATCAACAGCATCAGAGTATTTGACATCTGCATCATGAAGGACGGAGTGGAAGTTGAGCCTGTCCAGGGCACTTCAGTATCCGTCAAGATCACACTTGCTGAGTCTCTTAACGATGACGTAAGTGTCGTTCACATCAATGACGATTCCGAAGCCAAGGTTATCAGCAATTCTTTGGTCAGCGGTGCATCTGACGGCGAAGGAACCGAAGTAAGTTTCTATGCAGAAGGTTTCTCTGCATATGCGATCGTTGAAGGACCTTCATCAACAACGATCACATCAAATTGGAAGAGGATAGAATCTTTAGAAGAACTCGCCGCCCACAGCTCTGAAGTTTATATCGGAAATCCCAACAGCAATTACTACATGAACGGCAATCAGATCACGATCTCCGGTTCAAGAACGGGTATCCAGAAGACTAATTCACAGGCATTGGCAGTTCCTTATGTTTTCGAATCTGCGGGAACGGATGATCAGTACCGTATCTATACGGTAGTTGACGGCGTAACGAAGTATATCAAGCAGTCAGGTAACAGTCTGGCACTTGTTACTGATTCAAGCCAGGCAACGGTATTTACCCTTTCGGATTTCCCGAATAAGGAAAATGAATTCAGAGCAGAAGGAACGGGCGGATACTACATCAACCAGCAGGGAGGCGCCGGCGGTAAAGGTTTTGCAGCGTATAACAACGCAACCGATCCTAATGCCGAGCTTGCATTCTGGTACGATGAGAGCAGCACCCAGATAGTTGATCCTTATCACCTTGACGGTGTAACCAAGGGTTTGATCTACTACAACTCGGGAGTTGTAGGAAGAGGCCTGATGGGTTATACGGCCAATGTAGGAACTTTGGCTGAACTTGATCTTCCTGTTCTGACACAGGAAAGCAACCATCAGCAGAAGATATTCGTACCCAACAACACCGATCTTACGATGTGGACATTCAATTGGGTTAGAAAAGACAAATATACTTTGTCAGCCCAGATAGGCGGAACGACAAAGTACCTTAATATAAATTCAACGGGTGTATCGATGTCTGACACACCTCAGGAGATAACGGTAGTTCCTGGAACGGGAACCAACGAAGGAAAGATATCACTTACAACAGACAATGTCGCAATCGAGTATTCCGGCGTTCCCGAAGTCGGATTTGACAAGGTAAGCAGTTCAACAAGCTCATCATATAAATGGCTAAATCTCGTTGATCTTTCCGAATTGACCAGCGATTACATTTTGCCTTATTCAGCTAAGAAGATAAGCGTATCTGACGAGTCCCTGACGGACGGATCGAAGGTAATCGTTTATACGCGTGTTTGGGATAACGATCAGAAGAAGTACAGATTCTTTGCTGTAAACCATTTGGGCGAGCTTCAGGAGTGCTACGAAGAGGGCGACGAAATCAAGTGGATCGGCGACAGAATCAACACGCTCTTATGGGATCTCACGGTCTATTACTATGAAGGCCAGGAGCACACGATCGAAAACGAAAACCACTACTATGAACTCTACAACGAGTATTCGGAAAAATACATAAGACCTGATGCGGGAAGCACCACGGCTTTGGGTAACAGCATAACCGGTATCAATCTTAACGGCAGACGTGAAGGTGATTACTATACTACGATCGTTGCCTGGGATGATAAGAACTATGCTTATGCGGGAATCAAGACGGATATGAGCGATCCTGACCATCCGAAGATCGTATCTTATCCTTATGTTGACGGTGTTAGTGCAGCTGAATCCGTTGATTTCTACTTTGCGATCATCGATGAGCCGACATACGACGGAGCGCTTCACGAGGTCGAGACAGTCGATAACAATCTTTATGGCATTAACATGAAGATCATTGACTTCAACACGCAGAAGCTGAACTGGATGAACAGTGAACAGAGCGTATTCCTTGGCAGCACGGTCGGCGGACTTGGCGCAAATCCTACACAGGGTCTGTTATCAACAGAGCTGGTTGACGGTTATCCGTATGTAACCCAGGGTACATATGCAGGCACTCCGCTTTCCGTACTCTACGATCCTGCCAGACTCAGAACGGTAAATCACCTGTTTATTGAATCAACATACAATACTTCAGGTTATTTCGTATATGACAGCACACAGAACTTCGCAAGTCTTAAGGACGACAACAACTTTGTCGTATATCAGGAGCTTGCAACGATAGAAGATACTACGAAGCCTTCGTTGCAGCATGGTCAGTTCATGCCGTTCAATGATATCGACCCGACCAAGTTATCTTCAACCAGTCCTTACAACATGTACAGCGCTCTCCAGGAAGAGCTCGCCGATGAGAACCCGCGTAAGTACGAGCAGCTGTATTCAATTCCGAAGAACAGCGCCAACTACCAGTTCGGCGTTGAGCTTGAGACACAGTTCGTACAGACACCGAGCGGCCTTGACGACTGGGGTCACGACATCATTTACGAGTTTACGGGAGACGACGACTTCTGGCTCTATGTTGACAACGAACTCGTTATCGATTTGGGCGGTACGCACAGCGCCCTGTACGGATCGATCAACTATTCAACCGGTGAAGTAAAGATACAGGAGAGAGGCCGTGCGGGAGCACCCCAGCCGGGCGATATCGTAACTTACAATCTGCGTGACATCTTCTATAACAACTACATCGGCAGAGGTCATACAGCTGAGGAAGCACAGGCTTACGTAGATGATATTTTCGAGTCCAATGAGGCAGGGCAGTACGTATTCAAAGATTACACCGCGCACAAGATGAAGATCTTCTTCATGGAGCGCGGCGGCGGTGCATCCAACCTCCAGATGCGTTTCAACCAGTCTTCCGTTAAGCCGGGCACTGTCATCCTCAGTAAGGAGCTGACGGGCGTAGACAATATCGAGAAGTTCAATGCAGAGTTCCCTTACCAGATCTGGTACGAGAAAGAGGGTGAGAACTCATTCAGCAGACTTACGAACCACGATCAGTTCATAAATGTCGTATACAGAGGCACCAACAAGGAAGTCAAGTATGCGCACGAATACTACATCGACGGCATTCTGTATGAAGATGTTTATTTCTTGGAGCCCGGAGAATCTGCCGAGATCAAGCTCCCGGATGAGACGATCCTGTACTATGTCGTGGAGTGCGGCGTTGATCCGAACGTTTATTTGAATGTCAAATGCAACGGGGACACACTGACCGGAGCACAGCCTGAGAACGCAGATCCTTCTTATGACGGCAGACTCGATTATGCCGTTCCGGCATTGTCTGCTAAGGACCGCACGAGTGTAAAGTATGTTAACGAAGTAGACGAATCTGCGCTCAGGACACTGACTTTCAAGAAGGTCCTTTACGATAATACTCTCGAAAACGAGTTAAGAGATGACGACACGAAGTTCAACTTCCGTTTGTACCTGGCTACCGAGCATGAGACTGCAGGCGAACTTAAGCTGGCCAACATGTACACGTATCATGTTAAGGATCCCGACGGCGTATATTGCAAATGGGATGCTGAAAACCAGTCATTTGTTCCCGTAAGAGCAAATGTTACTGATTTTTCTGCTCTGACAGACAGCGAGAAGAGAGCTGCAAGCTTCACGACTTCAATGAACGGTTCCATCTCGAAGATCCCGGCATTCTATACGGTCGAGATCAGAGAGCTTCTGGCCGGAACACAATACGAGATCGAAGAACGCTACAATGAGATTCCTGACGGATACTCAAGACATCAGTATGTCGTTTACGATGATTCCAGTGATCCAAGCACACGCCACACACCTTCGCACGAAGAATCGGTCAACACGATCCTCACGGATAAGGATCCTTACGTAGAGGTTCAGAACCTTAAGGGCTTCGGAATCAGAATATATAAGGAGTGGTCCGACGAGAAGTTCGTATCAGAGCGCGACAACGCTTATTTCGCGATCTATAAGGACGGTGCAAACGGTGAAGAACTGGTTGATGATACGATTTACATGCTCGCATTCAGGAAGGATACACTTTACTGGTATTTCGAAAGACTTGAGCAGGGTGAAACACTTCAGAACTATCACGTAAGAGAAGTTATTCTGACGAATCCCGTCGTCGACGGCAACGGCAAGGTTACTTCTTACGGTTCCATCACTCCCGTAGCTGACGGCGATCCCATTACGCTCAACGGCAAACTCAAGGGCGATTCCGCAAGCACGCAGTTCACATATAACGTCAATTACGATCCTAACCCGACTTTCATCAGCAACAACATGCGTGTTGAGACCATCAGGAACGTTCGTGACGGTATAACTATTTATAAGGTAGATAATAATAACGACCCGATCGCCGGTGCCGTATTCACTCTGGTCGACGAAGAGAATCAGACAATGATCGGCACGTTCGAGTCTGATTCTGACGGATTTGTTACCATCGCATATCTGAGAAAGGGCGTAGATTATACCCTTAACGAGATCAAGTCACCTGCAGGACATGCGGGCCTTAAGAATCCTCTCACCATAAACATGGCAAATGACGGAACCATCACGGTAACCGCTGATCCTTCAACCGCCGCTATCGATGAGACGAGATTTACATATGAGGCAGGTCCTACGGATCCTTCGATCACTATCAAGAACAACTGCTATGATTTCATCGTCTCGAAGAGAGACAAGGTAACGCATCAGCCTGTCGAAGGAGTTGTTTTCGAGCTCCACAAGCAGAAGACCGTTGGCGGCGTTACAGTCGTGGACTTCCAGGCAATGCCCGGGTATGAACACCTCACGACTGGCGCAGACGGCACAGTTCCGGGAATCGATTCCACGCTCGCTCCGGGCACATATGAATTAAGAGAGGTTTCCGCACCCGGCACGCACCAGCAGCTTAATTACTACATATTGTTCACGGTAACACAGACCGGTGACATCAGGCTCAACGGAACTCATCCGGATGTTGAGATCGATGAAGATATCCAGGCTGACAAAGTCGTCTACACATTGTTCATCTACAACGATCCTGTTGAAGGCGATCTCATGCTCACAAAGGAAGTCAGAGGTAATCTCGGAAACAAGACGGAAGAATTCCAGATGACCATTACTCTCACGACAGATACAGACCAGCCTTATATCGGAACCTTCTATACAAAGAAGAATAATGAAGCTCCCGTAGAACACGTTCTTTCAGCAGCTGATATGGGCGTGATCACTTTAGGCCTTGCACATGGTGACACGATAGTCTTTACGGGACTTGATGACGGCACCAAATACACCATCACCGAAGATGCCCACGGCTATCAGAGCAAGGGCTATCTCGACGGCGTACTCGTGAGCGAGAACGGAACCGTATCCGGCAATACGGCCGATAACAACCGGGTCCTCTTCGTTAACACGCGCGATGGACTGATCCCGACAGGTCTTGAGACCGACTTTAGCATCAGCCTGAGCATACTCGTTGTAATGGCAGCAGGTCTTGTGTTTACTCTCACGATCTCAAGAAAGCGCCGCTACGAAGAAGACAGATAACTTGCCGGGTGATTTCCTGATCTGATTTGGCATGGCATTATGCCGTTTTGGCGGCAGGACTTATTTTGTTCCGAAAAATACTTCGTCTTTACCGTAAGTATACTTGTAGATTATCTGCCCGGGCAACATGGTAGCAGCATCGCTCTCATCGAACATGCTTGTGCCGACATAACTGCGGGCCACGAAGCCGCCGTTTTCATTTTTCTCGCACACGATGAAGTCACGCAGGTTTGACTGACCGGATACATGATGAGAACACAAAAGGATCACTTTGGTAACGCTCTTGAGGCCCTTGTATTTCTCCTTCATCTTTCTGCCGTACATGATGTCTGCAACGACAACCGTAACTATTGTCATTATCGGAATGAGCGGAAGCCCGACTGCAAAATATCCGTCGCCGAGCGTGGTAAAGCGGAAGATGTATCCGTATGCCGCGAACACGATGAAGATCCACCCCAGGAGTCCGAAGAAGCCTGCTCCGAAGAGCATTGCATCCTTCCTGTGTCTTTCCATATTTTTGTAGTTCTTGAAGAAGTTACTAATCCGCACTTCGCCGTCAGGAACGGTCATGTCAGTATGCTTCAGCTGGTTCTGGTGTCCGATATGAGGAGAGTCTTTGTAGGCCTGCTGCGGTCCTTCTTCGGGGACAAGACTCTCAAGTTCGTTCTCTCTTTTCAAGAGATAAATATTGTCGCCGTTTATGATGACGATAAGTCTGGTGCCGGAGTGTAACGGCGTCAATACTTCAGGGACAAGTATCTTATAAGGGCGCCTTTGTTCGTCAAGCAGATCATCTTCAATATATTCAGGCGGATTGCCATCGTTATCAATGACTACTGTGCCCCCGTTTATCTGAGTGTAACCGGCTTTAAAGAGGTCAGCGCGCATGCGCTTTGCAACGGGCATCCTTGTCATAAGATGATCGCTGTATTTATCGAGTATTTTCTTGTCCTGTTCGGTTATGATTCGTCTCATGCGCCTATTATACTCTCAAAAAAAGGCCACCCACGCGGGAAGGCCTCGGAAAAGCGTAACAATTAAGTTATCAGAACTCTGCGCTCGTCTGCGTGATGACCATGCAGGTCGCCGTGATTAAAGGCGTTTCGAGACTGTCCTCATCGGCTGCGATGTAGATCGCGTAAGTGCCCGGCTTAAGCTCGGAGGGCCTGTAATCCATGTTGTAGTAGACGGTGCCGTCCTTATATTTCTGTACGACGATCTGGGAATCGTATACGGGGTTTTCAAGATCGGGAGTGCCGCTGCCTTCGTTCTCGCCGAGGTAGTAGTATGCGTAATAAAGCTGGGGACCGATGCCGTTGATCTGGATCGAGAACGCGAGAGTTTGGGTGTCGGCGCAGTAAGTGTCGTCGGCGATCATGGTGCTGTTGTAGTCCCACCAGCCGAGATCGGCGATGGAAGCGAATGAAGCATCTTCGATCGTATAGTAGCTTGTCTCCATCGGTATATCCGGATCGATCTCATCAGAGATGCTCACGGTAACTGTTGCGCTTGTGATCACGGCATCAGTCTTTCTTACCGCGAACAGCTTAATGGTATAAACGCCTTCGCTTAAGTAATCGCCCGTCCTGGAAGCACCGCGATAATCAACATCGAATATGGCGTTGAAGCTTGTGCCGCATGTAGTAGGCTCGCTGGCGTAAATAGTCTCGCCGTCTTTGCCGACAGTGTAGTAGAGCTTCTCTTCAGGGGCGGAATCGAACCAGATATCGAGCTCGATAACGTCAGTATTAACGTAATTATCGTCGGTGCAGTACATCCACTTTGAGCTGTCAAAAAGATCCTTGGTGTCAGCGCAGAAAGTTATCTCGTAATCGAGGAAAGCATAGAGCTCATTAAGGCCTTCGAGGCTGCTTTCTGTGATGAGCCAGCCGTCTTCGCCCTTGTAAAGATTAAGAGTAACAGTGTACTGCTTAACGCTCTTTCTCGCTTTTACTGCTTTTACAAAAACGTCCGAATATCCTACGAGGCCGTCGAAGGCATCTTCGTAATCGTCAATGGTGAAGACGACATTAACGGAGCCTTCCTTTTTCTCTACCTGTGCGGTCTCAGTCTTAACTTCGTAGCTCATGGTCTCGGCAATCGCGAGTTTTACGACTGATTCGTCGTAAGACAGATCAGTCATGGAAAGCTTCGATTTAAGTTCTTCGGCCTTTGAATTGCTGACTTCTCCGACTGTTGAGAGAAGTTTATTGCTGTCGAGATAACAGGCGCTCTTGGCGAAAGTGTCAGCGACGCTGACGATCTCATCTATCTTTTTCTGATTGTTCGAAAATGAACATCCGCATGTAGAGACGAGCATTATGCCGGTAAGCACCGCGGTCATGAACTTTTTCGCATCTAACATTAATCTACCTCCGAATTAACCGTGTCAGTCTTTCTTGCGCAGCACAGTTACCGCTGCATAGTGTAATACTTCAAAGCTGTCCGGCGCAATAGCGTCAAGCAGGGCGCGGTGTTCTTTGTCCCACTTCGCGATCTCTTCAGGTGAAAGTGATGCTCCCACGCCTCTGCAGGCGAACATCCTGCCGTGCCAGGATTCCTTGGTGAAAGGGACCATCAGATCGTATTCTTCATGATCTTCCATCTCGAAATACTCATACGCGCAGTCGGGTACCCAGTTGGGCTTTCTTGTGCATCCGCCGCCGGACCATACCGGATTGTACTTCAGGACGAGTTTTTCACTCTCGCCGGCTATCTTGTCTTCATAAGGGAGCCATGCCATGAAAAGGATCACGATCTTTCCGCCGGGCTTCAAAAGGTCTGCGAGCACCGGCATCACCTTCTCGTGATCAAAGTACCAGAAGCACTGGCACGCCGTTATGACATCGAAAGTGCCTTTGGGGAAGTCGAGCTGCTCGGCCGGTACCGCCTGGAAATCGATATTCATACCTGCCTTTGAAGCCAGTAACCTGGCCTGTTCTATCTGCTCGGGGGATATGTCCGTGCCTACCCAGTCGGCACCATAGTGATACATGTTGCGCGGCAGAACGCCCGTGCCCGTGCCGAGGTCTAAGACTTTCTGGCCCTTGACGCAAAGGCCCCTGTCAGCGATTTTCTGATAAAACTTATCAGGGTAGATATCTCTGAATCTCGCATATTCGGCTGAGGTCCTGCCCCAGTCAAAAGCTTTGCCTGAATCTATCCTCTCATCAATAATATCCATATGTAATTTATCCTCGCATTTATATCAGTATCTGCCGCAACCGGCGCCTTAGACAGTTCCGGGATCTATTAGCCCTCATAAGACCTGAATATTATACCACCTGGGGCCCAAACCCTTATGCGGAAGCTGATCTCAAGTCCTTTTCAGCCATTCTGACAAGGTCAATAACGACAAACAAAATAGAAACTAATTACGTTTTGATTACTAAACAGCCTTTGAACTATTATCCTATTTACAGCAAAGCCCGCTAGTGATTGTATAATTTAAATATCTAAAAAGAATTTTAAGCGCCGTCCCAAATACAAGAGGGGCTGGCGCTTCTTAAGAAAAAACAAAGAGTTAAAGTAATATCGGAATAGCGGCGGTAAGAGCTTTGTTTCCTCGGCTTACCGCTGTTATTCTTGGCTTGTTTTACATCTTACTGCCAATGCTTGAGAAGTGAGAGGTATCCGTCGTACTGAGTGCGCAGTTCGTCTTCTGTAAGGTTCTCGGGATTCGGCATATGGGCGATAAGGAAATCGAGCAGCGCATCCTTTGACTGATAGACAAAATCGCCGTCTGTGTAACACCACTTGCAGTAGTCTTCGTTAAAGCTTCTGTCAGGCTCGCGGCTTATGTTTGCATCTTCATTAAGAGGCATTCCGCAGCACTGGCAGATGAGCTGTCTGGGGCTCCCCAGAAGAGTATTGATCGACACGTTGAATTCTTTGGACAAGATCTTTAGTGTCTCTGTATTAGGCTGTGTCTCGCCCATCTCCCAGCGGCTTACCGCCTGTCTTGTGACGAGGATCCTCTCGGCCATCTGGTCCTGCGTCAGTCCATTCTCTTCGCGGATCTTTTTAAGTACGTCTTTAGTTTCCATCTTGCTTACTCCTTTGTCTGGTTGATGGTTACATTATCCTGTCACCTGATCGCGAAAACAAGCAACGCGTTGTTGCGCTCAACTGTTCTTAGCTGCTGTCTGACGCCTTTTCTCCAGGGTCTTTTCAAAAAGCAGATCCGCAGTCTCCGGGAAGCCTTCATATACTACCTTTGTGCCTTCCTCGGTAATTCCTCCCGGCGTTGCGACTCTCTTAACGACGTCTTCAAAAGTCATGTCTTTTTGCAGCATCAGGTCGCCGGTCGCGCTCATAGTCTGAAGGACCATGCGTACTATCTGATCGTCAGGGATTGATGTGTGTTTCTTTGCTGAGCTGCAGATTACGTCGAAAATAGAAGCAATGAATCCCGGCATGCAGCTTACGAGCTCAGAACCCATGCCCATCTCGTTCTCGGGCAGTTCGATGACGTTGCCGATACTGGACAGAAGTCCTTTGAGTGCTGTCTTATCTTCATCATTTACCTTGCCGTTATAGCACACGAGAGTCTGCGATCTTCCGATCTCAGCAGTGAGGCTCGGAATGACTTTGGCGGTCTTGGTATCTGTGATGCTGCCGATAGCTTCGAAAGAAACACTGCCATTCAATGACACGATTAGCGCGCCCTCTTTGATGTCATCTTTGATCTCTTCGAGCACGGTCTTTATGTCGGCAGGGCGGACGCAGACGAATGTAATGTCACACGATGCCGCGAGTTCCTTTGCGGGTACTATCTTGGCTATGTCTTTTGCCTCATCGAGCTTTTCGATCGTCCTGTTAAATGCATAAAGGTCTTGCTTTGCGATACCGCTCTCTGCGAACTTCCAAAGCAGCATTCTGCCCATGCTTCCGTACCCGATAATGCCTGTCTTCATTGTGTTTCTCCCTTATCTGATCTCGAAAGTCTTAGTGATTTCAAAACCGCATTTTGTATACAGACTGACCGCTCTTTGGTTCCACTTAGCGACGTGCAGAATGACTCTTTCTGCACCGATGTTCCCGAGTGCCCAGAGAAGGATCTGTTTGCCTATGCCTTGCCCCTGATAACCGATGTCCACCAGCAGGTCGTCAATCTCGTTACATTTAAGTGCGACGCTTCCGATGAGCTCGCCGTCTTCTATGAGAAGATACACATTCTCCATTCCTTGCGCGAAAAACGAATCGTCCTGAATAAAGTCAAAAGGCTTTATTCCCAGTGCCTCGCGCATCCCGTGATAGCACCCGTTATAAAGCTTCTTGTACTGCTCCTGATATTCTTTTGAATAAGGCACGAGCACTACGTCTGACTTCTCCGTCACAGGCCCGGTAAATGTCATCTCGTAAGCGAAGTTCATATCTTCTCCTTCAGGTCATGATATGCATAGTATAAAACAACATATCATCTTGTGCTGATAACCGCGCTGTAGATTGCAGTATTCAATTTGGAAGACAGATATCGAATATCAAAAGGCATTCCTTCTACATCGTGCGTGAACAGAATATCCAATTCCGGTACAAGACCCGCATTTGAATAATTGGTATATTTTATTCCGGTAATCCTGAGATAGTTCGCAGAGTTCTTTATGCCGAAGTGTTCATGAAATTTGCAGTTGTCGATTTCTTTAAAGTAAGGAACAAAGTCCGGATAGATAAAACCGTTTACTCCTCTGATCATTACTTCAGGCTCGTACTTAAACGGGATACCCATCTCGGTGTAGAACATAGCTATCTCCCGCTCTGCCGCGGAACGATAATAGATGCCATCAAATTTATAATCCAGCGGCTTCGGATGTTTGGTATCGGCATCATTTTTCAGGCTGTCGAAGTATTCTTTGTTAAGAATGACCTGCTTGCCGGTATCAGTAAACAGGGTACGGACTACCTTGTGCGGCTCGCATTCCGGGAAGGGAGAGCCTTTGTAATAGCTGTGCCAGATCGCCTCGCAAAGTTGAAGTTCCCTTTCTAACGGATCACGAATGAGCCAGATTTTGTAATACTCTTTCCCTGCCTCGGAACCGGGCCTGTACCGGTGATCGCCCACTATCAGTTTCATAGAGGGAACACCGGATTCATTATGGATCTGCAGCTTAACTTTCGGCAGTTTTTCGAGCTGCTGCCTGCAGTAATTGATCTTTAGAGCAAGATATTCTTGCGGAATGCGTGCATTAAGGATCTTCATAGCCACATTATAATGGCTCGGCTTGTCGGTTTTTCACGACAAAACTCGACAAAATCCGACAAAGTCCGACAAAACGGAAAAAACTGTTGTGGAATTTTCGAGATTGCGGATTTTGTGCAGAAAATCGCGAAAACCTGCACGTTTTTCGCAATTTAGGCTCAAAATTGCGAATTCCGTGCAGAAATACGCAAAACACTACACAAAATTTGCACACGATTGACGATAGCTCTGCTGTGGCCGTCAGTCATAGATTTGCCGTTGAGATCTCATCTTCCGCTCATAGCATCAAAACAGACGTGCGGAGGTCCGCTTAATAATCTTCCACGTTTTCCGTCATCGGATATGTTACGAATTCGTTTTCAACTTCGCTCCATTTATCCTTTTTGGCATTGTAATGCTGACGGTAGTAATCGGCGCATTCGCCGCCCCATTGGACGGCTTCGATCTCGCCTTCATCAATGTCTATCGAGTAGTCGAAGCCGAGATGGAAAGAAAAGCCGGTGATATTTTTGGCATCATCCTTGTCCATCTTAAAGCTGACGATCAGCTGCTCTCCTTTTTCTTCCAGATCGACCTTTTTCATGCGGGGTTCGTAGGAGTCTTCATCTTCGATATAAACCCTGATCTTGTTATAAGGACCGAATTCGCCTTCCTTTTTTACATAATACAAACCTTCCGGTCTGTTCTTCTTGCTTATGTAATCCGTATTGAAGACTATGTGCAGCTGGTCATCTTTATAATAGTAGCCTTCCAGGCCGAGCATGTTGTCGGGATCGCAGGAGTAGAGCCAGCTCTTTTTGGATGCTTTCGAGCATCCGGCGAAAAGTGTTAACGACAAAGCTGCCAGTAACACACAAACCAATAATCTTCTTAATTTGTTCATTTACTTCACGCTCCTTTTTAAAGGACCTCTTCGCCCGTGAACCATTGGTGCATGCCGGGGCCGACATCTTCGTTGGGCCTCTCGACAAAACCGAATTTCTTGTAGAAATCCTGCTTGTCCTTTGCAGAACACAGAGACACCATAAAGCGGTAACCGGGCTTAAGCTGCGCGTGGATAAAGTCCATGACGTTCTCCATAAGTACGCGGCCAAGCCCCTGACCCTGGTATTCCGGGATAACGATGATGTCAGCGATGTACATCACGTAGCCGTGGTCCCAGATGACTCTTCCGATGCCTATCGGCGTGCCGTTGTCCCTTATGCACCAGATGTAAGAGTTTTCGAGGCCTGCCTGGGCTTCTTCGAGCGGGAAAAGTCCCCAGCCGACAGCTTCACGCATCTTCATGTACTCTCCGGGTGTTATGGTCCTTGTGATCTCGTAGTTCTTGTTCATAACAGGTCCTCTTAGTATCGGGGCGTTATTACACTCCCCATATATTTAACAGTTCAAGCGACAGAATTGTTGCAATGGAGATGCCGTTGCCGATGACACTCAGGGCATATTTGAGCCTTAAGAAGCTTTCCGTATCCTTCTTTATCAGGCCCCTTCCGGATAAGATGAAGCTTATTGCAAATACCGCAAAGCATACTGCCTCGATCGCGAAAACGATATATCCCTGAGTGTGCGTAAGGCCGTATTGTTCGGAATACTTGGTCGCAAGCAGGATAAGCGGCAGGAGGGATGCGACCCTGCAGATCTGCGAGAAAGCGACAAACAAGGAGCCCTCGTAGCTTATATGTTTTTTGGTAAAGATACTGATGACCCTGTAGAACAGCATGAATATTCCGGCGACTGCTATTATGGCCATCAGGATGAGCAGGTAGAGCGATACCTTAAGCGAGTTCTCGCTCGCAAAGCTCTGCGAACCCAGCGATACTATCGTCGTGCCGTCGGAGGTCTTGTAAACATAAGCGGGATAGGAGTTCCCGTCCTGTTCAAAAATGAGCATGTTATCCGATATCTGCGTTAATGTGGCCATGTTCGAGACTGAATATTCGTTATTGCCGTTGTAAGTCAGCGGAAGCATGCTGAATAATCCCATTACTTTATAGATACCGTGGCGGTTGGATCTGCAGCCTGCATAGGTGCCCTTGAGCGCGCCCGGAGCCGTGATGCTTCCGCCGTAGGATGAAAGGTCATAAGAAGCCAATTCTCCGAATATGATAGAAGGAACTGCAGGCCATCCGCCGGCGGTCATGTAGACGACGCCAAGTCCTGATTCCACATCAAATTTAAGGTCAGATGAGCATGCGTTGGTGCCGCCGCTGTGTCCTATGACCGAGGCATTCTCGTACTCATCGGCCCACAGGCCGTGGCAGTTTACGACAAATTCTGTATCACCGAGACAGAGGGAGGGCGAGAGGAGAAGCTCTCTTGTTCCGGGCTTTTTAAACAGCGGATCGTCTTCTCTTACAAAGCTCTGCGCGAATAATGCGAGGTCTTCGATAGTTCCCGTTGCGCCTCCTGCCGGATAGATATTGATATAGATGAGCTGGTGGCCGTTGGGGTTCCAGACTGATCCGTCAAAAGTATAAGAGACCAGTTCCTTGCGCTTTTCCTGTACCCAGGCGTTGTCGCTGTGGTCAGGAAGGATCGATGTGTGTTCCATCCCCAGGACTCCGAAAATATTCTCATGAACATAGTCAGCGAACGACTGTCCCGTGATGCACTCGACGACATAACCTGCGAGGGCGGCGCCCCAGTTGGAGTACGAGCACACCTCACCGGGACGGTAGATCTGCGGCGGTTCTGTCTGGGACAACACTTCTCCTAAAGACACTATCTGCTCAGGATCTGCGGTCTGCAGAGCCCAGGTACCTTCACCCCATCCTGCGTTGTGGTTCATGAGGTTTAACATTGTTACAGGGTCATCATACTTGAGATTTTTGAGAAATCCTTCGGGCAGATATGTGCGTATGTCTTCATTCAGATCGATCCTGCCCTGCTCGTAGAGCTGCATTATACTGACCCATACGGTGAGCTTGGTGATGCTGCCCCATTCGTAGACCGAATCGGTCGTGGCAGCGATATTGTTCTCCTTGTCGGCGTATCCGAACGCGCCCTGATATATGATCCCGTCACCGTCAAAAACCGCGGTTACAAATGATGAGTAGTCACCGGGGTTATCTTGCGCCCAGTTCTCGATCGCATTGCCAATATCGCCGTAGGCAATGCCTGAGGGAGTCGTCTTATTCTCTTCCGCGAAGACAGTAACGCCCGTCATGAGGACGGACAAAGCGCATACTGTGCCGATCAAAGGTTTGATAACCTGCTTCATTTATATATACCTCTATCACTTATATTCACACCGATTCTATCAATTTGAGACTGAATCGACAAACGGAAAAGAGGGCAGAATTAACATACGCTTAATTCAAAAGTCATAAAAAGAATTTATAATTTGAATTAAGATGCATGGCAGGCGCAGTTTTTCAGGCGGGATAAAGGACCCCAAAAAAACATGAAGAAGATTGCAGTTTTTACATCTCATGTTTACGAACCGATGTGTGTTATAACGCAGAAAGGCATTAATGATGCTGCCCTGGACTGCGGAGTGAAGGTCATTTATTTCGCGAGCTTCAGCGATTCTTATACCGGCAGAAGCTACGATGAATATATTAAGTATGACCAGGGCGACAATGTATCGTTCGATATTCCCGATCTCGATGATTTTGACGGTGTAATTAAGATCAGCACCTATTTCAGCCAGTCGGTTAAAATGCATCTGGAGCAGATCCTTTTAAAGTCAAACAAACCGGTTATCAACATCGGCGCTTCTTTCGATGAGAAATTCATGAACATCGTCTGCGATGACACGCATACGTTCAAAGAGATCGTGGATCACGTTATCGAAGTGCACGGATGCAAGGATATCTATCATCTTGCAGGACTTCCCGAGAAGCCGTTTACCCACGAAAGACTGGAAGCTTATAAGAGCTCGCTTATTGAGCACGGCATCGAATACGATGACAGCAAGGTGTATTTCGGCAATCTGTGGCGCGACTGCGGAGATGCCGCTCTTGATTACATTATCGGGAGCTGCAAAAAGCAGGGCAGGGACCTTCCTGAAGCTATCGTATGCGCAAACGATTACAGTGCTATAGGACTTATTATCGCATGCAGGGAAAGAGGCATAAGAGTCCCGGAAGACGTTATCGTAACGGGATTTGACGGGATCGATGATGCCATCAACGGCTATCCTACCCTGACGACATCCAGGCAGCCTTTCTATAATTCCGGTTATTCGGCTGTTCTGGCTCTTAATGAGATATTTGAAGGCAAGCAGATCCCGAGTACGATAAGGATATTGGGCGAGTTCATGGCTAACCAGTCCTGCGGATGCAAGCACAAGAATGCTGACAACATACAGGATGTAAGAAGCATTTATCTTAAGAGATTAAGGAATACAACGGATATCGCCCAGTCCACGACCAATCTTATGCTCAGCGTCGCGAGCGCCGAGACGCTGCCGGAGTTTTTTGATGCCGTGAAGAGAAACGCGAAATGGAATTCCGGCTTCAAGGACATGCTCTTATGCCTTGCGCCCGGATGGGACCAGCAGAGGATCGTTGGTGACGACTTCTCCAAAGTTGATGAGGACATGACCATAGTAACCGGCTACCGCGGCGATCAGGATGTGCCTGTCAGTACGTTCCGCAAGAAGGACATTCTGCCTCAGGATATGCTCGAAGACCCGAATCCTTATTATATTTTCACGATCCACCATCTCCAGTACTACATGGGTTATCTCATTGTGACGCCCAATATCGAAATGCATGAGCAGGAAGTGCAGCAGTCCTGGCTCGTTGACCTCGGCATGATCTTCGAGAACCGCCGTATACAAAGAGACCTGCAGTCGACGGTAAACAGACTGGAGTTCCTTTACAGCAGGGATATGCTCACGGGTCTTTATAACAGGCACGGCGTCGAAAAGTTTTTCGAGGATTACTTTTATGAGTGTGTCAAGAATCAGACCGGTATGGCTGTCATGGTTTTCGACATGGACGATCTTAAGAAGATAAATGACAACTACGGTCACTACGAAGGTGACTACAGCATCAAGGCGATTGCTAATGCTCTTATGGCATCATCAGGTGACGATGAGATCTGCACAAGATCCGGCGGTGACGAATTTGTCGTCCTTGCCAAGAACTACGATCAGGAAAGAGCAACGGCTTATATCAATAACGTCAGAGCTTACATAGAGACCAAGATCCGCACCGAGAACAAGCATTACAATGTTGTTATAAGTGCCGGTGTCCATATCGCAGATCCTTCGGGCGAAGACAGGGAAGAGCGGTTCGACCAGTATCACCTTTTCTCTAAATACTTAAAGCTCGCCGATTCGGCCATGTATGAGGAAAAGAGACAACACAAGCAGTATAAGATCTGATCAGAGCAGGTCGCTCAGTTTCTTTCCGTACAGATAATCGTGAACTATGCTGTCGAACTCTTTCCACATGGGAAGAGTGTCGCACTTTTTGCGTCTGGGACAGTTATAGTCCTTTTCAGCGAGGCATGCTACGGATGAGATGGTGCCTTCCATAAGTGTAAGGATCTCACCGACGGTATATTTCTCCGGTTTTTTGACGAGCCTGTAGCCGCCGCCTTTGCCGCTTAAGCCCTTGATAAGGCCCCCTTCGACCATCTGCTTGACTATGATTTCAAGATATTTCTTGGAGATTTCCTGACGCTCGGCAATATCCTTCAGAGGAATATAGCTGCCGTTGTCGTTTTGTGCCAGATCTATCATTACGCGCAAACCGTATCTTCCTTTAGTTGAGATCATGTCGCATTACCCCTTTTCGATGATTTACCCATTATACGCATAGGCGAATAGGTAAATCAATAACAAATTCCTATTGACATAGTAGGAAATAGGTTTTAAGATTGCGGTGACATTTTTGTATAAAAGGAGAATCACCGTGATCTACGCAGATAATGCCGCAACCACAAAGATGAGCGACGCGGCGGTCAAGACGTTAACAAGCCTTTTGGCAGACACATACGGAAATCCTTCAAGCCTTTACGAATTCGGCCAGAAGGCCAAGGAAGTACTTGAGCAGGCAAGAAGAGACGTGGCAGACGCCATCGGCGCCCAGCCTAACGAGATTATCTTCACATCAGGCGGAAGCGAAGCCGATAACCAGGCGATCTTATCAGCAGCAAAGCTGGGAGAGATCAAAGGCAAAAAGCACATCATCTCTACAGCCTTCGAGCACCACGCAGTGCTTCATACGCTTAACAAGTTAAAGAAAGAAGGTTTTGAAGTAACCCTCTTAGATGTACATGAGAACGGGCTCGTCAGCGCAGAGCAGGTAGAGGAAGCGATCCGCGAGGATACATGCCTCGTTACCATAATGTATGCCAATAACGAGATCGGAACGATCCAGCCCATCCGTGAGATCGGCGAAGTATGCAGAAAGCATAACGTTACTTTCCATACTGATGCAGTGCAGGCCGTAGGTCACATCAAGGTCAATGTCGTTGATGACAACATCGATATGCTTTCAGCTTCAGGACACAAGTTCCACGGACCTAAGGGAGTCGGTTTCCTCTATGTTAAAAAGGGAGTAAGGATCTTCAATCTCATTGAAGGCGGAGCCCAGGAGAAGGGCAGAAGAGCAGGCACGGAGAATGTTCCGGGCATCGCTTCAATGGCAACAGCCCTTAAGGACGCTGTCGCAAATCTTGACGGCTACAAAGCTAAGCTTCTCCCCTTAAGAGATAAGATCATCAACGGCATTTCGGAGATCCCGCATTCCGCACTCAACGGTGACGCGGTATCAAGAGTACCGTCCAATATCAATTTCTGTTTTGAAGGAATCGAAGGTGAGTCATTGCTGCTCCTCCTTGACGATAAGGGAATCGCAGCTTCTTCGGGAAGCGCATGCACGTCAGGTTCTTTGGACCCCTCACATGTACTTCTTGCTATCGGAAGAGTTCACGATGTTGCACACGGTTCACTGAGACTCAGCATCGGCGAAGACATTACTGACGAAGACGCTGATTACATCATCAAGTCGGTAAAAGAAGTGGTCGAGTATCTTAGAGGATTCTCACCGGTATGGCGCGACCTGGTCGCAGGCAAGAAAGATTTCATCTTATAAGGAGGCATTTAAAATGGCTTTATACAGCGAGAAGGTAATGGATCATTTCAGAAATCCCAGGAACGTAGGAATCATCGAGGATGCTGACGGAGTAGGTGAAGTCGGTAATGCGAAGTGCGGCGACATCATGAAGATGTATTTGAAGATCGAAGACGACATCATCAAGGACGTTAAGTTCGAGACATTCGGATGCGGATCAGCCATCGCGTCAAGCTCGATGGCGACAGAGCTCATCAAAGGCAAGCCCGTATCTGAAGCAAGACAGCTTACCAACAAGGCAGTAGCAGAGGCTCTGGACGGACTTCCGGACTATAAGATGCACTGCTCTGTACTGGCGCAGGAAGCCATCGAATCTGCCCTTCAGGATTACGAGAGTAAGAAGGAACAAAAGTAATTCAATAAACCTATTGACACAGTAGGTAAATGGGAATATAATCACACCCATCATACGAAAATAACGGAAGGAGACAGTCAATATGAAGTTCATGTGTTGTTGTCGAATGTCAAACGCACGGGCAATGGACTATTGCTGTCTTAACTTGATTCGATGTTGAAAGAATCATCCTGACTGAAATTGTTCTAAGATGCCCGGAGCTCTATTAAAGCGCCGGGCATTTTTCGTAAAAACTGATCGAGAGGAAAAACAAAATGACCAACGCACATAACATCAAAATCAATTCATTACTTATTCACGGCGGCATCGACGGAGATGAGATAACAGGCGCAGTAAACGTGCCGGTCTACCAGACATCCACATATAAGCAGGACGGACTTGGCAAGAACAGAGGATGGGAATACTCAAGAACAGGCAACCCGACGAGGGCGGCTCTTGAGGAACTCATTGCAGACCTGGAGCATGGCAGACACGGCCTTGCGTTCGCATCAGGACTTGCAGCGATCAACACGGTGCTCTCACTCTTTAAGAGCGGTGACAAACTCGTTGTATCAGACAACATCTATGGCGGAACATTCCGCATCCTTGATAACGTATTCAAGAACTTCAATATCACATACAAGATCGTAAATACTTCAGATCTTGAAGCAGTTGAGAACGCTATCGATGACGACGTAAAGGCTATCTACATCGAGACTCCCGCAAACCCGCTTCTTACAATCACTGATATCGAAGCAGTTTCCAAGATCGCGAAAAAGCACAACAAGCTTACGATCGTAGACAATACATTCCTCACACCTTATCTGCAGCGCCCTTTGACGCTCGGCGCCGACATCGTTATCCACAGCGGCACCAAGTATCTGGGCGGCCACTCTGACACTATTTCCGGATTCGTAGTGGTAAACGACAAGGCACTGGCAGACCGCCTTTACTATCTGCAGAATGCCATCGGAGGCGTGCTCGCTCCCTGGGACAGCTTCCTCATTATCAGAGGCATCAAGACTTTGGGAGTACGCATGGACAGACACGTTGATAACGCAGAGAAGATCGCAAGATGGCTCGTAGGAAGCGGCTTTGTAAGCAAGGTCTACTACCCCGGTCTCGAGTCAGATCCCGGCTATGAAGTGCAGAAGAAGCAGGCTGACGGAGCAGGTGCAATGATCTCCTTCGTACTTAACGACAAATACGACTATAAGAAGTTCTTTGAGAACTTGAATCTCATTACTTTGGCAGAGAGCTTAGGCGGCGTCGAATCACTGGTATGTCACCCGGCTACGATGACTCACGCAGCGATCCCCGCTGACATCCGTAAGAAAGTCGGGATCGTGGATGAACTCATCAGATTCTCAGTAGGCATCGAAGACGTTGATGATCTCATCGCAGATCTCAAGCAGGCGATCGAGAATTCAGCAAAGTAATAAGAGGTAAAAACTATGAATAACGTATATGAAGATATCAGAAGCATGATCGGCAATACACCGGTCTTGAAGATCAACCATATGGGCGTTAAGCCCGGAGTAAATGTATATGCAAAACTTGAACTTATGAATCCCGCAGGAAGCGTTAAAGACCGTGTAGGTGTCTACATGATCGACGATGCGAAAAAGAGGGGGATCCTCAAAGAAGGCGGCACGATCGTTGACGCCACCGCAGGAAATACAGGTATCGGCATCGCCGTAGCGGCGCTGAACCAGGGTATTAGAGTCATCTTCACGGTCCCTGAGAAATTTTCCATCGAGAAGCAGAAAGTGATGCGCGCTTTGGGCGCGGAGATAATTCATACATCAAGAGAAGAAGGAATGCTCGGAGCCGAGAGAAAAGCCGAAGAGATCCTAAAGGAGATCGAAGGATCAGTTTCCTTAAGACAGTTCAGGAATCCTGCAAATCCTCTCGCACACTATGAGACAACCGGTCCTGAGATCTATTCACAGTTGGATGGCAAGATCGATTATTTTGTAGCAGGCGCAGGCAGCGGCGGAACATTCACGGGCGTTGTTAAGTACTTAAAGGAACAAAACCCTAATATCACCGGAGTACTCGCAGATCCCTTCGGATCGACGATCGGAGGCGGTGAGCATTTCGATTACAACATCGAAGGAATAGGCAATGACTTCATCGCTGATACGATGGACATCACACTGGTAGATAAAGTCATTAAGGTAAATGACGACGAAGCATTTGAGATGAGCAGGCGGTTAGCAAAAGAAGAAGGCATCCTTGCAGGATCTTCATCAGGAGCGGCGCTCGCAGCTTCTCTCAGACTCGCATCTGAAATAGAGAGCGGGAACATAGTAACCGTTTTCCCTGACAGGGGAGACAGATATTTGAGCAAAGGATTATTCGATTAATGGGTAACGTTTTCGAACTGACAAACGTATACAAAACATATAAGAACGACGGCAAGGAATTCGAGGCCTTAAAGAACGTGAGTCTTGAGGTGCGCGAAGGCGAGATCTTCGGCATCATCGGCATGAGCGGTGCAGGCAAATCCACTCTGGTGCGCACCCTAAACCGCCTTGAGGAAGTAACTTCAGGCAGCGTTACATTCTACGATAAGGACCTTGCAGCGCTTTCAGCAAAGGAGCTTAGAGAAGTAAGACAAAAGATCTCAATGATCTTCCAGGGCTTTAACCTTGTTAACCAGAGGACCGTCCTGTCTAATGTCGAACAGCCTTTGAAGATCGCCGGAGTCCCCCGTAAAGAACGCAGGGAGAAGGCTCTGCAGATGCTTAAGATAGTAGGACTGTCGGAGAAGAAAGATGTTTTCCCGGCACGTCTTTCGGGCGGCCAGAAACAGAGAGTCGCCATAGCAAGAGCACTCACTGCAGACCCAAAAGTCCTGTTGTGCGACGAAGCAACAAGCGCATTAGATCCGAAGATTACGGGAGAGATCCTTGATCTGTTAAAAGAGATCAACGAGGAGAGAAAGCTCACGATAGTCATCATTACGCATGAGATGAGCGTCGTCGAGAAGATCTGCGACCGCGTGGCGATAATCGATGACGGCCTGCTTGCCGAAGTAGGAGACGTTAAAGACGTGTTCTCAAACCCTAAGTCAAAGGCCGCGAAAAAGCTCGTTTTCCCGAGCAATCCGTTTGATCCTTCAGAGCAGGGCAGAAGAGTCGTCCGTCTGGTATTTGACGGCACGCAATCGAGCGAGCCTTTCATCGCGAATCTTGTGGAACAGACCGGTCTCAAGGTCAATATCCTGAGTGCTAACACAAAGAGCGTCGGCGGTATCGGTTTCGGCCAGATGATCGTTGAGCTCCCGCCTTCCGAAAAGGATCAAGAGACTATTATCAGTTTCTTTACTAAGGGCGGACTTTCCGTAACGGAGGTTGAAACAAATGAGTGAATACATGAAAGAAGCGATACTCAGCGGTATTTTTGAGACGTTCGAGATGACGCTGTTCGCATCACTATTCTCATACATCGTAGGCATGCCTCTGGGTGTGATCCTCTATGCGACTTCAAAGGGCCGCCTTCTCGAGAACAAGATCGTCAACGGCATCATAGGATTCATCGTAAACGTGGCGCGTTCGCTCCCGTTCCTGATCCTGCTGGTGCTCCTGATCCCGTTCACAAGACTTGTAGTCGGCTCTTCGATCGGAACCACCGCATCGATCGTACCTCTTACCGTCGGTGCCATCCCGATCGTAGCACGAATGGTAGAGTCGTCCCTGAATGAAGTAAATCCGGGCATTATCGAAGCGGCAACTTCAATGGGTGCATCACCTTTGTACACGATAATCCACTTCATTATTCCTGAAGCTACACCCTCGCTTTTGCAGGGTGGTGCGATCAACGTTGCAACGGTATTGGGATATTCTGCGATGGCCGGCGTTATCGGCGGCGGCGGACTCGGAGCCATAGCACTCCAGTACGGTTACTACCGATATCAGAAAGAAGTGCTCTGGACGACGGTTGCCTTACTCATCGCAATGGTAATGCTGATCCAGGAGATCGGGATCCGAATGTCTAAGAAGACCCGTAAAACTTAATGATCCGTAACAAATAAAGGAGAATCAAAATATGAGCAATAGAAATAGAAACAAAAACAACTTAAAGCTGATCGCATACGCAGGAGTGCTCGCAGCACTGGTATTTGTAGGCACCGAGCTTCATATCCCGACCGCGATAGGATACATAAATCTCGGTGACCTCGTGATACTGTTAAGCTCATATATTTTAGGCCCTCTGGCACTGCTTCCTGCAGCCATCGGCTCGACACTTGCCGATCTTTTGGCAGGCTATCCGCAGTATGCTATAGCAACATTCCTTATCAAGGGCCTGATGGGATTCGTGGCAGGATCACTTCTTAAGAGAAACGCTAAGGGAAAGGTCTCACTTGTACGCAAGGTATCAGGATCATTCGTTGCAGAACTTATCATGATCGCCGGCTATTTTGCATTTGAATCACTGCCGTTTATGTACGGTGTGGAAGCTGCTTTGGGATCAGTGATCCCCAACGGCATCCAGGCAAGTGCGGCAATAGTCGGAGCAGTGCCTCTTATGTACGTGAAACTTTTCGACAGGTATCAGCTCTCGCAAAACGGCGAAGCTCACAAGAACAAGCAGAAGACGGCAGTCTCGTAGTAAGGGAGAAATAATATATGTCATTACATTCAGCCATAGTAGATTACATACGTTCAGGCGAGACGTCCGGTCAGGAGCTGGGGCTTGAGATAGAACACTTTGTCGTGAACGATAAAGGCATACAGATAGGTTTTGATGAAGTTACAAAACTTATCGGCGAAGTAGCAGAAGATCTTTCTGCGGAAGTGATATACATGGACGGATATCCGGTCGGCTACGTTACGACCGGTTATTCTGTTACTTTGGAGCCTGCCTGCCAGTTTGAGATAAGCATTGATCCGAAGTCCGGTATCGACGAGATCAAGAGCATCTATAAAGAATTCCTTTTGCTTTGGATCCCGATCTTCGAATCCCGCGGATATCACATCATAACCAAGGGCAATCTTCCCATCGTTGAGTCAGGCCAGATCGATCCTGATGATATCCCGCTGTCTCGTAAAAAGCGCTATAAGTATATGGATGCTTATTTCCGTAAAAGCGGAAAATACGGCAAGTACATGATGAGGGCATCTTCATCGGTCCAGATATCAGTCGATTACAGTTCGGAGAAAGACCTTGTGCGCAAACTCATTGTACTGCAGAAGATTTCTCCTATCCTCATGATCGCGCTCGAGAACAAGACTTACGAAGACTCCGTCATTGAGAAGGAATCTAATAAGACACACCTTCTGAGGATACAGGAATGGAGCGATCTCGATCCTTCGAGAACAGGATTTTATCCGCATTCATTCGATGAGGATTTCGGTTATGATAAGATCGCTGACGTAATATCCAATACTCCTTTGATCCTTCTTACCGATGAAGGCGAGACATCTTATGTCGGTGATTCTACAGCCCTGGATCTTATTAACGACGGAACGATCGGCAGTGACCTTACGGAATCCCGCAAAAAGCATCTGATAGAGCATTTTATCTCTATGGGATTCTTCCATTTCCGCATCAAGAAATACATCGAGATCAGAGTGGCAGACAGCGTTCCTCTCGGACGCGCGCTTAGCTATGTCGCCCTCATAAAAGGTCTTATCTATTCGGATGAGAATCTCTCCATTCTGGAGACTGAACTTAAAGATATTAACTCTATCGAACAGATCGAGGATGCGGTCGGCGCGGTAATCGTATCCGGATTAGATGCAAAGATCTATGGTGACCGGACGGCCCGCGAGTGGTATAACTATCTCCTGGAACTGGCAGGCAATTCTCTTGATGAAAAAGAACGGGAGTATCTGAATAATGTGTGAGATGTTCGGAGTATCATCCGACAGGACAATCGATGTTACCCGTGAGCTTAAAGCGTTCTTCAGGCACGGCGAATATAACCCGCATGGCTGGGGCATTGCCACATGGGATGATACAGGCAGGATCACCATCGATAAAGAGCCTGTAGATTCGACCAGAAGCGCGAAGATCGTCAAGCTCTTATCTTCCGGCGTCTCATGCCGCGGGATCATCGCACATATCCGCAAGGCCACCATCGGCTACGTCGAGCACAAGAACACACATCCGTTCATTGCGCACGATCCCAACTGGCGCGAATGGGTATTAGCCCACAACGGAACAATATTTGAGTCTGATGAACTCCTTCCTTATAAGGATATCCAGAGCGGATCTACGGACAGCGAGCGGATACTGCTTTATATCCTTGATCAGAACAAGGGGATCAGGGACGAGGCAGAGCGCTTTAAGATCATGGATTCGGTAACGGTAAAGCTTTCTGATAAGAACAAGCTGAATCTTCTTATATTTGACGGAGAGGATCTCTACGTTCATAAGAATGAAGCCGGTACTTTGTACCGCAAGAATAATGACGGCTCTGTCTTCTTCGCTACCAGGCCGTTAGATGACGGCGCATGGGAGGAAGTCCCGCTTAACCGTCTTCTCGTCTATAGGGACGGAAAACTCGTCTATGAAGGCACCGTCCACGAGCATACTTATATTCACGATGAGAAGCAGATGAATATGCTCTTAATGGAGTATTCGCAGCTCTGATCTGAAGACGATCTGCTTAATTTTCGCTTTGCAAAAGGCCTTAAACAACCCTCAAACCCAATGAAATCAGGCATTTCAAGATTTTCGAAAAAATATCAAATTACCTATTGACATAGTAGGTTAGTACCGTTATACTTTCACCATCAACTCGAAAGGAGGCGTGAAAAATGTACAACTCGATCACTAACACAGTAAACAGCATGATGTGTTGTCGAATGCTTAGCTCCCGGGCACACAAGATGGCCACGGCGATGAGCTCTGTAAGTTCACGCCTTGCGAGACGATGTTAAAGCTTTGATGCGCTGAAATGACATGCCATGTGCCCGGGAGTTAAATCTGACCCTCGGGCATTTTTCTTGGCCCTGAACAAGGAAACAAAACTTAAAACCAAACACATTCAAAGGAGAAAACATATTATGAAAAACACATTTAAGAAAGCAATCGCTTCAGTACTTACATTCAGCTTAATCGGCGCTCTCGCAGCGTGCGGAAAGGCAGATCCCACATCCGCTGATACAGGCACAGGCAGCAATACCCAGACAGAAGCACAGGCTGACGTACAGGCTAACGTAACGATCAAGGTAGGCGCTAACGTAACACCTCACTCTGAGATCCTCGAAGTTGCAAAGCCGATCCTCGCAGAGCAGGGAATCACATTGGAGATCGTAGTTCTCGAAGATTCCATCACACCTAACACAGGCGTAATCGAGGGAAGCCTTGACGCAAACTATTTCCAGCACGTTCCTTACCTTGACCAGTTCAATAAGGAAAACAATTCCGACCTCGTATCCGTTGGCGCAGTACACTATGAACCCTTCGGTGTTTACGCAGGCAAGACAACAGACCTTAGCCAGCTTCCCGAAGGCGCTATCGTAGCAGTTCCTAATAACGTAACAAACGAAGCAAGAGCACTCCTTCTTCTTGAGCAGGAAGGCATCATCAAGCTTAAGGACGGCGCAGGCATCACAGCTACCGTAGAAGATATCATCGACAACCCCAAGAACATCCAGTTCAAGGAACTCGCACCCGAGCAGCTCGTTGCAGCACTTCCTGACGTTGAAGTAGCAGTCATCAACGGCAACTACGCAATCGAGGGCGGCCTCCACGTAAGCCAGGCACTCGCAGTTGAAGCTAACGACGGTCTTGCAGCTCAGACATACGGCAACATCATCGCCACATCTGCTGACAAGGCAAACGATCCCGCAATCGCTAAGCTCGTTGAAGTCCTCCAGGGACCTGAAGTAGCAGCATACATCAACGCTACTTACGACGGAGCAGTAGTTCCCCTTTTCGGATAAGGAGCAATAACCCATGATCGGATTTGAGTACTACAACCCTGCGAAGATCGTATTCGGTGAAGGAAGCGAGAAGAGTCTCGCAAAACTCCTTAAGCAAAACAACGTAAAGTCACTCCTATTAGTAACCAGCGGAGATTTTGTAGAGACACTCGGCATTTACGACGTTATCAGGGACGCTGTAAAAGAACTGGATATAAAGTTTTCCGAGAGCAGGGAAGTAGTGCCGAATCCGTCCATCGAGCTCGTAAGAAAGCTCGTAGAACAGGGTAAGAAAGACGAAGTCGATTTTGTCCTGGCAGTAGGCGGAGGAAGCTCCATCGACACAGCCAAGGCAATAGCAATCGGAATACCTTACGAAGATGACGTCTGGGACTTTTTCTCAAATGGCGCCGTACCGGAAAAGGTATTAGGAATCGGCGTTATCGCCACAACGGCTTCTTCAGGATCTGAGACCTCTAATGCCGCCATCCTCTCATATGGAGAGTGGAAAAAAGGCTTTGAAGATGACCGTATCATTCCGAGATTCGCGATAATGAATCCGCGGTACACAGTAAACCTTCCCGAATACCAAACTTACGTCGGTATCGCGGATGTCTTATCGCACCTTCTCGAAAGATACTTCTCCGATGAGAAGAATTCGGATACGACAGACTATCTCATCGAAGGAGCCATAAGGGCACTTCAGGTCAACGCAAGAAGACTTATTGAAGACCCAAAGGACATCAACGCCAGAGCGGAGATACAGTGGCTCGCATCAGTAGCGCACAATAATTTCCTCGATGCCGGCAGAAGGGCAGACTGGGGATCGCACCGTATCGAGCACGAGCTTTCCGCACAATACAACATCACCCACGGTGAAGGAATGGCCATAGTCTTTGTCGCATGGACGAAGTACATGGCGGAAGAAAAGCCCTGGAGGCTGGCTCAGTTAGCTTCAAGAGTCTATGGCAAAGACGCTTACGATTTTAGTGAGAAAGAAAGAGCGCTTCTTCTATCTGAAGAACTCGAGGAGTTCTTCAAGAGCCTGGGACTCAAGACGAGATTAAGCGAACTCGGCATAACAGACAAGGACTTTAAGACAATGGCAGAGCGTGCTACGGCCGGTGGCAATGTAGGCCACTACGTTCCGCTCGACAGCAAAAAGATCATAGACATACTTAAGATCGCACTTTAAAAAACAAAAAACGCACAGAAAAAGGAGAAACACAACATGGCACGAATTAAATTGGTAGAACAGTCAGAGGCAACAGGCGCAGAGAAGGTACGTTACGACGAGCTTGCAGGCAGAAACGCAGTTACGAACATGAAGAAGGGCCTTCTCAATGACGCAGCAACATACGATGCTTATATGGCATGGTACACATCCTGGAACAGATTGGTTGAGGTAATCGGTGAGAAGGATGCGATCCTCTACGCACACAAGATCTCCACAACTAACTCCTGCCAGTTGTGCTCCCTTTTCTTCATCAGCGACGTTAAGGGGCTTGGCTTAGATCCTGCTAACCTCGTTTACGATGAGAAGGAAACACTTCTTACTACACTTGCAGAGTCCATCGTTAAGGATCCTACATCAGTATCCGATGAACTTTTCGCTGAACTTAAGAAGCACTTTACTGATCAGGAACTCGTAGTTATCGTAGGCTTCGCAGGTCAGATGATCGCGACAAACAACTTTAACTCCGTCTTCAAGATCGACGTAGATCAGCGTCTCCTCCCGCTCGTACAGGAGTTCAAGCCTGCTACATGGAGAGCTGATATTAAGAAGTAACCGTTCCGGAACCCCGCATGCTTTTGGTGATTCTTTATGCGGGGATCCGTACGGACTCAAGGCCTCGCTAGAGGTATCCTTGGGATGTGCGTTGGACGGGTATCCTCTCATCTGAGGTGCCCGTTCTCGCATTTTTATCAGTTCGAAAATTTGATCTTACAAGGATCTCTCTATTATCCCGCCGCCAATGATACATCCGTCGTCATCGTAGAATACGGCTGACTGTCCGGGCGATACGCCCGGGAATGGCTCATCCGCGGTGATCTTTATATGTTCCGGATCGATCCTCTCAATGACAGCCGTGCGCTCTGTCTGGTGATATCTTGTCTTGGCAAGGCACGTGAGCTTATCTCCGGGCGCAAGATCCTCTATGCTCATGAAGTTAACATCTCTGCATAAGACCGTCTTGGACTTAAGCGCTTCAAGGCTTCCTAGCACGACTTTATTCTCATCTGCCAGTATTTTAGTGACATAAGCGGGGTATCCCAGGGCGATCCCGAGGCCCTTACGCTGTCCTACAGTATACTGGTAGATGCCTTTGTGGATTCCCAAAACACGACCGTCCTCATCAACGAATTTGCCTTCCTCCGGGACGGGCCTGTCCGAGTGTTCTCTGATAAAGTCCGTATATCTTCCGTCGGTAACGAAGCAGATCTCCTGTGAATCGTCCTTATGAGCGCAGGGGATGCCTGCCTTCTCGGCGATGGCTCTTACTTCGTCCTTGGTGTATCCCCCAAGAGGCATCAGCGTGTGCTGAAGCTGCTCCTGGGTGAGCTTGTATATCATGTAGGACTGGTCTTTATTTGCATGCGGAGACTTGCGGACGGTAAATCTCCCGTTAGGGAGGGCGACTATGGAAGCGTAGTGTCCGGTCGCTATGTATTCGGCGCCGAAGACCTGTGCGAGCTCTAACATCTTCGCCCACTTAACATAGCGGTTGCACTCGATGCAGGGATTCGGGGTCAGTCCACGCAAATAGTCATCGACAAAAGGCTTTACCACGCAGTTGTCGAAAAGTGACAGGCAGTTGTGCGGATGGTACTTGATACCTAAGACCTCGCATGTCCTTCTGGCCTCATCGATCTCACAGCACCTGCTGTCGCCGCCGTCTTCTTCCTGCCAGGTGCGCAGCGTAACGCCGGTCACTTCGTGACCTTCCTGTTTAAGAAGATATGCGGTAACCGCGCTGTCAACGCCGCCGGACATTCCGACTAAGACTTTTGCCATAGGGCCTCTCCTTTTTCAAAGACATTATAACATTTGAGTAAAGGCGGTAAAAAAGGGTGCCCCGTAAGGCACCCTTTGAATGATAATCAGTCCCTGTTAAGACAAGTGCTGTGTGGCGTTATATGCCTTGAGGCGGCAAACCGTCAGGATCACTGTCGGTGATAATGTCCACATTCTCAAATGTGATAACGCTCATATCCAATTCTTCGTAAATGTCTTTTGTATTCATTTTTCTTCTCCTGTTATTATATCTGAGGATTATAATATTCACTCAGAGCAAATTGGAATTCTATCATAGAAGACAATACCTGCTTGAGCTGCCATGTTACCTTTGTATCATAATCTGCCTTCATAACGTTATAAACGTATTTCAGAGGATTATATATTATTGTTCCGTTTGTTTCACCATAGCTGACACCGATCTCAACCCAGGCATTGATATAGTAAGGGTTGATGCCTTCGATCGTTACGACAGTGTATTTGCCTGACTTGGATGCCGTAAGAGTCTGACCATTATACGTGAATGCCGTACCCTCCGGAACGTTCTCAAAGTAAAGCTTTAAGGTAAGAGTTGACTTGAGTGACAGGCTTGTCATTGAGAGCTTAACGTCTCCTACGGTAGTAACGAACTCGTCATTATATGTACCAAAATCACGGTAAGTAATACGACCAATTACGTCTATAACCTTGTAAGAACCTTCAGTCAATGAAGGCTTATTGGAATCATTTACTACAGAGTTAGCAAGGTCAGATGTATTGTAATTAAAATAGATCTGCGCTGCTGCACCGTAGTTGAGCATCTCGTTTACAACATTTACTACTGCAGTGGAATAGTCGGCCTTGTGGTTAAGGATGTAGACCGCATAGTCTCTTACAGTGTAAGTGTAAGCATCGCCGTCGGGATTGCCTTCGGACAGATACATCTGTGCTGAGATAGTATCTGTCATTTCCTTTGCTACGACGTTACAGCGGAAGATGTAGTAAATGCCGTCTCTGGAAGCTTCGCTGACCTTGGCATTCTGAGTCTTGCCGTTGATAGTAAACTGCATATATGCAGTATCGGCATTATTAAGTACGTCCTCTCCGAGTGTCATGTAGAAATTAACGCCGATCGATCCGTCGATAGTGACAGAGTGACCGCAAAGGTGTGTGCTGCTGCCGACAGCGATCTCGCCGTCTGCATCGCCGATGAAGTTATCTGCCAAGCCCGGGAACTTTTCCTTGTAAATATCAAGATACTGGGCAGGAACGTGGAACTTGGTGTTGGAATTGAAGTTATTATTGTTGCCGTAGCTCATATCCAAATTAGCAGGATTAGCATAGCAATAGACGTCAGTCATGCTCTTACCGCTGCCCAAAGCGTACATGCCGATCTTGGTAACAGTGCTTGGTATTACTACAGTTTTGATATTGTTACTGTATCTTAAAGCACCGAATTCAATGGTCTTCACGCCCTCACCAAAAGTTACGGACTGAAGTTTACTGCTATACCAGAATGTATTTTCCGGAATTGTAGTAATAGATCCGGGAATCGTTAAACTTGTGATATTCGTATTCTCGAATGTTGCGGCACCATTACCCCAAGTATCCGATTCAAATGTTACTCCTTCCGGAAGGTTTATTGACTCAAGACCGGCTGAGTCGTCAGTAAAATTGATACCAAATGCACTAATACCAAGAGTTTTTAAACTGTTGGGAAGATCTATGGATGTCAGTTTATAGCAGCCATAGAATGCACTGGCCCCGATATATTCCAAGTTATTGGGAAGCGTTACTGATTCAAGAACAGTACAATACATGAAAGTGGCAGCATTGATAGATGTTATTCCATTCGGTATAACGATCGATTTAAGTGCGCGGCATTCACGGAAAGCTTCCTCTCCAAGGGATGTGAGACCGGCAGGAAGATCGATCGATTCAAGCAGCCTGCATTGTTCGAATGCATTCTCCCCGATAGTTGTTACGCTGTCAGGGAGATCTATTGTTTCCAGAGCTTGGCAATAGTAGAACGCTTCGTCCCCGATCTCTGTTACATTTTCCGGAAGATTTACAGTTTTGAGATTTTTACAATAACCGAACGTATTGTTCGCAATCTTTGTTACATTATCCGGAATGGTTATGGTCTTAAGATCTGTACTGTAGAACGCGCCCATTCCTATGCTTGATAAGGAGTCAGGAAGATCAATGGTCTCAAGAACGGAACAGCTGCTGAAAGCATAATCCCCTATGGATTTAAGACCGGCAGGGAGCGAAACGGATTCGAGCTCATAACAACCCGAAAATGCATTAGCTTCTATGCTTGTTATGCCCGAAGGGATATTTACCGACTCGATATTCTTTAAATAGCTAAAACAACCGACAGGTATGGAATCAAACTGAAGCTTATCAGATGCAGGCAAAGTAAGTGAAGCTATATTCTCGCAGTAATGGAATGCGTATGCACCGAGGCTTTCAACTGTATCAGGGATGACCAATGCCGTTGTCATTCCGGTGCAGTTATAGAAAGCATAATTGCCGATAGTCTTGATCTTGTTAGGGAAGTTAGGGAAATTAAGCTTTTGGCAATAATAAAATGCTTCGTCTCCGATCGATAAAATGCTGTTAGGAAGAGCTGCATCAGTAAGGATGTAGCAGTTGTAAAAAGCACGGTCACCGATACTTGTGACAGTATCAGGAATAGTTACGGTCTTAAGTTCATAACAATATGAGAAGGCATTGTCTCCGATGGTGGTAACACCGCTGGGGAGATATACTGCGGTAAGCTTTTTGCATTCTTTAAATGTTTCAGCCGGGATAACTTCAATGTCACCTGTCGATGCAAATGTGACGGTGGTAAGGTTATCGCATGCCTCAAAGACTTTATTTCCGATACTTTTAATGGTTGAAGAGATCTCAACAGTTGTAAGAGAATCGCAATTGTAAAGAACCTCATCTCCAATAGTGGTTACGCCATAGGGAATAGTTATTGATTCTATGCCGCTTCCGTAAAAAGCCCGGTAATCGATCTTTGTCACGGATTCGGGAATAGTTATTGATGTAAGATTGCTGCAGTAAAAGAATGAATATCTTCCGATACTTGTTACGCCGGATTCAATGACTACCTGCTTAATTTTGTCGGATTTTCCATGGTCGATCCACGGAACACCGGAAGAATATTCAAAATCGCTGTTCATATCACCGGTACCCGTTATTACGAGCAAACCGTCATCATAAAGCGTGTAAGTAACGTTGTCACCGTTGGCACCGCAGTTACCGCTTTCGAGAACAGAAGCGTCCGCAGAAACGGCAATTCCGCCAAGGACGGTCAGAACGGCAATGGTAACAACGAGTGAGAGCATAATGCCCCAAATGTTTTTCTTTTTCATGTTAAACCCCGCGTATCAAAAAAAATACTTAAGTCCTCCAGCTGAGAACACTCCAAAAGTTATAATATTACACGCGTTCTAATAAATAAACACTTTTTGATATTTTGTAAATTATTTGTCTAATTTTCACTAATCCGGAAGCGCCCGGCATGCGGATGACACAAACGGGAGCCGGAATTCGGCAGGATCCGGCCGGTTATCTTGCTTGACTTTTCGCCGGGTGCATATTATAAATAAAGCCTGCAATGAAGGTGCGTAAGTAGTCTTTTTGCTGCCGGGAAAGAGAGTCGTGTCTTGGGCTGAAAGCACGATCCGAAGGGCATCAGGATGAATTTCAACACCGGAGCTTCTGTCGGAAACGGCGTCTGATACGCTGACTAAGCAGATGCGATGCGCGGCAAAACAGCGCGATTTAAGTGCGGAAAGCTATAATGGTTTTCCGAACATGGGTGGTACCGCGAAGGTGCAGATAATTGCGAATTCGTCCCGTGGCAATGACAAGTTGCCGCGGGATTTTTTATTGCAAGAGGCGACGAAGAACAAGGAGGAAAACATGGCTGAACTTAGTGAATTAAGCGCAAAGTTATCACAGATCAAGAGTCAGATCGAGTCTGACCTGACAGGACTTACGAGTTCAAAGGCAGTTTTCGAATACAGGAAAAGTGTCATGGATTCTAAAGAAGGCACGATCGGATCTCTCATGAAGGAGATGGGCAAGATCCCGAAGGAGCAGAAGGCCGAGTACGGCAAGATGGTCAACGAGATCAGAGGCTGGGCAACAGAGCAGTTCGATGCTTTGGACAGCAAGCTTAAAGCAGAGGAGCAGAAGGCACGCTATGAAGCGGAGTCCATCGATGTCACGCTCCCTTCCAAGAAGCTTAAGAAGGGCTATCTCCACCCGAATACCCAGGTAAGGAACCAGATCGTCGATATCTTCGGCTCAATGGGTTTCTCCGTTTACGAGGGCAACGAGATCGAGACAGATCACTATAACTTCACGGCTTTGAATATCCCGAAGGATCACCCTTCGCGCGACATGCAGGATACTTTTTATTTAAGCCCTGAGTTCCTTCTGAGGACACAGACCTCGGCAGGCCAGGTCCACGTTATGGAATCCCAGCAGCCGCCTATAAAGATCATCTCACCCGGCAAAGTCTTCCGTTCAGATGACGATGCCACACACTCACCGATGTTCTCCCAGATGGAAGGACTCGTTGTAGATGAGGGCATCACGCTCTGCGACCTTCAGGGAATGCTTGACGTATTCGTTAAGAAGATCTTCGGCGAAGAGACAAGAACACGCTTGAGACCTTCATACTTCCCGTTCACTGAGCCCTCCGTCGAAGTCGACGTATCATGCTTCCAGTGCGGCGGCAAGGGCTGCAAGCTCTGCAAGGGAACAGGCTGGATCGAAGTCCTCGGCGCAGGCGTAGTCAACAAGAAGGTCCTTGAAGGCTGCGGCATCGACAGTGACAAGTACAGCGGTCTGGCGTTCGGAATCGGCATCGACCGTATTGCCATGCTCAAGTACGGCATCAACAACATCAAGCTCCTTTTTGAGTCTGATCTCAGAGTGCTTGAACAGATCGATGACTAAGCGAAAAGGAGGCAAGTAAAAATGTTAGTACCTTTAAGTTGGCTTAAAGATTATGTAGATATCGATGTCACACCTGATGAGCTCGAAGAGAAGCTCTTCAGCTGCGGCTTCGAAGTAGAAGAAAAATATCAGGTAGGCAAGGACATCAGCAAGGTCGTTGTCGGTGAAGTAAAGACTTGTGAGGCTATCGAAGGTACGCACCTTCACCTCTGCACTGTTGATGCAGGCGAGAACGGCGTACTCCAGATCTGCTGCGGCGCCGATAACGTTGAAGCAGGCGGCAAGTATCCGTTAGCTCTTATCGGTGCTCAGGTATACGCAACGGCAAAAGATCATGTCACTGTTGAAGGCCTCATGACGATCGGCCAGGGCAAGCTCAGAGGTTATGACTCATTCGGTATGCTCTGCTCCGGTGTTGAGCTCGGCGTTACCGAGGACATGTTCCCGGGCGCAGGATATAACGGACTTCTCGTGCTTCCCGCAGATTCAGTACCGGGCGCAGATGTTAAGCCCATCCTTGGTCTGGACGATTATATTTTCGACGTTTCCATCACGGCTAACAGACCTGACTGCCAGTCGATCTTCGGCATCGCCCGTGAGGTTGCCGCAGTTCTCGGCAAGGATATTAAGGAGCCCGCTCTGGACTACACGGAGAGTGATGTTGCGATCGATTTCAACATCCGTGTATCAGCTCCCGATCTCTGCCCGAGATACATCGGTCATTATGTTTCTGATGTTACTATCGGTGAGTCACCTGCCTGGATGAAGCGCCGTCTAGCTCTTGTCGGCTGCTCCGCGATCTCCAATGTCGTAGACATCACGAACTACGTGCTTTACGAGCTCGGCCAACCGATGCATGCCTTCGATTTCTCTTACTTAGAGGGCGGTGAGATCCATGTGCGCCGCGCCGAAAACGGCGAGAAGATCGTTACTTTGGACGAGAAGGAATTCGCTCTTACAAGCGATAACCTCGTTATCTGCGACGGCGTAAAGCCCGTTGCTCTGGCAGGCATCATGGGCGGTCTTAACTCTGAGATTCTGGATACGACAAATGCAGTCATGTTCGAAGCTGCAAAGTTCGCTCACGACAATATCCGCAAGAGCTCCAAGGCATTGGGGCAGGTATCCGATTCCTCGATGAGATTTTCCAAGGGCGTCGATGAGTATACGACTGTCATGGCAATGAAGAGAGCTCTGCACCTTATCGAAGAGCTCGGCTGCGGCAAGGTATCGAAAACATCTTTCGATGTTAACACCGGCAACTCGATCGAGCCCAGAAAGCTTACCGTAAGCGTTGCAAGAGTTAACGGCGTTCTCGGAATCACGGTGCCTGATGAGGATATCGTCCGCATTCTGACAGGCCTCAACTTCGCGCCCGAGCTTAACGGCGATGAGCTTACGATCTATATCCCGGGTTACCGTGTAGACATGGAGTCCTATCAGGATGTCGCTGAAGAAGTCATCCGTATGTACGGCTACGATCACATCACGCCTACATTCATTCCTACGGCAAAGGTTACTTCCGGCGGCTATAACTTAAAGCAGCGTTCAGAGCTCAAGATCAAGAACGCGCTCTGCGCAGCAGGCGCTTCCGAAGGTGTGCACTATTCATTCTTCTCGCCTTCAGACTTCGATCTTCTTCGTCTGTCTGAGGATGCACCCGAGAGATTCGCGATCCAGCTTGTAAACCCGATCAACATCGATCTGTCCCTGATGCGCACGACGTTAGCGCCCCAGATGATCAAGGCAATGGCAAGGAATCAGAAGAACGCTATCCTCTCAGGCCGCATCTACGAGATGGGCAACAAGTTCCTTCCCAAGAGCCTGCCTCTCACGGAATATCCTGACGAGCGCGAGACCATCTGCATCGGTGTTTTCGGTGAGGACGAGGATTTCTACTCACTTAAGGGTCTTGTCGATGTTATCGCTTCCGCGCTGGACGTTAAGTTCGATTACGAGAAGGATTCCAAGACATTCCTCCACCCGGGCAGAACAGCAAAGGTCATCTGCAACGGCGAGTGCGTAGGCTACCTGGGCCAGGTCCTCTATGAAATCTGTGATGAGCTCGACATGAGAGTTCCCGCATACGTTGCAGAGATCGACCTGCGCACCTTAAGCAAGTACTACGGCAAGGACAGAAAGTTCACACCGCTTCCGAAGTATCTGGAAGAGAAGCGCGACTTCTGCTTCGTCATGGACAAGTCCGTCACATGCGCAACAGTCGAGAAGGAGATTGAAGCTTCCTGCGACTACATCACGAGGATCGAGCTTTTCGATATCTACGAAGGCGCACAGCTCGGCGAGAATAAAAAGAGCCTCGCATTCAGCGTCGTCTTCACTCCGAAGGACGAGGAGTTCAAGCCCGAAGTCATCGACGGCTTCGTTGCTTCCATCCTCAAGAACCTCGAGGAGAAGTACGGTATTACTTTGAGAGCGTAAAGCTTTTTAATTTTGGTTCACGGGCCGTCTCAGCTGTGAGGCGGCCTTTTTTATGTCCTGTTCAGCCGCGCCTGACCTGGTTCATCAGCGGATTTTTCGCGCTCATCAGATACTTCGTCAAGGTCAAAAGCGCCTCCTTCGTCAGCTCTTTTGCTTCCAAGAGCGAGCCTCTGAACCACACAGTCAAGGTGACCGCCCTCGGCAAGAAAGTCTCGTAATATAAGGGATGTAACATTGTTAAAGCTGTTTGCCGCCTCCCCGTGAGACGGCTTTTTGTTGTCCCTGGCGATCAATTTCTAATTCTATACGTAAGCCCTGTTTTTCCTAATTACCAGCCGCTTGTCGGTTTTGTCGAGTTTTGTCGTGAAAAACCGACAAAGACCCGCAGTATAATCGAGCCATGGAATTATTCAATACTTACATCCCGAGGGAGTACCTGGCCCTCAAGATAAACTACATTTGGCAACAACTCGGTAAACTGCCAGTTGTTATGCTGCAGAAATATTCCAAAGCAGATTCTGACCCAATGAAAATAATAGTTAACAACCATAGGTATAATCTCTCTACCGAAAAGGGTAAATACTATTACGAAATACTGAAAACCCGCGACACCCTCACTCGTGAACTTAACGTCTACCAAGCCATCTGGGACAGCAACTTCAAAAGCGACCCTCCCAAGGATTGCGATCCGCATCCGGCTGGTCGCGTTATCTATGTTGACACCAACAAACCGGTTTTCATGAACAAGGCCTACTTTGACAGTCTTGAAAACGATGCCAACACCAGTTACCCTAAGCCCGACAACTATGAATTCAACGGTATCAAATACCGTTCTGCTGCTGAGCGCGAGATAGCGATCTTTTATACCGAATCCGGCATCCCGTTCAAGTACGAACCCAAAGTCTTCCTAAAGGGAATGCCCAAGGCAACATACCCTGACTTTGTGCCGTACTTCAAAGAAATCGACAACTGTAAGTTTCACGAACACTTTGGAATGAGTGATTATTCGGATTACTACAAAACGAGCAAGATCAAGTTCGGCAACTTTGCAAATGCAGGCCTCGTCCAGGATCTCGACGTGATTTTTACCACGAGCAACGATGACACAACATTCGATCCGAGACACTTTTCTGCCAAACTGAACGCTGCGATCTACGGAACAGTGATCATTAGCAAATAAGCGGGCTGTCGTATCTGCCGGAGGCAAGGCTTGCCGTGTTTTGACGGCTGAAACTGCTAGTGATGCTTTTCCGGATGGCGAGTGCGTAAAACGTGCGTATTTGGGGCACTTTTAGGCACGGATTCACGCTAGTTTGAAGAAAAATGCGTAAAACCGTGCGCAAAACGGCCACTTTTACGCACAATTTACGCACGGGCTCTTTCTACGCCCCGCTCTCGCCACTTCTACGCCGCACGCGCCCCACTACGCCCCACCCCCTTCTTTCTTACTCCTTTCCCCAAAATCACCCCCGGAAAAGCACTATAATCACAGGCGAAGAAAAATACCGCGGCAACCGGTGAATAAAAACACCGCGGCAAAATGTGTAAAAATCGCACTCCCGTTCGTCTTATAGGTGAGATCTCAAAAAATCTCAGGAAAGGAAGGACACCACTCGATGGAAAATGAAGCCGTGTTGCGCTTGTTTGATATGTATGCGGACGACATGTTTCGTCTGGCGTACTTGTATCTCGGGTCGCGGCAAGAAGCTGAAGACGTCGTACAGGATGTTTTCTTGAAGCTTATAAGATCGGATATTGCAATTACAAAGGGAAAAGAAAAACGTACCTGTTAACCATGACTGCGAATGCATCAAGGGACGTGCTCAAGTCTGGCAGGATAGTCTTTATAGAGCCGTTTGACGACGCGATTGAGGTCGGAACTGACGACACCAATGACGGTGACGACGGGGATACGGAAATGCTTGCGGCAGTCGCAGAGCTCCCCGAGAAACTCAGGATCGCAATACATCTTCATTATTACGAAGGATATTCAATTAAGGAAATAGCGGACATCCTCGGCATTGCTACATCGGCGGTCTCCATGAGACTTACCAGAGCAAAAGAAATCCTTAAGAAATATTTCGAGGGAGGAAGCAGATATGCAGGATGAATACAAGAGAACTTTCGAAAATATCCGCATGAGTGATGATAGGAAATCAGAAATGAGAAAGGCATTGGAAAATGAGATGGCTTCTGCAAAGAAGCCTGCAAAGACAACACGTTTAACGAGCGGCAGGAAGGCCGGCCTCGCGGTCGCTGCAGCCGGCGTGATCGCACTGGGAACAGTTTTCTGCATCCCGTCTGCGAGGAATATCATAGTTGCAGGAGTAAGAGCGCTTTTCGCGAAAGAAGTGCCTGAAGACGCGATCGATGCGATCGACTATGAGCAGCAGGGATGCACGCTCTTTGATCTCGGTAAGGGCGCCCAGATCGATTATGTGGAAAACTACGCGGCCAAGGAGTGGTTCAGCAAGGGATTTACGATAAACGTTCAGGTCGGCGACAATGCTTACGGACATACTGAGTCGACTTGTGTTTTCAAGGCAGACGAAGAGCAGCTCAAGAATTTCCTCGACTACCAGCTCACAAGGATCAACTATGAGAGAAGAGGTCACGACCAGGAAGAGGTAACTTTCGATGAGTTGTGGACGAAGGACGTTGACGGTGAAGGCAACATCGTTTACACGGGTTCGTGGACAGGACCTGAGCCGGAGCTTAAGCTCTTAGACTCTGACAGTGCGCGCTACCTTACATATGAGCTCACTTACGATCCTGATACTCAGACGGCAGTCTGCCTCATCAAAGACGGTGGCGGAATAGGCTGATTGGGCTATAATTAACGCATGAGCATACTTATCAAAGACACGACAAGAGAAGAGCGCGAGAAGATCGTGGCCGAGTCCATCGGTAATATCAGCGGTTCATGCGACGGCTGCATGTCCGGGCTTGTCGAGATGTACCAGGATTACATCGACGGCAAGAAGGAGATCCGCGAGATCAACATGGAGTTCAGGGCGCATTACGAATCCGGCCTGGACGGCCCCGTCAAATCCGACTGCGGATACAAGGGCTGAGAAGGCGCTCAAAAAAAACAATTTGACGCAGCCTCATGCGCGTAGTACAATCTCGAAAACCAAACAGGAGGTACGCATCAATGCTGAAGTCATTTGTAGCATCAATGATGGTTCAGCAGCAGGCCATTGCCAAATAGGGCACCGGCTTAGTTTGTTGCGCACTTAAGAAAAGAGTTCAAACGGTCAGTAGCCCCAAAGGCACTGGCCGTTTTTTATTTCGCGAGGAAAGGAGGCATCGTTATGACGCAGCAGTCAAATGAAGATCACCAGGAAAAGTACCGACAGTGTATTTGCGATTTGAAAGGAGAACAAAATGAAAGCTATAGACAGTTCAGCTACGGCATTCTACGATGCCGGATCAGAGTTTAACCGGCTGCGCACGGGTATAGGCCGGATAGAATTTGCAAGGACGAAGGAGATCCTGCTTGGCACGCTTCCGAAGCCGCCTTCAGTCATCTATGACATCGGAGGTGCGTACGGGGAATATGCGTGGTGGCTTACGTCGCTGGGTTATGAAGTGCATCTTTTTGATCTGTCGGAAAGAAACATCGAGATGAGCAGACTTCTGAAAGATGAATACCCCGGTCTGGAGCTTGCCGCCGCAGAAGCCTGTGACGCCAGAAATGTCCCGAGAGATGACGCAAGCTGCGATGCGGTGTTGTTCATGGGGCCCCTTTATCACATCACCGATCACGATGAACGGATCAAGGCGATAAGAGAGTGTTTCCGTCTTCTTCGAAAAGGCGGAAAGCTATACACAGCAACGCTTACGCCGTTCTCGTGCCTGCTCCACAACATCACCGTTTATTCGCCTTTTGGCGAGAATAAGAACACTTGGATAGAGGATCCCGGCTTCTTAAACATGATCGAAAGAGAGCTTGATGACGGGTGCCACGTCAATCCGGGCAGGGAAGTCTACAGCGGCATCGGGAGCGCACATTTCCATTCGGCTAAGACCTTGACAGAGGAGCTTTCCGAAGGCGGATTTATGGATACCGAAGTTCACGGCATCATGGGCGGAGCGTGGCTGGTTCACGACCTCGATGCCGTGTGGGAGAACGAGACTTCGCGCGAGGCGATCATGAACACCGTAAGGCTCCTGGACGGCCATGAGGAGATACTGGGACTGTCCGGACATCTGCTCGGTGTGTCTGTTAAAGTTTGATAGTTTGCTGCTCTGTTTTTATGCAATTAGTCGAAAATATTATTTTTCTTTGAGATTTTATATATTTATTAAGCAATTTCTAATAATATTGTTCGAAGTAGGGTCCTCAGGTGAGGATAATTAGGAACTGCGCGCATTTAATTCGGGGGAATTATCATGAACAAAAAGATCTGGAGCGCACCGATAGCGCTCATCGTAGTCTTGGTCTCAGCGCTTATTTTCGGCGGGATCACGGTATCAGCTGACACCGTCGCTGAAGGCGAATGCGGAACTAATGCTACCTGGACGCTTGACAGTGACGGCACGCTGACCATCAGTGGAACCGGTGATATGGATAACTTCGGGTATCAATCAGCCCCTTGGTTTTCAACTTCAACGGTCATTAAGAAAATCGTTGTCGGTGACGGAATAACATATATCGGCCAGAATTCATTCAGCTCTCTGGAAAGTGTTACATCTGTAACCATCGGCAGTGGCGTAAAAAGTATCGGAGATTATGCTTTCAAATATAATACTTCCCTGACATCTGTTTACATTCCTGCCGGAGTCGAAACTATGGGTTACGGAGTGTTCGGAGACTGTTCAGTATTGACCACTGTAACATTTGCTGAGCATAGTGTTTTGACCGAGATTCCTTATGAGTGTTTTTCATATTGTTATAAGCTGTCTTTGGTCAACATTCCAAGCAATGTTACAACTATCGGCGGTTATGCATTTAATGATTGTTATGAGCTTACGGACCTGACTGTTCCTGCAAACGTTACAAAGATCGGACAAAGTGCGTACAGAAATTGCGACGGCCTTACTTCTGTGACTCTCAGCGAAGGAGTTACAACGATAGGATCTTATGCCTTCGCATATTGCGACAGCCTGACTACCGTAGATTTCCCTGACACATTGACGAGTATAGAATACTATGCTTTTTATGATTCCGCTTTAACTTCAGTTGTTTTACCTGATTCAGCAGTCAGTATTGGTGAACAGGCTTTTGCATATTGTGACGCTCTTAAGACGGCCAGCATAACCCTGGATGAAAATTCGCAGACATCCGGCGCTTTTGCTTGGTGTACCAATCTCGAAACTGTAACAATTAAGGGCAACCCTAAGAGTTTGGGCTACAACACGTTCAATAGTTGTGTGAATCTTACGTCAGTTACGATTCCTGATTCCATTGAGGAAATATATTCTTATACGTTCCGGAATTGCAGCAGTCTTGAGAACATCACACTTCCATCCGGTCTGAAAGAGATCAGTTCAAATTGCTTTGCAGACTGCACAAACCTCAAATCAATCGTTCTTCCTGACACATTAGAGGTTATTGGCAACTATGCATTCTCCAATTCAGGCCTTGTTTCTGTTACCATTCCTGCAAAAGTTGTTTTGGGCGAAGACGCCTTTTCAGGTTGTGAGAAGCTTCAGAGCGTAACATTTGCTGAGGGTATTACTTCCATTCCGAATTATGCTTTTGTAGGCTGCACATCCTTGAAAACAGTGAACATACCTGACACTGTTACCTACATTGGTATTTCGGCTTTTACAGAAAGCAGCATAGAATCTGTTGTAATACCGGGCTCAGTTAAAGAAATCGGTGATTATGCTTTTTACGGATGCTATAACTTATCTTCAGCAACTATCGGTAAAGGTGTTGAAACAATAGGTGAACAGGCTTTCTTTGAATGCAAAAAGCTGGAATCAATAGCCATTCCGGGAACTGTCAAGATCGTGAAACCTTCATTGTTCTCCAATTGCTATAATCTGAGATATCTTGAGCTTGGTGAAGGCATTGAAGAAATACATAAAGAAGCTTTTTCCAACTGCTCTTCATTAGAGACTATCATTCTGCCGAGCACTATTGTAGATATTCGCTATCAGGCCTTCTACGGTTGCACTAATGTGAATGATATATATTGCGATGCTTTGGTAGGATTTAATTGGGATGATTACCGTGATGATTTTAAAGACCCGGGGCTTAAGTCGACGTTCTGTCATGTCGGCGAAGGTCTGGCGGATGATTTTGCTGAATGGTATCCTAATGTTAACGTCACATTCGTAGACGGAACGATCAGTGATGCACGTATTACAGGCCACTCGATTACACTCTCAGCTGACATCGGAGTTAATTTCTTTATAAGGCTTCCGAAAGGATATGACAGCAACAACACGGAAGTAACATTTACATGGGGCTACGGTGACAGAGCTCATACTGCCAAAGGCAAGCTTGTTGCGATCAATCAGTATGGTGCCAACTACAAGGTTACCTGCGGCGTAGCATCATGTGAAATGGTCGATGAGATCACCATGGTGGTAAAGGCCGGTAACGAAGAACTGATTACAGATACGTATTCTGTAGTTCAATACATAAATGTTCTCAGTAATCCGGATGATTACGAAGATCTTCAGAACCTGCTTGCAGCTATGGTCTTCTACGGTTATTATTCTCAGTTATATTTTGAGTATCGTACAGATAACCTTGTTAATGATCAGACGAATACGGATTATTTCTACAACAGTGCGATTTGGAATTACTTGTTCAGTCTTGAAAATGATTATCCTGATCCGGCCTTCCTGACGATAATGGGCATCGATTCAGATGAACTCGGCATCAAGTACTATGGCGCATCAGTACTCTGCGGCTCTCAGAATAAGGTAAGATTCTATTTCGAGATAAAGGATCCGGCTAAGATCAATAGTCTGACTGCTTCTTACAAGTCACAGGGTCTCACTTTCAAGACCAGAACAGTTAATGGCGTGAAGCTCGTATACATCGAGACACCGGGCTTGGCTGCAGGAGAAATCGAGCAGCCGATCACAGTAACGATCAATGGTAGTACATATACCTACGATTTCAGGTTTTATATTCAGCAGTGTATAGCAAAGAAATACGAACAGGGATTTGCCGAGACAGCTTGCAGCCTTTATGCTTTATCACACTTTGCAAGAATCTATCAGGAGGGATCTTCAAATGGTTAAGGAAGAATATAAGGAATTAGACATCGAAGTGATTGCTTTCGAGAACATTGACATAATCACTGACAGTAATACGGAAGGACCTATAAACTGATATTGTTTGCTTGAAAATCACGGCTTACAGGCTGCCTCTTTTGGGGCAGCCTGTTATATTTCGAAAAATTTTATTGCGGAGAGAACCTTCGCCTTTTTCGTATCGTCCTATGGGTAAAAGATGAGAGATCATCGAACCACAGGAGGTACTTAAAATGAATTGGAAGAAGAGATTAATCTGCATCGTTACAGCTTTGTCTTTGGTCTGCATGATGCTTACAGGATGCGGCGCAAAGCACAAGCTGTCCGGAAAGTACGAGAGCGAATCCGGCAGGTATGAGATCAAGTTCGAGTCGGACGGGGACTGCACATGGTATCAGGACGGGCAGTTCTTCGAAGGAAGTTACTATTGGGACAAGGACGATGAAGTCTACTATCTCGATATCAAAGGCAGCGGCTTCTATTCCAATACGACTTTTGAAGCCGAGCCTGACGGCAAAGACCTGATCGTTACCGGAGGCGTGGTAAAGGGCGAAGTCTTTTCGAAGTAACCGTGATCTCTTTACGGGAGTATAATAACTGTACTACCCGTAAAGAGGACGCGAGAATGAATGCATTGATACCTGATGAACAAATAGATCTTCAGGAACTTCAGAAGAGAACTGACATAGCGGTAATCAGCGATGAAATTGCTTCGCGTGAGGAGCTTATTGATTCGTTGAGACGCTATCTGATGCTGCCCAGGAAGGACAGGAGATTCTCGGATTATTATTCGGTCAGGCTCTTTGGCTGCAATGTTCCGGATATGTTCTCAACGGTTACTATTCACAGTTTCAAAGGTATCACAAACAAATTATACCATTTATCAGCAAAACACGTGACGATTTCTTGTGAGTGCAAAAAACCTCGAAAGCCTTGAAAAATAAGACTTTTTCTTCACAAAACACTTGACTTCTAT
>JAFRST010000061.1 GCA_017427465.1 Clostridiales bacterium | reverse complement strand
GGCGGCGGCAACGAGAACCAGGGCGGCGGCAATGAGAATCAGGGCGGCGGCAATGAGAACCAGGGCGGTGGCAATGAGAATCAAGGCGGCGGCAACGAGAATCAGGGCGGCGGCAATGAGAATCAGGGCGGCGGCGACGGTAATACCTGATCTTCTGGCTTTCGGAATTTAAGATTTAAATAAAGGGTTGTCTTAAATGAGGCAGCCCTTTTTCGTGCGATGATAAAACAATTTCAATAGAACTGTTAAAAGAATGTAAAAGGTTTTTGTTATTATGGAAATAGGTATCGAAAATCCTATAATTAAGTCACTGTCAGTTCTTGGGCGGACTATAGTTTGTTAACGCGGCGCTTCGGAAGTCCGGATATGTCTTTTGATGAGATTTTGAAGCTTTATAAAACAAAGACTTGCATCATATCGGTCGATAATCTTTGCCGATATGAACGGCCTTAAAAGGCTTAATGATACCAAGGGCCATCAGGCCGGAGATGCAATGCTCAAGGAAGCTGCAGGCATTCTTTCAAATGTTTTCTATGATGCCGAAGTATACCGTGTAGGCGGAGATGAATTCATGGTCATCGCATGCAAGATGGAGCCTGACACAGTAGGCGAACGCGTAGCCGAGCTTATCGAGAAGTCCAACAGGACGGAGACAGTCCGCTTTGCGATCGGTGTGTCGCTGAGTAAAGACGAGCCCGACATAATCAAAGCCATGCGTTCTGCTGACAAGAAGATGTATGAAGATAAGCAGCGCTTCTATGAAGCTCATCCAGATCTTATATACCGCCAGTAAAGAAAAAAGCTGTCCCGGAACACCGAGACAGCCTTTGTTTTTTGAGTTCAAAGGATCATCAATAACGGAAGAGTTCCTTATAGAGGACCTTAACCGCATAAGAGCAGTAAGACTCTGATACACCGAACATCATTGAGATCTCGGATGCACCCTGGTTAACGATGCGGAGGTTGATACCTGCATTGGAGAGGGCAGATGCAGCACGAGCCATGATACCTACGGAATTTGCCATAGCTTCACCGACGATCATAACGATGGCGAGGTCTCTGTCTACCTTGACGTCAGCTTCGAGTTCCTTCTTGATGCGGTCAACAATGATCGCTTCTTTTTCTTCTGTGAAATACTTCTTTCTAAGTACGATCGTAACTGTATCGATTCCGGAAGGAATATGATCGATGGAGATAGCTTCGTCAGAGAAGATCTTAAGGAGCTGTGCGAGGAATCCGACCTGACGGTTCATCATGTACTTGCTTACTGTTACTGTAGCAAAGCCCTTGTCTCCTGCGATACCTGTTACGAGTGAATCGTAGTGAGTACGCTTTGAAACGATCCATGTGCCTTTAGCGGAAGGGTTATTTGTATTTTTGATGTTGAGCGGGATGCCGTTTGCGAAAACAGGGTAGATAGCTTCTTCGTGAAGAACCGTAAATCCTGCATAAGAAAGCTCTCTCATCTCATCGTAAGTGATCTCCGTGATAGGGAAAGGGTTCTTAACGAGGTTAGGGTTAACAGCGAAAACATTGTCTACGTCTGTCCAGTTCTCGTAAACATCAGCTCCGACAGAAGCTGCGAGGATGGAACCGGTAATATCAGATCCGCCTCTTGAGAATGTGATGATCTTGCCGCTCTTGGAATAGCCGTAGAAGCCCGGGAAGACGAGGATAACATCCTTTTCTTCCTTAAGCTTGGAAAGGTTATTGTAAGTCTCAGGAAGGATAACTGCCTTGCCTGCTTCATCGTGCTCCAAGAAAAGGCCGCAGACCTGAGGATCGCAGTACTTGGCAGCGTGACCTGTGGAATTAAGGTAGAAAGCTACGAGCTTGGCGCAGCAGTCTTCACCCATTGCCTTGACGGAATCAAGGTAAGCAATGTCTTCGGTGTAGTCAGCCTTAACGATCTTAAGGAGCTTTTCCTCGATGTCAGGAAGGACTTCCTTAATGCCCAGTTCGTCAGCTATCTCCTCATAACGTGCGAGAACTGCTTCGACTTCTTTATCATATGATTCACCGGCGATCCTTGCCTTGGCAACAGCGATAAGAAGATCGGTTACCTTGATATCATCCTTGGTGCGCTTGCCCGGCGCAGATACGACCATGATCTTACGGTCTTCATCTGCGAGAAGGATGCTGCAGACTTTCTGAATCTGGAATGCGTTGGCAAGAGATGATCCGCCGAATTTTGTAACTTTCATAGGTTTTGTGCTCCTTGACTTGTCATTTAGCCTTAATATAATATCACAAGCGCGAAAATATATATTTATAATTATTTTGTCGCGGAATATTAGTCTTACTGTAACAGTTGCACAGTAAATAACAGGAGATAACCTTTGAATATTTTCAAAGCCATGAAGCCCGAGAAAGTCTATGATAACCTTGTCCAGATCCCCTGGGACGAGCTTGCCGGCAGCGGTATCAAGACCGCTTTGCTCGATTTTGACAACACTTTGGGCAAAGATCATGCGACAGAACCAGAGGAATACAGCTTCAAGTGCGTAAAGATGATAGAAGAGAAGGGCATCAAGTGCTGTATAGTATCCAATGCCAAATCCGGAAGATCTGCCGGAATAGCTGAAATACTCGGTGTTCCCTGTGTTACCTATGCCAACAAGCCGGGCACATCAGGAGTTATCAAGGCGATGGAGCTTATGAATTCCACTCCTGCCGAATCGGTTATGGTCGGTGATCAGATCTTTACGGACGTCATAGCGGGCAACAGGGCAGGCCTTAGGACATTTATGGTTGAAAAACTCTATAAGCCTGAGATCTGGTATGTTATGCTTAAACGCCCTTTCGAAAAACTTATAAGACTTGTAGGAAAATTTTGATAGTATTTGTAATACTTGCATAGAAACACGCTTTCAAGTAAAATTACTAAGTTAAACGCTTATTTATTAAAAAAGGAGAGTATTTATGATTAGCGCAGGAGATTTCAGAAACGGTATGTGCTTTGAGATGGACGACCAGGTATATCAGGTTGTCGAGTTCCAGCACGTTAAGCCGGGTAAGGGAGCAGCTTTCGTAAGAACAAAGTACAAGAACGTAAAGACAGGTTCAGTAGTTGAAAGATCTTTCAACCCTAACGAGAAGTTTGAGCAGGCTCAGCTCACAAGACAGGATATGCAGTATATCTATTCTGACGGCGACCTCTATTACTTCATGGACGCTGAGACATATGAGCAGACACCTATCCACCAGGATAAGATCGGTGACGGCATCAAGTTCCTCAAGGAAGAGATGGTTTGCAAGGTAGTTTCCTATAAGGGCGACATCTTCCAGGTAGAGCTTCCTATCACTGTTATCCTCGAGATCACAGAGTGCGAGCCCGGCGTAAAGGGTGATACAGCTAACAACGCTTCCAAGTACGCTACACTTGAGACAGGCGCAGTTGTTAAGGTACCTCTCTTCGTTAACCAGGGTGAGAAGATCAAGGTTGACACTAGAACAGGCGAGTACTTAGAGAGAGCTTAAGTTTTGAGTTTATAGCCGTAAGCGGTTTTTTATCCGCTTACGGCAGTAATTTATCCGCACCTTTAAAGTTTAGATCATTCAAGGAACCGATATGGAAGACAATACACACATCGAATCCATAAAAGGCGATCGTTCAATGACTCAGGGCTTTGTTGCCCAGTATGCATCTGAAGCAGCGCTCCAGATAGACGGAGTCTTGTCGTTGGTTCCTTCTTTCGCGGTCGCTTTAAAGGAAAAGGCGGGAGTTGTCCATGAGGGCAAAGGAGTAAGAGTTGTTTTCGGTGATACTGAAGAAGGCTCTGTATCCATTACAGTTTATCCTGTGGTCAAGTACGGAATGATCATTCCCGAGATCGCATGGATGATCCAGGAAAAGGTAAAAAAAGACGTCGAGCGATTTACCGGATTGTCGGTGGAGAGTGTCGACGTTTATGTTTGCGGGGTTGAGGAGGTCACATGAATTCCTTTATCAGAGGCTTGATGTTCATTTATTCCGTTGTAATAGCCGTTATCTCAGTCGTGCTGTTATATGCGCTTGTCGATGACGGTATCTTTGCCGACATTTTGTCACCTCTGTCTTCGATCGTAACGGGCCCTGTAAGCAGATATATCTACCTCGGCATTCTTATGCTGTTGTTTATTACATCGATCATTTCCATCACAAATATCATCACATCCGGAAGACTTAACCGTACGAGACTCAGAAAGAACGATATCGGTACAGTCGATATCGGACCTGATGCTATCGAGAGCATCGCACTTAACGCAGCTAAGTCCGCTCAGGTCGGTATCAAGAGTGCAAGATGCCGTGTTGCTCCTGCCAAGAACCAGGCATTGAGAGTTACGCTTTCCACGGAGCTTTATTCAAATGTTGAGATCCCGGCTTCCATGGCAAAGGTCCAGGAGAAGGTCAAGAAAGATATCGAGAGATATACGGGTATTGCAGTTGACCAGGTTATCGTTAAGGTAGCTAAGGTCGAGCAGGCTCAGGCTAAGGTAGAGAGCAGATAAGAATGGAAAGGTTTTTATCCAAACTTTTCGAGAAACTTCGTAACACCAAGGCAGGTGTTATATTTGCTGTCCTGTTTTTCATAATAGGACTTTTGCTTTGCATATTCGGGTTCTTTAAGACCCTGTTTATATTATTGTTGACGCTGGTAGGCTTCTTCGTTGGTTCGTTCCTCTTTTCCGATACGAGCAAATTCAAGAAATTTCTTGACAGGATCTTGCCTCCGGGGAGGTTCAGATGAGTAGAATTGAGACGCGCGAACACGCATTGGAATTGCTTTTTCAGATCGGTTTCAGAAATGATCCCGTCAGCGAACAGATCAATCTGTTCAGGGAGACCAATCCCGATATTATCGAGGATGAACCGTATTTCCTTGATATCGTATACGGCGTAATCAACAGCAGAGATGAGCTGGATGAGAAGTTCGTTCCTTTCCTCAAGAGATGGAAGCTTGAGCGTCTTCCCATGACTGACCGCATCATTCTCGAGATCGCTGTTTATGAGATCCTCACAGTAGAGGATATTCCTACTTCAGTATCCATCAACGAGGCTGTTAAGCTCGCAAAGAAGTTCGGTACTGAAAGCTCATCTTCTTACATCAACGGTGTCTTGAGCAACTTCGTAAAGAGCCTCTGAACTCATGTTCGATTTTGATAGCGTAAGCCGTCTTAACGGCTACATAAAGCAATCACTGCAGGATAATCCTTATCTTGCTGAGTTTTCGGTTGTCGGTGAGATCTCCCAATATACCGTATCTGCAAGAGATCACGCATATTTCTCCATTAAAGATGAGCAATGTGTAATAAACTGCGTTATTTTCGCAAGGTCTCGAAGCCAGCTCAAGATCGAGCCTAAGATCGGTATGAAGGTCAAGGTGTATGGCGGAGTCGACTTCTACGCGCAGGGCGGCAAACTCCAGATCATTGCGACTGATATCGAAGATCTCGGCAGCGGAGACCTTCATGAACTGTTCAACAAACTGTTTAAGAAGCTTCAAGATGAAGGACTCTTCGACAGCAGCCACAAGAGGTCTATCCCGGTTTTGCCGCGTAGGATCGGCGTTGTAACTTCAAGTTCAGGCAAGGTCATTTCAGATATCGTTAACACGATCCGGAAGAGGAATCCTCATTACGATGTCCTGCTTTATCCGGCAAGTGTTCAGGGCCCGGAGTGTCCGCCTGATGTCATAAGCGGTATAAACTATTTCAATAATGAGAAAAATGTGGATGTCATTATCGTCGCAAGAGGCGGCGGCTCATATGAAGAGCTCTTCTGCTTCAATGATGAGGGTATTGCAAGAGCTGTATATGCAAGCAAGATCCCTGTAATATCCGCGATTGGCCACGAGCCGGATTATACGATCATCGATTATGTTGCTGACTTAAGAGCGGCAACACCTACTGCAGCTGCGGAGATGGTTATCGCATCTTACGATGATCAGAAAAAAGAGATAGATAATCTTGCTCTTAATCTTGATATCGCGATCAATCAGTATGTTGATCTGAGACGCAAAGCTTTGGATGTCTATAAGAATCACAAGGCACTTCATTCGCCGGCTTACTATGCCATGGAACAGAAGGCAGTGGTAAGAGAACTGAAGACTAAGCTTGATGCTTTGTCAGGCAAGATCGTTGAGCAGACAGCATCTGACATCAATCAGGTCAAGGTCAGACTCGATGCCCTTAATCCGGGCAATGTCCTTAAAAGAGGCTATTCTTATGTTTGCGATAAGGACGGCAACGCCATCGAGTCCGTTGATAAAGTCAGCAGGGGAGACAACATAAATATCGTTCTTTCCGACGGCACATTATTAAGTGAGATAAAAGATATTGAGCATAAACCAGACGGAGGTATCGAAAATGCCTAAAGCCAAAGAACCCGAGATGACTTATGAAGCATGCATGGCTGAGTTGAGACAGACTGTAGCTAAGCTTTCCGAAGGTAAGGCTACTCTTGATGAGTCTTTGAAGCTCTATGAGCGCGGAATTGAGCTTGTAGGCATCTGCGAGAAGAGACTTAATGAAGTAACCGCAAGGATCGAAGCAGTCAACAAGGCTAACGGCACCACGGATCCTCTGAACATCAGCGAGAGCGGGGTGTAATTATGGGTGCTGATATCCGTTCATTGATGGAGAGCACAGAAGCCTGGATCACACCGGAGCTTCATACTGCTTTTGATAATAAGATCAGTGAAGACGTAACGGTCAAGGCCGCTATGTACAGTCTTTTCGCCGGCGGCAAGAGATTAAGACCCATGATGATGCATCTTACGTCGGATATGTTTAAGTTTGATGAGAGTATTGATAATGACGTTAAGTATTTTGCCGCAACTCTTGAGATGATCCATACTTATTCACTTATCCATGACGATCTTCCGGCTATGGATAATGATGAGCTCAGAAGGGGCAAACCCACATGCCATATGGTCTATGGTGAAGGCATTGCAACTCTCGCGGGCGACCTGCTTCTGAATACGGCAATGGAGAGATTATTCCGTATCTGTGAGAAGAATTCCGGATACATCTACGCAGCTTCTGCAATGGCTGGGAATGCCGGTATTTACGGTATGATCGGAGGCCAGAGCATCGACATCGCTTCTACAGATAAAGAGATATCTATTGAGCTCCTTACAGAGCTTCAGGAGAAAAAGACCGGTGCGCTCATCGAGGCAGCTGTCGTTACTCCTTACTATATTGCGAAAAAGCTTACAAGAGAGCAGAGCGCGTCAGATGAGACTGCTATAGCTTTGAGAAAACTTGCAAACCACATCGGCCTCGCATTCCAGATCAGGGATGATATCCTTGATGTAATTTCTGACAGCGAGACTTTAGGTAAGAGTACAGGTAAAGACGAGAGAGATTCCAAGGCTACTTTCGTAACTCTTCTGGGACTTGAAGGTGCAGAAGAAAGATTAAACTTGGAAGTGGAAAGTATAAGAAACATCCTTAAGGGATTTGCTCAGAAGGGCTTTGACACTTCTGATTATGAGACATTGACGGACTATCTTGCCAACAGGGAAAAGTAATGGAATATAAGTATCTCGGAAAGGAAATCACTTATGACACTCTTAAGGCCATGAAGCCTGAAGAGCGTGTTGAACTGTGTTCCGAGTTGCGTGATAAGATCCTTAAGACTGTATCAGCAAATGGCGGCCATCTGGCTAGTAATCTCGGTGCCGTAGAGCTTACCGTTGCGCTTTTGTCGGTGTTCGATTATAAGACTGACAAGATCGTTTTCGACGTAGGACACCAGTCTTATTCATATAAACTTCTGACAGGGAGATTCGACAGATTTAATACCTTAAGACAGAAGGACGGTATCTCGGGATTCCCCCGAATAACGGAGTCTCCTTACGATGCTTTCGATACCGGTCACAGCTCGACATCCATATCTGCTGCTATGGGTATCGCAAGAGCCAGAGATCTGGACGGCAAGAAAAATCAGGTGGTTGCGGTCATAGGCGACGGCGCGCTCACGGGCGGTCTGGCTTATGAGGCGATTAATGACCTTGGTCACAGCAAGACTAAGATGATCGTCATCTTAAACGATAACGAGATGAGCATTGACAAGAATGTCGGAGGACTGTCAAAGCACTTATCCAAACTCAGAATCTCGAGCGGATATATCTCCGCTAAGCAGACAACTGAGTCTTTCCTCCAGAAATTAGGCTTCTTCGGCCGCGGAATCATCAAGATAATCCTTGCCATAAAGGACTTCTTCAGGTTCCTCTTGTACCGTAAGAGACCTTCAATGTTCGATGACCTCGGTCTTAATTACTATGGCCCGGTCGACGGACATAATATGAATGATCTCATCAAGGCTTTGCAGGCAGCAAAAGAGATCAGAGGACCGGTATTGATCCATGTACTTACCAAGAAGGGTAAAGGATATGCACCTGCTGAGACCAATCCTTCCGATTATCATGGTGTCGGTCCGTTCGATCTTGAGACCGGAGTCACCCCCGGCAAGAACAGCTATACTACGGTTTTTGCCTGTACCATGACTGAGCTTGCCGCCAAGAATCCTAAGATCGTAGCCATCTCGGCTGCAATGACTCTTGGTACCGGTCTTGATAACTTCCAAATGAAATATCCAGCGAGGTTCTTTGACTGCGGAATAGCAGAAGAGCACTGCGTTACGATGGCTGGTGGTCTTGCGGTATCCGGTTATATACCGGTCGTTGCAATCTATTCGTCATTCCTTCAGAGAGCATATGATGAGATGATCACTGACTGCTGCTTCATGAACAGCCATGTTGTATTTGCAATCGACAGATCAGGTTTTGTCGGCAATGACGGTCATACGCATCATGGCCTTCTCGATATCTCGTATCTTAATTCTATGGTCAACATGACCGTTTTCTCTCCGAGAGATTATACCGATCTTAAGAGATGCCTTGCTTATGCCATTGAATCGGTCAAAGGTCCCGCAGCAGTAAGATATCCCAGAGGAGCGTCGCCTTTTGAGGCAGAAGGTCCTTTGTATACTGAAGCTTCTGAATTCATACTGCCTCATGTCGTTTGTGATTACGGTAACGACTTCGCTATCGTTTCCACAGGCAAGATCTGCGAAGAAGCAGACAGGGCAATGGAGATACTGAAAGAACAGGGCATCATGGGTAAACACATCAACGTGACCATGATAAAGCCCATGCCAGCTAAGGAGATCTGGGATCTTCTTGTAGGTACAAAATACGTGTTCAGTCTTGAAGAAGGCATAATCAGTGGCGGCTTCGGAGAAGCGCTCGAAAGAGAGCTTCAGATATTAGGTTTTGAGTCTGACGTAACTGTATTCGGTGTCAGAAATCCTATCGTAAGAGCCATGTCCCAGAAAGAACAGCTCAAGTACTGCGGCCTTGACGGCGATACCGTTGCCGCTTCCATCAAATCTGCCTTGTCCCAATAATCTCTAATTTGCTTCTGTATTTTTATTCACTATAATGATTAAATATATAGAGCTTCTAATAGGAGGACCATCTTCATGAATTACGGAATATGTTCCAATGGTTCAAGAGATACCGGTTATGAGACAGCCATTAAGACGGCAGGAATCATCAGCCGTCTTGGTTCTGTGCCTGTCTTTGAGCCCGGTATGGATGAAGAATGCCCCGCTCTTAAGGAGATTCCGGGAGTTGTTTTCGAGGACTTCTCGAAGATCAGTCTTAAGACGATCATCTCCATCGGCGGTGACGGTACATTCCTTTCCAAAGTAGCAAAATACAGAGACCTTGATACCGAATTTGTAGGTGTCAATTTAGGTTCCATTGGCTTTTTGAACGAGATACTTTTCGATGACCTCGAGAAGGATTTAGAGCAGCTCGTTAACGGCGAATACGACACGATAGACAGAACGCAGCTCAAGTGCGACGTCTATAACAAGGTCGGTGAACTTAAGGGCAGCAGCGTCTGCCTTAACGACATAATCATCGTCAGGGGTGCAAAGCCGCATATCACTACGCTCGTGCTCTCGATAGATGGTCAGATCATCGAGAGATTCAGAGGCGACGGCCTTGTTGTCGCAACTGCTACAGGATCTTCCGCATATTCATTATCTGCAGGCGGCCCGATCCTCATGCCTAACATGAAGGATATCATCGTAACGCCCATCTGTTCACACACGCTGAACGGATATACATATGTAGCTACATCCGAGAGCGAGATCAGGATCGGTCTTGAGTCTATTGAGTCGGCTCCTTTGATCTGTCCTGACGGAAGAGATTTTGTTGACTTGGAAAGTTACGATTCGATCGTCATCAGAAGATATGACAAGGTCCTTAAGACTGTTGTCCTGAAGAAAGACAGCTTCTTCAGCAATGTAAGAAAGAAGATAGTACAGAGAGGTTACTTCTATGAAAACCGATAAGAATTCAAGACAGGAACGCATTTTATCGCTCATCAGAGATAACGATATTTCCACACAGGAAGATCTCACCGCGAAGGTCAACCAGGCTGGCTTCGAAGCTACCCAGGCAACGATCTCCAGAGATATTAAGGAACTTGGCATCATCAAGATTACTCTTCCTAACAGGGCAACAAAGTACTGCGTTCTCGACAGGACAGGTGATACTGCTCCGGGAAGACTTCTTGCGGTTTTTGCCAACAGTATCGTATCCGTCAATCAGGCAATGAACATGATCATCATCAAGACTCTGCCCGGTATGGCCAGCGCAGCGGCATCCGCGCTTGATTCGATGCATCTTGAAGAGTGCGTCGGTACGATCGCAGGCGACGATACGATCTTTGCCGCATGCCCCGGTATAGAGGACGCAAAGGCACTTCTCATCACTATCAACGACATGACAGAAAAAGGCTGATCCGATGCTCATAAGACTTGAGATAAGGGATTTTGCAGTCATAAGCAATATCGTTTTCGAACCGGGTAAAGGTCTCAACGTAATAAGCGGTGAGACAGGTGCCGGTAAGAGCCTTATTGTCGATGCGATAAGTCTTATCCTTGGCGCGAAGGCTTCAAGGACGCTTATCCGCACAGGCAGTTCTTCGTGCTTTGCCGAAGCGGTATTTGATTGTTCTGACTTAAAGGACAAAGATTTCGCGGGATTTCTTTCTGACAACGGAATAGAAGATAACGACGGGATGCTCATCATCAGCCGTACCGTTTATGACAGCGGTAAATCTGTCGCAAGAGTAAACGGCACTGGTGTTACTAACAGCATTTTAAGAGAGATCTCTTCCAGGCTTGTCGATATCCACGGCCAGCACGATACACAGGCGATTTTTGATGAGAGTACGCATGTCAAACTCCTCGACAGATTTGCAGGAGACAAGTGTGTAAGCCTTCATCAGGAATATGTTAAGAGCCTTCAGTCATTTAAGGATCTGGCACTTCGCATCAAGGAGATATCCTCGTCTCCTGATTATCTTGAACGCCGCCGTGATTACCTTGAGTTTGCAGTAAGTGAGATAGAAGCTGCAGGATTCAAAGATGGTGAGGAAGAGGAACTTCATGCCACTAAGAAGAGGCTGTCCCAGAATGAGATCCTTTTCGAGAGCCTTAAAAACGCGGGAGATCTTCTTAATACCGAGAATAACTATCAAAGTCCCGTCCAGTCCGTAAATCAGGCGAGCCGTGAATTGCTTAAAGCTTCCCAGAATGACGAGACCTTAAAGGAGATTGCCGAACGAGCACAGGCTCTGGCATTGGATCTGGATGCGCTTGCTTCTGATGTCGACAAGGTCTTATCTGACCGTAATTACGATGAGGGTTTGAAAGAGCGCACAGAACAGCGTATAGGCCTTCTCTACGAGCTTAAGGCTAAATATGGCGCGACAATAGCCGAGATAAATAAGTTCGCCTCTGATTCCAAGTCCGAACTTGATGCGATAGAAAAGAATAAGGATATCCTTCAGGAACTTAAAAAGCAGCGCGCCGTCAAGGAGAAGGAACTTCTCGATCTGGCTGAAAAGCTTTCTTCAGAGCGCAAGAGCTATGCCAAGCAACTCGAAAAGGCTATCACCAAAGAACTTGCTGATCTTGAGATGCCAAATGCAGTATTCGAAGTCAGCTTCGTAAGAAGAGAGAAAGCCAAGTTCTTCTCAATGGCTGGCATCGATGATATAGCATTCCGCTTCAGTGCTAACCCGGGACAGGAAGTAAGACCTCTTTCCGCGATCGTATCAGGCGGTGAAGCTTCAAGGATCATGCTTGCGGTAAAGAATGTATTGAGCCGCGTGGATCTCATTCCGACACTGATATTTGATGAGATTGATACAGGCGTATCCGGCAAAGCCTCTTTGGCTATCGCTAACAAACTCAAGGCAATCTCTGCCGATCACCAGGCTCTGTGCGTAACTCATACTGCGCAGATCGCAGCAGCATCAGATAAGGGATTCGTTCTTACGAAGAATGTTGTAGCGGGCAATACAGAGACACTGTGCACCGAGCTCGATAAAGAAGGGAAGATCAAAGAGGTCTCCAGACTCCTGTCGGGAAGCGATTCCGAGTCATCATTAAGACTCGCGGAAGATCTGATAAAATCGCTTAACTGATCAAGATAACCCTTCTATAACCTTTTGCATATCATCAGGAAGCTCTGCTTCGAATACTTTTACTTTGTCTTCATCGAAGGGATCTATGTATTCGATTCTGTAGGCGTGAAGCGCTACACGGCCGATCTTCTCATCGTAGATGAGTGCAAGGTCTTTCAGTGATTCATTAGGATTATCGTCTGACAGAGGACCATAAAGCCCGTCACCCAGGAGCGGATGCCCTACATGGCAGCAGTGGGTCCTTATCTGGTGGCATCTGCCGGTCTCAAGCTCGAATTCCACAAGTGAGATTCCTGCTTTTTCGAAATAGTCTAATGTCTTGTAATGAGTGACAGAAGGCTTTCCGTCAGGAACACAGTCTCTTATCATGACGGAGTTGGGGCGCCTTGCGATAGGGAAGGACATAGTCCCTTCGGAAGGCTCGAACCTGCCGTAGCAAAGAGCGAGGTAACGCTTCTTGATATCTGCAGCTGTTACCAGCATATTGTGGGCATAGCCGTCCTTGGCGACGATAAGAAGGCCTGAGGTCTCCCTGTCCAGACGCATGACGGGGTGTAAGGTCTTGTCAGACAGGCTTGTAAGGAGAGAATCCTCAAGATGGCCGTGAGAAGGGTGTGTTACCATTCCGGCTGGCTTGTTTACGACGGCATAGTGTTCATTTTCGAACATAATGCTGACATTCGGAGGTGGAGTTAAGCTTTCCGAATTGTCCTCGTATTCAAAATAGAGCTTGTCACCGGTCTGAACCCTGTCTTTGACACGGGCATGAACGTCGTTAAGTTCTACTGTCCCGTATAGTTTTACACGCTTGACCCATGTGGTGCTCATCTGAAATTCGCGCCTCATAACCTGCTGGATCTCGCAGCCGTTATATTCATTTTGAACAAAATAAATAATTTTCATTGTTACATTCTAACAAATTATTGACAGATAGGGCATTTATTTCTACAATATTCAATGGCTTGTCAGAGCCATTTTATACGTTCTTTGACAACTAAATATTTTTTGGAGGTGAGTACCAACGTGCCACAAGTATCGTTATACGTTGTAATAATCGCGGGCGTTGTTGGTCTTATTCTGGGTATTATAATTGCAGCAGTCTATTTTAAGTCAGGTATATCTGGTGAACAAAAAAGACTTGCGGAGGACATTGCCAAATCGAAGGAGGAAAGCAATGTGCTTCTCGCAAATGCACAGAAGGAAGCGGAAAACAACAAACGGGATTTGCTTTTGCAGGCAAAGGAAGAAGTCTCCAGGGTACGTTCTGAATTAGAGCGTGAAGCCAGGGAGAAGAAACAGGAGCTTGCAAAAGAACGCAATAAGCTTGAACAAAAAGAAGAGAATATCAATCGTATTGAAGCTAATTGTGAGCGCAAGCAGGAGGAAATCGAGAGACGTCAGCAGAATGTTGCGGAACTCGAAGCAAGAGCCAAGGATTACGAGCAGCGTAAGAAGACTGAACTTGAGAAAGTATCAGGTCTTACTGTTGCAGATGCCAGAAGCTTAGTACTTGATGAAGCAAAGCGCGAATATACGCATGATATGGCTGTAATGCTCAAGCAGATGGAAGAAAAGACCAAACAGGATGCCGATAAGGTCGCTAAAGACATTATCGTAAACGCTATCCAGCGTTATGCATCTGATTACGTCTCTGAAGTCACTGTATCTGTAGTCAGCCTCCCTAATGACGAGATGAAGGGTAGAATCATCGGTCGTGAGGGAAGAAACATCAGAGCAATCGAGACAATTACGGGCGTCGATCTGATTATCGACGATACACCTGAAGCAATCGTACTTTCGTCGTTCGATCCTATCAGAAGAGAGATCGCAAGATTAACGATCGAAAGACTTGTAGCTGACGGTAGAATCCACCCGGCCAGAATCGAAGAAATGGCCGGCAAGGCAAAGAAGGAACTCAATCAGACTATTAAATCCGAGGGCGAGAAGGCAGCCTTTGATACCGGTGTAATGAACCTGCATCCGGAAGTTATCAAGCTTTTGGGACGTCTTCATTACCGCACATCGTACGGACAGAACGTACTGCAGCATTCCATAGAAGTTTCCTGGATCGCTGCAATGATGGCGGACGAGCTCGGACTTGACAGTAATCTTGCAAGGCGCGGCGGCCTTTTGCATGATATCGGTAAGGCAGTTGACTTCGAGCAGGAAGGAACACATATCCAGCTCGGTGTTGAGATCGCCAAGAAGTATCATGAGAGCCCCGCAGTTATTAACTGCATAGAGGCGCATCACGGTGATGTTGAGCCTCTTACTGCAGAAGCTGTACTTGTAGCTGCTGCAGATGCTATTTCAGCTGCAAGGCCCGGTGCCAGAAGAGAGAATCTCGAGACATACATCAAGAGAATCGAGAAGCTTGAGGAAATCGCTACAAGCTTCGAGGGTGTTGAAAAGAGCTTCGCCATCCAGGCAGGCAGAGAGATTCGTGTTATCGTTTCACCTGATAAGGTATCAGATGATGAGATGACGCTTAAAGCTCGTGATATTTGCAAGAAGATTGAGGATGAACTCGATTATCCCGGACAGATAAAAGTGAACGTCATAAGAGAGACGAGGGCAACTGACGTTGCTAAATAATTATTTAATCGCTTTTACATATATTATTTAACACGTTAGTATCATCTATCAAAACAAAAATCAGGACCTTAAGTCATAATTGGCTTAGGGTCCTTTTTGTTTGTCCTGATATCTGTTCTCATGCGCAGGTCCTCCGCGCTTCGCTTGTGCGGAAGCGCACTCGAACAGATATCAAGACAAAATCTGAGCGGAGAACTTGTCCCTAACGACCTATTTCATATTTATAATGAGTTTTTACAGTCAGAGTTTGATATAATTTAAAAGAATAAAAAGACTGGGGGTATTACTTTTGAGAGTTTGCTTTGTTGGCGATATTGTCGGTTATGCAGGGCGCAGAGCTTTTAAAACAGTGATGCCCGGTTTTCTTAAGAATAATTCCATTGATTGCTGCATTGTTAATGCCGAGAACTGCGTTCACGGTCTTGGCGCCTCGATGAATATCATCAGAGAACTTGAAGATTATGGTGCCGATCTGTTCACGATGGGCAACCACACGTTCTCTAACAGAGAGTTCATCAGCCAGATTTCCAAGATCAGGAATGTTGCAAGGCCGGCTAATTTCAGCCCTTCATGGCCCGGCAACGATTTCTGCGTTTTCGAGAAGAACGGTGAGAAGATTGGTGTATTTAACCTTTTGGGACAGGTATATGCCAATGTGCTTCCGGATAATCCTTTCGCTTGCGCAGACAGGATCGTAGAAAGGCTTAAGAATGTGGAAGGCTGTTCAACCATCGTTCTGGATTTCCACTGTGATGCTACATCCGAGAAATGCGCTATGGGCTATTATCTTGACGGCAAGGTGTCTGTAGTTGCAGGCACGCATACGCATGTTCAGACTGCGGATGAGACGATCCTGCCTTTGGGTACGGGATACATTACCGACTGCGGTATGGCCGGAGCCAAAGAATCCGTTCTCGGTATGGATGTCAATGCGTCGATCAAGAGACTTGCTTACAAGCTCCCTGCAAAATACGAGCCTGCAGACGGTCCCGGTTTTGTATGTGGTATTATTTTTGAGACTGATAAAAAAGGAAGGTGTACCGACATAAGACGGTTTTGTGAATATGAGTGATAACAGACCTAAGAATAAAAAGACAGATCTTGATCTTTGTGTTTTCTATACGTTCCTTGTGATCTTACTTGTTACAGTAGATCAGTTCATTAAGAAGGTAATCGACACTGAGATGGAGTATAACTCCATTAAGCAAATAATCCCGAAATTCTTCTCTCTTCATTATGTCCGCAATACGGGCAGCGCTTTCTCGCTGTTCGCAGACAAAGAATGGGGCATCTATTTCCTGTCGGGCATGTCTATCGTTCTCGGAATCGCGATCTTCGTCCTGATGATCGTAGCAGCTTCGAAAAGCATGAAGCTTATTTCATTTGCTTTCTGTCTTTTGGCTTCAGGCGCAATCGGCAATCTTATCGACAGAATCTGGCTTAAGTACGTAATCGACTATTTGAGATTTGACTTCGGTACATATACATTCCCGATCTTTAATTTCGCAGATATCTGCGCTGTAGTGGGAACGGTTCTCCTTATCTGCATCATTATCTTTGGCTCCAAGTACTTCGAGTCCTTCTGGCATATCATCTTCAAGAAGAAGGAAAAGAAGCAGGACAAGGCTGAGGAAGATGATGAAGAAGAGAATATAGAGATCGAAGAGGCAGAAGAAGCCGAGGAGATCGAAGCGATAGAGCTTTCTGAAGAGGAAGAAAAGGAAGATAGCGATGCCGATCCTGAATAAGACTTGTGAGAGAGACGGCGTAAGGCTGGACAGCTTTGCTGCTGATGCTTTTGACACAACTTATTCCAGATCGTTTTATAAGAAACTGATCGACGACGGCAAGATCACCGTAAATGGAAAGGTAATTACAAAAGCAGGCACCAAGCTTGCTTCGGGCGATTTAGTTGAGGCTGATATTCCCGATCCCGAACCTGACAATTCATTTGTTGCACAGGATATCCCGCTCGACATAGTTTATGAGGATTCCGATCTGCTCGTAATAAATAAGCCTCAGGGCATGGTTGTTCATCCGGCGGCAGGTCACAGCGAAGGTACGCTGGTCAATGCTTTGCTTTCTCATTGCAAGGATGATCTTTCTGATATAAACGGCGTATTAAGACCCGGTATAGTCCACAGGATCGATAAAGATACTTCAGGCCTGATGCTTGCCTGCAAGAATAACTTCACTCATTTAAAGCTTGCCGATATGCTCTCAAGACATGAGATCGTGAGAGAATACAGAGCTCTGGTATATGGTGTGGTTAAGGAAGATAAGGGCATGATCGATGCTCCTATCGGACGTTCTGATAATGACAGGCGCAAGATGGCTGTAATTAAGGACGGAAAGTCAGCGGTCACTCATTTCGAGGTAATCGAGAGATTAGGTGAGATATCTGATATCAAGCTGATCCTTGAGACAGGCAGGACTCATCAGATCAGAGTCCATATGGCATACATCGGTCACCCGGTAGTGGGAGATCCGGTCTATGCTTCAAGACGCAAGAACTACGGTTTGACAGGTCAGGCGCTTCACAGCAGAGCGATAACTTTCGTTCATCCCAGAACAGGAGAGACGATGCATTTTGAGACGGAGCTTCCTGATTATTACACCGCTGTCCTTAACCGTTTTAAGGGCCTTGGTTGTTGACGGAAACCCTAAATAGCATAATAATTCTTTATATAGGAGAGCGTATTTGGAAGAGAGAATCGAACATCTTATAAATTCCACACAGACGGCCGGCGTTTACGCAACAAGAGTAGCCGAGTTTTTTGATGTCGATATTGAGCACGACGGCAGCGGCTTTGTTATCACCGGCGATTCCAAGAATGTCACTTGTGCGAAGGATGCCTTCGTAGCGCTCGATAAATTATCCTCAGGTACTGAGATCGATGAGACAGATATCCTGTACATCATGAATCTTGCAAATGACGGAAGACTTGAAGAGTTCCTCAAGACTTCCGATGAAGTTTTTTATATGACTCCTTCGGGCCGTGCCATAAAGGCAAGGACATTGGGTCAGAGGCTTTATGTCGATTCACTTAAGCAGTCTGAATTAGTCATTTGTGCCGGACCTGCGGGTACAGGCAAGACTTTCCTTGGTGTTGCCATGGCTGTTAAGGCTTTGAAGGCCAGGGAAGTATCAAGGATAATCCTCACCAGACCTGCCATAGAAGCAGGCGAGAGATTAGGATTCTTGCCCGGCGATATCGAAGAAAAGGTAAATCCTTATATGCGTCCCATCTATGATGCTCTTTCTGCGCTCTTAGGCCAGGAGATGTTCGAGCGTTATTATGACAGGGGCGTTATCGAAGTTTCTCCTTTGGCATTTATGAGGGGAAGAAATCTTGATGATTGCTTCGTTCTCCTGGATGAGGCGCAGAATACGACACCCGAGCAGATGAAGATGTTCCTCACGAGACTCGGTGTAAACTGCAGGGCATGCGTATGCGGTGACTTCACTCAGATCGACCTTCCCAGAGGCATTGAGAGCGGTCTTAAAGATGCCATTACCGTCCTGCCGGATGTCGAGGGTGTCAGGATCGTAAGTCTTAATGATACGGATATTGTCAGAAACAGCCTTGTTGCAAGGATCGTAAAAGCTTATGAGAATGCTAAGAACAGCAAAGGTGAATTATGAGTAATAACAAGTCTGTAAAACCTAAGTTCCATCAGATCATTTCTTTGGTGCTCGCAACGCTTACCGTAGTATTTATGGTTTTCTACGGATCACTTCCTGTCAGCTATGACTATGAGGTAGGTTCTATTGCCAACCAGGATATATATGCACCGAGAACTTTTGCGGATTCTTATGAGACTGAGAGAAGAGCGATCATCGCTAGAGATACCGTTGAAGATATCTTCGTAAGATCTGATAAGCAGTCTGAAGAGAGCATCGACAGAGTAGATGATTTCTTTGATCTTGCTGAGCAGGTTCGAAAAGACGTAACACAGTCAAGGAATACATCTACACCGATGGCGCCTGCTGAAGCTGCAAGAAAGCTTGCAGACAGCGTTGATCAGACCATGGGCGAAAAGGTGGAATCAGAAGAACTCGTAGTTCTTTTCGAGATGTCTAATCCGACATTTACATATATCAGGGAAAAGACTACTTCACTCGCAGAGCTTATCATGCTGGGCGATGTAAATGATGCTGAATTAAGCGGCAAGATCGATGAGCAGATCGACAGCTTCCGTTCTTCGAACCCTTCATATTCAAAGTTCTCCGAAGCTATGAGGATCGTATTGTCCACGATGCTCGAGCCTAATACCGTCTATGATGAGAAGGCGACTGCCGATTCTGCCAATAACGCTTATATCGCCATTATGAATGAGCCTGTAATGGTAGAGAAGGGTTCCAGACTTGTAGAGTCCGGTTCCATAATCGATGAGCATATCTACAGCAATCTTGTTGAGCTTGAGCTCATCAGAGAGTCATCTTTTGACTTCGTCATTTTCTTAAGATCATTGCTTTATGTATTGATCATTGCAGCTTGTGCGTTGGTATACCTCAATATCGAACGTAAGAAGCAGAAGATCAGCATGCCGATCTTCTATATGCTTATCGTTACTTTCCTGATCACGATCGGCGCTTCTGTTTATCTTTCGTCTGTATCGACGCTCCTTTGCATTGTTGTTTTCTTCGCGACGGTATGCGCCACTTATCTCGGTACACAGGACGGTATCATTCTTTCTGTTATAAATCTTTTGCTCGTTTGGCCGATGTATTCATTTGAGCCTGAGATGTTCTTTATCACCCTAGTAGGCGTTGTTCTTTGTTCGATATTTGCGGGCAGAACCGACAAGATCATCAACAATGCGGCATTGATATTCTTCCCGACGATTGCTACGGTCGGTGCAAGCTTCATTTACAACTTCCTTATTGGTAATACCAGGGGTGAATACCTCAATTCCTTCATTTATTCATTTGTCAGTTGTATCGCTTCACTCGTTGCGGCGATCGGTCTGTCTCCTATCTTCGAGCTCGTAAGTAACGCAGCTTCGCCTGTTAAGCTCATCAGCTTAAGCCAGCCCGGACAGCACCTGCTCAAGAGATTGTTCCTTGAGGCTTCCGGTACACACTCTCATTCAATGATGGTTGCCAATCTCGCTGATACAGCTGCTGAAGCTATCGGAGCAGACTCGCTTCTTTGTAAGGTCGCAGCATATTATCACGACATCGGTAAGCTCGAGAATCCCGAGTATTTTACCGAGAACCAGCACGGCGGGGTAAATCCTCACGATTCGCTCACTGTGATGGAGAGCGTGGCTATAATCACCAAGCACCCTGAAGATGGCGTAAAGCTCGCAAAGAAAGAGAGACTTCCTAACGCCATCATTAAGATAATTGACGAGCACCATGGTACGACATATCCTTCATACTTCTACCGCAAGGCAGTAGAGGATGCGAAGGCAAGAGGCCTGGAACCTCCGGATATTAATAACTTCAGATACAGAGGCCATATTCCGTCTTCAAGGGAGTCTGCAGTCGTCATGATCGCTGATACCTGTGAAGCAGCTATCAGATCTATGAAGATTACTGATGTACAAGGTGCAGAGCAGCTTATCCGTGCGCTTATCAAGGATAAGATCGATCAGGATCAGCTCAGCAACTCAGGCCTTTCTTTCGATGATATCGAGAAGATCGTAGTAGCTTTCAAGCAGGTCTACGCAGGTGTATTCCACGAAAGGATCAAGTATCCTGAATGAAGATAAATGTAGTTAACAGCGCGGAAGGTTTTCCGGCAGAAACCCTTGAATCACTTAACGGATATATCGCTAAGCTCAGTTGCGCGGTAACAGGCGAAGAGTATTGTTCGCCTCAGGTATCACGTTCGCTTAAAGAAGCATATGCTACGCTGACTTTTGTCACTCCCGAAGCGATCCGTGAGATCAATCTTGAGCAGCGCGGCATAGATAAGGAGACGGATTGTCTTTCTTTCCCGATGCTCGAGTTAAGGGAAGGTGAGTTCGAGATGATCCCGGACAGCGGTGACTTTGAGACTGACGATGACGGCAATCAGGTGCTTTGCTACGGTGATATTTTGATCAATCCTTTTGCATGCAAGGCGCAGGCAGAAAACTACGGCCATTCATTCGAGCGTGAAGCGGTATTTCTTACCGCTCATTCGCTTCTGCATCTTTTAGGTTATGACCATATTGATCCTACTGACGAGAAAATCATGACAGACAGGCAGAAGAGACTTATGAGAGATCTGGGTCTTGCTTTCGATGATGAGATCAAGGACATCTATGAGATGGATAACCACAGGGATAACGTTCCTTCTGAAGGCCTGATCCCTGCAGGAACACCTTGTAAGCACTGCGGTACTGTCGCATTATTGGGCCGTCCTAACGTCGGCAAATCTACGCTCCTTAATTACATAACCGGAATGAAGATTGCCATCGTATCTCATAAACCCCAGACTACGAGAACCAATATCAGGACTATCTATAACACAGAAGATACACAGATCATATTCACCGATACGCCGGGTATTCATAAGCCGACATCCAAGATGGGTGAATTCATGGTGGACCGTTCTTATAAGGCCGCTTTGGGAGCAGACTGCGTAGTGCTTATCGCAGACGGCAGATTCCCCGAGCCCGGAGCTGTTGAGAAGAAGCTTATGACACTTCTTAAGGACAGCAACAAGAAGGTAATCCTTGCTATCAACAAATACGATGAAGCAGGTCAGGCAAAGCTCCTGCCGCTTACTCAGAAATACGCAGAACTTTATGACTTTGAAGACGTTATCCCGATCAGCGCAAAGACAGGTAAGAATGTTGATCTGCTCTTGACTGTTATTACCAAGATGCTGCCCGAAGGCCCGAGGCTTTACGACAGCGAATATATGACTGACCAGACTGAAAGAGTTATCGCTGCTGAGCTTATACGTGAGCAGCTCCTTCATTATACGGATCAGGAGATCCCGCACGGCACTGCCGTAATCATTACCGAGTTCAAGGAAAAGAACGATGACGGTGAGATAACCGATGGCGACGACCGTGCGATCGCTGTTATCAAGGCTGATATCATATGTTCGAGAGATTCCCACAAGGGGATCATAATCGGTAAGGACGGCCAGATGATCAAGCGCATCGGTACAGCTGCAAGAAGGAATATCGAGAAGATGCTCGATTGCAAAGTCTTCCTCGATCTCTATGTTAAGGTCAGAAGCGACTGGCAGAACAACGATGCTTTGTTAGGTGAGACCGGCCTTGGCAAAGATGTTGACGAATAATGGATCCGTTTAATTGCCGCGGTCTGATAATCCGCTCTTCCGAATATAAAGAGAAGGACAGGCTTTTATCTGTGCTTACATCAGACAGGGGTCTTATAACCATTTGTGCCAAAGGCGTTTCCAAGCCGGGAAGCTCTCTTGGTTGTTTCTCTATGCCTTATATGCTTTGCGACTTTGTAGTTACGGTATCCCACGGCTATTATTATCTTAAAGACGCATCGATCATCGAGAGCAATTCGAAGATAATGGATAGTCTGGAGCAGATGACTGTCGCAGCACATATTTCTTCCTGCCTCATGGACTGTACATTGCAGAGCGAGAACGCTAAAGAAGCTTATGAACTGGCCGTCTATGCTTATTATAATCTTGCGAATTACAAGGATAAGTATCTGCTTATCTATTCTGCTTTTAACTGGAGGCTTCTTACTGTAGCAGGCCTGACCGTTCTTTATGATGTTGACGCCCCTTCTTATAAAGCATCCGGCGCAAATCCGGCCAGATTCATGATCAATATCTCCGGTGGAGACGGCACGGGAAATCAGAACAGGACGTTTAACAGGCTTCTGGATGAGCCTTGTGTAAGGGCTTTGAATTTTTTCGCGACTTGCGAACTTAAAAGGCTCTTTACTTCAAGCGCTGACAGGAAGATACAAGAGGACTTAAGGGATTTTACGACTGATTATCTGTCTATGCATTTCGAAAAGCGCTATGACGCGCTGTCTGTTTTGAGTAATCTATAACAGATCGGGCCGGATCAATAAAGGAGAATGAGAATATGAGAAAGATCATTGCAATCGGTATGAGTTTTATCCTTTTAACAGGAGCATTAACGGGATGTAAGAAGATGCCCGGTGACAAAGAGACTGCAAAGCGCCTTCAGGAAATGTATGGAGGTGAGAGATTTGAAGTCAGCGGCGGAAATGCTTCTTCTTTGGACAGGGATCTTGAATTCGAGGTCTGGTATAACAAGGACGGAGCTGATATCTGGCCTGATATAGAGATTGGCGGTGATTACGCTCTCTATTCTTCATACAATGGGGCTGTCTGCAATTACTGGAATGATGAATACCGCAAATGCATCGAGAAATACGGGTTCTCTGAGGTGGACTACGGCGAGGATGGTGAGGATGAAGATGCCTGTCAGCCGAACCTTGTATATATCTTCATAGAAGAGGGTGCATCCTCCCAATCTCTGGATGACGTTGAATCGCTTCTTAAGGACTTAAGAGAGATATGCCGGAAGGAAGATGATTTCCATGATTCGGGCAACGGTACACTCAGATATATCGCATATATCTGGTTTATTGACAGCAGCGAAGAAAAGTATCTGAAAAATTCCGGCATAAGGATAGAATCAGATACCAAAGACAAGGAATTGAGATTCGATGATATGGATGATTATCACGAAGAGAAGACAGATCCCCGCAAACCGCCTTTGTCCGGCGGAAATGCAAAGATCTACGTAGATTAATGATCTGAACTGATATTCAAGCCGGCATCATCAGATGTCGACATCCTGAACAACGTAGTGACTGTCGGCGCTGCCGTCTTTATAGGAAGCATATATGTGCTTTATGTGATCTTCCTCATCCATGTGCAGTAGATAACTGACGTCATAGTTCTTCAAGGCGAGCTTCTCGTCATCCTTGTATTTGGCATCGCAAAAATCAAAGTAAATGCTGTATACATGCGGTTCTTTGGAAGCAAAATCTATCAGGAGTTCTGTCATTTCCTCTTCTGAGGGCACCTGGGACTTGTCATCATAGAACAGGATCATAGTGCATTCATAATCCATGTAATTCTTTATGAATTTTCTGGCGCCCATTTCCTCTAAAGGATATCCGCCATCAGTATATGTTGAATATCCGGTTATTATGTAACTTGAGCAGGGAAAATTGCCTTTTAACAGCCGGTCCAGCTCCTCAAGGCAGTCTTCCTGATATAAAAGGGCCTGGTAATTTGTCCTGATCTCTCCTTTTTCTTTCCAAACAGTTGTTACAGTGTCGGGAAAAAGTTCGGAACTTACCAGGATGGAACTGTAATTTGTTCCGAGGGGGCTGTCCGGATGGCCTATATATGTAAAGTTGTCATCCGGAAAGGCTTTGTTCATCTCTTTTATCCAGCGCTTCTGATCGGCTTCCTGAAATGGTGTGCATGAAGCGAGAACAAAGCTTGATACAAGTGTCAGCGCGATTGCTTTAATAGATTTAAGTCTCATATTCTTATCCCTTTTATTCAGTTATATTTCTTTATCAATATACACCACATCGGGTCTTTGTGTTAAATGCAGCTTTCAAATGTCGAAAATGATGTTTTCTTTCAGTATTTGTGTTGCTATTTGTAAAGCTTTGATTTTTTTAGGTCTATTCTTAAACAGTAGATTGTATAATCCAAATATCAAATCTGAAAGGACCGCTCTTATGAATCTTTCAACAACCCCTTCACACCGTATAGGAGAAGCCTTAGTCAAAGTAATCGATAAGAACGGCAATCCCGCTGTCTCTAAAGAACTTGTTTTAAACCAGAAGTCGCACGAATTTCTTTTCGGAAGCGGAGCATTCGATTTTCTTGAATATGAAGGCAAGAAGGGCAGTCCCGAAAGACTTGAGAAATGGCTTGCGCTCCTTAACTACGGCACGCTTCCTTTCTACTGGGGAAGATATGAGCCCGAAGAAGGATATCCCGAATTCGAGAGCCGCATGGAAGCTGCCAAGATCTTAAGATCCAATAATGTAACGATAAAAGGTCATCCTCTTTGCTGGCATACGGTCTGCGCTGACTGGCTTATGAAGTATCCTGATGAAGTAATAATGGATAAGCAGCTTGCAAGGATCAACAGGGAAGTAACAGCTTTTAAGGGCGTGATCGACATCTGGGATGTCATTAATGAAGTCGTGATCATGCCTGTATTCGATAAATACGATAATGCAGTTACAAGACTTTGCAAAAGATACGGCAGAGTAAATCTCGTAAAGGAGGTTTTCGCTGCTGCCAAAGCCGCAAATCCGGATGGAATGTTCCTTATCAACGATTTCAATACATCGCCTCAATATGAAAAGCTCATCGAGGAGTGTCTAGATGCGGGCATCGAAATATCCTGCATCGGCATCCAGTCTCATCAGCATCAGGGATACTGGGGAGAGGAAAAGCTCCGCGACGTGCTTAAGCGATTCGGAAGATTCGGACTCCCGATACATTTTACGGAGAACACCTTGATCTCCGGCGAGATAATGCCTTCTTATATCGAGGACTTAAACGACTGGCAGGTTGATGAATGGCCCACTACAGAAGAAGGCGAGATAAGGCAGGCTAAAGAGTGGGAAGAGATGTACCGCATTCTTTTTGCCGATCCAAACATCAAGGCCATTACAGGATGGGATTTTGCTGACGGCGCATGGCTCAATGCCCCCAGCGGACTTGTAACTGTCGATAACAGATGTAAGCCTGCTTATAACAAGCTCTTAAGCCTCGTAAAGGGCGAGTGGTGGACCAAGGATGAGATTATCCGCACCGATAATGACGGTTTTGTCCTGATAAAGGGAACTAAGGGCACATATGAGATCGAGGGCACCGAAGGCGTTATCACGCTTGGCAGCGAGCCTTCAAAGGCAACAGTTCAGATCTTCCAGTGATCCGGGAACAACATAATATAATCAGGCTTTTCTAAGCGTTCATCGATCAGGAGCGCAAAGCCTGTGTCTGTTTCTGTCCTGATTACTCTTCCCACGGCCTGGAGTACTTTCTGCCATCCGGGGAATCTGTAAGCGAATGAGAATCCGTCGCCGAATTTTTCTGCGTAGTAATTGCTGAGTATCTGGCGTTCCGGCGTTATCTTCGGCAGACCGACTCCGACAATGACGACGCCTGTAAGCTTATCTCCGACCAGGTCTATTCCTTCACCGAAGTGACCGCCTAAGACGGCCGCCCCGATAAGAAGCCCTTTATAAGGCACAGTAAAAGCCTCCAGGTATTCATCTTTCTCAACGCCGGTCATCTCGGTTATCTGGGAGATGATCTTATAATCCTTTACACCTTTAGCTTTGAGTTCCTGCTCTATCCTCGGCATGATCTGGTTCATGTATTCAAAAGACGGGAAGAATACCATGTGATTGCCGGTCCGGTCTTTGAGACAGTCAGTTATCTTAAGAGCAAGGTCGTCTTGTGTGATCGAACGGTTCTTGTATGTGGTCGAAATGTCGGTGTCTATCATGATCTCAAGGTTCTCCGGCGGAAACGGAGAAGGAAGCCTTAAGAACGAAGCGTAATCGCAGTCAGGACCGACAAGGCAGTTACGGTAATACTCGTAAGGTGTAAAAGTAGCAGAGAAGAATATGACCGACATCCTGTCCCTGATGATGTAGTCGAGTTTTTTGGAACAATCAAGACAGTCGAGTGTGATAGTAGTATCACCGTTCTCTCTTGAAGCAATGGTGATATATGCATCATCAAAATAGTGTTCCAGCACAGTCAGGAAATATCTGGCTTCAAAGAAGAATTTAACTGCCGTTCGTCTGCATTGTCCCTGCTCAATTCCGTCCAGAACGGGGGACAGGCGTCTTATAGTGAACCAGAGCTTGGCGTAGAGCTGTCTCGGAGGCTGCTTCATGGCTTCCCAGTTCTCCGTCATTAACACCTTCTTATCGTCAGCTTCTTCGAGCAGCTTAAAGCATGAGTTAGATGAATCAAAGCACGTGCCTATATTCGCGAAATAATTACGCAGCTGAAGGACCATAGCTTCTATCTTGGGGTCGCGTCCCTTGAAGTCCTTGAGCATCTCATCGATAAGGCTTAATGAGAATGAGGCGGAGAACATGTCGCGGCCTCTGTCTATCATGTTGTGAGCCTCGTCGACAAGGACGGCAATACGCTGATTGCCCGGTTCCATTGATACTAATGAAACCCTTGGACAGAATACATGGTTATAGTCGCCGATTATCACGGTGCAGTAGTTCATGGTATCTATCATGAACTCGTGAGGGCAGATGTTGTGCCTTAATGCAATCTCGGTAATCTTATCAGGTGTTATCTCGTCAAAAGCCAGAGATTCTGCCAATGCGTTCTTCAGCTTGCCGTAATAGTCTTTTGCAAGCGGGCAGAACTTGGCATCGCATTCTGTGCCGAACGGGCACATTTTCTCTTTGGATCTTAAAGTGATAGATCTGATTACGAGACCTGATCTTCGCATTGCGTTAAGCGTAGCTTCTGCAACGCCGCGGGTAGCTTCCTTTGCCGTAAGATAGAAGATCTGGTCATAGCGGTTCTTAACAAGGCCTTTGACGGCAGGGTAGAGTACGGAGACAGTCTTGCCGATGCCTGTCGGAGCTTCTACGAAGAACGCTTCCTGCGAATTGAGTGCCAGGAGAGCTTTCTTCATGAACTCTTTCTGACCGGGCCTGATACTGTCAAAGGGGAATCTTATCTGAGTGACGGTATCCATCAGGCTGTTCTGATAATCGAGCAGTGTCTTGGCGAAGATACAGTATTCCGAACAGGTCTCTTCCCAGAATTTCTCGGCTTCTTCGAAGGACATCGGATAGGTATTCTCGTAACTGTCCAATGTGGTAATGGATACATATCTAAGTGTCAGATTAATATCGAGAACGTCTGAATTGGTAAGAAGATACATAGCGCCATAGAGCTTAAGCTGGGTAACGTGCTCAGGCCTCACCAGCGCATCGAAGCTCTCCTTGGTGGAGTTAAATGACTTGATCTCAAAGAGCATGGGCGGCTTGCCGGGCTTATCGAGCATAGCATCAAACCTGCCGTTGACCGACAGGCATACTCCTGATTCGGATATGTAGTCATATATGAGCGCTTCTTCGGTAATTACAATGTCCCCGTATGCCTTCTTAAGATCTGAGAAGACTCTCTGGTGCAGCTTGGTCCCCTCAACACCGGAGACGGAACCATACGAACCGCCCGCGAGATTGCCGCGGCGCGATACATAGGAAGCCAGATCTGTAACGGAAACACTTATCTTATCCATATGGTGATTATAATCTTAGTGCCCTTATCTTCAAAGGACATTATGCGGCCAATTCTTATTGAAAAATCCAGTCGCTTGTTATAAAATCTATCCCGCACGCAGATGTGGTGGAATTGGCAGACGCGCTAGCTTCAGGTGCTAGTGGGAGCAATCTCGTGCGGGTTCAAGTCCCGCCATCTGCACCAGATTTTATGGCTTTCCGTGATAGTTCATAGAAGGCCATTTTTCTTTTGTTTTCAAGGGTTTAAGAACCTTCACTCGTTTTATCTTGTCTTGTTATTATTCGCTTTTTGGCTCTGTTTTTGGACAAGTGGTAGTAAGAATGGTAGTAATTATGTTAGTAACAAATGCAGGTAATATAAGACTTTTAGGCATTTTATAGCAAGCTTTAGTTTTCTTTTCAAGACTATTGCAGGTCAATTGTTGTTTACACGTTATAAAACATAATTACAAATGATTATTATATAATCTCAATATGAATGGACTATATAATTATTAGTGAACTTAGCACGGTTTATAAGGAGACATTATGAAAAAACAGTTAATTGCCGTATTTTTTTTATGTTGTGTTGCTCTTACTGGATGTGTTTCAAAAGCAGAGTTTGATGAATTAGAAGCTCGTGTTAGCGTATTAGAGCAAAATAGCAGTGCTAATACACAAAATCAAACAGATTATAACCAGACAACTGTTGAAAGCACTATTGAGCAAACAGAACAGTCATCTGATTTGCACCAAACAACATTAAGTATTTATATAAAGAATTGGGATGAGGTTATAACTATCCTCGAACAAGAATATAACAGAAATGATTTTACTATTACTGAAAATACAGAGAGCAGAGGTTATTCATCAATTAAGAACTTTGGTAATGGAAATTACGAAATATATGTTGATGGAACACGCTTCTTAATAACGGTGAGAGATTATATTGCTCAACAATTACAATATGATGATGGTTATGACAAGCAATACATTCAAACACCTTCATATACACCAGATCCTGCATTTGCTGTGGATACTACTGATCCTGTAACGTGATGCCTCCGAACAAATAATGCTTTTGCTCGGATATAAACAGAACAAGAAGGGTGTGCTGTTCATACCAAATGATAATACCCCTGCTATTTGCTTACAGTAAGGGTAATTTGAAGACTGCTGGTGGCTATCGTTGGAAATATGCAGATCAATAACAATTGATGTTGCGTACTATTAGTGTGATATATAATAGAAGCCTTTTATTTATTGCATCTGAATTGAAATTTGAGGTTGTTCTGAAGTGCTCGTTTTGCTATGATTAAAATAGTTTTACAAACACAACAATCTTTTTATTCAGGAGGTTTTTCTTATGGCAAAATTTGTATTATCAGCAGCTAAGACGGGTTTCAAATTCAATCTTGTTGCCAGCAACGGCGAGACGATTGCTTCCAGCCAGGTTTATAAGTCAGCAGCTACTGCCAAGAATGGTATTGCTTCAGTTGCAGCTAATGCTCCGGTCGCAAACATCGAAAACCAAACGGTAAAGGATTTTAAGACTGAAGTAAATCCTAAGTTTGAAGTCTATAAGGATAAGAAGGGTGAATTCCGCTTCCGCTTAAAGGCTAAGAACGGCCAGATCATCGCAACAAGCGAAGGCTACTCCAAGGTTGACAGCTGCCTTAAGGGTGTTGCTTCCGTAAAGAAGAATGCTCCTGATGCAAAGATCGAAGAGAAGTAATAAGCTTCACAAATGAACTGACTGCATGGCTGCCCCGGAATTTCTGAGGCAGCCTTTTTTGTTATAATACTGTTATCAATAATTCTTTATTTGGAGCGACTGACATGAAGCTTTGTACCGAGTGCCATTGGGAAGGCTGGGACAGGATCCTTGACATATATTCCGATATGTATGAGGCTTTGCCGGTATACATTAATGCCGATGACAGATACAAGATCATAATCCTCGAGAAGGGCTGTATTATGCTTGAACAGGACGGCATTAAGAGCGAAGTTAAGGCTCCGGCCATTATCCTGCTGTCGCAGAAGGATAAGATCACCTATAAGATCGTAAAGGCTATCAAAGCATACGTCACTTTCTTTGATCCGACCGTCATCAGAGATGAGTTTACTTATGAACGTATCGATTCGGGCGAATTCGAGAATATGATCGGACAGGTCATATACCAGGACTATCTGCTTATTAGGGATTTTGCTTTTCGGGAAGACACGGCTCATCAGATAATTCCGCTTCCGATGACAGGTTTTAAGCACATTAAAGGACTTTATATCTCTATGGATAACCAGCTCAAAGGCCAAAAAGACGGATTCTGGCCTTGCAGAAGCAGGTCTTTCCTGATGGAGATCCTGCATTTTATCGTATATTCGTACTTCATCATCAGTCCTGATCAAGAAGAGAATGAGGAGACTTATGAGCAGGAGAAGTTTGCCGAGATCGCCGAGTATCTCGAGCAGAACATGAGCGAGCCGATCACTTTAGAGAAGCTTACTAAGCAGTTTGCCATTAACCGTAACAAGCTCAATGCGATATTTGAGAAGCAGGCATCCATGACATGTCTTAATTATCTGCTTAAGCTCAGAATGGATCTGGCCACGATCCTTCTCAGCAAAACGGAATTGCCGGTAGGTGAGATAGGCGCCCGTGTAGGTTTTCCCGACCCGAACTATTTTACCAAGGTATTTAAGAGCAAAACGGGAAAGACGCCTACAAAGTTCAGATATCCGTAATATCGTGCAGATTTTACTATTATAAGTGTAGATGTTTCTAATCAGCTATTTATGTGTGTTATAGACTTTGCTTAGAAGAATGTGATTTCTGGCAAGGAGGATAGCACATGAATCGCAATAAGATCATAGCAGTAATGTTAATGACCGTCATGCTGATCAGTACCATCAGCGGCTGTTCTGCAAAGAATAATGCCGGCAATGGAAGTGTTGCTGAAAGCAGCGCAATTAGCAACGGCACGACTTCAGCAGATGATGAATATGTCCTGGAAATAGTTAAGACTGATGCTGTTTCCAATGTAGTGATCAATTCCCATACTGTTGAAGAGATAACCGGTTCGGAGTATGGCGAGCAGTATTCGACCCGTGATATCGTAAGTATCACTTACAGCGCAGGCGATCTTGACGGTATGCTTCCGCAGACGGTCAGTAAAGACCTTGAGTTCTATAAGAATAGTAATAACGGACGGTGGGAGTTTTTGAACGAGAAGACTACAGCCTGTGAAGTCGATAATACGGATCTTATCGGTACAAGCTGGAAGTGTGAGTCATACAGTTCGGAGGACCTGGCGGAAGTTTTCGACGGCGGGATCCCTGCAGGAGATAAAGGCACTCTTTATATCCGTTTCCTTAAGAAAATGGGCGGATTTGCTTTCAATATGGATAACGGCATAAACACTCCTGACGAGAGGTTTTTCGTAACTGTTGGAACAGGCGCAAAGATCGCCTGGGTAGGACAGGATGAGGTTATAGAGAAAAACGTTAAGATGACCGAAGGATCTGTAACAAATGAAGGCATCCTGAATCTTGTTCTCGGAACGGGTGACGGAAGTGTCATATTGAGCTTCGGAGACAATACGGTTCTGATCAAAGACCGGGAATACGATATGGCAGTCGGTATTGAAGCCGATGAGTCAAAAGTCTACAAAGACAGTCTTAACGTAATCGAGGTTACTTCGGAAGATGCTGTTGACGGAGCATGGAATGTTGACATAGGCCTGAAGGAAGGCAATCTCTCGCCTGAACTTACATGGGAAGCCGTAGACGGTGCAGGCTGCTATGCGGTATTCATGATAGATGTTTCCACGAATACCTGGCTTATGTGGTATGTGATAGTAGATACTACTCACTTTGATAAAGGCAGATATACGGACAGCAGCGAATATGTAGGACCGTATCCGCCGGGCGCACATGATTTTATAGTATATGTAGTCGCGCTCAAGGATGAGCCGAAGATATCTTCTTATCCGCTTGATCAGGTTACAGGGGATATCGATGACAAGTTGAATGTCCTGAATACTGCAGCAGACGGCAGTATAGGAAATGTTCTAGCTTACGGAAGTGTAAAGGCGACATATACGTCACCTGAACTGTACTACGATTACAGGTAATTGATCACCATTTGCTGTATGGACACGTGCCTTTTTTGAGCGAAGCGCGTATCTCTATAAAGCATCCGCAAGCCAGGCAAGTGCCCTGGTTGAGCTTGCCGCAGTCTTTGCAGACGTCGAGCCTTCTGTTGGATTCAGCATTATCAACCAGATCTTCCTTTGGAAGCGAAGCGAGGCCATTGATCACAATGGCCTCGAATTGTTCTTTGCTGAAGTCTTTAAGAAGACACCTCGTGCAAATCTTCGTCATACGGTAACTTCGATGTGCATAACGCTGGAAGCGGGGATAGAGAAGTTGATCTTGTCTCCGCCATATTTGAATGCGTCGAAAACCTCTTCCTTAACAACATCGGGCTCATCGAAAGTGTTGTGAGCCGTTGTCTGTCCTGCTACAACAGAGCCCTTAACAGCTTTGATGTCGCTGCCCAGAAGATTTGTCTCGATCTCGTAGGAATCGCTTGCAGAAAGGTTAGTGAGCGTGATGTGGATCTTGCCGTCCTTATCCTTGGATACGGATTCCGTGAGGTTAGGCACCATGTATTCCTTCTCAAGACCGATCGTCTCTGTATCGATGGAGCTCTCGAGAAGATCGTTGTCCTGATGGGCACTGTACATCTTGAATACGTAGTATGTAGGCGTCTTGATCATCTTGGGGCCTTCGGTGAGGATAACAGCCTGAAGGACGTTGACGAGCTGCGCGATGTTAGCCATCTTTACGCGCTTGCAGTGCTTGTTGAAGATGTTGAGGTTGATTCCGGCGATAAGAGCGTCGCGGATCGTGTTCTGCTGATAGAGGAAGCCGGGATTCGTGCCTTCTTCGACATCGTACCAGGTGCCCCATTCGTCAACCATAAGACCGATCCTGCAATCGGGATCGTATCTGTCCATGATGGCGGAATGCTTCTCGATGTATTCCTCCATAGCGAAGGTTTTCGAGAGAGTCATATACCATTCCTTGTCGTTGAACTTAGTAGCCGAACCCTTATGATCCCAGTCGTAGGGGAGTGTGTAGTAGTGGAGAGTAAGGCCGTCCATGTATCCGAAGTTCTGCGGGAACGTGCCCTGCTGTCTGAAGCACTCACGGAGCATTGTCTCAGTCCAGTTGTAGTCCTTGTCGGAAGGGCCGACAGCGAGCTTCTTGATCTTCTTGTCGGGATTATACTGCTTAACAAATGTCTGATAGTGCTTGTAGAGGTTGGCGTAGTACTCGGGAACCATGTTGCCGCCGCAGCCCCATGTCTCGTTGCCGACTGCAAAATAGTCGACTGTCCAGGGCTTCTCGCGTCCGTTTGCTATTCTTAAGTCAGCCATAGGGGAGACACCGTCAAAGGTCATATATTCTACCCATTCGCTCATCTCACGGACTGTGCCGCTGCCGACATTGCCGTTGACGTATGTCTTGCAGCCAAGCTGCTCAGCGAGCTCCATGAACTCGTGAGTTCCGAAAGAATTGTCTTCGGTAACGCCGCCCCAGTTGGTGTTGATCATCTTCTTGCGGGTTTCCTTGGGGCCAATGCCGTCTTTCCAGTGATATTCGTCAGCAAAGCATCCGCCCGGCCAACGGAGGACCGGAATCTTCATCTCTTTCAATGCCTCGACGACGTCATTACGCATTCCTTTCGTATTAGGAATATCCGAATCCTCACCAACGAAGACGCCTTCATAGATGCATCTTCCGAGATGCTCTGAGAAGTGTCCCTGGATCTCAGGGTTGATGTGGCCCTTTTCTTTATTGGGGTTGATTACGAGCTTGAACATAATGACCTCCGTCTGATTCCTGATTAGATAAGTCACATTATATATTATTTTTTTCTTAACGATTCATAGTCTGAAATTCCCCGAAAAAATTTTTCGAAATTTTTGCCCCCTTCGCGGTTTTGCACTCGTCTTATAGACAAAAGATGAGAAAGATCATCGTAAAGAGGAGGCCGAGATATGAAACACATTAAGCTTACAACCTTCATCCTGTCGATAATGGTGACATTCACGTCGCTTTCGGCTTGTATGTTCAATGAAGAGCGTCCCGAAGGTGCTGCAGTTATCACGGAAGCTGAGGTTAACATCGTTGAGACGATGCAGACTGAGGGCAAGAGTGAAGACGAGATCATCGATGCATTGGTTGCTTACGATAAAGAGCAGAGCCAGGATAACGTAATTGAAGTTATTGATCCCGATGTCGCTGAGTCTGCTGATCCTTATGAGATCACAAACTCACAGCCTGCTGCAGCTAATGCGGGAAATCAGAGTATTACAACTGCAAACAGCTCAACAACAACGACTCCGGCTACAATAACGATCCCCGGCGGAATGACTATCCCTTCAACTAAGCCTATATCAAATACCAAGCCAAATGCTACGACACCTACTCCTACTCTTGAGCCGGATCCTTATATTCCTACTGATAAGCCAAAGAGCGATGAGCATAAGTTCCTTACTGATGCAGAGGATGAGGTTATAACCTACATCAATGCCCTTCGTAAAGAGAAAGCAATATCGAGTAAGTACACATGGTATCTTCCTATCGTTAAATCAAAGGATGTAATGGATAAACTCCATATCCGCTGTGAAGAGATAGCCATCAGCTTCTCTCATAAATCGGCAAGCGGAACCTCCGTAGGCAGCGAATGCATTTATCAGGGTTCAGACTTCCGTTACTGGAGCAGTTCGCAGATTGCTGAAAGGGTATTCAATTGTTGGAAAAACTCGCCCGGACATAAAGCAGGTTTGCTTGGCGGCTGTATAGCAGGTGATCAAAGATGGAAAAGTGTGAATGCCGGCGTCGGAATACTTATGATTGATGGCCATGTATACGCTGTTTACGGACAAGGAAGCAATAACGAAGGAACACCTCCTTCGACAGGTTATGTATTGAAGGAAAATGAGCATATGCATCATTACGATACTTATGTCAGATCTGAGATATATGATGGTTGCTGGCACGATGTTTACAGCTGCTCATGCGGAGAAGAATTAACTTGGACGGTCGATGCAGATCCTTGTACTCTTCATTACGATGGCCAGCATGAATGGTCAGAGCCTTTTGATTGTTCTCATTACTCATTTAAAGACGGTTCTCCGTGCTGTGTTTGCTTAAGATGCGGAGCAAATGGTCCTCTTTGGAAATCCTTACCTGATCCGACTCCTACACCTAAGCCAACAGCAGCTCCTGAACCCACTAATACTCCCACATCTGAGTCAACTTCAACACCTGAACCTTCCGAGACAACGCCTGCTCCTGCTGAGACAACGGCACAGCCTACAGAGCCGCAGGATCCGTGTGCCAACGGTCATGACTGGGAATGTACGGACTGGGATGACGACTATGATTTCTTCCGTTGTACACGCTGCGGTGCTGAAAAGGCAGAACGCTACTATGAATAATTCGGAAATAACGGTTTTTCGAATAAATCCAATAAAGAAAGGAAACAACATTATGTTCAAGAAAATCTCATTCACAACTATTATCTGCATTATGATCGGCGCAATCTTCCTCACATCTTGCGGAGTAAAGCCGGAAAAAGAATATACGAATAATCTCCATAACTTTATCTCGAATTATGATGACGTCGAGAAGATCATCTGGGATGTTGAAGGCTCGAAAGAAGAGATCGTTGATGGTATGAACATGCAGGATTTTGAGATAACTAATACTAAGATTGAAAGCTTCTATAATCTTATGGTGGGAAAAAGAAGTTATGGCGTCTGTATTAGAAACGGTATAGCAGTATGCGTATCCTACAATGATCCTGAGCATCCAGGCCATATTATCCAGACTCAGACAAAAACATATAAAAAGCAGAAAGACAATTAATGCCAATGGAGGACCTGCTCTATGGAAAAAGTAATCGAAAAAGCAGTTCCTTTTCTAACAAGGTTTTTCAGAGCCTGGGCTGATGATATTAAGCTTCCTGACAAGGAACTGCCTAAAAACTTACCTAAGAAACCAAGTGAAGAGTGAAAACCAGGAATAATGCGTATAATGAAGAAAGAGGCATGATTATGAACGGTAATACAGACAACAATGTTTTTGAGCAATATGCAGAACTCGTAAAAAGGGTAAAGGCAGGAGACGAATCCGCGTTTACCGAGATCTACGAGAAATCCCAAAAGCTCGTATATACAACCTGCTTAGGTATCCTAAATAACGAACAGGATGCCGAAGACGCCATGCAGGAGACGTACATTACCGTTTACGACAAGATCAGCACCTTGGAAGACGAGAAAACTTTCGTCCACTGGCTCAAGACTGTTGCTGCCAACAAAGCCCGCGATAAGTTCAAGCTCAAGAAGGACAATCTTTCTTATGAAGACGCTGTAGCAACCGAAGAAGATCTGATGGGAGATGACAATCTTGAGAATCTCCCTGATTCTCTCGTCCTTGAGAAGGATAAGCGTGACACGCTTCATAAGATAATGCGAAATGAGCTTTCCGACGCCCAATATCAGACGCTCCTTCTGTATTACTACGATGAGCTTAAGATCTCTGAGATTGCCAACGTCATGGAGTGCCCCGAAGAGACAATCAAATCAAGACTTAAGGCTTCCAGGATCAAGCTCAAAGCCGGTATCGAGGCTTTCGAGAAGAAGAACGGCGTCAGCCTCATGGGCGGTGTTGCAGGCGCACAAACTCTCGGCAATTTCTTCAAATCCTTTTATGGCTCTGCCAAGGGGCCTTCGATCAAGTCGTTCCCGGTCAAGCTTGCTACGGGTCCCAATCCTTCTTTGGTCGCTTCAAAGGCGGCAGCCAAGACCGGTGCAAAGGCAGGTGGTAAGGCAGTTGCCCATTCGGCAGCCAAGACTGCAGGCGGTGCTTCTGTTACAAAGATTGCCGGTATTGCTACGGCTTCGGTACTTGGTCTCGGATTGATCGGCGGTGCTGCATTAAGCATCAAGAAGATGATCGATGAGAACAAACTCGATGACGGAACGGTCTACGAACTTGATTACAAAGGTCTCTACTGTAATATCGATGAGGACGAGAACGTCAACGAATGCTACAGATTCTATTCGAACGGTGACGTTATCCATGCTTCTTATGAGTTTGATAATGACGATGAGTGCTTCCCTGTAGGTGACTGGTTCAATCAGGGCTCTGGTGACGACCGTGTAGTGGTCGGAACCTATGAAGCTGACGAAGGTAAGCTTGAGGTAACGCTTGAGCACAAGTCCAAAGACAAAGAACATTCAGGAACGATTGGAAAGAAGAGCATCGTTCTCGATGATGTTGAGTATGAATTCTATAAGTTCAGCGATATGCCGGGGTATATAACGGAATATGTTCCTGATGAGACTGATCCGTCCGGTACAGATAAGACTGATCCGACTACGAAAGGTCGTGTTGTAACAGTAACGGATGCAGTTAATGAAACCTACGATGTAACTGATCCTTTAGATGGTTTTTCCTATACTTATAATTTTGTCGTTCCAATGGTAAGTATTAGTGACATGGATATGGATGCAGTTAATGACAAAATATATGAAACTGTGAGTTCATATAAAAACTGGATGATATCGGATCTCCCGGCTGAATCTGCTTATGTTTATTTCATTGGTGATGAAATCGTTTCAATACTCGTTAGATTCAATCATCACGATGGATCGACAATGGAAATCGCATACTGTTCTTTTAATATTTTGATTGAAACAGGTGAGTTATTAACCCCATCAGAATTTCTTAATGTGCGTGGCCTTTCTGATGAGGAATTCTTTGATATGGTAGATGTCCTATATCAGGATGCTGCAGATCAGGCTATAAGAGTTAATTATGACTCGTTTGTAGATTATTATGGATCATATGATGCTGCATATGCGGAGTTTTATAAATTCAATTCAAGTGTCATGGATTTTGACCATATATGTCCGTTTATATCAAAAGAAGATCATCTTTGCTTTTCGGGTGAGATTTATACAGGTTTAGATCAGGGGTGTGAGAACCGCATATTTGATACAGTAAGCAACAAACAAATTAAATTTGAAGACTTGTCAGGTGCTGAGACCCTTATTACAGTTACTGATGCTGTGAACGAAACCTATACCGCTACAGATCCGGCTACAGGTGTTTCTTACACGTATAATTTTGTTATTCCAAAGGTAACTATAAGTGGCAAGAATATGGATGCTGTTAATGATAAGATTTCTAAAAGTGTGAATGATCTTCGTAATTTGGATAACCAGTTGCTTCCTGCAGAGACGTCGTATATTTATACAATTGACGATGATGTTGTTTCAATCCTCTTAAGAACAGACAGACATCACTTTGAACCTTCCAATATTTTGTATCGTATATATAATATTTCGATTGAATCTGGTGAGTTATTAACTCCTGTTGAGTTTCTTGCTTTGCGTGGTGTTACTAATGATGATTTTTTTGATGTTGTAGAAGCTTATTATCAGGATGCCTCTGATCATGCTGCAAAGAACGACAAAGCAATAGCATATTATGGATCATATGAAGATGCTTATGCGGCAATCTATAAAGCTAATTCTGATAATATGATCAACTTGGACAATATCAGACCTTTTATTTCTAAAAATTGTAATCTTTGTTTTGGTTGTTGTGTTTGGACAGGAGAAGGCGTCTGGGGTTATGAAGCCCGTCTCTTTGATGTTACAAATAACTGTGAAATCAGTTGGGAGGATTTGTGAGGTTAATATGAAACGTGAATTAGGTTTAGCCCGCTGCGGATTGGCATGCTGTTTGTGCTCTGAGAATGTTACCTGCAAAGGATGCAAGGCTGACGGCTTTAAAGATCTTTCTTGGTGCAAGGATGCCGATTTTTGCGAGAACCGTAAATGCTGTATCGCAAAAGATGTGGCTGCCTGCTGGGTGTGTGATGACAGTTCGTGCAGGAAGGGGCTTTTCGCTGAGAAGATAAAGGCAAGGGGATTCACCGAATATGCCCGCAGATATGGCGTTGAGGCGTTGCTTGACAGGCTTGAAGCCAATGAGAAGGCCGGTATCGTCTATCACAGAGAAGGCATTATGGGTGACTACGACGAATTCGATGATGTTGAGTCGCTGATCGATTTCATTAATACCGGAAAGCGTTAAACGGTATTTTCATAAGTCCTGACCCTTAAGCGTTTTTCGAATCGTCCTATGTGTAAAAGATGAGAAAGATCATCGAACACAGGAGGTACGATATGAAAATCATTAAGCTTACAGCAATCGCGCTGGCGACTCTTATGACTTTTACTATGCTTTCAGCATGCAATTCTGAGGAAGAGCTTCCGAAAGGCGCTGTGGTTATCACGGAATCTGATGTCAGTATCATTGAGGCGATGCAGACAGAGGGAAAAGATGAACTGGAGATTGTTGAGACGCCAGTAACGTATGAGGACGAAGTCATGGCTACTGACGAGACATTCGGCACGCCCAATGATTCTTCAGCCGATACTACAAGTGGTACAACAAGCAGTTCTCCAACAGATGCGTCTGCAACACAGAGTACGGTTCCCACAACCGGTAATACAAGCAGAACTAACGGGACAAGTGCACCCAACGTAACAAGAACTACGCCGGACCCTTCAAGTGGAACAACTACTGGTGCTGCAAATTCTTCTAAGCCTACAGAGACAACAGCTTCGCCTTCAGAAACGACGGCAACTCCTACACCTAAGCCAACAGCTACGCCAACGCCTAAGCCAACTGCTACGCCCGCGCCGAAGCCGACCTCGACTCCTACACCTACGCCTTCAGGCGGAGCAATAGATATGTCCAATGCAGAGATAGCAAATACGGATGAGCAGTTTTATGTGTTGGTCGGTATTGATGTAGAGATCTGGTTTGAGATCGATCCTGATGATGACGGTATATATGAATGGACTTCTGAGATCCTTCATTTTGATACATCTGAATATAAAAATCCTAAGAGTCAGGATTGTGTTACCAAATTGGAAGATATGGGCTATACAGTCGTGGGTGTGGGAAATATACAGATCGTTAAGTCCTATTCAGAACCCGCCTGAATGTTTAGAAGCCTAAAGTGTTGCCCGTCTTTTCACTGTGCGAAAAGAGTTTTAGAATAAATTTTAAAAAAACTTCAAAATTGTTAACCACTAATCGAGATTTGTATCGTCCTATGTGTAAAGGATGAGAAAAATCATCAAATATAGGAGGTGCAATATGTATTGTAGCAAGTGTGGTAAGTTGATCGAGGACGAGAGCCGGTTCTGTAACGGTTGCGGTAGTCCCGTGGGCGGTCAAGCTATTGCAAATAACAATAACTATCAGACTATTGTTGATTCGGCAGCTAATTCAAGATTGAAGGCAATGGCCGAGATCAACCGAATGATTGAGTATTATTCTCCTAAGCAGCAGCAATACGATGAGCTGGATGTCTGCAGGGATAAACTGAAATTCTATAACGATCGCAAATCCTATTTCGTAGTCAAAGGCGTTTCGAGCACATCGGTATTCTGGGCCTTGGGTATTATCTCCTTTGCGATTTGCTTATTTGCGATGGTGTTCGTGTATATTGCGATTCAGTACAAAAAGCTGTTTTATAGCCCCAGCTTTATTCCTTCGATGAATGTTGGCGTTGTTTTAATAATGTCCGCAGCAATATTTGCAGCTATAGGCGCACTCTTTTTTGTGATTGCCATAATTAAGTTTAAGTCTAACAACAGAAAAATAAGAGATTTTAGAAATTCGCAGCTCAGTCTTTATGAACAGAGATACGAAGAACTCGCCAATGAATTAGAGGATCATTTCCTGGCTTATGGCTATTGCGAGACGGGTTCAGAATATACGAATCCGAAGATATTGAATGCTTTGAGCAAGTATATTTACTCAGGAAGAGCTATCACGATCCAGGAAGCAATCAATCTTTTGCACCTTGATGCTCATAACACCAAGATGGAATTGCAGGCTGAGATTATCGCCATGAACACAGCTCTCGCAGCTCATTATGCAAGAAAGGCCGCTTTCTTCTCAGCAGCAAGTTTCTTCTTCTGATTTTGGGACATTGAAGCATTTTGCTGTTGCGTTACCGCATTAATAATATATAATACTGTCGTCTAATCAGAGGAACACCGTAATCAGCCCGGTTATAAGGGCTGATTGCTTTTAGGAAACGGCCATGATCTATTTTGATAACAGTGCGACAACCTTTGTATCTGATGGCGTAAAGGCTAAGATCAATGAGCTTATGGATGAGCAGGTTTCTGCCAATCCCGGAGCTCTTCATAAGCTCGGCAATAAAGCCATTGAAGTCTACGAAGGCATCAGGAAAGAGACTGCAGGTCTTCTCGGCGCAAAGCCTGAGGAGATCTTCTTTACGTCCTGTGCCACCGAGAGTGCGAATACTGCTATCAAGGGCTACATGAGCCGCAATAAAAGGGCAGGCAATGCTGTAATCTCTACCAGAACTGAGCATAAGGCCACTTTGGAGTGCCTTGAGTATCTTTCCAAACTCGGATTCGCTGTCAGGTATGTTAAGGTCGGAAGTGACGGTAAGCCCCTCATGGAGAGCCTTGAAGAAGAACTCGCCAAAGGCGGAGTCGCTCTGGCGTGCTTTACACTCGTAAATAACGAGACCGGTTCCATTCTGCCTTTCGAGTCCATCGCGAAAACGATCAAGGTAAAATCGCCTTCAACGGTAATATATCTCGACTGCGTCCAGGCGTTAGGTAAGATGCCTGTTAACCTTTCATCTTTAGGTGCCGATATGGCTTCTTTCTCCGGGCATAAGATCCATTCGATCAAGGGCAACGGAGTCTTATATGTTCGAAAAGACGTGAGGATCGATCCGCTTATCGTAGGCGGCGGCCAGCAGGATGGCATGAGGTCCGGCACACAGAGTGCAGTGCTCGCAGGTGCTTTCCTGGAGGCGCTGAAGGAAGTGAGTACAGGTATTGAGGAAGGCAGGGCGAAGGTCGCCGAGATAAATGAATACCTGCGCAAGGAGCTTACTGCTAGAGATGCGATCATTCTGTCTCCTGACGATGCTCTCCCTTATGTGCTCAATGTTTCTTTCAAGGGATTCGAATCCGAGACGATGCTCCATTGTCTCGAGATTTACGATATATATGTTTCGACGGTTTCCGCATGCTCGGCTAAGACCAAGAAGGTATCTTACGTTTTGCTTGAGAGCGGCGTGGACAGGAAGATTGCCGCAAATGCAGTAAGACTCAGCTTCTCCAGGGAGAATACAATGGAAGAGGCAAAAGAGTTCATCAAGCGTGTGGATGAGATATACGATCAATTTCTGATTTAGTGAGGAGATAAGCATGGCAAACGTCCTTTTGGCGAGAATGGGTGAGATAACCCTTAAAGGCCTTAACAGAGGATCTTTTGAGATTCAGCTCAAGAGTAATCTCAAGTACAGATTGAAGAGATTCGGCAATCTGAAGATATATCAGAGCCAGAGCAGGATCTGGATCGAGCCCAAGGAAGAAGATAATCCGAACTTTGAGGGCATCGCTCAGGCTGAAGAGATCATGAAGGCCGTATGCCAGGTTTTCGGAATCGTATCAGTAAGCCTTGCCAGAAAGTTCGAGGGTGACTTCGAATCCATCAAAGAGAATGCTTTTATCTTTGTTCAGGAGCTTCTTGATAACAATCCCGACTATAAAACATTCAAGGTCGAGAGTAAGCGCGGCAATAAGACTTTCCCTATGACATCTCCTGAGATCTGCGAAGAGCTCGGATATCAGCTTCTGGAGAAGTTCCCGCAGCTTTCGGTAAAGGTTAAGAATCCGGACTTCATAGTTAATGTCGAGATCCGTGAATCCAACTATTTATACATGGGCAAGATGATGGCTCACAGAGGCCTTCCTGTCGGAACCTGCGCAAAGGGAATGCTCCTTTTGTCAGGCGGTATCGACAGCCCTGTAGCAGGCTTCATGATGGCTTCACGCGGAATGCCTCTCGATGCGGTATATTTCCACTCATATCCTTATACGAGTGATATGGCTAAGCAGAAGGTCATTGACCTTGCGAAGATAGTATCCGGGTATTCCGGCCGCATGACGCTCCATGTCGTTAATTTTACGCAGATCCAGCTGGATCTCTACAAGAATTCACCTCAGGACATGCTTACAGTTACTATGCGCCGCGTTATGCTTCAGATTGCAGAGCGCCTTGCTCAGAAGAATGACTGCAAGTGTCTCATTACAGGTGAGAGCTTAGGTCAGGTAGCTTCCCAGACGATGGAAGCTATCGCGGCTACCAATGAAGTCGTTAAGATGCCGGTCTTAAGACCTCTTATCGGTATGGATAAGCAGGCTACATGCGATATCTCCAGAGATATCGGTGCTTTTGAGACATCTATCCTGCCTTATGAGGATTGCTGCACTGTTTTTGTTGCAAAACATCCGAAGACACACCCGCATCCTGAGGATATAATCGAAGCAGAAAAGAACCTCGACATAGAAGATCTTGTCGAGCGCGGTGTTGCAGGCACTGAAAATATCGTTATCGATCCGTTCTGATCGTTTAGGAGAAGAGATTTGAGAATAGGAAAGCTTACAGACGAGCAGCTGGAATCCCTTGTATTATCAAGGCTCCCGCAATTATCCAGCAAGACACTCTCGGGTGCCGGAATCGGTGCTGACTGTGCATGGCTTAAGACCGGAGAGAATCTCCTCGTTACATCCTCAGATCCTATTACGGCAGGCGGAAGTGAATCGGGAACGCTCGCTATACACGTATCCTGCAATGACATTGCGGCATGCGGAGTTGCTCCTACGGGCATCCTGATTGTAATCATAGCTCCGCCGAGTGCAACTGAAGAAGAGATCGTATCCATTGTTGACCAGGCCAGCCGCGAGGCAGGCAAGCTCGGAGTCGATATCGTCGGCGGACACACTGAAGTATCAGACTGTGTAAACAGATTCGTTGTTATTTCCACGGCTTTCGGCGTTGTCGAGAAGGGAACACCGGTCCCCTTGGGACATGCCAAGCCCGGAGATAAGCTCCTTATAACCAAGACAGCAGCCATCGAAGGCAGCTTCATTGCCGCGAATGAGCACAGCGATAAGCTAGAAGGCAAGGTTGCTCCCGAGTTTATTGACGAAGCCAAGACGTACAGCCGGCTCATTTCCGTCGTTAAGGAAGGCACGATACTGGGATCTCTGGCCTCTGAGACCAGCTCATTGACTTTTGAGGGGTTCCCGAGATCCTGTGTAAACCTGATGCATGACGTCACAGAGGGCGGTGTAGAGGGTGCAGCATTTGAGATGGCTGATTTCTCCAAGGTCGGAGTAACTCTCGATAAGCGCCTTGTCCCTCTTACAGACTGCTCCAGGGCCATCTGTGATGCTCTTGAACTTGATCCTTACAGGCTCATTTCCTCGGGCGCTCTGATGATCGCATCGTCAGAACCGGACCGTGTTATCAAGGCTTTGGCCGAAGAAGGCATAAGGGCAACCGTGATCGGTGAGTTCACAGTTCTTGACGAGGGCGCCAAAACTATCGGTTTAGACGGCGAAATCAGACAAATGCCGGCCCCTTCAGCAGACGAAATATATAAAATTTAATGAACCCTTTTTCGCTTGATTGAACCGGGTCCTTATAATAAAATAGAGCGCGTGAATTAATATTCCAGGAGGATTTTCATATATGTACGACCACATTAAGGCTGAGGATTCTGAAGTCTATTCTGCAATAATGCAGGAGATCGGACGTCAGAGAGACAAGATCGAGCTTATCGCATCCGAGAACATGGTATCTGAAGCAGTTCTTGAAGCTGCAGGATCACCTCTCACTAACAAGTATGCTGAGGGTTACCCGGGAAAGCGTTACTACGGCGGTTGCGAATATGTGGATATCGTAGAGCAGCTCGCTATCGACAGAGCTAAGCAGCTTTTCGGTGCAGAGCACGTTAACGTACAACCCCACTCCGGTGCTCAGGCAAACACAGCAGTTTACTATGCAATCCTTGAACCCGGTGATACGATCCTCGGACTTGACCTTTCTCATGGTGGTCACTTAACACACGGTATGAAGCTCAATGTTTCCGGTAGAACATATCATTCCGAGTTCTATCAGGTAGACGAGAAGACACAGATGCTCGACTACGAGGCAATCAGAGCTAAGGCTCTCGAGTGCAAGCCTAAGGTTATCGTAGCAGGTGCTTCCGCATATCCGAGAATCATTGACTTCAAGAAGTTCAGAGAGATCGCAGACGAAGTAGGCGCTTACCTCTTCGTAGACATGGCTCACATTGCAGGCCTTGTTGCTGCAGGACTTCACCCGAATCCGGTTCCGTACGCTGATTTCGTCACAACAACAACTCACAAGACCTTGAGAGGTCCCCGTGGCGGTATCATCATGTGCAAAGAGGAATACGCTAAGAAGATCAATTCCGCAGTATTCCCCGGACAGCAGGGCGGCCCTCTCATGCACATCATCGCTGCTAAGGCTGTTGCTTTCAAGGAAGCACTTACACCTGAGTTCAGAACTTATGCAGAGAATATCGTAAAGAACGCTAAGGCTATGAGCGAAGTTCTCCTCGCAAGAGGTGTTAACCTCGTTTCCGGCGGTACAGATAACCACTTGATGCTCATCGACCTGAGAGGCACTGGCGTTACAGGCGCTATGCTCCAGGAGCGTCTTGATGATGTCAACATTACGGCTAACAAGAACACTATTCCGTTCGATCCTGAGAAGCCTATGGTTACTTCAGGTGTCCGTATCGGTACTCCCGCAGTTACTTCCAGAGGCTTCAAGGAAGAGGACTGCAGAGAGCTCGCAGACATCATTGCAGACTGCATTTTCGATTACGAAGGTAAGAAGGAAGAGTCTATCAAGAGAGTTAAGGCTCTTACTGATAAGTATCCCGTATATCCGGATATCGTTTAATTCCAAGCTTTTAGCTTGATGCACCGGCCTTATGGATAATAGTAAACCTTTAGCATACAGAATGTCTCCTCAGACGCTGGATGACTATGCAGGTCAGGAGCATATTATAGGCAAGGGCAAAATGCTCAGACGAATGATCGAGGCAGACAGACTGTCTTCGATCATTTTGTTTGGCCCGCCGGGCGTTGGAAAGACGGCTCTTGCCCGTGTTATAGCAAATACGACAAGCTCAAGATTTGAGCAGTTGAATGCTGTTACTGCAGGCGTTGCCGACATCAAGAAAGTCGTATCGGATGCGTCTAATCCCTTGCTTTCCGAGGGGCGTAAGACAGTCCTTTTTATCGATGAGATCCACAGATTCAATAAGCTTCAGCAGGATGCTCTGTTGCCATATGTTGAGGATGGTACAGTCATACTGATCGGTGCCACTACCGAGAATCCGTTCTTTGAAGTCAATAAGGCTCTTGTGTCCAGATCTACTGTGTTCCAGCTTTATCCGCTTGAGGCTAAAGATATCGTTAAGGTCTTAAGACACGCCCTGGAAGATAAGGACAGAGGATTCGGGACAATGGACGTAGTTGTCTCCGATGAGACGCTTACGAAGATAGCTGAGACTTCCAACGGTGACTGCAGGACAGCTCTGAACAGCCTGGAGCTTGCAGTTATAACCACTCCGACGTCTGCTGACGGTTCTATTTCCATTACCGATGAGGTCATGAAGGAGTGCATACAGATCAAGACCGTTATTTTCGATAAGGACGGCGAGAATCACTATGACAACATCAGCGCCATGATCAAGTCCATGAGAGGCTCTGATCCTGACGCAGTAATACTTTATCTGGCAAGAGCTCTGGCGGCAGGCGAGGACATTGAATTCCTTGCGAGGAGAATAATGATCTGCGCTGCTGAAGATGTAGGAATGGCTAATCCAAACGCTCTTCTGGTAGCTGTCGCAGCTTATGAATGTGCACGAACCGTAGGCATGCCTGAGGCCAGAATACCTTTGGCTGAAGCGGCTATTACGGTTGCAACATCTCCTAAGTCCAATGCAGCTTATCTTGCCATTGATAACGCTCTTAATGATGTCAGGACCACTGATACCGGTGTTGTCCCGATGCACTTAAGGAATGCTCCTGCAAAGGGCATGGAAGAACTCGGATATTCCGTCGGATATAAGTATCCTCATGATTTCCCGGGGCACATCACGGGTCAGCAGTATATGACGGATAAGACTCTCGGCAGGAAGTACTACAAGCCGACAGATATCGGTTATGAGCGCAAGGTCAATGAGTACCTGGAATATGTTAAAAAGATGATAGATCAGGAGAATGGTAATAATGCGTAAGTTATCCATTGTGCTTATAACAGTTTTCGTTTTTGTATTTGTCTTTGCAGGATGCGGCAAAAAAGAGGTTAGTGGCCCCGAAGCTCCTGTAACAGCCGAGCAGGTCCATACGGACGGTCAGTATGCTGCCAGAGCTTACGTGGAATCCCTTCTTAACGGTGATAAAACATTGTTCCTTGAGTGCTATCCTGACGGTTTTATTGACGAATTAAATGCCTCTGCCGGTGTAGATGTCTATGAGGAATACAGGAAGGCAGTTAAATACAGCGGTGAATTTCTTGGCACGAGCTTTGTTGATTACAAAGATTTTATTCAGCAGAACGGCTTTGACGATCAGTATATGAGATCCAGGATAAACTCTGTAATGGCTATTCCATATGAAGAAATCGGTATCATCCGTGTTGAGAAGATCAGTGCTTACTTTGTTTATGACGGAGAACAGGTCAATACGAATTTCTTCGTAGTCGTATTTGAATATCAGGGTTCATGGTACGTCATTGAGTCGATCAGCGGCAAGGGAGAGTTCTGACCACATGAGATTTTGCATCCAGGTAGTAAAGCAGGCTTCGGTGGATATTGACGGCGTAAGGACCGCTTCAATAGGCCAGGGCATGCTCGTTCTCTTAGGCGTAGGCAAGGAAGATGACGAAGCCGTTGCTGATAAGATGATCGCAAAGCTCCTCAAGATGCGCATTTTCTCTGACAGCGAAGGGAAGACCAACTTAAGCCTTGCTGATATTGACGGCGAGATGCTCCTGGTATCGCAGTTTACTCTCTATGCTGACTGCAAGCACGGCAACAGGCCTTCATTTACCGACAGCATGGGTCCTCAGAGGGCAGAAGAGCTCTATAATTACGTCGCTGATAAGATCAGACCTCAGGTAAAAAAACTTGATCTGGGCGTTTTCGGTGCCGATATGCAGGTAAGCCTCATAAACGATGGCCCTTTCACGGTAATCCTCGATTCTGCGGCCATTTAACCCGTTTTTGACTTATTTAGCCCGAAAATATCACCTGTTTGAAATATTATATATATATTATTTTGTTAAAATGGCCAGTAGTGGTAGAATAACAAAACTACGAATATTCGTTTTTCAGGAGATTACTAATGGCTAATTCTAAGAACGGCGGTTACGGCGGTGACTCAAGAGAAGTTTTGAGTTGTTCTTTTTGCGGTAAATCCGAATACGAGGTACCGAGACTGTTCTCAGGTGTAAATTGCTATATTTGCATCGATTGTATCAGGACAGCTTACGGCATCGTAGCTGAAGAAGAGAAGGTCAACAAGAAGCGCAAGATGCGCAATATCAAGCCTAAGAAGCTTATCACTCCGCGTGAGATCAAGGATAAGCTTGACGATTACATTATCGGTCAGGACGAAGCTAAGATCGCTCTTTCGGTTGCAGTATATAACCATTACAAGTGCGTATATGCCGATCTTCCCACAGATGATACGGAGATGGCTGAGAGTAATATCCTTCTGCTCGGTCCTACAGGTTCCGGTAAGACTCTTCTTGCCCAGACACTTGCAAGGATCCTTAATGTGCCTTTTGCAGTTGCTGATGCTACAAGCCTTACACAGGCCGGTTACGTCGGTGAAGACGTTGAGAATATCCTCTTAAAGCTCATCATTGCAGCTGATTATGATATTGAGAGAGCTCAGACGGGAATCATTTATATCGATGAGATCGACAAGATCTCCAAGAAATCCGAGAATGTTTCCATCACCCGCGACGTAAGCGGTGAGGGCGTTCAGCAGGCTTTGCTCAAGATCCTTGAGAGTACTGTTGCAAATGTCCCCCCGAAGGGCGGAAGAAAGCATCCTAACGAAGAGTGCATTAAGATCGATACAACGAATATCCTTTTCATTTGCGGCGGTGCCTTTGACGGACTTGATGAGATCATCGCACAGAGAGTAGAACAGAAACAGTACGGCTTCGGAGCAGATATCCAGTCCAAGAAAGACCGTAACAGCGGCTTCTATTTCCACGATGTCAAGCCTGACGATCTCATGAAGTTCGGTCTTATTCCTGAATTCATCGGACGTCTTCCTGTTACTGTTGCTCTTGATAAGCTCGACAAGGCTGCTCTTGTAAGAGTCCTTACAGAACCTAAGAATGCGATCATTAAGCAGTATCAGAAGATGCTCAAGCTCGACGATGTTGAACTCATATTCGAGGAGGGAGCCGTTGATGCTATCGCTGAAAGAGCCATCGAGCAGAATACCGGTGCAAGAGGACTTAGGTCCATTATCGAGGCTGCAATGAGAGACGTTATGTTTAACATTCCTTCCGAGAAGGATGTTAAGCAGTGCATCATCAAGAGAGAGACCATCGTTGACGGCAAGCAGCCGGTCCTTATCTACAAGAACGGTACGCAGGAGACCGGGTTCAGTGATTCAAACGCTGCAGGTGCAGCATTAGGCGTAAGCTGATAAGTAACAAAACAAAAATAACGGGGGAGGGCATGAGCAATGGCAGAATCGTATAATCTTTGTCTGGATATCGGCGGTACAAAGGTCCTTGGAGTTATCTTCAATTCCAAGAAAGAAGTGGTCTACAGACTTAAAAAGAAGACCAAGGCCGGCGGAGATTCTTCTGAGAACGTTGAAGAAGTAATCATCAACGTCGTAAAAGAGCTTATCAACACCTCCGGAATCAAGAAGAGCGATATTCACGCTATCGCAGCCGGCGCTCCCGGCGTTATCGATCAGGAGAAGGGCGTAGTTCTTTTCTCGCCCAATCTTCCCTGGAAGAATTACAACATCAGAAAGCCTATCGAAGACGAGTTCGGCTGCCCCTTCTATATCGGCAATGACGTTAATGTCGGCGTCTTAGGTGAGTACAAGTTCGGTGCTGCTAAGGGCTATAAGAACGTAGTAGGACTCTTTGTCGGAACAGGTATGGGCGGAGGCCTTATCCTTAACGGCGAGCTTTATACGGGCAATAAATTCAAGGCTGCAGAGTACGGACACATGATCCTCGATCCTGAGGGACCTTTGTGCAACTGCGGTCAGAGAGGATGCCTTGAGGCTTTCTCAAGCAAGCAGGGTATGTCTTCTTATATCAGACAGCAGGTATCCCGCGGCAGAAAGTCTTCCATGGCTGAATTCGTTACAGACGGCGTGTTCAAGTCCAAGGCTCTCAAGAATGCATTGTCAGAAGCTGATACGGTAGCTCGCGAAGCAGTAAACCGCGCATGCCACTACCTGGCAATCGCTTCAGGCAATCTTGTTAATACATTCAGCCCTGACGTAGTAGTTTACGGCGGCGGTGTTATCGAAGCAGTCGGTGATATCTTCATCGAGAAGATCCTTGCAGAAGTTGACAGATACTGCATGCCTTCGATCAGAACAACAGTTGATTTTAAGAAAGCGGCTCTGGGAGATGATTCCATCCTCTACGGCGCGCTCTCAATGATAAAGAAGTAAGCAAGAGAGGAAAGTAAGAACAATTTATGGCAAGAATCGATTCCATCAGCAAAGCATTTGATCCTAATGAGGCCGAGAACAGGCTTTATAACAATTGGAAGGATAGCGGCTATTTCAAGCCCAAGGCAGGTAAGACGGGAAAGAAATTCTCTATCGTGATGCCTCCTCCGAATATCACTGGCCAGCTTCACATGGGTCACGCATTGGATAATACTTTGCAGGATACTCTCACCAGATATAAGAGAATGGCAGGCTATGAGACTTTGTGGGTTCCCGGTACTGACCATGCATCTATCGCAACAGAAGCCAGGATCGTTGAGACAATGCGTAAAGAAGGCATTACAAAGGACGATCTCGGACGTGATAAGTTCCTTGAAAGAGCATGGGACTGGAAGAAGCAGTACGGCGGAAGGATCGTCAAACAGCTCAAGAAGATCGGTTCTTCTTGCGACTGGGAGCACGAGCGTTTCACCATGGATGAAGGGTGCTCAGATGCCGTTAAGGAAGTTTTCGTTAAGTATTACAATCAGGGATTGATCTACAGAGGTGAGAGGATCATCAACTGGTGCCCTCACTGCCTTACTTCGATCTCCAATGCCGAGGTTGATTATGATGATCAGGCAGGTCACTTCTGGCACTTAAGATATCCTTTCGAGGACGGTTCAGGATATATCGATCTTGCAACAACAAGACCTGAGACACTTTTGGGCGATACGGCTGTTGCTGTTAACCCTAAGGATGAGAGATATAAGGATGTTATCGGCAAGATGCTGATCCTGCCTCTCGTTGGCCGTAAGATCCCCGTTATCGCTGATGATTATGTTGATATCGAGTTCGGTACAGGTGCCGTTAAGATCACACCTGCACACGATCCTAACGACTTTGAAGTAGGTCAGCGTCACGGTCTTGAGGTTATTACAGTCCTTACTGAAGATGCCAAGATCACAGAGGATTATCCGAAGTATGCCGGCATGGACAGATACGAAGCAAGAGAAGCTATCGTTAAGGATCTCGAAGAGGGCGGTTACCTCACTGAGATCGAGGATTATTCTCATAACGTCGGTACATGCTACAGATGCGGCACAACGATCGAACCCCGTGTATCTCTTCAGTGGTTCGTTAAGATGGAAGAGCTCGCAAAGCCGGCTATTGAGGCCGTTAGAAACGGTTCCATCAGATTCGTTCCTGAGAGATTCTCAAAGAATTACTTTAACTGGATGGAAGACATCAGAGACTGGTGTATCTCCAGACAGCTTTGGTGGGGCCACAGGATCCCGGCTTTCTACTGTGATGACTGCGGTGAACTCGTTGTTACAAAGGAATCTTCATGCACTTGCCCCAAGTGCGGCAAGGAGATGAGACAGGATCCCGATACTCTCGATACATGGTTCTCATCTGCTCTCTGGCCTTTCTCAACATTGGGCTGGCCTGATTCAACGGAAGACCTTGCGAAGTTCTATCCTACGGATACTCTTGTTACGGGGTATGACATCATCACATTCTGGGTTTCCAGAATGATCGTTGCCGGTATGGCACACATGAAGGATGTACCTTTCCGTGACGTTCTTATCCACGGCCTTGTTAGGGATTCACAGGGACGTAAGATGAGTAAGTCCCTGGGCAACGGAATCGATCCTCTCGAGATTATCGAGCAGAACGGCTGCGATGCTTTGAGATTTGCACTTGTTACAGGTAATGCTCCGGGTAATGACCAGAGATTCCAGGAAGATAAGATCCTGATGGGCAGGAACCTTTCCAACAAAATCTGGAATGCTATGAGATTCGTTGTCATGAATACTGATGACGATTTCACACCGGATATGCTTGATGAGTCCATTTTCACAACAGAAGATAAGTGGATCCTTACAGAGCTCCATGACCTCATCGCTGAAGCAACAGTCAACATTGATAACTATGAGTTCGGCGTTGCTTTGAGCAAGATCGTAGACTTCCTCTGGGACAACTTCTGTGACTGGTACATCGAGATCACAAAGAGCAGACTTTATGATAAGGAATGCAAGACAAGGAATAATGCGGTCTATCTCCTCAACTATGTTTTGGGCGAAGCAATGAAGCTCTTACATCCTTTCATGCCGTTCATTACCGAGGAAGTATATTCCAACCTAGTATTGGCTGATAAGGCTGAGTCCATCATGATCGCCGAATGGCCTGAGGCTGATAAGGTTCTTGCAAGCACAGAAGATGCTGAGATGATGAATACAATGATCGATGCTATCAGAGGAATCCGCGCCGTCCGTAAGAACATGGATGTTGCGCCTTCTAGAAAAGCACACATCATCGTTGTGACTTCATCTGATAAGATCGCAGATATGTTTACGCAGGGTGAGGGCTTCCTTGAAAGACTCGCATCAGTAAGCAGTCTTGAGACAAGAAAGACAAAGGAAGGTATCCCTTCAACTGCCGTTACTGCGGTATTCGGCGGCGGTGAGATCTATATTCCTTTGGAAGATCTTATCGATATCGCGAAAGAGCTTGAGAGACTTGATAAGGAGAAGACTCGCCTTGACGGTGAGATCAAGAGACTCAACGGCAAGCTCTCCAATGAGTCATTCGTAAGCAAGGCACCTGCTGCAGTCGTTGAGCAGGAGAGAGCTAAGCTTGCGAAGTATGAAGAAATGTTTGCTAATCTGTCTGACAGAATTGAAGTATTAAGCAAATAACAAGGAGGATCTTTTATGGCTGAAGAACTGGGGAACAAAGAACTGATCGAAAAACTGCCTAAGGAAGGCGTCCATTGCTATCCGGCAAGCCCTTCGAAGATTACAAGAAACAGATTATTATCTGTAATATTCTTCGTTATCGGTGCTTTTTTGGCATGCTTTGGAATTATCAAGGTTAATGACGACATGATCATTAAGCTCGCACTCATCGTAGTCGGCTGCCTTATGGCTTTGATCTCTGTCCTTGTGTTCGTACAGTCTTTCCTCATTGCAAAATTCCGTGTAGCCGTTGACTACAATGAGAAGAACGTTGTTTTGAGATACCGCTACAGCAAGATAGCTATTCCGTTTGAGAACTTCGACGGAAGAGACGGATCTCCCGATCAGGCAGAAGCTCTTATCGATAAGAACTTCAAGAAGGATGCTACTTATTATCTCGTGCTCGATGATGTTTTCGAGGATGCGTGCTATCAGACATCTTCATCTGATCTTGAGTCTGTTGATGACTTCAGACAGCTCCGTGACGAGTGCTTCGCAATTGCTGAAGCTTACGGTGCACGCAACAGCGCTGATAAGGTTAAGTTCTATTATGAGAAGGACGATGACAAGGATGCAGGTTCAACTGATCTCGATGCCCTGATCGAAGAGACAAGAGCCGAGAAAAAGGCTGACGAAGAAGCTGAAGCTAAGGCAAGAGCTGAGGCAGAGGCTGCAAGAGTTGCTGCAGAAGAAGCTGCTAAAGATGCTGAAGAAACAGTTGAAGAAGTAGCTGACAAAGCTGAAGACGCAGTTGAGGAAGCTAAGGAAGAAGCTGCAGACAGCGATAAGTAATACGCACAAACTAATGTGATTAAAGGCTGTCACGATTGGGGCAGCCTTTTTAATTTGTAATATCTTTTTTTAACTCTTTCTTTTCTTCATCAGTCAGATATCGCCACTTGCCGGGCTCCAAGTCGCCAAGGGTGACGTTCATGAATCTGATGCGCTTAAGTCTGGTGACTTTATAGCCTAAGTATTCGCACATGCGTCTTATCTGGCGGTTTAAGCCCTGGTGAAGGATTATCTTGAATGTTTTGTCATTGACAGGCTTGAGGTGGCAGGGAAGTGTAAGCTGGCCTAACACGGGAACGCCTGATTCCATGGATTTTAAGAAGTTCTTATCGTACGGGCGGTTAACTGTTACAATGTATTCTTTCTCGTGACCGTTCTCCGCTCTGAGAAGCTTATTTACGATCGAACCGTCATTGGTAAGAAGGATAAGACCTGAAGAGTTCTTGTCCAGGCGTCCTACAGGGAAGATGCGCTCGCTGTAACCGATGTAATCGATAATGTTTGAAGGGTCTCTCTGGTCTGTGGTGCATGTAACTCCAAGGGGTTTGTTGAAAACAATATAGACCATTGAATCATCAGGCGTGATCTTCCTGCCTGATACTTCCACTATGTCTCCGCTCATTACTTTTGTGCCTTGGACGGCTACTTCACCGTTGATCGTTACTTTACCGGATTCGATGAGAGTATCGGCTTCGCGTCTTGAGCAAAGTCCTGATGAAGCAATGTATTTGTTGAGTCTTATACCTTCGGAATCAGTCCCAGACATCCGGAACCTCGGCCTTGGTCAACGTGAAAGTGAAGGTAGATCCTTCTTCATACTTGCTATTAACAGTAATGGTCTCGCCCATGTAAGACAGGAGCTCTTTTGCGATGGAAAGTCCGAGACCTGATCCCTTCTTACCACGGGCACGATCAGCCTTAAAGAATCTATCGAAGATGTGACCTATGTCGTATTCATGGATTCCCAAGCCCGTATCAGCTACGGATACATAGACCTTTTTCTCTGCTTCAATATAGTCGGTGGAGATGGTGATTGTCTTGCCTGATGGAGTGTACTTCTTGGCGTTGTCCAAGAGAATTACGAGTACCTGCTCAACACGGTCAGGGTTGCCGACAACTGTAGGCAGCTCGCCGTAATTGTTCTGGACGGAGAACTTGATGCCTGCTTCCTTCATGATGGGCTTAAATCTGATCTCAATATTGGAGATGAGGTTATTGAGGTTGAATGGGAACGTCTTAAACGCGAGCGTTCTGGACTGGAGCTTGGACAGCTCTAACATGTCATCGATGAGACGGGAGAGTCTCATTGTCTCGTTCAGAATGATCTGATAGTAACGCTGGCGGTCTTCCTCTTTCTTGACCATGCCGTCAGAGAGAGGCTCGATGAGACCTCTTAAGGTCTGGAGAGGCGTCCTCAACTCGTGAGAGATGTTAGCGACGTAATCCTGACGGAAGCGCTCGTTCTTCTGTTCTTCAAAGATATCACGGAAGAATCCCGTAGCTCCGATAATTGTATTGTTATTGGTCGAATCGAACTTAGGGATGATAGTTGACTGGTAAGCGTAGTCACGGTTATCGATGCGTCTTGTCTTAGTCTCGCCGGTTGCTATACAGTCTTCAAAATCTTTCCAGACATCGTCGAACGGGATGAGCTGGAGTCTTTCGGTGAACATGTTGTTCTTTTCGGCACGTTCGAAAAGACTATGGATAGCCTTGTTTGTAGTAACAGGAACGGCTTTTGCGTCAACAACGACGATACCGTCTGAGATCACGTCGAAGATATCCTGAAGTTGGTTACGCTCGGCAGTAAGGTCACTGATGGATTTAGAGAGCCTGTCAGCAAGGAAGTTAAAGGACTGGCCGAGCTCACCGATTTCGCCCTTATGAGATTCATCGGCTCTGACGCTGAAATTGCCTTTACCATATTCCATTGCGACTTCGTTGATCTCCTGCAAAGGAAGTACCATCCGGCTTACGAATGCATAAGCAGGAACGAGCATTGCAGCAGCTGCCATAAGAGTGGACAGAAGCAGGATATTAAGGTACTTAACGATAAGATCGTTGTTCGCATTCAGATATGAGAGGGAATAAAGATAAAAAGAGTTCCCGTTGATCTCCAGACTGATTCGGGAGATTATGACCATCTCATCCAGATCGTATGATATCGGATCAATGATCGTATACCCCATGCCTTCATAATCGTCATAAGTAAACTCGCTGACCAGCGGATACAGAGTCGTTATATCTTTTATGCTGAGACTTCTCTTATCCATGCTGGTGGCATTGACAATGCTGCCATTGGAACTCACAAGATAATAGTCGTGACCTGAGACATAGCTGGTATTAAAGAAGAAAAGCCTGAAATCAACATCTTCGAAATACTCAGGATTAGAAGTGAGGATGTTCTTGTAATTGAGGTCCTGGTCTAAAGCGTTATCGATCTCGAGAGTCAGTGTTGCGCTGCTTCCGGCAACGATAAATGCAATCGTAGCAATAAGTGCCGAAGCCAGGAGTGAGACTACGACAAGCGTCATTGTTCGCTTCAGAAGCGTGCTTTGGAACATTTATGAGACCTCGAATTTGTAACCGATACCGTAGATCGTCTGAATGGACCAGGGAGCATTGTCATAAGCGATCTTCTGTCTGATCCTCTTGATGTGTGTATCAACTGTTCTGGAATCGCCGTTGTAATCAACGCCCCATACGGATTCCAGAATCTGCTCACGTCCGAAGACCTGTCCGGGATGAGAAGCGAGCAGGTAAAGGATCTCAACTTCCTTAGGTGTGCAGGGAACGCCCTCGCCGTTGGACTTTACGGAATAGTTGTTGAGGTTTATCTCAAGACCGTCAAAAGACAGTACAGAAGATTGCTTGGGTGTCTCGCCAAAACGGCGGAGAACGGCCTTAACTCTTGCGATTACCTCGCGGGGAGAGAAAGGCTTTACGATATAGTCGTCAGCTCCCAGCTCAAGGCCTACGATCTTGTCGATCTCTTCGCCCTTGGCGGTGAGCATGATGATAGGGGTAGCCATAGTTTTTCTAATCTCGCGGCAAACGTCGAGACCACTCATCTCAGGCATCATGACATCCAGAAGGATGAGGTCAGGCTTAGTGGCATAAGCCATCTCAAGAGACTCCTTGCCGTCATAAGCATCAGCGTGAGAAAAATTGTCGTTATCCAGATATAAACTTAACGATTCGTGAACGACCGGATCGTCATCACAAATAAGAATATTAGGTGAAACAGCCATAATAGACCCCCATAGCCCCGAATTGTATTGATATTATATTATTCTTTAAGATAAAAGTGCAATCAATTTGGAAAATCAAAAATAATTATCAAATATTTGTCTTTTATCCGGAAAACATATAGAATCAACCCAAGGATAACGGAGGGTATCATGATGAAGATCAATTCTTTTAAGAAAATAACGTCAATTGTACTGGCAATCTCTGTACTGGCAGGCTTTACCGGATGTAATGGCGGCAATAAACCACTTGTTGCTGCTGCAGAATCACTTGCCGAGAATATGTCGCTGGCTGATTATGACCAGCTCATCAGCAGTTCAAATCTCGATGAAGACAGCGATGAAGCTGAAGCTTTGGCAGCGCTTCTTGATACTGATGCTGCTCCTGCAGACACTCAGGACTTTATCGAAGCCGTTGAAGAAACTATCGAATACACAGTTGATGCCGATTCCTGCACTATAAAAAAGGACAAGGCAACCGTAGATATCATTTTCACAATGGCCGACTATAATTCCGTGCTTAAGGATGACTATACGGACATCGGAGCACTTGTTAAGGCGATCAAAAAGGCTGATACCAAGGATGTCAAGTTTACCGCTGAGTTCGTAAAAGACGGTAAGGAATGGGTTGCCAATAACGTCGGAAGCAAGAAGTTCATGAGCTTTTATAACTACAGGGACGCTGAGATCAAGATCGCCATGTCCGCTGATATGATTGCCGGCTTCATAGACGAGAGCAAGAGTGGGTTTGCGCTGACTTATAACAACCAGTATTACAATACGCCGTTTATCCAGTATGATTACTACTTTGATTCCTCAGTGCACGACTATGCTGACCGCAATATCATTCTCCACACTGAATTGGATAAGGATGGCACGACAATAACCCGCGGGGACGAATTCACTTTCGGTTCGACAACGCTTGTTACATTCAAGCTGATTGCAACTGATTTCTATTCAGGGGCAAGAGAGATTTTTGAAGGCGGCAAATATACTATCAAGCTCCTTACGGAAGATAATGAGCTTGTTGCTTCAGCATCAGTTGTTATTCAGGAATCAGTAGTCTCTACTACACCTGCGCCCGGTGGCGGCAACTCTGATCTGTTTGAGGGTGAAGGCATTTATTTCTATTTCCTTGACAATACTTTCAGATCAGAAGTGCTCGATCTCGAGTGGTTTGACTATGATGACAAGATGACTAATGAGATCACATATACTTCTGACGTCAATACGCTGGCTTTCTCGATCGAAGTCGATTCGACATGTACAAGACAAGTTGACTACCTGTATGCATACTGCAATTCTGATGATGAGTCAGCAATACTTGACGCACTCCAGAATCCGGATTATTCGAATACGATAACGCCGACAAGATATGATAACGGTTACTTCTATGACTTGGATTATGAGGTTAACGGCCAGGCTAAAACCGGTTATTACGTCCTTCTCGTATCTGATGCAGCTACCGGTGCATTCCTGCTTTATGCCGTCTGTGTAGTTTCTTAAGATTCTGCCTAATTGATTTTAAAGTCTTTTGGTATAATATGTCGAAATAGCGTGGCGCCTTCAAAGGGCGCCACTTAACTGTAGATGATAGGAAAAAGGAATTTTGATGAGTAGATTTATTAAGGCTTTTGTATCATCAGTCTTGATCCTGTGCTTGTGTTTGTCATTATTCGGATGTAAGAACACAAAAAAGCTTAATGCTGAAGCAGAGACGCTAAGTAAAGAGTTTTTTGATGCGGTCCTGGCAGGTGATACCGGAAAGCTTATCACATACATAAATGACCCCTCGGTAACGGAAAATGACATCGAAGAGATAATAAATCCTTCCGGACTGAACAGTGAGCAGGAAGAATATCTGCGCATTATCAGGGAATCGATGAACTATACGATCGACTATACGGTCTTTGATAAAGAACTCAATATTGCTTTTGTAAATGCATCTTTCACATATGCTGATTGTTATTCGGAAGAGGCAGTTGAAGCAGACGATCTCGATGCTTTTACGGCTGCTATGGTTAATGCTCCGGATTATATTCTTTCCACATGTGCGGAAGTTGATTTTAGCGGCGAGACTCCTAAGATCATTGATGCTTATGATGTGATCGGGCATGTCTATGGCTTTGCTTCGGAGGACAACCGCATAATGCCGGGCCTTTTGTCGGATTATTATACCGACGGAAGCCTGGTCCTTGCTCCAAAAGGTGTTTATACTAATACGGATACTATTGGCGTAAGGCTTAATTTCGATGCATCTTTATATGAATACAGATTCGTGCCCGGTGTGACTTATACGGTTTCCATGGGCGATAATGTCTTATATACGTCAGATGTTATAAGGCTTGAAGATAACAGCGTAAGACTTGATTATTCAGCAGAAGTGTTCAGTGATATCGATCTTAACGAGGACGGATTCCTTGAGGCCGGAACCTATACATTTATGGTTTTCGATGAGCATTATAACGATATCGCCAGATTTGACTGCACGGTCGAGAATGAAGAGATCGAGAAAGAAGAGATCGTATTCAAGGAACTTAAGAATGATTACTATCTCGCTAATCTCGTTTATGAGTTCAAGGACAGCGAACTTATGGCTAATTCCTATGTCTTTATGTCAGGCTGGTGGGATTATGACGGAACATCAGTAGGTAAGAGCGCTTTTGCTTCGAATACCAAGACTCTCGGTTTTTCTTTGGCCGTAAGCAGCGACAACGATACGGAACTTTATTACGAGTATTATTTCTCCGAGAAGGCCTCTTTTAAGGGCATTAATGACGTTGAGCCCCTGTTCGAATCTTCCTGCAAGCCTTCTATTTACGATGACCAGGCTTGCTACGATCTGGACTTCACACCTGAAGAGCTGAAGCCCGGTTATTACGGACTTGTCGTTTACGGCGATGCTTCAAAGAAACATATTGTTTTCCAGGCAGCCTGCCTTGTTGTCAAAGAGACTAGTGATGTAATTGACTGATAAAGACTGTATAATCTTAGCTGATCTTATGCTTAGAGAGGTCTTATGGCGAATCGGAAATTTCGAAATATAGCAAGGAATGTCCTGACGGTATCAATGGTATTGGTGCTTGTTATCAGTTTGTGTTCCTGTTCTGAAGCCGTAAGGGCTCTTAGAATAGCTTTTGGTGATGAAGATGTCAATTTTGACGATTCTGACAACGGATCAGTCAGACGCAGGAATGATCCCACTGATGCGACGTATGAGACCTTGGAGCCTACAGGCACATACAGCACAGAGGTCGTAGAACCGGTTGATTACAACATCGACTACATCAGAAGTGTCTGTATTTATTCAGTTTGGTATGATGCCGTCGATGATAATCCTGTAAATGTACAGTATGTGAATAAGGAAGATGCATTTGCGATCAAGGGTGTATTCTATTTCAGCGTGCCGCTGACCACCGTTTTTGAAGCCAGACTTTATCAGGACGGTAATCTGATCCTGACAAAGGAACTCGTACTTAGCAACAATATCTCTGCTGAAGTTGATTTCAGCGCAGGCCTTGAGGGCTGGGGTACCTTTGATTCAGGCACTTATAGTATCGAACTGCTCTTTGAAGGAGAGACGGTAGCGGTCACTGATGATTTTTTTGTTGAGGAATAACGGTAATGTTTGTATCCGGTAACTGGAAAGACTATGAACTTCTATATTGCGGTGGCGGAGAAAAGTACGAACGCTGGGGCAACGTGACATTAAGACGTCCTGATCCGCAGGCTGTCTGGCCTGTCATAAGAGACGGCAAAGAGATCTCGATGGATGACCTTGATAAGCCTAATGCCCTCTATACCAGAAGCGATAAGGGAGGCGGCGAGTGGACGAGACTTAAGAATTTCCCGTCTACATGGAAGATCGATTACGATTCCATCGGCAAGAAACTGACATTCATTATCGAGCCCACTGCTTTTAAGCACACGGGACTATTCCCAGAACAGGCTTCCAACTGGGATTTCTGCGGTGATCTTATCGAAAAGGCTAAGACTGCAGGTAAGAAGGACATAAAGATCCTTAATCTCTTTGCTTATACAGGTGCTCAGACATTAGCCTGCAGTGCTCACGGCGCTGATGAAGTTGTCCACGTAGACGCTTCCAAGGGCATGATCGCAAGGGCGAAAGAGAATATCAAAGAATCCGGCCTCGAAGGCAATTACGTCAGGTTCATTGCCGAAGACTGCAAGAAATTTGTTGAGCGCGAGATCAGAAGAGGCCGTAAATACGACGGAATCATTATGGATCCGCCTTCATACGGCAGAGGACCTTCGGGCGAGTTATGGAAGCTCGAAGATTCATTCTATGATCTGGTTAAGCTTTGCGCGAATCTGATATCTGACGATCCGCTTTTCTTTATTGCCAGCTCATATGCCACGGGCATAACAGCCCAGGCCTCAGGCCAGATATTAAAACTTGGCATTCCGGGCGGCAGGGTAGAAGCTGAAGAACTCATGCTCCCCGTATCCAAAATGGGTGTGCTTTTACCTTGCGGACAGACGGCAAGATGGACGGCAAAGTGACAGAACTTCCATATGGTGTAAAGGTCCTATATGAGGACAACCATATAATCACGGCCATCAAGCCTGCCGGCGTTCTTTCCCAGGGTGACGGCAGCGACAGCCCCGATATACTGACGATCCTCAAAGCTTATATCAAGGAGAAGTATGAAAAGCCAGGAGAAGTCTATTTAGGGCTCGTCCACAGGCTGGACAGGCCTGTGTCGGGAGTGATGGTTTTCGCGCGTACCAGCAAAGCTGCATCAAGGCTTTCCGAACAGATAAGGCAGAGGAAAGTAGACAAGATCTATCGCTGTGTCGTTGATGGCGTGCTTGAAGGTGAGGGAAGGCTCGAAAACTATATTTCCAAGGATGAAGCAAGGAATATGGTTACTGTCACAGATACCGAAAAGCCCGGATTTAAAGCTTCTTACCTGGATTACAAGGCTCTTTCATCTAAAGACGGAATGACTCTGGTTGAAGTTAAGCTCGGGACTGGCAGATCACACCAGATCAGAGCACAGATGGCACACAGCGGATATCCGCTTATAGGTGACCAAAAGTACGGCAAAAAGGATATCAGGACAAAAGATATTGCTCTCGAAGCATATAAATTGTCGTTCGAGCACCCTGTAAAGCGCGAATTTATTACATTTGAGGCCCCGATTCCTTCAGTATTTCCCTGGAGCCTGTTTGCTTGACTTTGAAGCCCCTTAATATATATAATTTTAACTTGCAAAATTATATATAAAGGAAAAGCAGGTTTATGTACAACAAAGTTTCAAAAGACCTCAATTTCGTAGACAGAGAGAAGCAGGTTCTCGAATTCTGGAAAAACAACGACATCTACAAGAAGAGCATTGCTCCCAAAGCAGACGGTGCTCCGACTTTTACTCTTTATGACGGCCCTCCGACGGCTAACGGAAAGCCTCATATCGGACATATTAAGACCAGAGTCATTAAGGACGTTATCCCTAGATATCACGCAATGAAGGGCGAGACGATCGTCTTCAAGGCAGGCTGGGATACACACGGACTTCCTGTTGAGCTCGAGGTCGAGAAGGCATTGGGCATCAACGGCAAGCCTCAGATCGAAGGTTACGGCGTAGAGCCATTCATCAAGAAGTGTAAGGAATCCGTATGGACATACAAGGACCAGTGGGAGCACATGAGCGACCGCGTAGGTTTCTGGGCTGACATGGAGAACCCTTACGTAACATATGATAACAACTACATCGAGTCCGAGTGGTGGGCATTGAAGCAGATGTGGGATCAGGACCTTATCTACAAGGGTCATAAGATCGTTCCTTACTGCCCGAGATGCGGTACTGCTCTTTCTTCACATGAGGTTGCCCAGGGATATAAGACAGTCAAGGAGAGATCCGCTGTCGTAAGATTTAAGTGTGTTGACGAAGACGCTTACTTCCTCGCATGGACAACAACACCTTGGACACTTCCTTCAAACGTTGCTTTGTGCCTTAACCCTAACGACGAGTATTCCAAGGTAAAGGCTTGCGACGGCTATACATACTACATGGCTACCGCTTTGCTTGATTCCGTTTTGGGAAGCCTTGTAAAAGACGGTGAGAAGGCTTATGAGATCCTCGAATCTTATAAGGGTACTGATCTTGCCGGCAGATCTTATGTTGCTCTTTACCAGGGCGCTGCAGACGAGGCTGCTAAGCAGAAGAAAAAGGCTCATTACACAGTTTGCGATGAGTACGTAACGATGGAAGACGGTACAGGTATCGTTCACATCGCTCCCGCATTCGGTGAAGACGACGCAAGAGTCGGAAGAGATAATGATCTCCCGATGGTCCAGTTCGTTGATACAAGAGGTAACCTCACCGAGGAGACACCTTTTGCAGGCAAGTTCGTTAAGGACGCTGATCCTGAAGTGTTGAAGGATCTCGATTCCAGGAACCTTCTTTTCTCAGCTCCCAAGTTCGAGCACGAATATCCTTTCTGCTGGAGATGCGACACACCTTTGATCTACTTCGCTAGAAGCACATGGTTCATCGCTATGAGCAAGAAGAGAGATGAGCTCTTGAAGTCCAATAATATGATCAACTGGATGCCTGAGACCATCAGAGACGGTCGTATGGGTGACTTCTTAAGAAACGTAATCGACTGGGGTATCTCCCGTGAGCGTTACTGGGGTACACCTCTTCCGGTATGGGAGTGCGAGTGCGGCGAGAGACACTGCATCGGATCCATCGAAGAACTCAAGTCCATGTCTGACGATTGTCCGGATGACATCGAGCTCCATAAGCCTTATGTTGATAACGTACACATCAAGTGCCCCAAGTGCGGCGGCCAGATGAAGAGAGTTCCTGAAGTTATCGACTGCTGGTTTGACTCAGGTTCAATGCCTTTTGCCCAGTATCACTATCCTTTCGAGAACAAGGAATTCTTCGATACACACTATCCCTGCCAGTTCATCTCTGAGGGTATCGACCAGACAAGAGGCTGGTTCTATTCGCTTATCGCTATCTCAACAGTTCTCTTCGGAAGAGCACCTTTCGAGAACTGTATCGTAATGGGTATCGTCCAGGATAAGGACGGTATCAAGATGAGTAAGCACCTGGGCAACGTTGTTGACCCTTGGGATGTCCTTGATTCACAGGGCGCAGATGCTGCAAGATGGTATTTCTATACTGCAAACCAGCCCTGGCTCCCTTCAAGATTCTCCAAGGAAGCAGTTAACGACGGTATCAAGAAGTTCATCGGTACATTCTGGAATACATACGCATTCTATGTAATGTACGCTGATATCGATAATTTCGATCCTACAAAGCACACACTTGACAAGGCTACCCTTGGCGCTATGGACAGATGGGTACTCTCACGTCTTAACACCCTCATCAAGGTAGTTAACGAGAAGATGGACAATTACGACATCGCACAGTCTGCAAGACTCATTCAGGATTTCACTGAAGAGCTATCCAACTGGTACGTTAGACGCTGCCGTGACAGATACTGGGGTGCAGAAGAGACTCAGGACAAGGTAAATGCTTACATGACGCTTTACACAGTCCTCGATAATCTCACAAGACTCTGTGCACCGTTCGTTCCTTTTATGACAGAAGAGATCTATCAGAACATCGTATGCTCAGTAGATAAGGAAGCTCCTATCTCAGTTCACCTCGCTAAGTACCCGGTAGCTGATGAGAGCCTCATCGACGCTAAGCTCGAAGAAGAGATGGAGCTTGTACAGCAGATCGTAACATTGGGCCACAGCTGCCGTGAATCTGCATCCATCAAGAACCGTCAGCCTTTGTCTGAGATCTACGTTGTATCCGAGATCGGCCTTGATGACGAATATAAGCCGATCGTTCTTGACGAGCTCAATATCCGCAAGATCGAAGTATTGAGTGACGCTTCAACGCTCGTTGATTACAGCTTCAAGCCGCAGCTCAGAACTTGCGGAAGAAAATTCGGCAAGAACTTAAACGATGCCAAGGAAGTTATAGCTAACCTCCCGGGCAAGGAAACATATAATGCCCTTAGGAACGGTTCTGTTAAGATCACAGTTAACGGTGAAGAATATGAGATGACAGAAGAGGACTTCCTCATCGAGACTACACAGCCTGAAGGATTCTCTACACAGACATCCGGCAATCTTACAGTCTCCATCTCCACAGTTCTTACCGAAGAACTCATTGAAGACGGTCTCGTAAGAGAGATGATCTCCAAGATCCAGAATCACCGTAAAGAGACAGAGGGGCTTACAGTATCCGACCGTATCGTTCTCAAGTATGAGGGCAACGACAAGCTTGCTGAAGTTATCGAGAAGAAGAAGGATTACCTTGCTTCCGAAGTTTTGGCAGTCGAGATCTCTGAGGGTACCGGAGATAACGCAAAGGAATGGAATGTTAACGGCGAGAAGATCACATTCTCCGTTGTTAAGGCTTGAGGTAACATATGCTCATTGATCTGATTAGAAACAGCAACGGCGCTAAGGAAGTCATATATAAGCTGATTATATATGTCTTTGCTTTGACGCTTGCTTTCTCTATTCATGAGTTCATGCATGCGGCAGTCGCAGTATGGCTCGGTGATAACACTCCGAGAAACATGGGCAGACTTACGCTCAATCCTATAGCGCACATTGACCCGATGGGAACTATACTCTTGCTTGTAGCGGGATTTGGCTGGGGTAAACCGGTTATGTACAACCCCAACAATCTCCACAAGTTCAAGAGCCGCCGCGCGATGAACATTATGGTTCATCTCGCAGGCGTTACGGGTAATTTACTGCTCGCATATGTTGCATATGTGCTGAGCCTGCTGTTTAGCGGACTCGGATTCCAAGCTTCAGGAGCGCAGATCGTATTTATTGCATTGAATAACGCGTTCGGCTATACATATGCATTCTCATTGATGCTTTTGGCTTTTAACCTTTTGCCTATTCCGCCTTTGGACGGATTCCATGTCTTGGAAGAGCTTCTCCCTTATAAGGCAAGACATTCCAACGGCTATATGAAATTCCAGCGAATTGCTCCGATGATAATCATGTTCGTATTTTTTTTCAGCATGGTTTCACGTTTCCCGATCTTGTCGCAGCTGATTATGTGGATACAGACGCCTTTTGAATACCTGATAAACTTGTTGTCAACGCCGTTTGTTATGCTTTTCCGCTGGTTTGGATTGGTAGTATAAGATGCTGGAGCAAGCCTTAAAGCCGGATATCAAGCTTAGACAATTTGAAGGACCTTTGGATCTCCTTCTTCATCTTATCGAGAAAAACGATGTTGATATCTACGATATCCCGATAAGCACAATTACGGCCCAGTATATGGACTATATCGAATCCATGCAGGAATTCGATATGGAGCTCGCATCTGACTTCCTTGTAATGGGCGCAACACTCGTATCCATCAAGTCCAGAATGATGCTGCCCGGCATGCAGGCAAGCCTTATCGCCGGTGATGATGTTGTTGACCCGAGAGAAGAACTCGTTATCTCGCTTATGAGATATAAGAGATGCCGTGTTTTCGCGACTGACCTCAAAGAGAGAAGAGAGAAGTACGACGGTGCCAGATTCCGTTATGCATCTACCGCAAAGCAGCTTGGTATAACCATCGAACCTGCACCGCAGGCATTCTCGGTTGAGGAATTCAATGATGCGGTAGCCGTTATCAATGAGCGCAACCAGATGCGCTTTACCGATATTACTTCTAAGATCACGCATATTCTGAAAAGGGATAAGCTCTCGATTAAAGAGAGGATCAAGTCTATCTGGCGCTCCATCACAGGCAAGGGAAAGATATTATTAAGTTCTTTATTTAATAAAAATACTGAGAAAATGGATAAGGTCGTCAGCTTCCTTGCCGTATTAGAGCTTGTCAGGGATAACAAGGTAAACGTTGAACAGGATAAGAACTTCGGTGAGATCATAATCGAGGAGAAAAAGGGCTAAAGCAATATGGAAGATGATTTTAAGATAACCGCACAAGAATTACCCGGTGCAATAGAATCTATACTTTTTATTTCGGGTGACCCGGTCTCGGTAGATAAGCTCTCCGAGATATTGAATTGCTCTAAAAATGCCGTAACAGAAGCGTTGAAGCATCTTACTGACAGATACGCGGGCAACCCATGGAGCGGCCTTGAAATAAGAAGGACAGAGGATTCTTATGCGATCATGACTAGACCTTCCCAGAAGAAAGTCCTTGACCGCATGTTCGGCCCGAGGCAGTCTCCTCCGCTTTCGCAGGCTTCTTATGAGACCCTCGCTGTAATCGCATATAACCAGCCTTGCACGAGAGCGCAGGTCGAGCTCGTAAGAGGCGTATCTTCAGACTCTATCATCTCCAGACTTTTGGACAGAGGATGGATCGAAGAAGCCGGCAATCTCGACGCGCCCGGCAGACCTTCGCTATTTAAGACATCAAAGAAATTCCTTACTGAATTCGGAATCGAATCCGTAAGAGATCTCCCGCCGCTTGAGCTCATGAGCTATCAGACCATCAGAGATATGGAGAATTCACTTAAGGAAGCAACAGCAGGTGAGGACAAGCAGATCTCTATCGACAGCCTTATGAAGCCTGAAGCAGAAGAGAACAAAGAAGGTGAGAAAGATGACGGGAACGCTTGAACTTATTGAGAAAGCCGTCGCTACGATGAGTAAAGGCCATAAGGCGATAGGCAACTTCATCCTTGAGTCTTATGACAAAGCTGCTTACATGACCGCCGCAAAGCTCGGCGAGGAAGTCGGCGTATCCGAATCTACAGTAGTCAGATTTACTACTGAACTCGGGTTTGAAGGCTATCCGGAGTTCCAGAAAGCTTTGCAGGAAGATCTGAAATCAAAGCTCACATCTGTTCAGAGACTCGGTCTTACGGAGAAGTTCGATAACGACGGCGATGCTTTAAGATCAGTTGTTGCACAGGATATCAATAACTTAAGGGATTCTCTTAATTCCATAGACGAGAAAGAGTTTACCAAAGCCGTTAACTCGATCCTCGGAGCCCGCAAGATATATATCATGGGCATCAGGGCATCTGCTCCTCTGTCAGAGTTTATGCACTTTTATATGACGCTTCTTTTTGATGACGTCGTGCTCGTAAGGAGCACTTGTACAAATGAGCTTTTCGAGCAGATCATGCCGATTGGCAAAGGAGATGTCATGATCGGCATTTCTTTCCCGAGATATTCTACGAGAACCATTAACTCTATGGGTTACGCAAAGAAAAAGGGCGCTACGATCATTGCCATTACAGACAAGGACGATACGGCAATGACTGAATATGCGGATATCAAGCTTTTCGCAAAGTCATCGATGGCATCATTCGTAGACTCACTGACTGCGCCTTTGTCACTTATTAATGCACTCCTGGTATCTTTGGGAATGCATCGAAAAGAACACATCAAGTCATCCCTTGAGTCATTGGAGAGCTTGTGGTCACAGTACCGTGTCTATGAGATCGGCAGAGACCGCAATACGGAAGACGGAGATATTTTATAAAGGAGTATATATATGGGTATTTATCAGATTGCAATCGACGGACCTTCAGGATCAGGCAAGAGCACACTCGCAAAAGGTGTAGCTAAAGCGCTTGGAATCATGTATCTGGATACAGGTGCCATGTACCGTACATGCGCTGTTGCTTCCATCAAGAGAAGGATCAACGCGAAAGATCCCGAAGCTGTCAAGAAGATGATGGACGAGATCAAGATCGATGTCGAGTTCATTGACGGCGTTCAGCACATGATCCTTGACGGTGAGGACGTTACGGGCGAACTCCGCACACCTCAGACATCCATAGCTGCTTCTGATGTTTCAGCCCATCCCGTTGTAAGAACAGCAATGGTATCGCTCCAAAGAGAGATCGCCAGGAACCAGACATTTGTCCTTGACGGCAGAGATATCGCATCTGTTGTGCTTCCTGACGCTAAGTATAAGTTCTTCGTTGTCTGTGCACCTGAAGTAAGAGCAGAGAGAAGACTGGCTGAACTTGAGGCAGCCGGTGATCACTCACAGACAAAGGAAGAAGTATTAAGAGATATCCTTTACCGTGACGAGCAGGATTCCAAGAGAGCAACATCACCTTTGATCCAGGTTCCTGAAGCAATCGTTATCGATACAGGCAAGTACGATATTGACGGTACAAGAGAATTCCTCTTGAGCCACTTGGACGAGGAAGATAAATGAATGTAACCATCGCCAGGTCTTCGGGCTTTTGCTTCGGTGTTAAGAATGCCGTAACGGCTGCTGAAGAAGCTGTCGCAGCTAAGGCTGACGGCAGAAAGCTCGTTATGCTCGGCGAGATCGTCCATAACCGCTATGTGGTAGACAAATTACTTGCCGGCGGATTCGTTATATGTGAAACAGCCGAAGAAGTTCCTGAGAATTCCATAGTAATAATCAGGGCTCACGGTGTCACGCCTGAAGAGATCGCTATTCTCTGTTCGAAAAACTGCGAGATAAGGGATATGACCTGTCCGTTCGTGTCTAAGATCCATAAGATCGTCAGAGAAAATGCGCAAAAAGGAATGAACATAATCATTACCGGAACTCAGGGACATCCTGAGGTAACAGGCATTCTCGGAGAGGCAGAGGGAACGGGCGTAAAATGCGCCGTGATCAAGGCGCCTGAGGATCTCGATAACCTTGATTTTCCGCTTGAAAGTGCGATATTGATCTCCCAAACGACTTTTTCGAGTTATATGTTCGAAAAAATCTGTAATACTGTTAAAAATAAAATTGAAAAAATAAATCTTTTTGATACAATATGTATTACGACTGAAAGTAGGCAAAAGGAAGCCGCTTCGCTCTCTGAGATATCCGATTCAATGATCGTCATTGGTTCGGCTCACAGTTCGAACACCACTAAGCTTTTGGAAATCTGCAAAGGTCGTTGTGCAAGAACATTCCTTGTCAATTCCGGCGCTGAAGTAGGACGCCTCATCTCGGAAGGGAAGATCCTTCCTACGGATAAAGTCGGGATTACAGCGGGTGCATCTACACCGGAAGCTATTATTTTGGAGGTTGTTCAACAAATGAACGAAGAAGAGAAGATCACAAATCAGGGCTTTGACACAGAGTTTGCCAATGCTGTCGATTTAATTGCACAGGTTAGAAGAGGTGCTGTTGTTAAGGGCACAATTACTTCTGCTGATGACGACTATGTTTATGTAGACGTACACGACAAGTCCGAAGGAAGAATTTCACGTAAGGAGTTTGATTCGGATCCTGACTTCGATCTTGACAAGGCAATTGCCGAGCACACAGAAGTAACCGTTAAAGTCAGAAGCATTAAGAATTCCGATCAGGGCAAGGAAATCATCCTTTCTAAGAATGACGTAGAGTCCGAGAAGGGCAGAGCCGAGATCGAGGAAGCATATAAGAATAAGACACCTATCGATGTTAAGATCACACGTACTGTTAAGGACGGCGTTATCGGAACATATAAGGGCGTTGATATCTATATCCACAGAACACAGATCAAGACAGGCGACGTTAAGGATTTGGAGTCTTATGTCGGCCAGTCACTCGAGATCCTCGTTACAAAGTTTGATACTGAGAAGGGCCGTCTCAGAATCTCCGGAAGCCACAGAATCATCGTTTCCGAAGAGCGTCGTAAGAAGTCCGCTGAGATCTGGGACAACATCGAGGAAGGCAAGCACTATACAGGTGTTGTCAGAAGCCTCGTTGATTTCGGTGCATTCATCGATATCGGCGGTGTTGACGGACTCGTTCATGTAAGTGAACTTTCCTGGAGCCGTAACGCTAAGCCTTCGGATGTTCTCAAGGTTGGCGACGAGATCGACGTTTATGTTAAGGCTTTCGACAAAGAGACAAAGAAGATCTCTTTGGGCTATAAGAGACTTGAGGATGATCCTTACTACAATATTGAAGAGAGAATGCCTGTAGGTTGCACCGTTCAGGGTACAGTTGTACGTCTTACAAAGTTCGGCGCTTTCGTTCAGCTTGAGCCTGATCTCGACGCACTCTGCCATGTTTCTCAGATCTCTTCCAGAAGACTTGAGAAGCCTGAGGATGCTCTTTCCGTTGGTCAGGTTGTTCAGGCTAAGGTTATCAAGATCGAACCTGAGGCAAGAAGAATCTCTATCTCCATCAAGGAAGTAGCTCCTATCGATCCTGAGCTCCCTGAAGAGGAAGCAGCTGAGGAAGCACCTGTTGAAGAGGCACCCGCTGAGGCACCTGAGACAACAGAAGAAGCTTAATAGATAATTAAGTAAACCAAAGGCTGTCACAGATCGTGGCAGCCTTTTTTTATCAATGTTTCAGACTATTAAATAATTGCTCTTGCATATTTTTATCTGTTGTTATAAGATTTATAGGCTTGTTAGAGGAATACTCCATCGGGGTGTGGCTCAGGTGGTAGAGTGCCTGCTTCGGGAGCAGGAGGCCGTGGGTTCAAGTCCCGCCACTCCGACCAATATTTTTCCTTGACAAGGCGTGTTCATCGGGGTGTAGCTCAGGTGGCTAGAGTGCTTGCTTAGGGAGCAAGAGGTCGTGGGTTCAAGTCCCGTCACTCCGACCAAAGAAAGATGACCTTCGTACTAAGTACGGAGGTCATTTTTTTGATTGTCTTGAAATTGCAACATAATGATATAATCGAACTATTCTAAAAAAGGTGGTGGATTCCATGAGTCGGGCAGATGATATTTTCGATGAGAACATTAGAACCATACTTAATTCAGGCTATTCAACGATCAATGACAAGGTAAGGCCCCATTGGGCTGATGACGGAGCACCCGCCTACACGTATAAGGCGTTTGCTATCGTAAATCGCTATAACCTGGCAGAGGAATTCCCGATGTTTACACAGCGCTGGATCAACTTCAAAGCTGCTGTTGATGAGCTTTTGTGGATCTGGCAGAAGAAATCTAATAACGTAAACGATCTTAACTCCCATATCTGGGATGCCTGGGCTGATGAGACTGGTTCCATCGGAAAGGCTTACGGATACCAGCTTGGCGTTAAACATAAGTATAAAGAAGGAGAGTTCGACCAGGTCGACCGCGTACTTTTCGATCTGAAAAATAATCCTTCTTCAAGAAGAATAATGACGAATATCTACGTTCATCAGGATCTTTCAGAGATGCACCTTTATCCCTGCGCTTATTCAATGACATTCAACGTTACAGGCAATAAGCTCAATGCGATCTTAAATCAGAGAAGCAATGACATGCTCGTTGCTAACGCTTGGAACGTATGCCAGTATGCGGTTCTGGTTCACCTTATGGCAAGATGCTCCGGCCTCGAAGTAGGTGAGTTCGTGCATGTAATCGCTGATGCTCACATCTACGACAGACATGTGGATATCGTAAAAGAACTCATCGAGATGCCCAAGTATCCGGCTCCGAAGCTCGTTCTTGATGATGGCATCACTGATTTCTATCAGTTCACTACAGATAACATCAGACTTGAAGGCTATGAGGCAGGTCCCAAGATCAAGGGAATCCCTGTAGCAGTCTGACGGGCGGTATCCTGAATGAAGCTGATCTTTATTAGGCACGGGGATCCTGACTACGAGAAGGATTCCTTGACAGAGAAGGGCTGGCGCGAGGCAGAGATCCTTGCAAAGCGCGTAGCAAATTGGGACATCAAACAGATATATTGCTCTCCCATGGGCAGAGCGAAGGATACCTGCTCTTTATCGCTTAAGGCTACCGGTAAAGAGGCCATCACCTGTGACTGGCTGCAGGAGTTCTATTACAGGGTCTGGGACGAGAAAGAGAATGCCTGGACTATCGCCTGGGATTTCTATCCCAGAGATTTCAACAACTGGGATGAGCTCCACGACAAGGATAAGTGGGACCAGACCAAGATAATGAAGTCCGGAGATCTCGATAAGCACGCCAGGGAAGTCTATGAAGGCTTTGATGCATTGCTCGAAAAGCACGGCTACAAGCGCAACGACAGGGGCTTTTACGATGTGATTGAACACAATGACGACAACATCGTATTCTTCTGCCACTTCGGTATTACGGCATTGCTGATCGGCCATCTTATCGGAATAGCAGCACCGGCGCTTTGGCAGGGAATGATGATGCAGCCGACGTCCATAACCGTAATGGGTTCGGAAGAAAGAATCCCCGGAGAGGCAAGCTTCAGAGTACAGGTTTTCGGTGACGCCACACACCTTATCGAAGCAGGCGAACCGATATCACAGTCAGGATATTTCACACAATTATTTGAGGGGTAATACTTATGATCGCAATCTCAGCAGTAGACAGGAATTGGGCAATCGGCAACCAGGGAAAGCTCCTGATCTCTTTGCCTGAAGACCAGAAAGGCGTTTTTAAGAAATATACGGCAGGACATACTGTCGTTTACGGAAGAAAGACTCTTGAGACTTTCCCGGGCCAGAGGCTTCTGCCTGACAGAGTCAACATAATTATGTCCAGAAGCTATGAATACGAGAAGGAAGGCGCCATGGTGCTTCATTCGGCTGCTGAGCTTGAAGATTTCCTTGCTCTTACCGCTGATGAAGTATACCTTATCGGCGGAGCATCGCTCTATAATTCGCTGATCGGACTTTGCGACAAGGCCATAATCACCAGTATCAAGGCTGAATTTGAGGCTGACTGCTGGTTCCCGAATCTTGATGAGGATCCCGACTGGGAATTAGAGGAGGAAGAGCCGCCCGTAATGAGCGCAAAGGGCGTAGAATTCACGGTAAAGCACTATAGAAGAATTAATAAAGCCTGATATCTCCTGCCGCTTTGTCCGTTACACTATAAGCATGATTTTGCCGGCTGTAGTGTAAAAAAGGAGTCAGAAAAACCGGATAATTATATATAAATAAAAAAGCCCTTGCTTTGACAAGGGCATTTTGTTAGAATACTCGAGCATAAAAATCACGTATACACTCCGACTGTGGCCAATTTGAGCTGAATATTACTTGGTGTATACGGAAGAAAACAGGAGGATTTATTTTATGCCAGTTATTTTAATGAAGCAGCTTCTTGAAGCAGGTGTACACTTCGGTCACCAGACACGCCGTTGGAACCCTAAGATGTCTGAGTATATCTTCACGGAGCGTAACTCAATTCACATCATCGATTTGCAGAAGACAGTCAAGAAGGTCGACGAGGCCTATGACGCTATGCGCGAGCTCGCTGAGAAGGGTGATATTCTACGACAAGCTCGTGAGGGAAGGCGTCCACAGGAGTCCTTTTTCACTCCTCTACAAGACCAAGCCCTCGTACATCTGGGCGATCAGAGATCTGTCGGG
>JAFRST010000060.1 GCA_017427465.1 Clostridiales bacterium | reverse complement strand
AAGGGGATTGGCTGACAGTTTTTATGGCGGATGCTTGATCCAAAGGGGCTGACGTCAGGCCAATTACTCCCCGTATTATAAGAAAAGTGCAACTGTCGGAGTTAATTACTCTCTAACAATTACACTTTCTATGGTACTAAAAGAGCTGCCTCATCAACTGAGACAGCCCTTGTTTGACCTAATCAGATATTGATCAAGGTGTAGGATAACCGATAGCCTGCAGGAACATATCTACCTGATACTGTGCCGTAAAGTCGTTTGTGTATGCGAGTACTACGACAAATACGTCACCTGTGAAGAAGAGACCACCGTAAATGTATCCGTTGTGGTTGAACCATCCCTGATCGTAGTTAATGTAACCATCGAGGATAATGTAACCTTCTGTACCGGAGAATGCGTAATCGTAGCTGCCGGAGAAGGCACCCTTTGAAATGATATCCTGGAAACGCAGATAGTAAGATTCATTGTATACTTCGGATGCATGCTTCAGATCATACTGCTGGAAGATACAGATCTTGAGATCGTTGCCGGAATACTGAGCAGTGCAATAGAGATCTTCAAAATACTCTTTTGCTGTATATCCCAATGTGGATGAGAGTGTGCTCTCGAAGAAAGACATTGTGATAGGCTCAAAGCTTGAGCTCGTCGGCCATGTATAGTACTCGATGTTAGTATAGTAATCGTATACAGAGTAAAGAGTATAAAGGTCGCTGTCGATAAGCCACTGGCCATCGATAAGCTCGAACAAAAGTGTCTGAGTGATCTCATAAGTATTCGCACCGTTGTTGCTCTTAATAGCTTCGAGATAGTCAGATATATTGCCTCCGGCACTATAGACATTGTCATATACCGTATCATAAGCGATTTCAGTAAATACTACGTCAATGCTTGCTTTGTTGCCGTTAACGCTGAGTGTGTTACCCTTGATCTCGTAACCCAGAGTATCATCGATAGCAGCATAGACTTCCTTAAGATCAGCATCGCTGTATTCTTCGTAATAGCTTAAATAAGACTCGAACTCACTGGCATAATCGTATGTTGTAAGTCCCTTAAGGCTGTTCATATCAATGTTTACAACGGCCTTAGCGTACTGCTCTGTAGCTGAAAGAACTGCGATCATTCCGAAGAATTCATAAACCTCGGAGAGGTTCTTATCGTTCTTATCCTTAACGAGCCAGTCCTTACCGTCGAGAACGAACTTGATCGTCTGTGAGATCTCGATAGTATTGTCGCCGTCATCATCTTCAATAGCATCAGCAAAATCAGCAAGGCTGCCGCCGGTAGAAGCGACATCCTTATAGATAGCCTCGCAATCAGCGATGGTGTATGTTACGTCAACGCTTGCAGAAGCATCTTTCTTAGAAGAAACAACTGATTCAGGATCGATCTCATATGTGATCGATCCTAAGATCGCGTCGAAAACATCCCCCATCTGCTTATCATCCATGCAGCCTGCTATATATTCAGTAAAATCAGTCTCCTCGCCGTCTGCGGAAAGTGAGATGACACTGTCCATATCAGCAGAAGCTACAGCGGATGCATACTCTTCAGCTGCAGCAAGTACTGCCTTGTCATCCTTGTCGAAAAGAGCACATCCGCTCATCGACAAAAGCATAGAAGCAATAAGTACTGCAGAAATTGCCTTTTGTTTCATGCTTGGTTCCCCCTTATTATTGGTTGTTTGATTATAAGGAATTATTGCGATTTTTACAAATTTCTTTGTTATTTAAGGTGTCGGATAACCTATTGCATTGAGGAAATCATTGACTTCTGAAATCGCATAGTTGTCTGCGTCATATGAATAGCAGCATAAGACCATGTTACCGGTAAAGAAGAAACCGCCATAGTAATCATCACCATACCATTCGCCGTCGAAAATAACATAGCCATCACTTCCGGAGAAATTGTAATCAGCAGAACCGTAGAAATCATTATCCTCTATATCTTCAACAATATCTTCATAGTAATAATACTCAAACTCTTCAGCTGCATCAGAGACTTCATCATAGATATACATATAAACCGTCATGTTGTCGCCCCAGTAGGATGCATAGTCATAGTAACTTGCAGAGTCTGAATAGTACTCGTACTGATATTCGGATCCGTATAATCTTTCTAAGGTGCTCTCAAGCTGCTTTATCGTGAGCTCTTCAAATCCGCACCAGCTGAAATGTGAAACGACATCGAAGAATTCATATATTTCCAGGAAGTTCTCGATATCATCGTCATCAATAAGCCACTCGTCGCGCTTCATCGAGAGCTTGATCGTCTGCTTGACCTCGATCGTATGAGCGCCTGCATCCTCTTCAAGAGCGTCGATAAAGTCTTCAAGATCACCGTCATCATCGCTTACGGTGTCATAGATCTCTTCGTAATCTACCATGGTGTAAACAACGTCAACACTTGCCTTCTTATCTTTTTTCGATGAACGGACAGACGACTTGTTGATCTTGTATGACATGGAGTCTTCTATCGCCTCGTAAACATCTGCCATTTTCTTGTTATTCGTAAATCTGCTGAGGTAGGAATTCATCTGATACTCATAATCGTCGCCGTCGAGCATAACATCAACTAGATCGTCAACATCAGCTTCGAGAACAGCCTGGCAATATTCATCAACAACTGCAAGTACGGCCTTATTGTCGCTGTCAAACAGAGAACAGCCTGACATCGACAGAAGCACCGAAGCTGCAAGCACGGATGAGATAAGTTTCTTTTTCATTTTCCAATACCTCCAATTTGATTTTGTTCAATATATTTTCAAGAGACATATATCAGGTCTCAAAGATCCCCAACATGAGTTATTAGTATAAGGACAAAACTAAAGAGGCGGTATGAATCGATAAGATAACTTTTATTATCCTCGAATTCATTGCCGCCTCCCGATTATTCAATTATCATCTGAACTGCTCAGATATCTGCTAAAACTTAACCCGATTCCTCCAATGTGAATCTTTTTTTGCGGATTACTTCAACTGTAAGATCAGAATAAATCTGCCGGTACAGGGTAACCGATCGCTTTGAGGAACTCGTCAACTTCTGCATGAGCAGAGCTGCTGCTTGTGTAAGCGAGAACAATTACGAATACGTCGCCTGTGAAGTAGAGACCTCCGTAGATGTAACCGTTGTGGTTAAACCAGCCTTCATCATAATCGATGTAGCCGTCAAGAACTACATAACCGTCTGTTCCGTTGAACTCGTATGCGTAATCACCGTCAAAACCGCCTTGAGCCAATACGTCTGCGAAACGGTCTGTGTAAGATCTCTGGAACACCTCGGAAGCATGGCTAAGATCATACTGCTGGAAGATATCGATCTTCATATCGCTGCCTGCATACTGTGCTGTCCAGTAAAGATCTTCATAGAACTCACTGCAGGTGTAGCCCAATGTATCCTCAAGAACCTGCTCGAAATACTCTACAGTGATAGCTTCAAAATCTGCGCCCCACTTGAAGCCGTCAACGGTCTCATAGAACTCATAGAATTCATAGAAATTCTTGGACTTCTTGTCCTTGACGAGCCATTCTTTTCCTTCGAGAACGAAGGTGATCGTCTGAGTGATCTCGATCGTGTCTTCGCCATCGTTGTCTTCGAGAGCTTCAACAAAATCTTCGTACTTTCCGCCGTCATCCGTAACGTCTTCATAGACTGTCTCGTAGTCAACCATAGTGTATGTGATGTCTACACTTGCCTCAGCATTCTTCTTGGAAGATACTACTGACTTCTCATCGATCTCATAGGACATGGAATCAAAAATAGCGGCATAAGCATCTTCACACTTATCATAGCTTGCAAGGTAATCCTCAAGATCCTCCTCGACATCATCGCCGTCGACCAGACACTCAGCGATATCGGCTGAATCGCCGGAAATCATAGCATCTGCATATGCCTTAGCTGCAATAAGAACGTTCTTGTCATCATTGTCAAAAAGAGAGCATCCGCTTACGGACATGAGAAGAGATGCTGCAAGAACTGATGAAATGATCTTAGTTGTTTTCATGAAAAACTAACCCCCTCATTCATTTAATAATCTGCAATATAAAATCCGCAGATGTAAAAACAAAATAATTATATCACGTTTTTCCGCCAAATTGCCTCAATTTCGCCTAATTTCCTTTTTCTTATATTAAATTAGCCCGTCAGATACTTTCAGGACGGAAATCAGGACGTATCGGCAGCTTTATATCAGTCAGCATCTCATCAAAAGACTTTTGCTTCACGGATGTTGTATCCGGGCTCATCCTGCGAGTTGAAGTTCTATATAAAAAATAATAAAATAACTGTCTGTGGATGAATCCGTCCGCAGTTTTTTGCGCGAGAATTAAAAGAGAAAGAAGTTTTCTGATGGAACTTATCAAAGTCTTATATATCGATCCCGGTACGGGCGGAATGCTGTTCACCATACTGTTTGGTATTTTCGGTGTGGCCGTTTTCTCGCTCCGCGCGCTCTTCATGAAGCTTAAGTTCCGTTTGAGCGGAGGCAAGACTGCCAAGATCAATGACAGTAAGATCCCTCTTGCGATATTCACCGATCACAAAAGATACTGGAATGTTTTTGAGCCTATCTTAGACGAACTCGAGAAAAGAAAGCAGAAGACAGTCTATCTCACATGCTCTGAAGACGATCCGGTATTCAAAAAGAAGTACGAATATATCACCGCAGAATTCATAGGCGAAGGCAATAAGGCTTTTGCAAAGCTCAATCTCCTGAATGCTTCCGTCGTTCTCTCATCTACACCGAGCCTTGATGTCTTCCAGTGGAAGCGCTCGAAAAATGTCGACTGCTACGTTCACATTCTTCACTCAGCCAATGACATAACTATGTACCGTATGTTCGGCACCGATCACTTCGATGCGATCATGTTGTCCGGCGAGTATCAGATAGAAGAAGTCAGACAGATGGAGAAGATGCGTGGCATCGAGCCCCGCGAACTCGCGCTCTGCGGCATTCCTTATATGGATGAAATGCGTAAGCGGCTTGAAGAATCAGGTGAGCTTCCGCCTCACGAGAGAACTGTTCTTCTTGCACCTTCCTGGGGCGAGAGCGGTATCCTCACAAGGTTCGGCTCAAAGCTTATAGATAAACTCATAGACACCGGATATAAGATCATTGTAAGACCTCACCCGCAGTCCTATACCACAGAGAAAGACATGCTGGATAAACTCATGGCACAATATTCCGACAATGATAAAGTCGAGTGGAACAGGGACAACGATAACTTCGAGGTGTTGAGAAGATCCGATATCCTCATCTCCGACTACTCCGGTGTCATCTACGATTTCTCGCTCGTATTCGACAAGCCGATTATCTACACAGACGTTAAATTCGATATCAGACCTTACGATGCATCTTGGATCGAAGAGACTCCCTGGACCTTCAGGATCCTTCCATTCCTCGGAAGCGAACTCAACGAAGAGACAATGAACGACATTAAGGGTCTCATCGACAGATGCATAGAGGATCCTTCCTTTAAGGAAGGCCGCGACAAGGCACGTGCTGAGACATGGGTACCAATGGGCGAAGGAACCACCAGGAGTGTTGATTTTGTCTTGAAGAAATATAATGACGTGCTTGCCAAGTATGCTGCCGAAGAGAAAAAAGCAGCTGCTCAAAACAAGCGCAAGTCTAAGAAAAAAGCTTTGGCAAAGAAGGGAGAGAAATAATCTTGTCTTTCCTCTCTATGCTCTACACTTTCATAATTTCACCTCTTGAACTTCTTTTCGAGGTAATATTTTCTGTTGCCAACAGGATCATAGGCAACGCAGGTATCTCTATTATCTTCCTGAGCCTGGCGGTAAATTTCCTTGTCCTCCCTCTTTATAAGAGAGCTGACGAGCTTCAAGCCGAAGAACGTGATATCCAGGCCAAGATGGCTTCCAGGATCAAGCACATCAAGAGCACATTTAAGGGCGATGAACGCTTTATGATGCTCCAGGAGTATTACCGAATCAACCACTATAAGCCGATCTATGCGCTTAAGAGTTCGGTATCACTTCTCCTGCAGATTCCTTTCTTCATTGCTGCATATAATCTTCTGTCAGGAATGCAGAGCTTCCAGGGTATGAAGTTCGGATTCATAGAAGACCTGGGCAAGGAAGACGCCATGTTCATGATCGGGAACTTTCCGGTTAACGTCCTCCCGATCCTCATGACGCTCATCAATATCGTATCCGGAATCATATATACCAAGGGTCATCCCCTGAGAGCAAAGATCCAGGTATACGGTCTTGCGGCAGTATTCCTCGTACTCCTATACCACTCACCTGCGGGTCTTGTTTTCTATTGGCTCTTAAACAATGTATTCTCGCTCGTAAAAAACATCTTCTATAAGCTTAAGAATCCTAAGAAGGTATTGAGCATAGTACTTGCAATCGCAGCCGCCGTTGTTTTTGTTTTGATCGCGTTCAGGACAGATCTCGGTGCAAGGCAGAAGCTGCTCCTCACAGCCGGCTGCATACTGCTTACGGTCCCGCTTATCTCAAGCAAGATAAAGTTAAACAGAAAGCCCAAGGCAGCTCCCGGGAAGAATGCTTTCGGTTTCTTTGCCGGCACCATCTTTATGGCTTTTGTCACGGGACTTCTCATCCCTGCATCAGTCATCAATTCTTCAGCATCAGAATTTATCGATGTTATGAGACCGTCAAATCCTGTCCGTTACATAATTAACGCAATGCTCCTGTCATTCGGCAGCTGGTTGTTGTGGGGCGGTGTCTTCTATTTCTTCATGAGCGATAAGATGAAGGCTGCATTCAGCAAAGCGATCTGGATGATCTGCGGTATCTCGGTCGTAAATTACATGTTGTTCGGTACGAAGCTCGGTATTCTCTCCGCAACTTTACAATACGAGATAACACCGGAATTCAAGTTCATGGAATACGGTTTTAACACCTTCCTGGTTGTTGTTACAGGTGCCTTCATGTATCTGGTCTACACACAGTTTCCGAAGATCACCAAGACAGTGCTCGTCATCGCTATACTGACTGTCATGGGCATCGGTGCATATAATTCGGCACTTGTTTGGCGTTCATATAAATGGTACATGAGCAACATTACCGCAAGCTCAGAAGAGATGCCAAGCATTCCTTTAAGCAAAGACGGCAAAAATGTCGTTATCATTATGCTCGACCGCGCCATGGGCACACAGGTACCGTATATTTTCAATGAGAAGCCTGAACTTAAGGAACAGTTCGACGGCTTTACTTACTACCCGAACACCATCTCTTACGGATCATATACGAACCTTGCTTCTCCGGCACTCTACGGCGGTTACGATTATACGCCCGAGAAGATCAACGCGAGAGTAGAAGATAGTCTTGAAAGCAAGCAAAACGAAGCTTTGAAGGTCATGCCTTATATTTTCGGAGATAACGATTACACCGTAACTGTCTGCGATCCTTCTTACGCAGGTTACAAGTGGATCCCCGATCTCTCCATATACGATGATCATCCGGATTTCAGTTCTGACTTCAACTGCTACATCACGAACGGTAAGTTCAACTATTTCGAAGACGATATGAACAGTGAGAGCGCACTTAATTCGTCAGCCCGTGTAACCGAGATCCGCAACCGTAATTTCTTCTGCTTCTCGCTTATGAAGGTATCTCCGCTCGTTCTTCAGGAAACGCTCTACGACGGTGGTATCTACAACGAGGCTGCTTCAGTCTCCGGTGATGCCGAAGGCGCACTAAATGCGTCTGCCCTCGTCCAGTACACTGACGGCATTTCCAAGAGCACCGGTTACAGCCAGGTGTTCATGGAATCCTACCCTGTCTTAATGAAGCTTCCGGACATTACGACCATCAACGAAGGAACGCAGAATACTTTCTTCATGATGGCTAACGACACGACACACTCGCCCTGTATCCTGCAGGAGCCTGACTACGTGCCTGCGCTCAACGTCGACAACACCGCTTATGATTTCGATATGGGCAGACGTTACACATTGAATGGTGTCACGATGGAAATGGCTACTGAAGTTCAGGTCTCGCATTATCACGTTAATATGGCTGCCTATATTCAGCTCGGACAATGGTTCGACTACCTGCGCGAAATGGGTGTCTACGACAACACGAGGATCATCCTGGTATCAGACCATGGAAGAAACCTCAGCCAATTCGACGTCACATGTGAAGGTCAGGACATGGAATACTTCATGCCTCTTCTCATGGTTAAGGACTTTGACGCTACAGGCTTTACCACCTGCGAAGACTTTATGACCAACGGAGATACACCCATCATCGCTACTTCAGGTCTTATCGAGGATCCTGTCAATCCTTTTACAAACAATCCTCTCACTTCTGAGACTAAGAACGGACCTCAGCATGTTATCCTGTCAGATGACATTAACCTCGAGAGCAACAACGGTAATGTATTTAATCCCGGTCTGTGGTTCGAATTCGACGGTGCCGATCCTCACGATCCTAAGAACTGGACATTCATAGACGAGCACTGATGCCCAAATAAATAACTAACAAAAACTGCCGCTTGGGAGTTACTCCTGCGGCAGTATGTTTTTCTCGTAATAGTGCTTGATTATCGATCTTCTCGTAACGATCCCTATGAAGATCCCCCTGTCGTCTACTATAGGTACGAAGTTGGTCTCCATCGACCTTATGATAAGGTCTTCAATAGCTGAATTGATCGATATCGGCTGGTTCTTGAACTTGTTGAGCTTAACGTCTGTAAGCTTGAAGTCTTCAAGGCTCTCAATCGCCATTGTGTGCGGCTCTCCGCCTTCACCTTTTACTATGAACCACAGAAGATCTCCCTCACTTACCGTGCCGACATAGTGGCCTTCGCGGTCGACTACGGGGACAGCCGTGTAGGAACTGTTGTGCATCTTTTCGAGTGCCTGACGCACCGTGCAGTCATTATAAAGGTATGTGATCTCCTGTTTAGGACGTGTGAAAAATGCTATGTTCATAATTATGCGCCGCCAAGATCCTTATCAATTCTTACCTGGAACGGAGTTGCAGTAAGACCGTTCTGCGCGTGAAGAGGTGTCGGGCCGTATGAGAAGAATGCGTATCTTACCTTCGAAGGGAATTCGACCATCGGGCAGGAGAGCAATACGGTCTTTCCATCGAAGTCGACCGAAGCCTCGGCAGGATAGTACTGGCCGTCATCACCTGCCAGCTCGAATCCCGAATCGTCAGGACCGAAACCGGTAGTAAGGTTCAGGAGCAGGTAGTCTCCGCCGAAAGTGATCTCAACGCCTTCACCGCGTCTCGCATCAATGATGAACGGCGATACAGCCTCCACCTTCTCGAATCCGTAAACGAACTTCTCTGCAAGGAGCGCGAGTCTGTCGCCCGGAGTCTTCTTATCAGAAGGGAACAGGTTGTTAAATTCACCGCAGTCAACTATAACTGCCATATAGACATTGGGCATATCGATGGCAACGATCTGCTGCTGCTCACGAAGGAGCGGCCATGACATATCGTCGAAGCCCATGTATTTACGGTCTTTGGAAATATACATCGGGAGCTGGCAGAAGATGAACGGCAGCTGGTCATCGAAGAAGACGTCGCGCCATTCCTTGATCATGGTCTCGAAAACATGACCATACTCTGACTGATGTCCGTCTGTATCTGCTTCACCCTGATAGAAGATAACGCCTCTTAAAGTATAAGGAGCTACTCTCAAGATCATGCACTCGAACGCAGAGCCCGGATGCCTTGAGGACTTATGTCCCACAGGTGCCGGCCAAGGTGCGGGACCGAGCTTGAGATCTGCTTCCGGATATGTAAGATAGGGATTCTCATCAAGAATTTCCTGGAGCTTAACGTTGTACTCTTCGTATGCTTTCAGATATTCAGCGTAAGCGATGTCGTATTCTTCAGGCGTAAGCTCGGAAGCCTCATCGTCAAAATCCTTGATATACTGTCTGCCCTCTTTGGTGGTGAGCAGGGACTCAACGCTCTGCCAGTTATCAATGGTAGATCTGGTAGCGCAGCACTGGATGATACCGATCTTGGCATCAAGTCTGGACTCCAGTTCTCTAGCAAAATAGAATGCGACCGCGCTCATCGCGCCTGCAGTCTCGCTGTTAACATCTATCCATTCGGTCTCGGCTTCAGCCTTAGCCTGAGCTTCATTCATGTGCCCAAATGCCGGAACCTTATAATATCTGATCTCTGTATTGCCGATCTTGGGAAGGATAAACTTGGCAAATTCCGATCTTATGAGCGGGTAGTCCATGTTGCCGCCGCCTGCAGCAAGCCAGACTTCACCTGCATAAGCATCCTTGATCTCGCGGGCTTCGATGTCGTCTTCATAGATCTTGATCTCATAAGGACCACCCGGTTCGTCAACGGGCTCAAGACAAACCAGGAAACTACCGTCCTGCTCAGTCCCGCAAGTGCCTGTAGCAACCTGATCGCCATCCTTAATGAGCGTACATCTGATAACACAAGTCTTGTCGGAGAAACCGAACACACGAAGCTCGGCGCCCCATTGGAAGACCATCTTATCTCTGAAAATGCCGTTAAGTGTAATTGCCATACCTTTTTATTTTATCAAATATGAGAGCAATTTGCTCGCAAATTACTCTTCAAGTGTTCAAACCGACCTATAGTACCATTATAAAGTCAAATTGTTGACACCTTATGTCTAAGACAATAATACCTGTGAAAAATATTTAAAAATCTTCTTAACCGAACATAGTCTTACAGAAGACTACTGCCTGAGCGGCATCACCGTTGATCGTAACGCTGCCCTGTGCAATGGCGACTACGAAGTCCTTGTCTCCGCTTAAGACAGCGGCAAAAGTCCCGGCATCGGCGTCAATATAGAAAGGCGCATTGATGTACTCATAAGGAGCTACCTCAGCAACACCGTCTTCAACCTTCACGTAAAGCGGAAGATTATCGAGGTTACCGTTTAAGGTAATCTGCGTAGCCGTATCCTGCAGGAAGGATACCTTCTTGGCCTTCTCTTCTACTGCTTTGAAGATGCTGCCGAATTTGGGTTCGATTTTCTTTTTGTTCATATAGATCACCTCCGGTGTAGGTTTTTATTTCAGATTTCCCGAGAAACAAAGTATCCAGGATGTCGGTAATATCTTTGAAGCCAGATGAAGAAGCTTTTGTGAGAAAGGATATACGAGCATTCTTCTTCCTTTTCGCGATGCCTTAAGAGAGCGCTCTGCAAGCTTAACGGGGTCAGATACGAAGTTCTTGCGCCAGTCGGTGAAGTCCTCTTCTCTGCCCTCTGTAGCCCTCCTCTGGAAGTCAGTTCTTACAGGTCCCGGGCATACAGTGGTCACGCTTATTCCCAGGGGCTTGAACTCGTAGCTCATGGCCCTGGAAAAAGATATAACAAAGGATTTGCTCGCTGCATATACGGCAAAATTCGGCTGCGGAAAAAATCCTGCCGATGAGGCAATATTAATGATCCCCGGCTTGCCGTCCTCACTCTTCATGAACGGGACAACGGCCTTGGTAAGCAAGCTTAACGCACTGCAGTTGATGCTGATGGTATCGCTGATCGAACTGACGGACTTCTCCATTACAGTACCCTTGATACCCATGCCTGCAGAATTGACCAGAAGCCCGACTGCCGGTTCTTCTGCCTTAAGCATTTCTTCTATTGCTTTTATTCCGGAGATATCAGAGAGGTCTGTAGTGAGCGGAACTATCCTTACGTTTTCGAATGACGAAGCGAGCTGACAGAGCGCTTCTTCACGCCTCGCCACTGCCCATATCTCGTCAAAAGGGATTTTAAATAATTTACCATTATCACGTGCAAGGAGCTCAAGGAAAGCCTTTCCTATGCCTGATGAAGCACCTGTTATGATCGCGATTCTCTGGTACATTAAGCTTCTCCGTAAAAGGAAGTTCAGTACCTTAAATAATACACTCAAAAAAACTTAATTAAAAGAGAATGTCCTTAAAGCAGACCCTTTGCCTGTTGTTATCGTAATCGAAGCAATGTCTGGATCCGCCGGCACACCACTTCTCATATTCGCATTCCTGACACTCCTTGCAGAGCGAGGACAAGGGCTTTCTGAACTCCTGAAATCTGTTGAACCAGACGTCGCTGAACTTATCCTTATAGATGTTGCCCTGTACGAATTCAGGCCTGTCTTCGATATCGAGGCAAGCAGTGATATCGCCGTTGATCCTGACGGCTGCCGTATGAGTGCCCGCGCCGCAATAGAAGAACCAGTCTCTGACTTCTCTCTCATATTCGAGTCCCAAGAAGTGTGAGCAGCCGTAATTGACCGGTATGCCCTGTTCTCTCTTACTGCGGATAAAGTTGAAAAGATATCTCTGGTCATCAGGCGTCAGGAGCATATCCGGATAATCTAATGCCCTCCCCATAGGCTCAATGCCGATAACACGCCATGAATCGATATCCATCTGATCTAAGATCTCATAGAGCTCATCAAGCTCGCCGATATTCTTGTGATTAACTACAGTCGTAACCTGGATATGTCTGAAGGCTTTCCGGTCGATCATGTTCTGAATGCCCCTCATCGCCTTGTCATATCCGCCCTTGAGGCCTCTCTGTCTGTCATGGGTCTCACGGAGTCCGTCAATACTTACGGACACGGTACCCATGCCGGTATCTGCAAGCATCTGTGCAACATCCTTGGTGATCAAGGTGGCATTGGTGGTCATCCCCCACTTGAAGCCCAGGTCATTTGCATAGCCCAAGAGTTCTGCAAAATCAGGATACAGGAGCGGCTCTCCGCCCGTAATGCAAAGCTGGAGTCTTTTCAGGTCGAAATGTTCTTTCGCATCTCTTAATACAGCCTTAAATGCTTCCTTATCAGGCCCGTGGCCAAGTCCGGGCGCACAACTGCTCCCGCAATGGAAACACTTCTCATTGCAGCTTCTTGTCAACTCGAAAAAAAGATAGATAAGATCCGGCTCTTTGAAAAGCTTCGCGCGGAACAAAGCCTTGTTATCGAGATAAGCCTTCTTGGCCTCATTAATATCCACGGATTTCAATCACCAATATCTTCCGGCGGAGGTCCGTAAACATCTTCTTCCATACCGTCAAAAGAAGTCTCGGATGAAGGTGCCTCGGCATCTGTCTCATCAATAATATCCGAATCATCGGGAGCAGGACCGTATACACATACTTCATCAGTATCCAAAGTCTCATCGGGAGCAGGGCCGTAAACATCTACCTCATTAGACTCGACCGTCGTATCATCCGGCGGAGGTCCGTATACATTCGTTTCCGGCGGAGGTCCGTATACACAGCCTTCAACAGCGATGCTCAAAGCACCGACAGCGGCTGCCAGTGCCGTAAAAGTTAAAGGTTTCTTTGATCTCTTCATGTCTTTATCCCCCCGTAAAGCCTGCAAATTATTCGGCCTTGTCTTCAAGAGAATCATCAGCAGATACTGAATCATTTCCGTCTGTGTTGAGCGACTTGAATCCTGCCAGAGGCTTAGCTGCCGTAGGAGCAGCCTTGACCGACGGATCCATTATCGAAGGTCTCTGACCTTCAAGAGCGGCACCCATTGCAGGTACAGTCATCTTTTTATTTGCATCACGCTCCTGGTCTACTATAGCAGAAGGTCTTACGATTCCGCCATAAGCTGAAGTATGTTGTTCTTCACTCTGCTCAGCAGTAGTATTGCGTGTGCTCTGATTTCTCTTAAAGAAAGCGGACTTGTGAGAAGTGACGTTGTCGAGGATGCTGGTGTACTTAGCCTTAGCTTCTGCCTCTTCCCTCTTCTTAGTCTCCTCTTCTTCACGGCGCTTCTGCTCTTCGAGCAATCTTGCTTCCTTGGCTTCATCGCTCTCCTTGAATGCAGAGAAACCTGTCATTCCCGGAGCAGCCCATACAGGAGCTCTTCCTGAGCTGTTGCCCTGCTTGCCTGCAAGGAGACTGCCCAACTGGTTGGAGTTGGAAGATGCCTTAGCGCGCTCCTTTGAGATTGAAGGTCCGCTTGTATCAATAGCAGCACTTGAGCCGACACCTGAAGACGATCCGCTTCTGAATGACATAAACGGATTGTTCTGCTTCGTCTCAACGGCACCGGTTACAGGTTCCTTCTTCTCCTCTTTTTCTTCCTTGTATCCGAAAGGATATCCTTCTACTGTACCCAGAGCGGATATTCCCGGAAGAACCGTATTCTCAGAGGTTGCCATGGCTGACTTGAACACTTCGGAAGTCTTGCTCTGGTGCTTAGCCTTCTCAGCCTTAGCTTCTCTTGCTGCCTCTGCAGCTTCCATAGCCTTCTTTGCTTCAGCCATCTTAGCCTCTGCTTCAGCTCTGGCAAGCTCAGCAGCCTTAGCGGCCTCTTCTGCCTCACGTCTGGCCTGCTTTGCAGCCTTAGCTTCTTCCTGAGCTCTTGCAAGTTCTGCGAGTCTTTCCTTTTCAGCAGCCTCTGCAGCGAGCTGAGCCTTCCTGATCTCTTCAGCTCTTCTTGCTTCTTCGGCGATCCGGGCTTCTTCAGCAGCCTTTGCAGCTTCAGCAGCCTTGCGCTCTTCCTCAGCCTTTCTGATCTCTTCGAGCTTCTTAGCTTCCTCAGCTTTTCTGGCCTCTTCTGCAGCCTTTGCAGCTTCCTGGGCTCTCTTTGCTTCAGCCATCTTAGCTTCAGCCTCAGCAGCTGCGATAGCTGCGAGTCTTGCTGCTTCCTGAGCCTTTGCGATCTCAGCCTTCTTGGCCTCTTCAGCAGCCTTTGCGGCTTCTGCGGCAAGTCTTGCCTCCTCTGCTTTTCTTGCTTCTTCCGCCTTCCTGGCCTCTTCAGCTCTTCTGGCTTCCTCAGCTTTTCTGGCCTCTTCTGCGATTCTTGCCTTCTCGGCTTCTTCCGCAGCCTTTTTTGCTTCAGCGTTTCTTCTGATCTCTTCGACTCTTGCAGCCTGGGCAGCCTTGCGCTCCTCGAGGAGCTTCATGGCCTTCTCACGTTCAGCCTTCTGCTCGGGAGTCATTTCATTCTTAGGGCGCTTAATGGGACCCTTCTTAGTCTCCTCCTTAACAGCTGCTGCAGTTGCAACGCCAGCAACAACTGTTGTCTTGGCAGGCTCGGGACGCTTGAAAGGTGAATACTCATCAGCCGGCTTAGTCTGCGTAGCCATGCTCTCGAAAACAGAAGCTGTTGTAGGTCCCTTAGCCTGTTCACTCTGAAGAATATGCTTCTTTGTTACTGCAGGGCGATTTGCCTCTGTGGTCGCGCTCTGTTCAGGCTTTGTCTGCTCGAGAGCTTCAGGCGCTGGCTTAAACGGTGAATTCTGATCTGCAGCAGCAACCGGTGCCGAAGTAAACAGACTCTTAAACGCAGGCTGATTCTGCTTCTGGGACATATTTTGGAATACAGATGCTGTCGTAGGTCCCTTCTGTACGTTCTGCATGAACGAAGGTTTCTTAGCTGTATCAGATGCACCCTGCTTGTCAGTCTTAGTCTGATCAGCAGCAGAAACACTCTTGAAAGGTGAACTCTGCTTGTCATCAGATGCCTGGCCGAGAGGAGGAACGATAGCATTCTTTATCGTCTCGTTCTGAATCGGCTTGGTCTGCTTATTGCCGGCTACTGACGATGCATTGCTGATCGTAGCAGATGTCTTTGCAGAATTGGTGTTAATGCTGCTGGGACGCTTGACGGGTTCGCTCTTCTTGGCAGAAGGTGCTTTCTCTGTTTTCGGGATAACAGACTTAGCAGCCGGTGCATCCTTCTGTGCCTGCTTGCGTGCTTCATTAACGGCTGTAACGCTTCCTGCAGCGGCAACGCTCTTCGCCGTTGTTCCGGTTCCTGCAGCCTTGCCGTCAGCTACAGCTTTGGCATGGTTAACAGAGAGATTCTCAGGACGCTTAATGGGAGCTTTCTGCTGTACAGGTTTTACCTGTGAGGTTGCAGAAGCAGGCTTTGTCTGTGATCCTGCAGCAGTAGGCTTAGCCTGTGCACCTGTGGAAACAGAAGGAGCAGGCTTAAAGGGACTCTTCTCTCCGCTCTCCATTGCCTTGATCTCCTTCATGGCAGATGCCGCATTGAAGCTCCTCTCAGCAGCCTTAGGCTCTTCAACGGGCTTCATATCCTTAACAGGTCCAAGATAACCGAATGCGCCGGCAAGCTTGGGAACACCGGGAATAAATGCAATAGCAAGATCTGCTCCTTCCAATCCCTTGTTCTTGCTCAAGTATCTGTATCTGAGATACAAAAGTCCGAGCAGGAAAATAAAAAGGACGATCCAGATCCATGTAAATGATGCTTTCTTAGGGCCTCCCTTGCCCGTAGCAGAAAGGCCTGCGATTATGGGGGTAGGTGTAGGTGTACCGTCTGTATCGGTAGTCTCACCGGGTTCAGTTGTCTCATCGCCGCCGATAACAGGCGGAACGACTACAACATTTTCCGATGATTCATTTGTTGTCTCGGTCGTAACATCTACAGCTGCTACAGATTCTGTAGTAGCTTCTGATGTGGTTGCAGCAGTCGTAGCAGCTGTCGTCTCCTTTGTCTCGGTAGGAGCAGTGGTAGGTGCTTTTGTCGGTTCCTTAGTAGGTGCCTTTGTAGGTTCCTTCGTTGGCGCTTTTGTCGGCTCTTTAGTTGGTGCTTTCGTAGGTTCTTTGGTAGGTGCCTTTGTTGGAGCCTTGGTAGGAGTCGGTGTAGGTTTCTTTGTAGGTGTTGGTGTCGGCTTCTTAGTAGGAGTCGGTGTGGGTTTCTTTGTAGGTGTTGGTGTCGGCTTCTTTGTAGGAGTCGGTGTAGGTTTCTTTGTAGGTGTTGGGGTAGGTGTATTGGTCGGTTTTGGAGCGGGTGTCGTTTCTTTTGCTATCCAGAAGTCGTCAAGTGTTGTATTGGACATATTAACGTCAGAAAGTGTCACATAGTAGTTTGTATAATTTGAAGGTTTTACTCTCACCTTGATACTATAACTGCTTTGAGAAACAAGCTCTACTCCTTTTCCAACATCAACAGAAAAGTAATCCCTATCGACAACAAACGCAACTTCAATCTCGCTACCTTCTGTAACATTCCAAAAACAAAAACCTATGATGATACTGTCTGCATCGCCACTGTTCTGAGTCCATGCATTTATGCCTGCATCAGCATATACTTCCTGCGGCTTGGAAAAAACAAACGCAAATGAAAACCCTATTACGAAGCATACCAGTAAACATAAAAGCTTCGAGAAGCGACCCGAATAGCGTCTCGACATCAGTATAACCTCCAAAAAACAAAGCACACACGTCTCCTAATATAAGCATATTAGAAGATATTAAGATTATACAGTCCGTCTGTCTGTATTTTCAAGTATTAAGGGATACTTGAGACGAGTTTGAAATATATCAGATCTGATCTTCGCCGTCCGTTCCGGCCTGCTCTTCTGCCATTTCTTCAGCCAGTTCCTTGCTCGGGACAAAACCTTCAACAGGCTTCTCTGCTGCCGGGATGATAGCTTCCTCGCCCTGCTTAAGGATCTCGGGTTTTTCAGCCTGGACCTCTGCAACACGGTCAATCTCGGCATTTGAGACTTCTGTACCGAGCTGCGGCCTCATGGCACTGCTGTATGTAGTGTCAGCCTCTTCAGCCTCTTTTCCGGCGTCTGCCTGGGCAACTCTTGATGCCGTAGGACGCTTTAAAGCTGTCGGCTTGACCTTTTGGACAGGTGCTTCGGTTATCTTTACCTCCGAAGGAGCGGCAGAATCCATAACGAGCGCCGGGGTCTCGGCTTCGCTGCCGACGACATCGGAATCGAGCTCTTTCTTCTGCTGCTGACGCGCTTCAAGAGTGTTGGAATAAACGGGTCTTATAGGTGCTGTATTTGACTTCTGGAGATATCCGTTGATGATGATCTGCTCTTTTGCCTTGTCGATCTCTTCAGCCTTCTTGGATGAGATTCCAAGGGATCCGAAAACCTCTCTGGCTTCTTTCTCTTCCCTCTGCGCTTCGCTCTTGCCGCCAAGCAAAGTGTTCTTTGATGCAGCTTCTTCCTCTGCCTTTTTCCTGGGGTCTCTCGTCTCGCGCTTTACTTGCTGGATCTTCTTTTCCTTTGAAGCGACCTTGGACCTGCGTTCAACACGGTCTATTATTTTCTCGCCCTGTCTCTCAGCATCGAGTCTTGCACTCTTTTTTTCTTTATGCTTGTCGTTTGCGTTGGCGATATTGGCAATGAGGATAATGCCAAGAATAACAGCTATCGCAAGTCCGATTACGATAATCGTAAGCTGTTGGTTATCTTCGAGTATCCGAGGCAGAGCTAATAGCATATCAATTATCCTCTCGTGTTTCTTCAGGTAATTCTCCGGCAGCTTCATCGCCACCGACAGAATTTACTTCATTTGTATCCTTCTCGTCAACTGTATTTTTATTATAACCGTCAAGTTTGATAACTTCCTGCATTTTTCTCTTTTCGGTCCGTTTTTTCATGGCAACGCTTCCAGCTATCACCACGATAAGGATCAGAACGACGCCTACCGCTGCGATTATCAGGCCGTTTGCGGCTTTATTGAGTATCTCTGTAGCAGGATTGGCAGAAGCATCGTTTGCCTTTTCTGTCTCATAGATCACGCCTTCATCAGAATGGCCGGGCAAAGTCCCGTCCGTGGTCTCTTTCGTCTCAGCAGCAGCGGTTACCGGCGCGGGTGTCACCTTAACACCGGAATAATCTGACAGCGCGATACCGTTCTTTCCCAAGGGAACGGCATGGTCAAGACCTATGAACTTGCCGTCTGAAGTCTGCCAGAGAACCTCTTTGACGAACTCATACTTCTCCTGGTCCCAGGTCTTGAAGTCATCCTTAACAAGTCCGGCGGTATCACCGGAATTTGCGTTGTAGCACCAGAATGTGTGATGAAGGTGCTTCTCGGCAATGAGCTGCCTGAAGTATTCCATCCACTTAAGGTTATCGCCTTCCATGAAGCCGCCCCATTCTCCTACGAAGATGGGCGCGATGTTCTCTTCCCGGATATAGAGCCAGTAGTCGTACCAGGCATCCTTCATGAGAGAATCGTAAGTGAAGTTGCCGCCTTCGAACCAGGGCTGTTCGAACACCCTCGGACCGTAATCGTGCGGTGAATAAACGATCTGGGCATTCCTCTCTTCAGAGCCGAAATCTATCGGATACTTTCTTACGGCCATGAGGTTTGCACCCCACCAGGTGTTGTAGTAATCGTCATCATTTCGCGATGTGAAATTATTCGCCTGGATGTTTATAGGATAGATCTGGATGCCCTCGATTATTATGAGCGCATGAGGATTGGCATCGAGCACCGCGTTGCCTGCGCGCTCGGCAACCTTCTTCCAGTTGTCAGGGCTGTCCGAATCGTTCCATATGGCATGAGGATCCTCAGATGCCTTGCCGTGCGGCTCATTTTTCAAGTCATAGCCGATGATCGTGTCGTTATCCTTGTATCTGTCAGCGACCCATGAGAGTGACTCGACAAAGTCATCAACGGTCATGTCATCCCTGTACCATACGGCGTAATTATGTCCTGCGGCATCGGTCTTAACAGTGTGGATGTCAATGATTATCTTCATGCCGTTTTGCTCACAGAGAGTGATCACATAATCGAAGATCTCAAGAGAGTTCATCGAGTTGAGCTTCTCGTTGTAAGCATTGTTGTAATTGGCTTTGGGATACTCGCCGTTCTTCCACTGAAGAAGGAGTTCGGCGCTCATCGGGACACGGAGAACATTGAATCCGTGGTCTGCGATAGATGCCAGAGACTCTTCGAGATTGCAGTTCCATACACCGTCGAAAATGTTGGTTCCGGTGTTGTATCCGAACCAGTTGCAGCCCGTAAGCCAGACCTCTGTACCGCTCATGTCAACGATGTGGGAATCTATGGTCGTGAGCCAGTCATCACCCGCAACGCCCTTCACATTGCTTGCAGGAGCAGTAGTCGCGGCAGGCTGGTTGTTATTGTTGTTATTACCATTATTTCCCGATGAAGTGGCTGTCATCGGATCGTTTACGGTGCCTCCCGTGCCGTCACCCATTACAGACACGAGCTTGGCAGAAGTGATATTACTTCCCGTGACCTGGATACCGACTTTGTTGTCGAACCCCCAACTGTTGGGCCCTGTGGATGAGCATTCGGCGATTACGTGATTGCCGTTTATCGAATATGTATCAAAGCCCCATCCGGTAGCAGAATTTACCGTGCCTGAGAATTCGGCTTCAACTGTGATCTTATCGTATCCGCTGCAGCCTGATAGCTGGACTTCCAGTATTCCGCCGTCACCCCAGCAATTGGAAGTGCCGGTTCCCGCAGGAGCCGCAAGCGAAGTCATCGAGAAGAAATTGAAAACAAACAGAAATGAAAGAAAAAGCGGAATTATCTTCCGCCCTATTCTGCGACGCATATTATGCCTCCATTAGAGATTGATATCTGCCTTGCGGCCCGTAGGCTGATACTTCTCGTACTTAATTCCGGCAGCGTCAAGCATCTTGCGTGCTGCCACAGTAGTATCCAGGTCGTGGTACTTGTCATCGAAATAAACGACCTTGCCGACACGCTTCTGGATCAGGGCCTTAGTGCATTCATTGCAAGGGAAAAGAGTGACATAAACAGTAGAACCTGCGAGGTCACCAGTCTTGGAATTGAGGATAGCGTTGAGCTCAGCGTGAGCAACAAAAGCATACTTGGTATCGAGTGTTCCGCCGTTCCTTGCCCAAGGAAATTCCTCGTCATCGCAGCCGATGGGGAAGCCGTTGTAACCGACAGACAGGATGTAGTTATCCTTATCGACGATGCAGGCGCCGACCTGTGTGCTCGGGTCCTTGCTTCTCATTGCAGCAAGCTTTGCAACGCCCATAAAATACTCGTCCCAGCTGATATAGTCAGTTCTCTTGTCGCTCATAAAGCCCTCCGAAAAATGAGATGAAAAACACCCTTAATTCTATCTGAACTAAGGGCGTGTAGCAACCAAAAACTATTGAGTTAAACGGGCAGCAATTTACCTTCCGCAATTCATTACGAGGCTTTCTACCAGATCCTCATAGCTTGTGCCGTCAGCCTTAGCGGCTTCAGGAAGGAGCGAGGTGTTGGTCATGCCGGGCAGGTTATTTGCCTCGATAAACCAGAACTCGTGATTGACGTCGTCATACATCATATCGACTCTGCCATACTGGGTCATTCTCAAAAGCTTAAAGATCTTGAGCGCGATCTTCTGGCCCTTCTTGTAATCTTCTTCATCGATCTGAGCGGGGCATACGTGTGTGGTAAGGCCGTCCTGGTACTTGTTCTTGTAATCGTAGAAGCCTTCGTGAGGAATGATCTCCGTGATAGGAAGAGCTTTGTCGTTTACTATCGAGATCGTGATCTCTCTTGCCTTAATGAACTTCTCTATAAGGATCTTCTGATGGTAAGATGCCGCATAATTAATAGCAGCCTCGTATTCATCCTGAGTCTTAACGATGGATACGCCGCAGGAAGAACCATTGCCGATAGGCTTTACGACGCAGGGAAGCCCGATTTCTTTTAAGACTCTGTCGAAAGTGAGCTTCTCGGGATCGTCAACGATCCAGTCGGCTGTAAGATATCCTGCTGCTCTTGCAAGTGCCTTTGAAAGGTCCTTGTCCATAGCGATGGCGCAGCCTAAATAATCGCAGCCTGTATAAGCGATATCAAAAGCATCAAGGAGTGCCTGGACCTGGCCGTTCTCACCGTGGCTTCCGTGAAGGCCCAAAAATACTCTGTCGGCGAATTTGCACATTTCGATAACTCTGGGACCTACCCAGCTCTTTCTTCCGCCGTGCAATCTGATGATCTCATCGAGGTCAGGTTCTTCTTCAGGAATAACATACGAGAACGGGTTGATGGTGCCGCGTCTGAAGAAAGCCTCGCAGGGCTCGTTCGTCTCGATGCCGTCATAGAGATCTACCAGTGCTACTTCGTGTCCCTTGGACAGGAGCGCATTGGCAATAAGGCTGGCAGATTTAAGTGATACATCTCTTTCGGGCGATAAACCGCCTCCAAGAACAGTAATTTTCATACAAATTCCCCTTTTAACGCAAGATAGACAGATTATACTCTTTTTCAGGCAGGGTCTGCCCCAATACCAACAAATTGCCACATGTTTGTAAATGTTGGTAAAAACAGAAGTTATGTTAGAATACTGTATATTTAAAATAAGGGGATTTATATGCTCGGAATCTTATATTTGATATTATGCGCCGCATTCGGTATAGCTTTTGTCGGGCTGACAGTACCGGATGTACGCAGACTTTATGTGGCCTGCAGCCCTTCCGCCAAGGCGATCACACATATTCCGAACACACTGTTCACTGTTCCTGCCGGACTTATCACCGGTATGATGTGTGTGCCTTTCTTTAACTATTACGTCACACTCGGTCTCTCTTATATCATTGAGAGCGGTGAACTCTGCAAGAGACTCGGCGTCCTCATCACTTTCGCATTCTTCCTCTGGATGATCCTCACATGCCTCATCCTCATCAACCGCAAGAGAGTAAAGCGCGAGGAGCAGAAGGCTTCCGGAGCCACCTCCATCGAAGACTATAATTTCAGCATTTTCGACTCCGTCTTTTATGGCGCCGTCATATTCATCGTTACTGTTGCCGCTACTTTCCTCATGTTCTACACATACAGGATCAACGGCAATAATCTTTTGAACGGATACTCCACATTCTCAGACCTCTCGCCCCACACGGCTATGGTCTCTTCCTTCGGCAAGGGATTTAACTTCCCTACACAGTACATGCATTTCTCAGGTGACGGTATCAAGTATCACTTCCTGTTCTACTTCTTCTCCGGCACGCTTGAATATCTGGGACTTCCGATCGACTATGCGCTCAACCTGCCTTCCATCATCTCGATGGTATGCGCACTTATACTCCTGGGACTTCTCGCTGTTCTTATCAGCTCCAGACGCGCATCTTTTCTGATCGCTCCCGTACTTGTTTTCTTAAGAAGCTCACTTAATGTTTTCTTCCACTTCAAGGAACTCGTGGGTCTCGGCAACACACCCGCGCAGGCTATTAAAGCCATCCTCGGCAATTCCTCATGGTATGCCGTTACCGATTACGACGACTGGGGCATCTGGGCCATAAACGTATATCCCAACCAGCGTCACTTAATGCTCGGTGTAGCCGTAATGCTCATCGTGATAATCCTCTTTGTTCCTTTCATCAGAAGACTCGGAATATCTATCTCAAGAGCCGGCGGATTCGGCGGCGGCGTTAAGGCCTTTGCTTTCTCTAAGAATGCATGGCTCACAAGATCCAATGATCCGCTCTATCCTATATCCGCGACATTACTTGCATGCGTTCTCGTTATCGTGATGCCTTATTTCCACGGTTCGTGCCTCATAGCACTCCTCCTGGTATTATTCGGCATGGCGATCGTCTCAGAGAGCAGGCTGCTCTATCTCATAGTCGCAATCTGCGCCATCGCATCTTCTTATATCCAAACACTGGTATTCTCCGGCGGATATAAGAATGTCGTATCTCTCGAATTCCATCCCGGATTTATTCTTGATAAGGTGTCGTTTACTACTCTCGGACGCTACCTTCTCATCGTTACCGGCGGAACACTTATCATCGCTACTATCTATGCACTCATCGTGCTTATCGTTGATCTGGTCAATAAGAAGCCCATTCACCGCTTCCTGTTGTTCCTCTGCTGCTTCAACCCGTTGATCTTCGCGTTCTTATTCCAGGTATCTCTCGAAATGCTCGCGAACCACAAGTTCATACAGGTATCGCTCATCCTTCTCGATGCATTCGTAGCAGCACTTATCGGCAATCTCCTTTACATTCCCATCAAGCGCAGAAAAGCATCTTCTGATGCTGACGAAGAAGCTTCTGACAGCCTTGCAGCTGTAGCAGATACCGCTGACGGCATGCTCGCAGTCGCAGTAGCCGCAGCAGACGACAAGGGTGTAAGAGCTCCTGAGATCGCTGCAACAAGCGCTTTTGGCGAACCTGTAACTGACGAAGAAGAAACACCTTCTGCGAAAGAGACTCCCGATCTGGCAGCCATTGAGGCTCACACAGGCATAGATGCAGATATTGCAGGCCTTACAGGAACTTCTGATCTCATCCCTGCAGAAACAGAAAAGGAGGAAAAGCCTGAAGAAGAGATAAAGGAAGAAGCGCTTCCTGCTGAACTCATTTTCGGTGATGACAATAAAGAATCCGAATCCGTCGAAGACGATGAAGATGATGAAGCCAAAGCCGGTGTCGCAGCTCTGGCAGCTCTTTTCGGCGATGATGAAGAAGACAAGGAAGAAGCTGCTAAGACAGAGCCCGAAGCTGGCGAAGAAACTTCTTCTGAGGTAGAAGAGGCTGATGCTGCTGATGCTATGGAAGCTTCTGCAGAAGAGAATACCGAGTCTTCAGAGAAAACAGTTTCAGAAGAGCCTGCTCCCGCAGAAGAAAAAACTGAAGAAACATCTGAAGAGACTTCTGGAGATAAGGCAGAAGAAGCAGAATCTGATGAGACTGACGATTCTGACGATGCCATCATGGCTTCCACGCCCGAGCCTGCACATGTTGCAATGCGTCCGGGCTCAATGGTACTTAACAACTTCACATTCGGCGAAGATGAGCCTGACGACGAAGCTGATGCCAATGCCTCTGAATCTTCGAATGAGTTCTTAACAGTAGCATCTGACAGCGGATCAGAGTCAGGTGAGACTGATAATAATGCTGCAGTTTATAAGCATGAACCCATCAAGCCCAAGAAACAGAAGGGGCTGCCCCTCCCTGCATGGATCGCTTTAGAGCTCGCGGGAATCCTCCTTGCGATTGCGCTTATGCTGCCGCTTACGGCAACCGGCGTATCCGAGTGGGCTACTTATATCAACCTCAATAAGACACCTCTTTCCGTTGATACAAACTCGCCTGTAACCAAGTGGATCTTAGATAATACCGAACCTGACGATGTATTCCTTACACCCGAATGGTCAATGAACCGCTTCATCCTCGCAGGACGTCCCATGTACTACGGGTGGCCTTACTACGCCTGGTCTGCAGGACATGACACATACACGAGAGATACTATCTATATCTGGCTCATTTCAGGCTGCGGCGGCGACATCGATGAATTTACAAGATACTGCAAAGAGCGTCATATCAAGTACCTCATCGCTGACCCCGAATTGGAGCAGACAGACTTCGGCAACGGTATTTCTTTCAATAAGGAATTCTTCGAGGAAAATCTGACCCAGGCAGCTTACTTCGCTGAGGAGAACACAACGATCTACAGGATCTATTAACAGATCTCTTAATCAATGGGATGAGTCTTGTGGTACTCGTTCTTGATCTCGTACATCAGTCTGTCGGCTTCATCGACATAGTCATTTACAGTCCTGCCTGAAGACGGGTCTGTAAGGACGTAGCCGACACTGATCGAGAACTTGAAAGGATTAATTCCGCGGTTATTCTCCCTGTCGATATAAGAGACCATGCTGCGCTTGATCTCCTCGGCATATTCTTCACTTGCATCTGCAGCTATTACGAGGAACTCGTCACCGCCGTAACGTATTCCGATGGCATTGTCATCGCCTACGCTTCTCTTAATGGCATCAGATACTGTTGTGATCGCCCTGTCACCGAAAACATGTCCGTAGAGGTCGTTGATCCTCTTCATGTAGTTGATATCAACGAACATTATCATGGCCTGCTTGCCGTGCCGTTTACTCTCTTCCACGATCGGAACAGCGTGGCTTACGAAGCAGAATCTGTTATAAAGACCGGTCATCGGATCCTTGTCATAGAGGAAACGCAATTCCTTGTTGACCATTTCCAAGCGCATGTTAATACGGAATTCGATGAAGGAGTGCTCCATCTTTTCGAGATATTCATAGATACGGAAAGCCTCGTCGATAATGTAGGTTCCGTCTCTGAAAACGACATAACCGTAGTTGTACTGCTCGTTATGGAGCGGATAGAAGAAGTAAATATGCTGCTCGCCGGGAACCTTTATAAAACCCGGGATCTTTATTCTCTTATCGATTCCGTCTTCTGAAATCTCACCGTCCATCATGGCGATCGTCGTGTCAAAAGCGGCATCGTAGCAGCGGGCTAATACTTCGCTGTCTTCTGCTGCGACATCTTCGAAATAGTACTTGTTAAGGAGAATGTAGTAATTCTCGCCGATATAGTCGTGGTTGCTCGAATAGAACTCTCTTAACCGTTTCTTCATATCCTCGTAGTCTGCTGACTCTAAGATAGTCGTTCTCTCGGAACGCATGAAGCGGTTAAAGAAGTCCGCCTGCTTGCTCTTGGCGTGGATGTTCCTGCAGTAGTTACGCCTGCCGATATCATAAGGGCTGTCCACTTCGCTGTTACAGCCGCAGCTCTCGCCTACAACGAGCTTCGAAGCGACAGATGATGTTTCTGCTTCATTGCCCTCGATGATGTCATAGAGCATCTTACAGCTGTTATAGCCTACGGTAATGTAATCCTGATCTACCGTGGTAAGCGCAGGATAAGAAACACTTCCCTCGCCAATGTGATCGAAGCCTGTAATGATAGTATCTTCAGGAAGCTCATAACCCAGGTCACGTAGTTCACAAGAGACCGCCAGAGCCATGATGTCGTTGGCGCAGATTATCGCATCCGGAAGTCCGTTCGGATCTTTGGAAAGATCATCTGCAATCGCGATAGCCGTCTCGTTAACCCAGTTGCCGTAATAGATATCGCTTTCTGCGAGCTTCAGGCCATGCTTATTCATGACTTCTTCTACGACGTTGAGTCTCTCGATCGTGTCTACGTGATCTTTTGTGCCGCCGATATAGACAACTCTCTGAACGCAGTGCTCTGTTATAAGGTGCTCAACCAGGTCGCGCATTCCGTCAACGTTATTGATGCCGACATAAGGAATGCCTTCAATCTCCATGCCGATGCTTATGACCGGGATTCCCTTGTCACGTGCATCCTGGCAGGCTTTCCTGGCAAGATCCGGATTATTAAGAAGACCTGAGAAAACGATTACGCCATCGTATTCATCAAGCCTTGCAAGCTGATAGATATTGAACTGACCGACATTGAAAGTTTCCTTCTCGTTGCTGGCAGCAAAACCGATATAGAAATGCGTGTCAAAGTCCCTGACAGCAGCATAACGCTTTATACCCTCAATAGCCTTGAGAGTAATGCTGCCATTATATCCGTTCGAAAATATAGCTATCCGGTGCTTCATATTCCACGCAAATCAAAACATTTGATTAATATAATTATTATATTAGCAAAACAATTTTATTGCACAACAAAATTTAAGATTTATCCGGATTTTGAAGGACTGGTCCCGGGTAGTGTAAGAAAAGGGTTGCCTCATATGAGACAACCCTTTAGTAACTGATCAATCAGACTTAAATTACTTTACGTCGTTGAAGCCTTCTCTTGCAGCATATGTTGTGTGCAGGAGCTCGTGAGCCTTGTGTGAGTTAGGCTCGCCGAGATACTTCTCGTAGAGTTCAATGATCTGAGGATTCTTGTGTGACTGACGGAGAACCTGACGCTCATCCTCGGAATAGAGTGCCTGAGCTCTCTTTTCCTTGTATGTGTCGAGGATATCGTCTGCCTCATTAGGCATGAAGCAAGGACGTACATAAGGCTGACCACCACCGTTGATACAACCACCGGGGCAGCCCATGATCTCGATGAACTGGTACTTTGACTTGCCTTCGCGGATCTCGTCGAGAAGAACCTTAGCGCTCTTCATGCCGGAAGCGATAGCAACGTTAACTGTTGTACCGTTGATGTCGAGAGAAGCCTCACGGATACCAGCGTCGTGACCACGAACAGCCTTGATCTCGATAGGCTCGCATTCCTTACCTGTGAGCTTGAAGTAAACAGTTCTGAGAGCTGCTTCCATAACGCCGCCTGTTACACCGAAGATTACGCCGGCACCTGTGTAATCGCCCATGATATCCTGATCCCACTCCTCATCGGGGAGACGGTTGAACATGATACCTGCACGGCGGATCATTCTTGCGAGCTCACGTGTTGTGAGAACTGCGTCAACATCAGCAAGACCGTTAGTCTTGAGCTGCTCTCTTTCCTTCTCGAACTTCTTGGCAACACAAGGCATGATGGATACAACGAAAATATCCTTAGGATCAATGCCCTTCTCCTGTGCCCAGTAAGACTTGATTACTGCGCCCTGCATCTCGTGAGGAGACTTGCAGGAAGAAAGGTGAGGGAGAAGATCGCCGTAGTTGTACTCAGCGTAGTTGATCCATCCCGGTGAGCAGGAAGTGATCATAGGGAGAACGCCGCCGTTCTGGAGACGTCCGAGAAGCTCTGTGCCCTCTTCCATGATCGTAAGGTCAGCACCGAAGTTAACGTCGTAAACTCTCTCGAAGCCGAGTCTTCTCAAAGCTGCGATCATCTTGCCTGTGCAAGGTGTGCCTACAGGATTGTCGAACTCTTCGCCGATAGCTGCACGGACAGCAGGAGCTGCCTGAACGATAACGTGCTTGCCTGCCTTGAAAGCTGCGTCTACCTTGTCGATCTCGGAGTGTTCCATCAAAGCGCCTGTAGGGCAGACATTGACGCACTGGCCGCACTGGATACAAGGGGAATCAGCAAAGCTTCTGTTCTCTGCAGGTGATACGAATGTTGCAAAGCCACGGTTCTCGAATCCTAAGATTCCCATGCCGTGAGCATTGGAGCAACGGGCGATACAACGGCCGCAGAGGATACACTTGGACGTATCACGGATAAGTCCGGGAGCCAATGTATCGATGTGTGTCTCAGAGTGAACACCGGAGAAAGCATCTTCTCTTGCGCCTGTGATCTGAGCTACGCGGAGAAGCTCGCACTGGCCGTTCTTATCGCACTGCTGGCAGTTCTTATTGTGATTGGAGAGCATAAGCTCTACAGATCTTCTACGGGCCTGTACAGCTGCAGGAGAAGAGATCTTGATCTCCATACCCTCAGCTACAGGATATACGCAGGATGCAACGAGTCCTCTTGCGCCTGTTGCTTCTACCAAGCATACACGGCATGAACCCTGGTTGCACTCTCCGTGATTAAATGCACAAAGTGAAGGGATCTCATAGCCACAAGCCTTAGCAGCTTCAAGAATGGTGAGGCCGGCTTCAACCTGATAGGGCTGACCTTCAATTTTAATATTAACTAAACTCATTCTTTTGCCTCCTGATTAAACCTTCGAAATTGCGTTGAACTTACATGTGCTGATGCACGCACCGCACTTAACGCACTTATCAGCGTCAATTGCCATGGATGCGAGCTTGTGTCCTTCTGCAACGTAATCTGTACGTGTGATGCAGCTTGCAGGACATCCCTTAGCGCACATACCGCAGCCGATACACTTATCAGCGTCGATCTTGTAAGACATAAGGTTCTTACATACGTGAGCAGGGCACTTCTTGTCAATGATGTGAGCAAGGTACTCGTCACGGAAGTGAGCAAGAGTAGAGTTTACAGGGTTGGATGCTGTCTGGCCCAAAGCGCAGAGGGAGTTAGCCTTGATCGTCTGGCTCAGTTCTTCGAGCTCGTCAAGATCCTTCATTGTGCCCTTGCCCTCAGTGATTCTTGTGAGGATCTCGAGCATTCTCTTTGTACCGATACGGCAAGGTGTGCACTTACCGCAGGACTCGTCGCAGATGAATTCCATATAGAACTTAGCAACGTCAACCATGCAGTT
>JAFRST010000059.1 GCA_017427465.1 Clostridiales bacterium | reverse complement strand
CAGTGTAACCAGTATAGGTGATGATGTATTCAAAGGATGCTATTCACTTTCTTCGATTACAATCCCTGACAGTATAACCAGTATTGGTGATTCTGCATTCTCTGGATGCTCTTCACTTTCTTCGATTACAATCCCTGACAGTGTAACCAGTATTGGTAATTATGCATTTAAAAACAGCACCTCACTTTCTTCGATTACAATCCCTGACAGCGTAACCAGCATTGGTGAAAGTGCATTTGAAGGTTGCACCTCACTTGCTACGATTGCAATTCCTAATAGTGTAACCAGTATTGGTAATTATGCATTTAAAAACTGCACCTCACTTTCTTCGATTACAATCCCTGACAGCGTAACCAGCATTGGTGAAAGTGCATTTGAAGGTTGCTCTAAACTTTCTTCGATTACAATCCCTTACAGTGTAACCAGTATTGGTACATTTGCATTTAGTTGGTGTTTAAATCTATCTGAAATATACTTAGACGTCAGTCCAGATAGTTTTAATGACGGCTTGTCATATATATTTCCTACATCAATTAATGCAGATGTCTATGTCCTAAGTAAATATTATTCGAAATACGAGTCATTGTTCTGTGATTTTGATGAAATAGTTTTACGTATTTGTACTGATAGACACATTGAGCTCGGTAGCGGTGCCCATTTATATGGATATTCCCTGAGCCTGGACGGCAGTATTGGTGTTAACTTCTATATGAAACTCAGCGATGAAGTATTGAATAATGACAGCACCGCTTTTATGAGATTTACTGTCAATGGCAAAGAACAGATAGTTCCTGTAAAAGATCTTACACCTAACAAAGAAGGATATTACATTTTCCGTTGCAATGTTGTGGCGAAGGAGATGGCTGATAAGATAACTGCACAGGTATATCTTAGCGAGAATCATCCGGTCGGAGATGCCTACACTTATTCAGTAAGAGAATATGCTGCATATATCATTAACCACCCGGAGAAGTATTCCGATCAAGCAGTTGAACTGGTAAAAGCTATGCTGAACTACGGGGCTGCGGCTCAGACATACTTCGGTTATCATACATCTGACCTTGCGAATTCGATTTTGCCTGAAGGCGAACAGCAATCCTCCTTATCGATTGGCAGTCTGAACCTTTATAAAAACGGTGATATATTACCTGAATTAGTAAGCATTTCACTTAAATCGACTATCACCATGAAGCTTTATTTCAAGACGGAAGATCTTGTCAATGCCAATGTTACTTCTTTGGAGTATAAGAATCAGACTCTGTCGACTACTGTCTCGGGTGGTTACACGATAATAGTTATTGAGGGAATACCGGCACAGAATTTCAGAGGAATTGTAACTATAAAATATTATGTTGAAGGCAGTGAAAATGCCAAGTCCATAAAATACCGTCCTTCCAACTATGCCTATGCTGTCTTAAATAAGCCAACCGACGGCACTGTTACAGAAGAGCTTAAGAATGTTGTAAGCGCTTTGTATCTGTTTTCTTTAGCTGCAGAACAATATAATTATATCCAGCCAGCCTGATATCTTAATTTAGAACAATGCAGACGAAAGTATTATGAACCAAAGCGCAATGCTTATACGCCGTGCATCTTCTGCGGATGCTCCGCTCGTAGTGCTGAACTGTTTTGGCGATGAGGGCGAAGCTGTTGCACAAGAGCTTGATAAGCTGGTTGATCATCCGTATTCGTTACTTGCAATAACTGTTTCTGAATGGAATATCGATCTGTCACCGTGGAAGGCTCCTGCAGTATTCAAGGGCGAGCCGGATTTCGGCTTCGGCGCGGATGAATATATCTCTGAACTTGTAAATGATATCGTGCCTTCCGTGTGTGAAGAGCACGGCCTGAACCCGCGCAATATACATCGCCGGTTATTCGATGGCAGGATTGTTCGCATTGTATTCTTTATATAAGACTGATCGCTTTGCAGGTGCCGCGAGCTGCTCGGGATCACTGTGGTTTCCTGGCTTTCCAGAATATGTCCATGAACATGGATTTGCTTCTTCTCTTGCTAAGATCTATCTCTCATTAGGCGACCGCGAAGCTAAGACTAAGAATCCGGTAATGGCAACTGTTGAAGACAACACGAGATCTTTAGCTGAGCAATATTCATCACAAGGATACGACGTGCTTTTTGAAATGAATAAGGGCGGACATTTTAACGACCATGCACTAAGAACTGCGAAGGGAATCGCGTGGATGCTAAAATAAGCTAACAGATGTTTAGATTTTGTTCCACTATCGTTCATCATAATGATCTAATGAATTATTACATACCCATTCCTAGTTATCACGAACAAATGCGCATCTCAAGCATCATCAACAAACAATGTGATTTAATTGATAAAGCAATTGATGCTACCAAGACTTCAATTGATGACTATAAGATGCTTCGTAGTTCTTTGATTGATGATGCCGTAACTAAGGGAATTCACAATAATCGGACTTTTAGAGAAAGCGGCAATAAATGGATGCCTTTGTTGATAAGATTGTAGTTCATAAAGTTTATTCTGAATGGCACCTATTCTTTGATGATACTACTATGATGAAGGTAGCAATTGAAGGTAATAAACGTAATCATGATCTACCAGTCGATGTCAGGCGACGCCTCTGTAGGCCTTGCGACCTTCACCATGAAGGGCGGCACCTTAACCAACAAGAAAGGCGACATCTTCTTCGTAAACAACACGGCAACAACGATCACCTTAGAGGGCGCGAAAATCGTAAACCAGGACACTTTCGGAGTCTTCTTAAGAGCCGCTACAGGAGGCTGGGGCACCGAAGGCTCCAACGGCGGCAAGGTAAACCTCTGCTTAAAGAACCAGAACCAGGACGGCGACATCGTCGTCGACAAGGTATCTGTATTTAATATGTATTTATCTGACGGCTCAACCTACGAAGGCGCAATAAACGCCGCAAACAAAGGCGAAGTCTATGCCGAGATCGCCTCTGGCTCGAAATGGATCCTTACGGGCGATTCTTATGTAAGTTCTCTCATGTGCGGTGCAGATGCTATCGACCTGAACGGGTTTAAGTTGTATGTAGGTGGCGCAGAATACGCTGCAGGCGCTGAGTCGGAGGGAAGTGCGATTGAGATAAAGAGTGAAGGGAATGGTATGAATGGCGGAGCTCCGGATGGAATGCCGGGCGAGTCTGGTGGTGCTCAGGGAGGTGCTCCTGGAGGAATGCCGGATGGAGCACCGGGAGAGCCACCGTCAGGTGATCCTCCTTCAGGTGAGCGTCCAGCGGGGAACCCGCCTTCAGGAGAGATGCCTGGGAATCCGCCGCAGGGTGGACCTGGTAATGGGGAAGAACCGCCGGTGAAGCCGGGAGAAGCTCAGGAGAGTACGTAATTATTGATAAACAATAGCACCATTAATTCGGGCGTGAATAAGGAAACCGAGAGGCGGGAGTCTCTCGGTTTATGAATTTATTGTCGGGAAAGGACAATGGAAATCGGCAAATCCAGGCAAAACCGCGCAAAGTACCGATAAAATATGGTGTCAGTTTTTCCGGGTTTTCAAAAAGTACGCCATTTTCGGGTAAAGTGATGCCAAAATATAGACTCTCTCTGCTGTCAAAACTGATGTCAACATACTTTTTAACCTATGAGTCTTCACAGATTTATAGTGTAATTTATAGTGTAACAGAGTAGGCGATAAGGAGATAACCTTCAGTCGCTAACCAATCAAAGGCATTTGTTGTCTAAAAAGCTGACCAGAATGAATAATTAAGTTGTCTTCATAGCGAATCTAACCAATTATCACAATCTGATGATTCTTCTTTCTTTATCTTTTCTATATAACTTTTAATCCGATTTCTAAACTCATCGTTTTTCTTGACTTCACGGATTCCATATCCCATAAGTTCTCCAGAATCTGATTTTCTTAGTCGAGGTAATATATATTCTGAAAACAGTTGTTTAGCATAAGCATAGTTATTAGGAGAATTCATGCTCTTAAAAATACTGTTACTTATCCCTGCAATATAGTCAGCTAATTGTATTCCAACACTCATATTACTGCGTTCAAATAGAACACCTGAATATAGCGATTTGTACTTAATGATATCTCCCTCATTAATAAGCGAATAACAGATATCCCTCACGCTATTTGAATAATCCTCTGGAAGTTCATCTATTATAAATGTTGCAAAACTAGAACCTTTGAGTTCGTTCTCCACTCGTTGCAATGCTTCCTGAAGATGGAAAGCCATCATTCTTTCTTTGCGAATACCGTTGTCTTTGTTATTTTCCGTCACGGATATTATTATCTTCATAGAGGCCATTTTTGAAGCCTCAGAAAGAACCTGCTCGTAATAATCAAACAAGTCTTCTTCACGTATATATTTTATAAATCTAGTCCTTGGTTGATTGTGCTTTTTTGACCATAAGTCACTCCATTTAATTTCTGATGACGCAGGAAGACCTATCGAATCGTTTAATTCTTTTATAGTATATTGATAGTCTCTGTATTCTTCGATTTTAACTAGCAGAGTTGCGCGAACATAATATGGATGACTTTTTAAAAATCTTTTCCCACAAGTATTTTCATATTGGCCCGCTTCATCAGAAAAGGCATAGTATGCTTCCATTTCAACTCCTAATCAGCTAAACAAACGTCTATATGCACATGGTCATATAAGCTGGGATGTAAGTTATGCAATCCTCAAGTTTTAGATCTTTAGTATATATGATGTATCTGTCTTCTACCTTGATAGGATATTTCTTAATGAAATAGTCAAAGGATTTATGCGATGAGTATCCAGAAGATTTGACTTCTATCGGACAGATCTTTTTGTTTTTAACCGTTAAGAAATCGATTTCATACTTCTTCTCTTTGGTTGCATTTTCGGGCTGATATTTGTACTCATGAAAATAGAGAGGTTTCCCACTTGCATTGAGCATCTGTGCTACAACATTTTCAAATACCATTCCAAGATTAGAACTGAGCTTGTCGTAAATTAGAGCTTTGTAAATTGCTTCGGTCTCATCACCCTCTCTGATCATCTGAGAAACGAGCAATCCGGTATCTCCCATATAGAGCTTGAAATTACTTCGGTCAGCATACAGATCCATAAGGAGATCCGGAGCAGTAACATTTACACACAGGTTTCCGATCATTGACTCAGAAACAAACTCCACAGATTCTACATAGTTAATATATCTGGCGTTTGTGTTAATCTCAGAAAAAGTGAAATGCATTTCGTGATCTGACAGTTGTTTAGGAATAGTCTTAAATATTAAGGATGCTTTCTCCTTTTCTTCAACATCGTATTTTTTCAAATCTTCTTCATATAACGCAAGTATTCCCTGTTTAACACGATCAATAGAAGAATAGCTCTCACCGTTAATATAGGTCTGAACAGCCTGCGGCATCCCCCCTACAGCTATATATTCTCTGAACATCTGCATTATCTTCCTATGTACGGCATCACCGAGAGGTCTTCTTTTTTCAAATGACTCTCTAATTGCAGTCATAGTTATAGTGTTTCCTTTTGCCCAAAGGAACTCCTCAAAATCCATGGGGTACATCTTTAACCTTTCCTCTTCTGAGGGAATAAGGATATTCTTTACATTTTTCTTTATGCTGATCAAAGAACCGGTTTCAATGTAGTCATATCTTCCATCGGCGACTAATGGTTTTATTGCCTGCCGTGCTATAGGGAACAATTGGACCTCATCCAGAATTATTACGGATTTTCTTTTGTGGAGTTCCTTCCCTTTTAAGATGAAAAGATTCCTGAAGAAAGTATCGAGATCGCCGATATTGTCTTCGAAGTTCTTTCGAACATCCTTTGTCTCCTTTGAGAAATCCAGAAGGATATAATCATCGTATTCGTTCTTAGCAAATTCTTCCGCAACAGTACTTTTACCAACACGTCGTGCTCCTTCGATCAAGATGGCACTCTTTCCATTTGATTTTTCTTTCCAATCCAGCAATTGGTTATATATCTTCCTTTCGAAATTCATAAATATGCCTCCCAAAGAACAGATTCCTTTGTTTGCAGAATATATTTTTATAACGAAAATGTCAAATGTTTTGTGCCGGATATTAACGAAAAACCAAAATGTTTATTAAATGTTTCTAACAAAATACAAGTATTCTCTATACAATTTGTAACATCACATATTTGTTGTAAATCGATATAAAATAAGGTGTTTGCTACTGGGATTTGCAGCGAAATATGCCGCTTCTGCAGATTTCATTGTTCGTTTTCTTCCAATGAAATACGATTTTCACATAACTCTCCACAACCCCGCAAAACGATATTTTTAGCGTTTTCATTGATCAGTTATTGAAAAATTCAAGGAATCTTTACAGTCCTTATATTATAATTTAGGGTAAGAGTCAAATGTACCATTATTGGGATGTCGGCGCTGATATACTTGGATAGTAGAGGTAAATAAGCGCCGCAGATAGAAAGACAGAAAGGACGATCGGCGTATGCTACCAGAAGAGAAAGCTCGCGTAAAAATCGACAAGCAGCTGAATGCTGCTGGCTGGAATATTGTCGCCCGTGATGAATATGTTCCTTATGATACTACCGCCGTAAAAGAAGCTCTTATGCAGGGCAATACGGAGAGTGACTACCTTCTGTTCATAGATAATAAAGCAATTGCTGTTGTTGAAGCTAAACGCGAAGAGAATCCTCTTGATGCTGAAGTTGAGAAACAGGCCGAAGGATATGCTGAACACCCTCAGAGTTGGTACGGCCTTTGGAGAGAACGTTTAATACCGCTCGTATATATGGCAAATGGCAACAAGATATTCTTTAAGAATTTGCTCAAAGATAATGCAGAATATGAAGAGATTTCTGAGATGCACTCTCCCAAAAAGATGCTTCAGATGATCGGCGAGAAGTCTGAATATGGTGCTCTTCCCCATCTCCAGAAAAAGGGATTGCGCGACTGTCAATATAATGCGGAAGTGCAACTTGAGAACGCACTGAAGAATGGTGAGAAGAAAAACCTTGCTGTATTGGCAACGGGATCTGGTAAGACGTATCTTGCATGTTTGGCTTCATACAGACTTCTTAACTACACTTCTACAAAGCGTGTCTTGTTCCTCGTAGACAGAAATAACCTCGCTCGTCAGACTGAATCTGAGTTTAGCTTGTTTGACAGAACCGAGAAACAACAGCCAATGAGCAATCTCTATAAGATCTCAAGATTGAGGCGTGAAGAAGATATTAATGCAGATATCGTTATTTCAACTATCCAAAAGCTTTTTGCGGTCCTTACCGGTCAGCAACTTGCGGATACGAATGAAGATGCTGAAGATGAGGAAACAAAGAGCGAAGAAGAAAAGAACAACGAAACACCAATTGTTCTTGGCACGGATCTGAAACTGTCACCGGATTATTTCCAATTTATTGTTGTTGATGAATGTCATCGTTCTATTTATGGCAAATGGCGTGCCGTTTTAGATTACTTTTCTGGCGCGAAGATACTGGGGCTTACTGCAACACCCACACCGGAAGCATATGCGTTCTTTAACAACAACATTATCGAGAACTATTCTTATGACGACTCTGTCGTAGATGGTGTTAATGTACCTTCACGTGTTTACCGCATTGCAACAGAGGTTACCGAGATTGGCGGAGTTATAGAAGAAGGTAGCAAAGTCGTAGAGGTTGCCCGCAAGTCAGGTCAGACTACTATATACAATGCAGATAACAGTTATTCCTATACTCCAAATACATTAGATCGTTCTGTTGTAAACCGTGATCAGATCAAGACAGTGCTTACAGCTTATAAAGATGCTATTTATACGGACTTATATCCTGAACGAGAGAAAAAGTGGGAATATATTCCCAAGACATTGATCTTTGCAAAAGATGATAATCATGCATCGTTAATCGTTGATGTAGCCAAAGAAGTATTTGCTCCGGAGTTCAATGGTAACCTGCCTGATCATTTCGTTCAGAAGATTACATATTCTGCCGGCGACTCTAATGCACTTATTAGGGATTTACGTACTGAAAAAGATTTCCGTATAGCAGTAACGGTTACTCTTGTAGCTACCGGTACAGATGTAAGACCTTTGGAAGTTGTATTGTTCATGCGAGATGTTATGTCAGATGTCTTGTATACACAGATGAAGGGCCGTGGATGCAGAGTAATAAAAGATGACAAGCTCAGAGAAGTAACCCCTAATGCCGACACAAAGGAATGCTACTACATAGTAGATGCTGTTGGAGTTACTGAACATGATCACTCAATTCCAGGTGGAGGTTATGGCCCAGGCAAGAAATATCTATCGCTTGAAAAGTTGCTTGAACATCTTGCTCACGGAGAAGTAAGTGATGACAACCTCATTCTGTTACGCAATTATTGTTCTACCATTAATCGAAGATACGGTCGAAGTAAAAGAAATCGTAAAGCCTGTATATAACTTTAAGGCAGGTAAAGAGAGGTAACTAATGCTATTACAGATAAGTTCAGGTCAGGGCCCTGTAGAATGCTCTGTCGGCGTGGAGAAGCTCTGCAAGGCTCTTCTTAAAGAATTCGAAGGATCGCGTATCGTATCCGTTAACAAAGACTATTCAGGTAACGGATATAAGTCTGCAGTTATGGAATTCGATTGCGATGTATCTTCGCTGGAAGGAACTGTTCTTTGGGTGTGGAAGAGTACCATAAGACCGGGCTATCAGAGAAAGAACTGGTATATCGATGTTCACGTGATAAAGGAAGCTGAATCCGTTGGTGAACTTGATCCTAATGACTGCGAGATAACCACAATGCATTGCGGAGGTAAAGGTGGCCAGCATGTAAATAAAGTTGAGACAGGCGTAAGGATCTTACATAAGCCTACAGGCATAGTCGTTACATGCACTGAAGAAAGAAGCCAGGTGCAGAACAAGAACCGTGCAATGAAACGCCTGGCAGGCATTCTTGCAGCAAAGCAGGAAGACAATAATGCGGAAGCTTTAAATAACGCATGGCAGAAGCATACAGAGATCGTCAGAGGCAATCCGGTGAGGAAGTATGAAGGGGAGAAGTTCAAAAGAGTGTGATCTTCTCTGTCATTACTGCGAGCAATACTTGATGAATGAGCGAGTAGAAGTTTCTGCCCCACTTTTCCTCCTCTCTTTCCCTCCGTTTCTGTTATCCTACTAACGCGCTTGGGGATAAATGGCGCAGGATAATAGGATATTTGGAGGACAACATTAATGAAGATCTTCAGAAATATTGCAGCTTTAGGGCTGGTATTAGCGATGGGCGCTTCTTTTGCAGGGTGCTCAAGTAATGAAGGCGGTGCGCCTTCTGATACTACGGCACCTGTGGTTACGGAATCCGTGACTGATGCTGTCTTATCTGATGGCAGCAGTGAAGATGAGATCGTGACAGATATATCCGGTGCATCTGAGAAGCCTGCGGGGGATGTTTTCGAGCGCATGGCATCGAGACTTAAACTCGCGATGGGACAGGATAAGGATACCGTTAAGACAACGATAGAGAGACTCTTTGGCGTGAAGCTCAGCAATGAGGAAGTAAATAAGAACGACTATTTCTATTCGACCGACATCACGATAGAAGGCGTTCAGTTCACGCATGTAACGATCAGGACCAATGAAAGTGACGGCAAGGTCATCAGCGTCGAGCTCATGAACGACACCGCCAACACCGATGAATGCAAGGGCTATGTCGAGACATTTAAGAATAAGCTCACATCTCTTTACGGCGATGAGGTCGCGCCTTCCGATTCTGCGGAATTCGAAGGCTTTACGGTAAGTTACAGCGACGGGATCACCTGTTCAGTCGGAGGCTCCTATTCGGCTAATTACAATGAGTTCTGTTTGATCTTCAGATCGGAGTCTGTCTAGGAGAGTATTAAACTCCAATCTATATCAGTGTTGTCTCGCTGTTGCTCAAGGCATTTGAGTATCTTGGATTCCGGGTATCGTCGCAAATGAAAAACCTCACCCAAGGCTGCAATCTGAAGTGAGGTTTTGATTTAACTTTATTCGGAAGCAACCGTCTTTGCAGACCATGCTTTTTTGAACTGATTTTAGCATCGCGGCCTTATGCAGTTAACGCGCATGCCGCAAGCTTTATTCCGCCTCATCAATAAACACCACGCTGTACATATCCTTTATCGCAACCGCTTCTCCGTCGGTGAATACGATGGCGTTGTTGTACTGATCGATCGTCCTTGCATTTCCAATCTTGGATGCGTATCTGCCGCCGTCTTTTTTCTTGTCCGGGATGAAATATGTGACTCGTATCTTCGGGCGTTCAGGAAGCCTTTCTGTGAGCTCTCCGAGCTGCCGGTTTAACTCTGCTATCTCATCTTCTAGCATCTCGCGTCTTGCGTCTGTGAGGCGCGCTGTTTCTTCGACTGCATCCTCATAACCGACGAGTGCTGCGAAGGGTGAGAACTGCGCAGCCCTGTCGTGCATGGACATCGGCGGAAGATCGATATACTGCGGCCTGTTAAGATTGATTATGTCGTCGTACTTGCTCATGCTTTGTGCCCGCCTATCTGGCCGTTGCGCTCCATCGCCGTGCCGCCTTTGCTGAGGTTCTTGGCTTTGACGACGGCGTTCTTGCCGTACTTGTGTTTTATCTCGAGCATCGCTTCCTGAAGCGCGCGTTCCTTGGCGAGCTTCTCGTCATGCTCCGTCGTATCCTCATCTTCCTTGCCCAGATCGAAGATGCTCATCTGCTCGTGCTTCTCGAGCTTCGGAAGATCTTCTTCGCTTATGACATTGCAAGCTGCGATCCCTAATCTGCGGCTTAAAAGATCAGGGTCTGCGATGGCTTCAAAAAGCTTCATTACGGCTTCTGTGATCAGCTTCGTTGATGAAGTGTGCTTCTCCAGATTGATCGTGCCGTGCGCGTGTTTTGGCACCTCTCTGCCGTAGTAATCCGTGACGACTTCACCGGTATATTTGCCGCTTGCAAGGCTCTCCCGGTCGTAGCCGATCGTGAGCACTATCTGGTTCGTGACGATGCCTTTCTCGACCAGGTCAAGTGATAAAGTATCTGCCATCTCCCAGACGATGAGCTTCGTCGTCTCATAGTCCGTGGGTTCCTTCAGGACCTGCCCTGTCGACGTACTGTTGTTGTCCGGTTCGTAAGCCTTAACATCCTTTATCGTCGTCGGCTCGATGCCCCACGCGTGATCGACAAGAAGCTCTGTGTTCTTGCCCAGGAGCTTATAGAGCTGGCCTAAGCTCTGCCTGTTAAGAGAGCACCTAGCGATGTCGCCCATAGTGTAAAGTCCTATCTTCGCGATCCTTGAAGCCGTGCCCCTGCCGACGCGCCAGAAATCGGTAAGTGGAGTGTGCTCCCACAAAAGCTCTTTGTATTTCTGCTCTGTCAGCTCTGCGATCCTCACGCCGTCCCTGTCAGCAGGAATGTGCTTTGCCACGATGTCCATCGCGACCTTGCATAGGAACATATTAGGACCGATCCCTGCTGTCGCCGTAATGCCCGTGGTGTGCAGCACGTCCTTTATCAGCATGCGCGTGAAATCGTGCGCATCAAGATGGTAGATGTCCAGGTAACTTGTCGCGTCAATGAATACCTCATCGATCGAGTAGGCGAAAATATCCTCCGGCGCCACATACTTTAAGTAAATGCCGTAGATCTGCGAGCTGACCTTCATGTAATGCGCCATCTGCGGCGGCGCCACGACATAGTCGACCTCAAGCTCCGGGAAGCGCTCTAATTCAAAGCTCCAGATGCTCTTGCCCGTAAGCTTTCTGCCCGGCGCCTTATACCGCCTGTCGTTATTGATCTGTTCGACCTTCTGCACTACTTCGAACAGTCTTGCCCTGCCGGGTATGCCGTATGCCTTGAGTGAAGGCGAGACCGCAAGGCAAATAGTTTTCTCGGTCCTCGTGGGGTCAGCAACGACGAGATTGGTCTGCAAAGGGTCAAGCTTACGCTCTACGCACTCAACGCTTGCGTAGAAAGATTTGAGATCGATCGCCACGTAGATCCTGTCCATCAGCCTTCGCCTTTTCTTACTTGTTCTGACTAAAGTCTATCAGAATCCAAGATCGGTTATTGGGACAGTTTTTTGGTTTCTTAGAATGTTTTCGATCACCGGCAAATCCAAGGTCAGGCATAACCATCGAAAACCGCATGCGGATGTTATAATCTCTGTATGAGAAGCGATCAGGGAAAATTCATCGAATACGCAAAAGATTACGCCGTATCAAGCAGGAATCATATCTGGCTGGGCGGATCTTTTCTTCGCGGTAACCCAACCGCATTCTCGGATGTCGATATAAGTGCCCTGATGAACAAAGACTCCTTAAGAGCGTTTATCTATGGGTATGGAGACCCGGTATACCTTTCTTATACGTCTAATCCCGAAGGGATCATAATAGTCATATATGAAGACGGGGTAGCTGTCGATCTTGAAGTGATCGAGTCCATAGAGATCGCAGATAACGGTTTCTTCCATATGGAAAACATAAAGGAACATGAATATCGCCGTAACAGCAGTATCTGCAAGGAAATCTGCAAAAGAGATGATGCGCCTTATCAGATGTCACGCCTTTTCCACCGCAGCCTGATAAAATTCCTTGCAGGCAAGGAAGAGACAGGTGTCAGCGTAACTAATGAGATCTCGGTATTTCTAAACAACAGTACTCCCATAACCGCGAACGACTATAAGAGCGGCATCACACGCCTTATTGATCAATACCACAGTAAATATCCGTTAGATGCAAAATACCGCAACCTTTGCCTTGAATTGATCGGTCAGATCCGGTCCCCCGATCATTATATCGATGTAGCTCACGAAGGTATGCTGGGGTTATATGGTGATCTGACCTGACAAATCTCCGCAAAATTGGAAATGTGCCTTTTACCGTTCTCATCCATAATGAGCATGTAAGCAGGAGGACAAGAGCATGGAATGGATCGAAGCATTACAAAAAGCCATCACGTATATGGAAGACCATCTTCTCGAGGAGATCAACTATGAAGACGTAGCGAAGCAGGTGCACACGTCGAGCTACGAGTTTCACAGGGCTTTCAGTTTTGTGACGGGCTTAACGGCCAATGCGTATATACGCAACCGCCGTTTGTCTCTGGCGGGCAGAGAGCTCGTTGAGACTGATGCGAAGATCACGGATCTGGCTATGAAATACGGCTACGAGACACCGGAAAGCTTTACCAAAGCTTTCACAAGGTTTCATGGTGTCTCCCCTAAGACAGCCAGAGAAGAAGCCGGCAAGCTTGTGCTTTTCAATCCTCTTACGATTACATTATCCGTGAAAGGTGGTAAGAGTATGGATTACCGTATAGTTCAAACAACAGAAAAGAAATTTATCGCACTGGTAAGAGAGTTTAATAACGGGATCATTAACGATGAAGCTAACCACGATGTGGCAGACTTCTGGGGCGAATGCAACAGCAAGCATATGCTCTCGCCCATATGGATGTTAAGAGAAGACGGAAAGCGCGATCTCTATGGCCTTTGCACTCCGACAACTGCAGGGAAGGATACTTTCGAGTACGGCATCGGCATCATCATTGATGAAGACACCGCAGCGTTCGATCAGGCAGATCTTGAGAAAAAAGGCTTCCGCATCTGGGACGTCAATCCGGGCACATATGTAGTTTTTGACTGTGTGGGCGAAGACGGCGACTGCATCGCAAAGACATGGGAGAAGTTCTACAAGGAGTTCCTGCCGCAGATGGGCTATGAGGCATCCGAAGAGACGGACTATGAACTCTACTTCGACGGTACAAGACCGGACATCTTCTGCGAGCTGTGGATCCCGGTCAAGAAGAAATAAAAGGATTGCAACCCGTATACAATATCAAATAAAATAACAGGTACCGCTTGATCTTTTCAGATCCGGCGGTATTTCTGTAATTATTTATCTAAACTGAAGCTACGGAATAATCAAGCACATAAAGCTTAAGAGCGCATACAAAAGAAAAATAGCAGCTGATTAAGATTAACGGGATAATAGTGTTTTTAAGAGGTGAGATCATGAGCAAAACGATAATCACAGTCCAGCATACCGAATCGGAGCACCACCTTAACAGGCATGCAGGTGCCTGGGGCAACTGGTCTCTGACAGAAAAAGGAAGACAGCAGGCTTTTGAGATCGGTAAATGGCTCTTAACAGAGGGTTGTGATGACGGATACGTCATGTACTGCTCAGATTTGGCCCGTGCCGCGCAGACGGCAGAGGAGATGAATAAGACTCTTCATATCACACCAAAGGTCTCAGAGCTCATCAGAGAGGCGAATGCGGGCGAAGGCAACGGCAAGCCGTGGGACTGGTATGACGAGCATAAGATACCATCAAACGGATACGATCCTGATTACAGACCTTTCCCTGATGCCGAGTCTGACAGAGATCTTTGGAACAGGATAGTGCCGTTTTATAAGCAGATAACAGAAAGCCTTGATGAGAAGATCCTCGTTGTATCGCACGGCTGCGCTTTGAGCTTTTTGCAGGCGATGCTTATGAAGTTCAAGTTCGAAGATTTAGCCGGTGCGAGATTTAACGGCAGGTCCGGTTCGATCTCAAAGTTCACCATAGGAAATGACGGAAGGGTCACCGCGAACTACATTAATCACAGGCTGTGGGACTAATTTTTTAAGTGCGGGATAAAGATTTTGACGATGCGGTTACTGTATGTACGGTTATCAGGAATAGGGAGAAGAATACATAGCTAAGAGGACTATATGAAAGAAGAATTCATCATACTTAACGAATCATATTTACCCGAAGTCGAGAGCATATACAAAAGGGCTTTCGGAAAAGAACCATGGAATGATGACTGGAGTGACAGCGCGCAGTTGTCTGAATACATCAAGGAAGTTGCCGGCGGTCATAACAGCCTGAATTACGGCCTTCTGATCGACGGCAGACTTGTTGCTGCAGCGCTCGGCTCTATCCGTCACTGGTGGGAAGGAACGAACTATAATCTTGATGAATTGTGCGTTGATCCGGTTTATCAGGGACAGGGGATCGGCACGCGTTTTATGCAGCTGATCGAGGATGATGTCAGGGCAAAAGGATTAAGCGGAATATTCCTTCAGACTGACAGCGACAAGCCGTCTTATAAGTTCTACACTAAGAACGGATTTGGCGAACTGGGCAAGCATGTGAGCTTTTATAAGAGTGTAAAGAAATGAGTAAATACAAGCTGCTTTTAACTGATCTCGATCACACTTTGCTTAGGACTGACGGCAGTGTTTCGGAGTACACGCTTGACGTGCTCTCAAAGTGCAGGAAGTCAGGTGTTCTTTTCGCGATTGCGACAGCAAGGTATTGGATCGGTGCAGAGCGCTACATCGATCTTCTGAAGCCCGATTATGAGATCACGACCGATGGTACACTTATACATTCAAACGGCGAATGCATTTACAGTTTTGAATTTACTGCCGGGGAGACGAATCTCATCGTCCAAGAGCTCCTTAAAGCCGTGCCTGATGCTGAGATAACGGTCGCAGAAGGAAAGACTGTATATTGGAACAGCAAGCATATTGCCGAGTCGGAAAAGCTTTATAAAGCGGTATACTGCGAATACGATAAGCCTTTGGAGTGCAGGGCAAATAAGATCGTCGCAGCGCTCGAAGATGAAGCTCTGGCCCGCAAGATTGCAGATACAGCTCACTGTAAGCTCCAGTGTTTCAGAGGCGAGAACTGGTATGCATTCCTGCCTTTGGGATCAGGCAAGATAGAAGCGATCAAAGCTTTGTCGGAGAAGAGCGGCATCTGTCTTGAAGATACCGCGGCATTCGGTGATGACAAAAACGATATTGATATGCTTAAGATGTGCGGCAAAGGCATTGCAGTGTCTAACGCTATTAAAGAAGTGATCGATATAGCTGATGAAGTTACACTTTCTAACGACGAAGACGGTGTGGCGAAGTGGATAGAAAAGAATGTGCTTGGAGATATTAATGGATAAGGTTTTTGAATCTGAAAACATCATATATGTAAGGCCGTCATTTGATTTGGTTCCTGAATATCTTGATATGGTAAATGACATCGAGAATGTTGCGAAGTTTATAGGCGACAGACGTGAGCCCTTAACCGAAGAACAGGAGATCGATTACATCAAAGACAAGATGGATAATAAAGCAACGATGTTCTCGATGCTGGAGAAAACTACGGGTAAATTCATAGGAAATGTTGAGTTCTTTAACCGTGTTTTCGAAGAGGCCGAATGGGGAATAGCCATTACGGCATCTATGCAGAATAAAGGCTATGGTAAGGAAGCGCTCAAAAGATCCGTTGAGTACGGATTTAATGAGCTCGGACTTACCAGGATCTACCTTGGTGTTTATGCTGATAATCCGCGCGCGATACATGTTTATGAGAGCTGCGGCTTTAAGGAATACGACCGCAACGATGTAGATGTATTTATGGAGATAAACAAGGAGACATAATATGTGTTTGATCTGTGACAGGATCGCGATGATAAAGAGCGGCAACAATCCGTATTTCGTTAAAGAGCTTGATACCGGTTATGTAGTGATCGGCGATAACCAGCACTTCTACGGATACTCTTTATTCTTGTATAAGAACCACGATTATACTGAGCTCTACCAGCTCGAAAAGAATGAGAGACTGCGATTCATGGAAGAGATGTCCATCGTTGCTGAAGCAACTGCAAAAGCGTTCGGTCCTGAGAAGATGAATTACGAGCTTTTGGGTATGGGCGACGCTCATCTTCACTGGCACCTTTATCCGAGAAGAAAAGGCGACCTTGAAAACTATGGACACAACGGGGTAGGACCTGTATGGTGGTATCCTATGGAGAAGTTATACAGTGACGACAACAGACCTTCAACTGAAGAGCTTGAAGGGATGAAGAACAAGCTCCTTACAGAGCTTGAAAAGCTTATATAGATGTCTGTCTATGCGAGGTAAAAATGGACGAGAGAATTGCAAAACAGATAGCATTTGCCTTGGAACTTGATAAGGAAAAGAGCGTCTTCAGACAGACGCATTTATCAGGTCACGGCAGGAATGAGAATGATGCGGAACACGCGTGGCATATGGCGATAATGGCATATCTTCTCAAAGAGTATTCCAATGAGCCTGTCGATATAGCACGGGTAATGATAATGTGTCTGATACACGATGTCGTTGAGATCGATGCGGGTGATACATACGCATATGACGCAGAAGGTCTTGCAACACAGAAAGCAAGAGAAGATGCTGCGAAGGAGAGGATATTCTCACTGCTTCCTGAGGACCAGAAAGCAGAGTTCACGGCGATTTTCGATGAGTTCGAAGCTAACGAGACCGCAGAAGCAAAGTTTGCTCACAGCATGGATAACTTCCAGCCTCTGATACTTAATAACAGCAACGGCGGCGGTGACTGGAAAGAGCACAGCGTGACTGCCAAAAAGGTTTACGGCAGACAGTCCAAGACTAAAGAAGGCTCTGAGAAATTATACGAGATAACTGATAAGATAATTCAGGAGAATATCAGGAAGGGAAGCCTGCCTGAGGGGTAACAGGAATTATGAAGATGAAAAAAGGATTAGTAATGGAAGGCGGGTCCATGCGCGGACTCTTTACTGCAGGAGTAATTGACGTCTTCCTCGAGAACAATATCGAATTCGACGGTTCGATAGGCGTGTCTGCAGGCGCCGCATTCGGATGTAATTACAAGTCAAGGCAGAACGGCAGAGTACTGCGTTATACCAAGCGCTACTGCAACTACTGGAAGTTCTGCAGCTTCAGATCTTGGCTTGTCACAGGTGATATTTTCGGTGCCAAGTTCTGCTACTACGATATCCCGATGGAGCTTGACGTCTTTGACGGTGAGACGTTTATGAACAACCCAATGGATTTCTATCTCGTCGCGACTGACATTAGCACGGGCAAGCCTGTTTATCACAAGATGGACGATTACAGGGGCGATAACATCGAATGGCTCAGGGCTTCTGCTTCGATGCCGGGACTTTCCAGGCCCGTAAAGATCGGCGATTCTATGTATCTGGACGGCGGCACGGCTGATTCGATACCTCTGGAGTTCCTTCAGAAAAAAGGCTATGAGAGAAATGTCGTTATACTGACGCAGCCTGAAGGCTTTGTTAAAGAGCCTCTGAAGGCCCTTCCTCTGCTAAGACTGGTAACTCATAAGTATCCTGCCATAGCAAAGGCTCTGGAGGCACGTCCTGCGATGTATAACGCTCAGACGGCATATGTTAAGGAGTGCGAAGATAAAGGTTCTGTGCTCGTCATAAGGCCTTCTGAGCCGCTCAACATCAAGTCGAAGGTAAAAGACCCTAATGAACTCCAGCGCGTCTACGATCTGGGCAGGAAAGCAGCTGAAGATAAGCTTGAAGAACTGAAAGCTTTTTTGGATGTTTGAGGTGTAGCAATGAGCGGGGAATATTTAATTACTAAAGCTCAACAGAAGGACCTTGAAGAGATACTGAAGCTTCAGCACCTTGCATATCAGAGCGAGGCTGCGCTCTTCGGCAATAAAGATATACCGCCTCTTACACAGACGCTTGATGAAGTCATAGAGGAGTATAACGAAGGGCTCGTGCTTAAGATGACTGACGGGAGCGGTGTGATAATCGGCTCGGTACGCGCTAAGGAAAAAGACGGCACGGTATATATCGGCAAGCTGATGGTGCGACCTGATCATCAGAAAAAAGGCTTTGGTAAAAGGCTCTTGCTTGAAGTGGAGAAATATTATCCCGGCAAACGATATGAGCTGTTTACAAGCACAAGAAGTAAGGATAATATCCGCTTATATGAGTCAGCCGGATACAGAGAATTCGACCGCAAGGCCGTAGATGACGAACTCATATTTGTTTATATGGAGAAGGTTTGATGAATAATCCTTGGGAAGACATATCGCTTTCTGATTATGAGAATCACATGAGCCTTGATTCTGTTAAGCAGCTTCAGGCAATGAATATCATAATGAAGAAACAGTTCGTGGCATATCCTGTCGATACGGCTATGGTATTGGGTATAGCCGGCGGCAACGGCCTTGAACATGTCTCTAAGGACAAGTATAAGACTGTCTACGGTGTCGATATCAATGCTGATTATCTGAAGGCCGTAGAAGCGCGCTACGGCGCTCTGGAAGGCGTTCTCGAGTGCATTAAGGCAGATATCATTAATGAGTGCGACAAGCTCCCTGAGGCTCAGCTTGTGATCGCAAATCTGCTTGTCGAATACATCGGTTATGAAGCATTCATGATGGCAATGATGCGGGTCCGCCCGCAGTATATCTCATGTGTTATCCAAATAAATATAGATGAGCATCAATGGGTCTCGGACTCGCCTTATCTTCATGCTTTTGACAGGCTTGATGAAGTTCATTGCCAGATGGAAGATGAAGCTTTGACAAAGGCGATGAAAGAGACCGGCTACCAAAAGATATTGAGCGAGTCTTATCCGCTCCCGAACGGAAAGGCCTTGCTCAGATTGGATTTTGAATTGGAGAAATAATATGTTTGAAAGTGAATATGCAAAAAGTGAATACATAGAGAAAGATAATGCCGTCCTTCATGTATGGAAAAAGGAAGCGCATTTTGATGACTACCGCGATCCCGTAAAGGCTTCGCTTGAAATGCTCAGAGAGCATAAGAACAGCATCTTTATCGTTGATGCGCGAAATGGTTTTGAAGACGTAAAAGAAGACGTTGAATGGGGCTTTGAATGGTTCCTTCCCGAACTTAAAAAGACGGGCTGCAAGGTGTGGGGATTTATTCTTCCTGAGGTCTCTGACATCGAAGGCGAGATCGATCTTTGGACCAGGGAAGTAGAGAAGAATTTCAGAGTTATCCGTGCCGTATCTTATGGTGAGATCGTTGCCCTGGCTAAATCAGAGTCTTTAAATGTAAGAAGGATAGAAGACAGCGATGCAAAAGCCGTTTCTGACCTCATCAGGAAGACTATCAGTATCTCAAATAAGAAAGATTATCCCGAAGATATTATGGATCAGCTGATCGAGATAGAGACGCCGGAGCATGTCCTCGAGAGAGCTTCATGGACGCATTTTTATGTTGTTCTTGAAGGAGATGATATCATCGGCTGCGGCGCCATCGGACCTTACTGGGGCAAGGAAGATGAGAGCAGTCTTTTTACGATCTTCGTAGACCCTGACAGGCAGGGTAAAGGCGTCGGGAGACTGATAATGAATACGCTCGAGAATGATGAGTATTTCCTGCGCGCACGTCGCATAGAGATACCAGCATCAGTAACCGGTGTCCCTTTCTATCTTAAGATGGGATATCATTATAAAGATGACATTACGGAGCCTGACGAAGAGCATCTTATCAGGATGGAAAAGATCAGGTAGAATCCGGAAACAAAAATGATCACGGTGTATTATGCGGAGTGATCCGTATTCTCCCGGTATCTGGCATAAGCATCATCAATGCGCACTTTGAAAGCATCGTAATCTTCCCAGCGGAAAGGGAAGCCGTATAGCTCTGAATTTAGATTCTTACTTGCAAACTCACGGACTTCATCCTCGTATGAATCCTTATAGTAGGGGGTAACAAAAGCACGCGCTTTTTTCTTGATGCTGTCCTCCATGAAGTATCCGTCGTATGACTCAAGATAATCTGTAGGAAGAGCTTCGCGGCGCTTGATCTTTGCGACATATGATCTTTCTTCTATAGCTTCATCTTCATCAAGATCTTTCGAGGGCTGATAGAGATTATTCTCGATTATCCACATAAGAAGATATGCAAAATCATCGTAAGAATATTGCCAGATGACAGACTCATCTTCCTTCGTGAGATCCTTTTCTTTCTTGCCTTTTTGCCTGCAATAAAGATCCTTGGCAATCGGGTAGGTATCCCCTCTGTTCTTATAAAGATGGTCTGCAAAAACCATAGTAGACGCAGGGCGGTTGCTCTCGATCACGATCCGCTTCTTAAGTTTTTTATTCTCATTTAGAAGACTGATCGAGAATACTTCTACGATAGCAGCGAAAAACAGAGCAACACCCAACAGGGCAAAACCTGCCTTGGTCATCCCGTATATTCCGCCTGCGATGATGCCTGCCGCTATGACCTGTGATATCACCACAGCAACAATGTTTGTCTTGGTCTTGGACTTAAGCTTCCTGATCGTATCAGAGACCGGGGCGGGGCTGGATTCAGACGTCTGCACTTTGCTTCCCATACTAAGGATTTACTTCTCTTTGAAGAGCAGTCCGAATGTGCCGTTTCCGCAGTTGACCGCGATGGCAGGCGAGGCCTGCTTGAAGTAGATCTCGTCGAACTTCATCTTCCGCTCGATCTGTGCCTTTATCCAGTCAGCCTCGCTCTTGTTGATGCCGACATATGTGACGAAGAGGATCCTCGTGTCGATCGCGGTCTTGCTCAGGATGGAGTTAATGTAGTTGCGCCATGCGCTTTCGCGCGAACCGAAGTATGTCATGCCGAGTCCCATCTTGCCCTTCTTGAGGACGAGGACAGGCCTTCCCATGAGCGACTTTACGATATTGGCAGTACCGTTTGTGACCTGACCTGCACGTGCAAGGAAATCAAGGTTATCAACGATAAAGCTCGTGTGGATCTTCTTCTTTAAACCTTCAAGGGCTTTCATGATATCTTCTGCACTCTTGCCTTCTTCGGCCATTCTGCATGCTTCGAGGACCATAAGGCCCTGTCCGCTCGAGAGGTGACCTGAGTCAAATACGAATACGTTGTCAAATGATTTCGAAGCATCCATGGCGGGCTGGAAGCCGCTGTTCTCGACCTTGCTCGAGATCGAGATATGGATAACGTTATTGGCGTTTGTGAGCTGCTTTGCAAAGAACTCTTCCGCTTCTTTTACGGTCGGACCCAACGGCTTTACAGAGTGGTTAGGATCTTCCATATACTTAAGAACGCCAAGTGTCTCGATCTCCTTGCCATCCTTGAAGACACCCTCTGCAGTGATGACTTTGTGAGGGAGGACTGCAATGCCGTATTTCTTGAGAAGGTCACCGGGAAGATCTGCGACGCTCTCTGTGGTGATGACAACGCTTCTTCTCTGCTTGTTGGCATTCATCCAGGAGATAGTCTCTTCAGCAAGGTCTGTCCTGTGGCCTGTGATGTGGACGAGTTCTTTAGGAAGGAGTGAATAGAGTTCGTTCTCTAATTCTTCTCCGCTTACGGGCTTCGGAAGATAGCCGTCGAAGCTCTCACGTGCGTAGAGTGCCCTGTTCTCCTCGTCTGCATTGGCGGTGAGGATGACGATACTCGTCTCCCTGCATCGTCCGCCTGTCTGCTCTTTGATCTTACGCTTGCACTCAATGCCGTCCATCTCAGGCATCAGGTGGTCCATGAAGATTACATCATACTTGATGTTGAGTGTTTTCCTTAAAGCCTCAGCGCCGCTCGTGACTGCATCGATCCTGACCTTGGTGTCGCGGAGAAGTTTGCTTACTACCATGAGGTTGGCTTCGTTATCGTCGACAACGAGGATCCTTGCTTCAGGGGCTTCAAACTTCGGGATGTAGTCTGTCTTGTTGCGCTGGCCGGCCTTTGTGAAGTCGTATTCGCCGACGCTTCCTTCGCGCTCGACTCTCTGAGGGATCTCGATGATGAATGTCGAACCCTTGGTATAAACGCTGTTGACGGTTACCTTGCCGCCCATGAGGTCTACGAGCTGCTTAACGATGGAAAGGCCTAATCCCGTACCTTCGATGTGGCGCGTGACGTTCTCGTCGACACGCTTGAATGCGGAGAACAGGTAAGGGATATCTTCTGTCTTGATACCGATACCGGTGTCAGATACCGTGTAGACCATGTTGCAGGTCTTATCTTCTTTGCGCTCACACTGGACGGTGAGTGATACGGAACCTTCCTTGGTGTACTTGATGGCGTTATTGATTACGTTGATGAGTATCTGCTTGACTCTGACTTCGTCGCCGATGAGCTCTGCAGGGATCTCGGGAGATACGTCGATATGGAATTCGAGTTTCTTCTCCTTGGCTCTTATCCACAGCATGCCGACGATATCCGAGAGCATGTTTCCCGTGTGGTAAGGTGCATACAAAAGCTGCATGCGTCCTGACTGGAACTTGGACATATCGAGGATGTCATTGATGAGGTTAAGAAGGAGCTTGCCGGCTGCCTTGATATTCGCGGCATCTTCTGCGACTTCCTCGCTGACGTCCTCACGGAGGATCATCTCGTTAAGACCGATGATGGTATTGATAGGTGTTCTGATCTCGTGGCTCATGTTGGAGAAGAAACTGTTCTGAGCCTTGTTGAGCATCTCGATCTCGCGGTGCTGCTTGGCTGCCGTGTCGAGCTGTTCGTGCAGACGGTATCTCGTGTAGAGCATGGTGATACCCATAGCGATCTGGAATACCGAGAAAACGATAAAGTTGCCGAATCCTATAGTCGTATCTTCAAGACCGAACTGGGGCGCAATCCTGAACAGTACCACCATTGCGCCGTTTGACGCCAGAGCTATAAACAGATAGCTTATCGGGTTAAGGTAAACGCTGAGAGGCACTATAAGTGATACTGTCATGAAGATCGTCGTGTCTAATTCGACTCTCATGATCATGTTTACTAGCGCAAGAGCGATCGCCCAGACGTACATCAGCACGGCCATTATCACGTTCATGAACGCGACGATTTTATACCGGCTCTCGAAGTCTTTTATCGCATATCTGACTACCATTACCCAGAACACGACTACTACAAAGAGGAATATGTAGCATGCCCTGTGATATGTAACTGTCGGACCGAAGAATCCCGGAGTCGTAAATGTCAGGACCATAAATACCACGCACATCAAAAATGAGATCATGAGCATGACATGCGTTGGTTTAAGCGAACTGTAATAAGCGGACTTAACCGAATCACGGTCACTTCTGGAGGGCATGAAAAGATATCTGAACAGGTCTTTCATCTTTAATTACCTCCTTCATCTTCAGGTTCAAATTCAAAGACTTCATCGTCATCTTCCGTCGCTACGTTGAGCTTTTCCTTTATCTCGGCGGCATATCTTGAGTAATCCATGAGTACTTGCTCGTGATTGCTTGAGATGAAGTCTTCCTTCTGTTCTTTTGCGGCCATCTCGAGAGCTTTGGCTTCTTCTGAGAGATCCGTTATTCCGATCATCTTAGATGTGCTCTTCAATGCGTGAACGATTATCTCGTAATTATGCCAGTCGTGCGCGTGGAAGAATTTCCGAAGCGACGGTATCTTGTCGTTCGATTCGTTAGCGAACTGGATGAGAAGTGACCTGTAAAATTCCTTATCGCCCACGCAGTACTTGATGCCGGCATCAGTATCGATCCCGGATTTTTTAAGCTGCGCGAAAACATCCTCGTCACTTTTGGATATCACTTTCTCTTCGACCTTTTCCTCAGGCTCATCTTCATTGTTCGTGCTGGCGTAGCTTTCTTCATAAGTGATGACTGACTTAGGCAGTACCTGCTTAAGAACACGCTCTAATTCTTCGATCTCGACAGGCTTACTGACGAATCCGTCAAAGCCTTCCGAGAGGAACATCTGCTTGGCAGAACTCATCGCATTCGCGGTAAGCGCTACGATCGGTATGGAACCATTGAGTCCGGATACGTCGGTCCTTATGCGCTTCATTGCTTCGACACCGTCCATGCCGCCCATCATGTGGTCCATGAAGATGATATCGAAAACCTTCTCACGGCAGATATCGATAGATTCCTGACCGGATGTTGCAGTCGATACCTTCATGCCGTAACGCCTGAAGATGCTCTTTGCAACAACGAGGTTCATCGATTCGTCGTCGACTACGAGAGCTCTTACTCCGTTGCAGCGCAGCTTCTTGTCGACCGTCTTGGTATCGTCTATCGTGGAGTTGAGGATGGATACGACAGGGAAGCAGTAGAAAGGCTTCTCGAGCACTCTGACACCGGTGTTCCGCGGCAATACGATATCGTCGTTTGCGACTACAGTGACCACCATGTCTTTTGCCAAAGACTCAATAAGTTCAACGTTGTCGTTATATTCTTCTTCTGCAACAAAAAGATGCGTCATGTGGATCGAATCGTGCAAGAGCTTTAAGTTCTCGGAGTTGTTAACTCTGTGTATCTGTACGCCTAAGCCCTTGGCTATATTAAGGACCATAGCATTGTAATAGTCTCTTACAGCAGGGCTGGAATACTTCTCGAAGTGCAGATAAGCACCGAGGCAGAGCTGGTCGGGATTTGCGACAGACATGCAGCTCGTGGAATCGACGACCTTCTGGGGAAGGCTTACGTTGACTGTCGTGCCGACATCGGGCTTGCTCTCGATAGTCATAAAACCGCCCAGGAGCGATACGAAGCCTGATGTGATGGCAAGGCCCAGACCCAGGCCGCCGCCCATTCGAGAGCGCCCGGAATCAGCCTGGTAGAAGTTGTCATATACTCTCTCAAGCTCATATTCGGACATGCCGATACCTGTATCGGTGACCTCGATGCAGAGGTTAACGCCGTAGGACTGTGTCTCGGCAGTGATCCTTACATAGACGCCGCCTTTCTGAGTGTATTTAAGGCCGTTGGAGATGAGGGCCTTGAGGATCTTCTTAAGCTTAGCGACGTCTGTATTCATTACGGCAGGAATAGCCGGATCAACGTCGATGATGAGCTCCACGCTCTTTGATTTATAATGCCTGATCTCCGTTACGAGGTCGTGAAGGACGGATGAGAGCATATAGTCCTCGTTGTTCCTTACGGCCTTTTTACGGTCGATCTCCGAATAGTCCAGGATATCGCTGATCTGCTCTGCGACTTTGCGTCCGGCATTTCTTACGTTGAGCATCTCATCGGTGATCTCTTTGTCGACGGACTTCTCGATGCAGATGCTCGTAAGACCGATGATGGCATTTACAGGAGTCCTGATCTCGTGTGATACGTTGGCCAGAAAGTCATTAAGACGCTCGGTGGCTTCCGTAAGCTGAGTGACCTCTTCCTTTGACTGGTCGAGTACGACGACCCACTTCTCGATGATTTTTTTCGCGAACTGGCCGACAAAAAGGACCATGAAATAGTGAAGGACTGTCCTGCTGATAAGAAGCGCGTCAAACTCTGTCTCGCCTTCAAGGACCAGCACGACTATCGAATAGGTCATAGCCACGATGAAAGTGAACTGGCAGAGCGTAATAAGGGCGCGCTTGCCCGTCATGGTATAGATCATGATGACGGCAGACATTACCAGTGCCAGATCGAAAGTGCTGGTCAGGTGAGTACCGTAGAAAAAGTACGTGCACATCATGAGGATCGAGTATACCCAGATCCTTACAAAGCCGGGCGTATCATGTCTTAAGTGCAGTATCCAGCAGACGATGTTGCTTGCGAGGATAATGAGTATCATCCACTTCTCCCAGCCCATGACAAGCGATTCGGCAATAAGGATCGCCGAGAATATCGTGTAGCTGACCAGAAGCGTCAGATGCGATGTCTGGAATAGTTCATTGCTGTCTCTGGAGTTAGTCATGCATCTTGTACCTCAAGCTGTAATTGGTGTCTTCATCTATTATCCCGAGCATGATATCGGCGAACTTCGGATCGAACTGTCCGCCGCTGCCTTTCTTCAGCTCTTCTCTTATCTCATCCTGCGACAGGTGTGCGCGGTAGCTTCTGTCACTGGACATTGCATCGTACGCATCTGCTACGGCAATGATGCGCGCTTCTTCGGGAATATCTTCTCCTGCAATGCCTGAGGGGTAACCTGCACCGTCGTATCTCTCGTGATGGCACTTAGCCGCGATGGCCAGCTTGGGGTTTTCTTCTATGTTCTTGAGGATCGCATAGCCTTTGAGCGAATGCTTCTTAATGATCTCGAATTCTTCTTCGTCGAGCTTGCCGGGCTTGTTTAAGACTGTGATCGGAATGCCGATCTTGCCTACGTCATGGAGCAGGCCCATGATGTAGATCTCATCCTGTCTTGCTTCAGTATATCCGGCTCTCTTAGCGATCATCTTGGAGTATTCCGCTACTCTGCTGGAATGACCCTTGGTGTATATGTCTTTGGTATCTATTGCCGTTGCAAGTGATTGAACGACATGGATAAAGAGATTCTTGTTTTCTCTGGTCTTCTGTTCGACTTCGTAATAGAGCTGCTTCTGGAGTCTTACCAGCTCGATTATGTGATTAACTCTGAGGAGTAATACTTCAGGTACAAAAGGCTTGCGGATAAAATCCATCGCGCCTAAAGAAAGCCCCGTCTTCTCTGCGCCGATGCTCTCGTCTGCCGTGAGGAAGACGACAGGCAGACGCGCTGCGGGCGTATCCTTGGCACGCAGTTTCTTCATGGTCTCATAGCCGTCAAGGCCGGGCATCATGACATCGAGAAGGATCAGGTCAGGGTGGCTGATATTATCCTCGAGATGCTCAAGAAGCGCTTCGCCGGATCTGAAAGTCGTAACGCCGATGCCGGCGGATTTTAAGATCTTGCTTGCGATCTGGAGGTTGATCTCATCGTCATCGACCACGACAACGTGCTTGTCTTTCTCGACTTTTATCTGCTCCGCGTTATTGCCCATGAATTCAGTAACATAGGATATCGTAAGTTCGTCATTATGATTTTTCTTCCATTCGGTAACGATGTTGTCTACTACTTTCTGTACCGAATCTTCTCTTATGTCGGTGAGGAAAACAAAGTAGTGATTCCTGCTGTTCCTCATGAGGATATCTGACTTGCGGAGAGACTCTCTGATGTGTGTTCCGAAGTCGTCAACTCTGTCAGCGTATTCATTCTCCGGCAGACCTTCCTGAGGTGCCAAAGTAAAGAGTACTTTGCAAGCATTGATGTGATGCCTTGTAGCATATCTTATGATGTAGCGGTAAACATGTGAGAAAGCTTCCCTGTCAAGCTGCAGCGCCACATTCTGGATCGATCTCTCGCCCAATATCTCGGATATCTCCTGGATACTGAGTTCTTTTGTCTCGCCCTCATCAGAATAATCCTCATCGTAGAGTTCATATCCGTGCTTGCCGTTCTTCTTGACGTTATAAAGTGACTTGTCGGCGAGCTTTAACAATGAGTTGTAATCATTGCCGTATCTGGGTACGAAGATGGCACCGATGGAAGTTCCCAAAGGGATACCCATATCTTCGCCCATAAGATTCTTTGCCATCCTGACGAGATCTTCATTGAGCCTGACGGTAATATCTTTTACTTTATCTTCAGTCGTTACGCCCAACGCGAAAGCGGTGAATTCATCACCGCCGATACGTCCGCATTTACTTCCTGCAGGCATCGTGTTACGGATAAGATCCGCAAAACCGATGAGCACCTTATCGCCCATCTCATGACCGTAGAGATCGTTGACGAGCTTAAATGAATCGAGGTCGATCATCATGAGGCATCCGGTCTGTGCGGAACATTCCTTGGATAATTCCACACCGGTCGCTGCTTTGTTGAGAAGTCCCGTAAGTTTATCTGTGGATGCTTCGCTCTTAAGGCTCTGCATCTCTTGGCTGTTCGACATGATGTTGCCTATACGTCTTAATAGAACGTCAGGATTAAAGGGCTTACGGATAAAATCTGATACGCCGACTTCGAATCCGCGCGTTTCCGTATCAACATCTTCATCAGCTGTAAGGAAAATAACCGGCGTCTTCATGAGACCTTTCTTAGTCTCCATCTCACGCAATTTGATGAGCGTCTCGAAGCCGTCCATCTCAGGCATCATGATATCCAGAAGAACGAGATCAGGCATACCGTTGCCGTCTACATATTCGAGAAAAGATTTACCCGATTTAAGCGCCGTAACGCGCATATTGTTCTTGCTTAAGATATGACCTGCGATCTTAAGATTAGCGGTGTCATCATCTACAACGATTATCCATTTAGCCATAAGAAATTACCCCGTAATGCAGCACATGCAATCATTGTATCATATTTATTATTTTTTCTATACAAATCAGACATTTTTTGTCTGAAAGAACTAAATCTCAAAAAAAACAAAAACACCTCATCCGGAATTGCTTAAGGATGAGGTGCAAATGATTTGGATCAAGTCTTTTGTTTACTGGCGGTAGAGGTAATATGTTTGACCGTTTTTCTCACAGTAAATGCTGATCTCGTAGTAAGAACTTACATAGAACGTAAAGCACGGTCGGTTTGCAGCAGCATAACTTGTTCCGGCACAGAAAACATTTTCCTTGTAGTAGAAACTCTCGTTCTCCTTAAAGTCGATCAACGGGATGTTGGTGTAGAAAGTATTTCCCTTGCCGTTTTTACCCTGCTCGAGCCTGTAATAGTAAGAGCCTGACTTCCATTCGCCGTAGAAGAATTTGTCGGCGACCTTGCTGTCCTTGAAGATCACATAACCTATGTCAGGAACGTCATAATACTCGAATGCATCTTTAAGGTAGTATGCATATTCGGGGCTTGTGGGAACGAGTCTTAAATCGTTGCATACGGCCTTGTACGAAGATGCATTGGAATATGTGGGAACCATATCGAAAAATGCGATAGCGAGTTCAAACTCACCGTCATAATAATTGTTAACACCTTCTCTGAAGATCATATCTGCAACTTGCCGGTAAAGACTCTGAGTCTTGGATGTCTCATCCTTGATAGGATCAATGATGCCTGCTGCTTTAGCGTAATCTCCATTTAAAGCATAGTAAAGAGCAACGCCTGCCTGGCTTTCAACGTAAGATTCATAGGCATCCGTGTAGCCCTGATTGTAGACGGACTCGAGCTCACTGCTTAATGCTATTATCCTGTTACTGCTGTAGTCGCTGTAATCAGCTAATTCATTTGCTGCAAGACGGTATCTGGCTTCAAGCTCTATCTGCTTACCGAGTTCTATATCATAGCCTGATACCTGATGTCCCCAGTCTAATTCCTCATCGAACTTATCCTTTTTGGCCAGCTTTTCAGCATATTTTTTACTGCATTCTTTTGCCAGCTCGAGCGAATTCTCATAGCTGCTTATGCTGTAGAATTTCAACGCTGCTTCGTTCAGCTTGCCGCTTTCTTTCAGCGTTCCCGCATCAACATAGATTAGCAGGATATTATCGTGCATATCGGTCAGGGGCTTTACCAAAAGCAATTTGCCGGCAGTCTCAAAGTTGCCGTCCTTAGCATTTTTGACAGCCAGGAAATATGTTCCGAAATATGTTCCTACAGGCGCGACGATAAGGAGGAATACCAAGAGGAGGACTACCGTGAGAACAACCTTCTTCTTGCCCTTCTTAGCCTTTTTTGTCTTCTTGACCTTCTCAGGTTCTGCTTCGGGAATTTCTTCTGTTGCAGGAACAGCCTCTGCTACGGGTTCAGCTTCGGGTACTTCCACGGTTTCGGCAGCCGGTTCGGTACCAGTCATACTGCCAAATGCATAACCGCAATGCTCACAGAATTTTGCGCCGTCGATCAAAGTGTTGCCGCATTCGGGGCAGACCACAGGTGTTGCGGTATTATCCAAAGAATCCATAAACACTCGCCTCCGGTATTTGTCAGTATTTCTATATTTTATCATAATGACAGCAGTTAACTTTTGCGGGACATTGCCTCAACTGAAAATCCGGCGAATGATATAATGTTAGCGTTTCAAAACAAGATATGGGAAAGGAATTTTGTATGAAAAAATTTGTTGCAATGGTGCTTTGCCTGGCGGTGATTATGGGGACCGCATCCTGCAGCGCTACAACAGAAAACTCAAGAAAGAACAGAAGAGAAGAGACTTCTTCTGAAGAGACCAAGAAAAAACGCGAGACTGAGGCTGACGGCGGGACCGAAGAGGAGACTGAAGAAACTACTCATGACAACGATACGAACATCGTTTATTCAGGCGACCAGGTCAAGTTCAGTACTTCTGACAGAGACGGCAATCATTATGACGAGAGTATTTTCGCTGACTACGAACTCATAATGATCAATTTCTGGGAGCCCTGGTGCGGACCTTGTGTAGGCGAGATCCCGGATCTCCAGCAGCTCTACGCAGATTACAAAGACAAGGATTTTCTTATTATCGGTGTATACTCAGAGACTACGATGGAGTCTGAAGTAGACCAGATCCTAAACGACAGCAAAGTCGATTATCTTATCCTGAAATACACTTCTGATTTTGATAAGTTCCAGTCAGGGTACGTGCCGACGACTATCATCGTCGACAAGAACGGCAATGTCATCAATACGGGCGAGTCGTATCAGGGTGTTGACGAATCACTTATCGTAGGCTCAAGATCTTACAGGGACTGGGAAGCAATAATCACACGTTATCTTAAGTGATCTTCGAGAAATGAAAAGATACATTCCTGCCATTGTTCTTATCATTTTGTCTGCCGGCCTGATAGCCGCCGGCATCATTATGCATCAGCCTGAATTGATCCTTCACAAAGCGGTCAGGATCTGTATGGAGTGTATCGGCCTTGGATAGAAAGAAGATCAGATTCGGTATACAGGCAGCTGCGACGCTGATCCAAAATGCAAACTTCAAAGGCTTCTTCACGGGCAGGATATACGAAGGCGCTTCAAAATCCGTTTGCGTCCCGGGCCTTAACTGTTATTCGTGTCCGGGCGCAGTCGGTTCGTGTCCCATAGGCTCATTGCAGAGTTTCTTAAGCGGGGTCAAGTTTAAGTTCCCATACTATGTCGTGGGACTTCTGATCTTCTTCGGAGCCGTATTGGGCAGGGCAGTTTGCGGCTTCCTTTGTCCGTTCGGATTTTTGCAGGACCTGATCTACAAGATACCGTTTTATAAGAAAAACAAGTTCGCTATCGATAAGATTCTCCGCTATCTGAAGTATGCGGTGCTCCTTATACTGGTGATCATTCTCCCGATGACATTTAATCTGACGCCTTTCTTCTGCAAATATGTCTGTCCCCAGGGTACGCTTGCAGGCATTATGCTTGCAGCTGCAGACGAGAAGGTGAGGACTGTCTTAGGACCGCTTTTTAACTGGAAACTGATACTGCTTCTGATATTCATAGTCACCGGACTGATTGTCAGGAGGCCCTTCTGCAAATATGTCTGTCCGCTTGGCGCGATCTACGGTTTTTTCAATAAAATAGCACTTTACAGGATGACTTGTGATAAGAGCAAATGTATCAACTGCAAAGCCTGCGCCAAGGCTTGCCAGATGAATGTCGATCCGTCCAAGACACCGAACAGCATGGAGTGTATCCGCTGCGGCGAATGTTTGGACAAATGTCCGACCGGAGCTTTGCATATGGGGTTTGGTAAGAGTAAAGTAAAGGCAGAATCAAAGGCTGTTCAAGGGAGAATGAAATGAAAAGCGAACCTAAAATATTTGAGAACAAGAACCCCAAGCAAAGAGCTTTTTTCTCCGGATTCCTTAAAGTCACGATCGTGCTGTCCGTCATCGCGATAGTAGCTCTTGCCAAAATGATCAAAGCTGACCCCACGTCAATGACAACGATCTTTACGGTAGCAATGGTTTATGCGATCGTGCTGTGTGTCGGAATCGGGTTCGGTATCCGTGATGCCCTCAGGGCTCAGAAGATAATCGTTAAGGTATCGGATGATGAAGTCGATGTAACCGTCGGAACAGCTCATGGCGTTTACCCCGTGAAGGATTTCATCGGAACCAACTTGAACGATTCAGGTGATACGTTTAAGAAATATGCATTCGAACTTGTCTTTTCAAATGGCGAATCCGAGGACGATCTCTACATCGCGCTGCCCGGTATAAGGGGATGGCTTTTCTCCAAGATAGTTGACGCCATTTCCATAGCTAAACATGACCTGACCGGTACTGAAGAAAAATGCGAACCCTTTGACGGTGATCTGTTCGAAGGTACCGCGGTCGAACCTTTTAGCGGTGACCCCGTTAAGGTACTCCTTAAGCTCCTCATGTTCGAGATCTTTATCACCGGTTTAGTTACTGCCATATTCATATTCGCTAAGATCAAGATCAGCCTGGCGATGACGATTATTCTATTGTCCTTGGCAGGCATCAGCATCATAACGACTATTGTCTGGATAATCCTTGCTCCGAGGCTCAACAAAAAGAGTCTTTCAAATCAGGTCACATCTTTAAAGTTTGAGTCCTTCGGATTGAAGATCAACGATGAAGAATTTGCTTACCGCAACATTAAATCCATCAGCATGACTCCGCCTTATCTCCTTAATGTGAATGAGGAATTCAGACTGTTGACGATCGAATTAAAGCATTCATCAGAGCCCAGAGTATTTAACGTGGTATTAAGACCCAAAGCAAATGAGTCTGAAGAACTGGTTGCTGCTGGATGCACGTGCACATATCCGGCTCTTTACGAGAGGATCAAGACCGATCCCGGTACTGCGGAGTTATTCAAAGAATGAACGCTTCTGATAACGATAAAGATCTCGGATATATCATGAACCTTCGTAAGGTCGTAGGACACCGCCCGCTGATCATGCCGGGCGCAGGTGTTTTTGTTATAGACAGCGAAGGCAGGATCCTTCTTGAGAAGCGCAGGGACAATGGCCTTTGGGATTTTCCCGCAGGCGCGATGGAACTCGGTGAGAGCTTTGAAGAATGCGCGAGAAGAGAGGTCTTCGAAGAGACCGGACTTGTCTGCGGTAAGCTCGAGTTCTTTGCGACTGTCTCAGGTAAGGAATATTACAATGTTTACCCGAACGGAGACCAGGCATATTTTTGCGGGATCAAATACATCTGCCGTGATTACACAGGCACTCTGAAGGCACAGGAAGAAGAGGTCACGGAGCTTAAGTTTTTCGCGTCTGACAAATTGCCTTCGGAGATGAAATCTGTCAGCATAGAATGGGTAAGGAAAGTAAGCGAGTATCTTAAACAAAACGGTTGATCCGTAACGGGGTAACGCATATGGGAATCAAAGCAGCTTATATGGTGCCGCATCCTCCTCTTATAGTACCGGCTGTCGGCAGGGGCGGAGAGAAGAAGATCCTTGAGACCACAAAGGCTTATGAACGTGTCGCTCAGGAGATCGCTAAGATCGCGCCTGATACCATCGTGATAACAAGTCCTCATTCGGTCATGTATGCCGATTATTTCCATATCTCTCCCGGCATCGAGGCTGAGGGTGATTTCAGCCGCTTTGGCGCACCCCAAGTAAGTTTCCGCGAGAAATACGATAAAGAATTCGTAGTCGTGCTTGAATCGCTTCTTTATTCTGAAGATTTCCCCGGCGGCACTCAGGGCGAGCGCGACAAGGAGCTAGATCACGGTACGATGGTGCCGCTTTATTTCATCAGAAAGTATTATCAGGGAGGCAAGATCATAAGGATCGGCCTGTCAGGACTTCCGATGTCTGACCACTACAAACTCGGAACATATATCAAGCAGGTCGCGGAAGACTTAGGCCGCAATACGGTCATCGTCGCGAGCGGTGATCTGTCACATAAACTCAAGGATAACGGGCCTTACGGATTCGCGCCTGAAGGACCTGTTTACGATGAGAAGATTATGGAAGCAGCTGCCAAGGCTGACTTCGGTGGTATGCTGGAATTCAATGAAGATTTCCTTGATAAAGCAGCCGAATGCGGTCACAGATCCTTCTGCATAATGGCAGGCTGCTTTGACGGCACTGATGTTAAATCAGAAGTCTTATCGCATCAGGATGTAACGGGAGTCGGTTACGGAATAGCAATTTTCGAACCCGGCGAAAAGAACGAAGAAAGATGTTTTCTTAAGGTCTTGGCCGACAAAGTGAAGTCATCTGATTCCTCGCCTTATGTAAGACTTGCAATGGCAACTATCGAGAAGTTCGTGAAGTCACATAAGAGATTAAGATTCCCCGAAGATCTTCCTCAAGGATTGGCAGAAGAATTGCCTGAAGAAGCAACAAAAGACAGGGCAGGAGCTTTTGTATCCGTTCATAAGAACGGAATGCTCAGAGGCTGTATCGGCACCATAGGTCCTGTTCAGGACTCGATCGCGGAAGAGATAATCAGCAATGCGATAAGCGCAGTGTCCAGAGATCCGAGATTCGACAAAGTACGCGAGAATGAACTCGATCTTCTTGAGATAAACGTTGACATTCTGGGCAAACCCGAATATATAGACGGTCCTCAATATTTGGATGTAAAGCGTTACGGAGTAATAGTCTCATGCGGTTCGAGAAGGGGACTTCTGCTGCCTGATCTTGAAGGTGTAGATACAGTGGAAGACCAGATCAGTATCGCGATGCGAAAAGGCGGGATCACGCCTGACGACAATTACCGTCTGCAGAGATTCGAAGTCGTAAGGTATAAGTGATATGGCTGTCTGCGAAGTGTGCTTCAGACATTGCGATATCAAAGAAGGAGCTCTGGGTGCCTGTAATGCCAGGGGCTGTAAAAACGGCAAAGTTGTCGCGGTAAATTACGGCCGTGTCACGGCGCTTGCTCTGGACCCTATCGAGAAGAAACCACTCTCACGTTTTTGTCCCGGCTCGAAGATCCTTTCGTACGGAAGCTATGGATGCAATCTCTTTTGTCCTTTTTGCCAGAACTACGATATCTCAAGGACTGACGGCAGTGAGTTTGAACCCGAGGATAAGATTACACCTGAATCGCTTGCCGGCATCGCAGATAAGTTCAGGGATAAAGGCAATATCGGTGTGGCATATACCTACAACGAGCCTTTGGTCAGTTATGAATTTGTGCGCGACACGGCCAAGCTTGTTCATGATATGGGAATGAAAAATATTCTCGTATCAAACGGCACAGCCTCGCTTCCGGTCCTGGAGGAGATATTGCCTTACATCGATGCGATGAATATTGATATCAAGAGCATGTCTGCTGATACGTATAAGAATGTGCTCAAAGGCGATCTGACAATGACTAAGGCATTCATCGAACGCGCCGTAAAAGACTGCCATGTGGAGCTCACGATGCTTATCGTTCCCGGTATGAACGACAGTGAAGATGAGATGCGTGAACTCGCAGACTGGATCTCAGGTCTTGAAGGAGGCAGCAAGATACCTCTTCACATCTCAAGATTTTTCCCGAGATATAAGATGACTGACAGACCTGCAACGGATGTTGATGTAATATATAAGCTGGCTGATATAGCAAGGGATAAGCTTAAGTTTGTTTACACGGGGAATTGTTGAATAGATGGAAGAACCTGCAAGATTATACGTAAACCCGACAGAAAGTCTTCATAAGCGCGTTATGCGCTATTACAAGCCTTTCCTTAAAGGTGAGTTCGTTATGCTTTCCATCCTGGCAGGATGTCTCCTTTTGGGTTTTGCGATGCTGTTTATCGTTTATTCTTTTGGCGCAAAAATGCCCTGGGCTATGGGGGCTGCCGCTTATATCCTGATTTTTGTTCCAATAGTTTTCCGTTTTGTCAGATACAAACTGCTAATGTTTTATTCGGATTTTGCTTTGATGGTCATGATAATCGTTGACTTTCTGCTTAACATAATCATTTTTGTGATTCCGGCTTCCGGATTGCCGCCACTGTTTGTAATTCAGATTGCGGTCGCGGCAGGATTTTTGTTAAATATTTCTTTTACCCTTTATTCCTACATGGACAGCCTGGCTCTTCACAGAAGGCTTGCCAAAAAGAAATACGTTGTTGCTGAAGGTGTTGTCGTCTATAAATCAGAGAAAAGAGAAGGAGGCTATAGGGCTCACTGGGTCAACTATACAGTAGTTGTCAAAGGCAGTAACGGCAGCATCATACCTGTGGAATGGATATTGCGCAGACAATATAAAGAATGCTCTACGGCTTCGAGTGTGTTGCTGATAATCCCGGAACCCGTAGAGACTCAGGTATCGTCATCGATCCGCCTTGCAGTCGAACCTTTCGGGCAATCTGAATAAGATTTGACGGATTATTTCATTACTCAATAAAAAATGATATTATAGTTTCTGGCGTGAGAAAGATGGAATAGGGATAGAGACTTCTTATCGCACGGCAAATTTATCTTTAATGGAGACTAGAGATGCCTGACGTAAATGCGACACCAATCTCATTAAAGTGCAAGGTATGCGGCGGAGATATAGTGAATAACTATCTCACCGGTTCCAGCGTGTGTGCTCATTGCGGGAACAAGTGGTCTATATCTGACCTTGTTCCTGACTACAACATGTATTCACGCATCATCGCCGCTATTACAAAAGCTAATGAGATCATCGAGAGCGAGACCAAGATAGCTTCGGCTAATGAGGCTAAGCTCCAGTTCAAGACTGCGGCTATGGAATGCACCAGGATCAACGATGCCGTAACGGCAGATCTCATCAAGACCTGTAATGACGGTATTGCCAAGGCTGACCGCTATGGGGCATACATCAAGGGCAAGACCTTTTACGAGAAGAAGTCTTATCAGAGTGCCATCAATGAGCTTAAAAAGAGCCAGGGCTACAAGAATGCTGACGAGATCATAGAGATGTGCCGGACCGAGATACAGATCCAGCGCAAAAAGCAGCTGCCCTGGACGATCATATTCAGCCTGATCCTTCCGACGATCCTGTGTCTTGCACTTTATGAGTTTGCAGGTCTTACTTTGTGGCTCGCTATACCGATCGCACTGGCATGCTCTGCAGGTCTGGGATACTTATTATATCGAGGAGGAGTCTGGTCTGTTCTTATTAAGATCGTATCGTTCCTTTGTGCAGTGCCGCTCATACTTTTCGCGATATTAAGATACGGTATGAAGATGGAATCTACTCCGGCCCTGATAATCGCAATCGGCGCACCGATCGCTTTTTTTGTAGTTATAGCAATTTTGACTGAATCGAAGAAAAAATAGAAGAAAGGAAAGATTGAGAAATGGTTGAAGCTATTAGTGTAATCAAGTACGAAGGCAGTAATGAGGTATTGGCCCATAAGCACCAGAAAGAGGACTTTACCATCGGTTCACAGCTGATCGTCCATGAATCGCAGGAAGCTCTGTTCTTCAAGGACGGTAAGGCTCTCGATCTGTTCACTGCAGGAAGGCACACACTCGTAACGAACAATATTCCGCTCGTCCGCGACCTTATGAGACACGGTACAGGCGGTGAGAATGTTTTCCACTGCGAGGTTTACTTCATCAACATGACCACACAGATGGGCATCAGATGGGGTACTGACAGCAAGGTAAGACTTTTCGATCCTGCTTCGGGACTGCATATTGAGATCGGTGCATCCGGTAACTTCAATCTCAGAGTTTGTGATTCCCGCAAGCTTGTCATCAAGCTCGTAGGCACGACTGAAGGCCTTATCCAGAGTGAAGCAGTAGGTGACGGACTTTCCTACAACAACAGCATGTTCAAGGCCCTGATCATCAATCGTGTTAAGTCCAATCTCGCCCGCATAATTAAGGAACAGAATCTTAATATCCTTGAGATAGACGCATACCTCGATGTATTGTCTAATGCTCTCATGGTAGATATCAACCATACCCTCGAAGAGTACGGTCTCGTAATGCCTGAGTTCTATGTAACTACAGTCCAGACTCCTGACGATGATCCGAACTTCGTACGTCTCAAGCAGCAGTTCGCTGACAAGACTTTGAAGGTACGTGAAGAAGAGGTTAAGCGTGCTGAAGCAGAGGCAGCCCAGGGCAGAAAGATCGTTGAAGCCCAGACAGCAGCCGAGCTTAAGAAGATCTACTCTCAGGGTGAAGCTGACGCGCTCGTCATAAAGGCTAAGGCTGAAGCAGACGCATACAAGATGCAGGCAGAGGCTGAGGCTCAGGAGATGAAGATGAAGGGCTACACCTACAGAGACGAGACCGCAAGACAGGTCGGCCTCGAAGCCATGCAGAACGGCATTACAGGCAACGGCTCCGGCGGTGGTGCCGGCGGCGGTATCGGTGATGTCGCAAGTCTCGGTGTTACCCTTGGAGCTATGGGCGGCGTTATCAATATGACAAGAGATGCCATGAGCCCGATCGTGGGTGAGTCACAGAAGGTCGGACAGGACTTCGGCAATATTGTATCAGGCAATACAGGCGCACCTGCGCAGGCACCCAACGTTCCGGAAGCACCCGCTCCGGCACCTGAAGCTCCTGCTGCTCCCGCTGAACCTGCAGCACCTGCTGATCCTGTTGTTGCTCCCTGGATCTGCCAGAGCTGCGGAAAGATCGGTATCAGATCAAGATTCTGCCCGAACTGCGGAATCCCTGCTCCTTCTCAGAACTGATCTGAAATAAAAGTGATAAGATTAAACCGTCCCTGCTTATTGGCAGTGGACGGTTTATTTTTGTGAGGCTCTTGAAAATGGAACTTTACCATTACTTTGACAAGCGCACGGGACCTTTTAAGAGTCTGACGATGCTGCCTGATGATCAAGCAAGGGAAATGCTTGATAAGGTTAAGGCCGAACGCCCGGATTCCTTTTGCGCGCAAAGAAATGAGTCTTATATAGCCAAGCGTAAAAACTGTGAAGCAATCTTAAGGAGAGAATTCACAGCAAAAGGCGGAGTAGTAGAGCTCCAATCCCCGTATTATCTTGTCGTGGAGCACAGCCCCTGGCTTTATACATGGTATGAGCAGCCTGATATGCTGAAGATCCCTGTAGAAGAATTCGATGTAAGAACTCTGTCTTTTACATACGGAGATTCCATGCCGACATTTGCAGTAAAGGACGGCATGGAATACAGGCAGCAGGTTTACACATACGATGAGATCCTGAACATCATTCACAAATACGGACTGCCTCAGGACTGGAACGGCGACGGGTCCAAAGGACCTGAAAGATATATAGAAGTCCATGTGTGGAGCAATAAGACCATAAAGAAATATCTTTAAAAGATCAGCCGAGGATCTTTGCAGCGAGCTCTTTGAATTCCTTTACGAATGTATCGTGATGAGACTTAACGTATTCCGCATCGTTTCTTGCAGAAGCATCTTCGAGGTCTTTTGCTAAGGCGGACAGATCATCTGCGCCAACCATTCTCGATGAGCTCTTCAAAGAGTGGATTAGTATCCTGTAGTTGGCTAGAGCGTTATTCTCAAGATACGAAGCCAGAGTCGCACACTTATCTTCAGCGTTCTTTGCGTAATCTGTCAGAAGCTCGATATAGAGCTCTTCCTCGCCGCATGAATACTCAATCGCAGCCTCGACATTAAGTCCCAGTGAGCGGGCTTTATCGACCGTGACAGGTGAAGCGGCGTCACTGTCAAGCGCACCGGGAGAGACGGTATCAACGGCCTCAAATTCCTGTGCTCCGTCCTTGTCGGAGACTTCAGCTGCATCAGGATCTTCAGAAGTCTCAGAAGCTTCTTCCGCACTTCCTCTCTCGATTACTTCCAGCGGCAGGTAGGTCCAGAGGGTCTTCTCGATATCTTTAATTATGATCGGCTTGGAGAGATATCCGTCAAAGCCGGCCTTAAGGTACTGCTCTTCCGCACCTACGACTGCATTGGCCGTGAGAGCTATCACGACTGTGTCGTCTACGAGATTTTCTTCTTTTAAGATCTTCAATGTCTCGATGCCGTCCATGAGAGGCATCATGTGATCAAGGAATAAGATGTCGAACTTGTTCTTTCTGAGAAGCTCGATGGTCTCTTTGCCGGAGCTGCAGGTAACAGGCTCGATGCCGAAGATCTTCATGAAGTTTGAAGCGACCTTCAGGTTCATGTCGTTGTCATCGGTGATAAGGACCTTTGCCTTGGGCGCGTAAAGGTGCTCGGCATCCTCCTGGTTCTTCATATGAGCTTTGCGCCTCTCCTCATAATCACCGATGGGATCGGGATCTAAGATCTTGAGGTTAAGGTCAAATCCGAATGTGGAACCCGATCCGTATTTGCTGTTGACATCGAGCTTGCTGTTCATCATGGATAAGAGCTTGCTTACAATGGATAGGCCGAGGCCTGTTCCTTCGATGTGACGGTTGCGTCTTTCTTCGATCCTCTCGAAAGAATTGAAGAGCTTGTCGAGATCTTCTTCCTTGATGCCTATGCCGGTATCTATGACTTCGAAACGCAGATCAACATTTCCGTTACGCTGATCTTTCCTCTTTACGGAGAGCGTGACGCTGCCTGTCTCGGTGTATTTTACGGAGTTGGTAAGAAGGTTCATTATTACCTGGCTGATCCTGACGTCGTCGCCGTAGAGCCTTGAAGGTACGGATTCATCAATGTCCACATGGAAGCCTAGTCCTTTGACGCGGGCGCGCTCACTTATCGAATTAACGAGATTGCCGATGAGTTCTGCCACATCAAAAGCAACCGGAACCAGCGTCATCTTGCCGTCTTCGATTTTGGAGAAATCCAGTATGTTGTTGATGATGGATAAAAGCGTGCCGCCGGCGCTCTTGATACTGGATGCGTACTCTATGATCTGGTTGTCCTCGGACTCTCTTAAGATCATCTCGTTCATGCCTAAGATGGCATTGATAGGTGTTCTGATCTCGTGTGACATGTCTGCAAGGAAATCACTCTTAGCCTTGTTCGCGCTGTCGGCAGCAGATTTCTCGAGCTTTAGGAGCTTTGCTTCGTAATCTTTCTTCTGCTCGATCTCTTTTAACTCTTCCATTCTCCTGTTCATCTTGCGCTCGTAGCGGTAGCCGATGATATAGAATGCGGATATGAGCCCGAAAACAACGAGGTTGATTATGATGCTTACTATCAGGATTTTCACCGTGTTATCGAGGAGCGAGCTCGATTCGATGACTATGATGAGGTGCCACTGGTCAAGGACTTCATCGACGAATACAGTGCAGTCTTTACCGTCGACTTCCATGTTGAAGTTGCCCTTGCCGACTTCGACGGCCTTTGCGAAAAGCGCGGCTTTGCCGGGTTCTTCGGAATAGTTCTTGCCTTTTTCTTCAAGGTCGGGATGGGCTATAACGGTGCCGTCGTAATTGAGGATATAACCGTAGCCGCTGCCGTCTATCTGGATTCCTTCAACGATTTCCTGAACGTCAGAGAGGGTAAGGTCAAGACCAAGGACATTGTTCCTGTCAGAAAGCGACTGGACGACCGAGATGATGACATTTCCTGTCTGGGCATCGACATAAGGCGAGGCTATGATAGGCTGGCCGTCGGCTTCGATTGCTGATTTGTACCAGTCTCTTACGGTAGGATCGTAGTCATCGGGAGGTGTCCAGCCAACGCCGTCTACATATTCGCCTCTTACCACACCGTAGATGCCAGTGTAGCTATCGTCAAACTGGACGCTTGTGGTAGCTGATTCGCGTGTGATGTATTCGACGATTTCCTCGTTGGATGCGCCGTTTGCGATCATGTGATCGACAGTGTCGGCGGTGACCCAGAGAACGGATTTTGCCGTATCAAGGTAATTCTCGAGTTCGGCTGTGATAGCAGATGTCTTATCGTTGCCGAGTTCGTGAATATATGACGAAGAAGACCTGTACATTAGTCTTGTCGTATAAGTTACGAGCAGGGTCATAAGTACGAAGGTCGCAATAAGCGTCAGTATCAGAACTCTACGGTTTGTTTTCATAGTACTTTAAGCAGAAGCCTTCTTTAAAGATTTCCGGTAAACCATTAACAGGCATATTACCAGCGAGACGGCGTAAAGGATGCCGGCCGTGATGATTATATATTGATAGTTGTTATCAGAATTCTTGAGAATGATGTCAGACAGGTTGTTGCCTGTAAGTCCCGCAATAGCCCATGCTGACAAAGTAAGACCGTGTATCTTGGAGATATTCTTCATTCCGAATCTTGATTCGAGCAGAGCGGGGAGCGTTGAGAAACCTCCGCCGTATCCCAGGTTTACTACCATCAGGAGGATTATGACCATGACTCCGCCTGTGATCCCGAAAGAAAGACCGCACACGAGGATGCAGGAGATGAATATGATCACATAGATAAGGCTTCTGTCCTTAAGCTTATCCGAGACCGTTGAATAACCGATACGTCCCAGTGCATTGCAGATAGCGGTGACTGAAGGGACGATGCTGATAATGGTGGCAAGCGCTGCGGCTCCTGCGAAACGGTCGTTAAGGAACTGCTTCTCGTAAGAGATGAGCATCAGTCCGCAGTGAATATTGATGTAGAAGATCAGCCAGATACCGACGAAGGTCTTGTTCTTAAGGATCGAATAACTGAAGTCACTGTTGGTCTTGGCCTCGACCCAGTCAGAAGGCTTTTTGAGGAGCAGGTGTCCGATGAACATCATGACAAAATAAGCGATGCCGAGGATAATAAACATCCAGGCGATACCGACGCTGTTCTGGAGAGATTCCATAATAGGTGTGGCGATAGCCTTCGCAAGGCCGAATCCCATGATGGAGATACCTGTGGCAAGTCCCTTGTGGTCTTTAAACCAGAGCATGAGAGTCTTAACGGGGGTAAGGTAACCGACACCTAATCCGATTCCCATTATGCATCCGTAGAAAACGTAGATCAGTATGAGAGCCAATACGCCTGTACAATACATCAGTGTGAGACCCGTGCCTATCATGCCTGCGGTAAAGCAGACAGCGGCGACGAGGGAAGACTTGTGGATATTGATCTCGACGAGCTTTCCGGCGAATGCCGCGGACATACCGAGAAAGAAGATCGCGAGGCTGAATGCCCAGCCGACAGCAGAAGGTGTCATGCCGATAGTATCGGCTATAGCCTGCTTAAAGGTGCTCCAGCAGTATACGGTTCCGATCGAACAGTGAATTAAAAGTGCCGGAATTGCTGATCTGATCCATTTTTCCATTGTCCGTACCGCCTTTACCCTTTTTGAAACACACCATAACCCTATTTGCAATACTACAAATAAGAATGATCAAAGTAAAGCATAAGGATATAAAATGTTATAATTATTTTATAAATGTCTGTTTTCGAAAAGGGGGATAAAGGCAAATGGCTATTGATAAAGCAGAATGGCAGTATGAATCAGCTCAAAAAGAGTATTGCGCACAGTCAGGATTGTCGCCGGCAGAGCTTACGGAGGCAGATGAGAAAAAGATCTGGGGTTATGCGGGTAACCACATCGCGTTTTTCGTTACATGGTTATTAAGGCATGACTATCTCGGCGATATGCATTACGAAGACGAAGATGAAGTAAAAGATATACAAGCCGTGAAAAATCAGGAAATGACGGGTATGGATTTCTTCGCCAGATGGTGCGACATGAGCTTTACGGATGATGATGTATCCGATCTTGTCATGGAATTTGTAAAGAGCTACAACGAGGACGGCTATATCGCCGATTACGGTAAATACATGGGCGACAAGGTCTTGTCCACGGGCTTTTCCTGGGATGACTATTTAGGCTTTGAGCCGGTGATCGACCGTGCATTTGAGAGTTTTCATTCTTAAGAGTTAAACTGTATTATCAATAAAGGGATCAATATGGGATACAGACTCGAGTTGTGCAAAGCCTGCCAAAGGTTCTATGTTGTTGAGGATGAAGGACCGGCAGGCGGATGCCCGCATTGCAGGGACGCTGAACAGCGTGTCCTGACCGGCAAGAACGGGTCTGCTCTTGACAGGCAGGAAAAGAAATTATATGCCGAGCTCGAGGAACTCAACAAAAAGATCGACGAAGCTGAATCTAATGTAAAACCTCCAAAGCCCCCAAAAACTCCGTGGACACCGTCACAGATAATAGGCGCTATAGTCATTACCGCATTAGGCCTTGCGATACCTGTGGCCGGTCTTATCAGAGATCCGGGCGGCTGGATATATCTGGCTATTGCGGTAGCAATTTCAGCTCTGTTTTTTATTGGCTTCGAGATCGTCAAGCTTATCAGAAAACCTAAGGAAAAGGCAGAACTAAAGAAGCTTATTCAGCAGCGCGATGAAATATACGGCAAGCTGGCTTTGATCCTTACGGCGAAGTCTTCATACCGCAATGAACAGGTGACAGGGCAAGAAGAAAAGTTCTGACCCTCCCGCAACTCACCACGCATTAACTGCAACTCGCCACAAAAACCGCAATTGACAAAAATCAATGATAATATCCCTATAACCGAAAATCTGAAAAGGAGATTTGAAATGAAGAGGGTATTAGGGATAGCTTTGGTATGCTCGATGATCTGCGGCACATTAACTGCTTGTGCTCCCGGAATCATAGAGATGCCGCCTGAAGAAACAACTGAGACCACGGCGGAAGCACCGGTGCGTCCCCAGGATGATTACTACAGATATATCAACGGGGACAGGCTTAAGAATGCAAAGTTCGAGCCGGGGGATTCTTCTGCCGGCGATCCTTTTAACATGGATCAGATCGATGATCAGATCGAAGGGATCATCAAGGATACCGTAGCCGGTTCAGGTTATGCAAAGGGCAGCGAAGAAGATATCATTAAGACTGCTTACAATGCATTCATGCAATATGATTTTTCAAATGAACCGATACCGGAAGATCTTGCTAAGATCATCAGTGATATAGATAACGTAAAAAGCGTTGACGAACTGATGAAGATCGATGCGATGCTCGTAAGAGATTACGACCTTTCGAGCATTCTCGGTTTAACGGTAAGCACTAACAACTTTGTTTCCGGAGAGAATATACTGACTGTTCCCCAGCAGACCTCGGTGTTATCCCTGAGCTTTGAGCAGATCCGTGATGACAGTTATTCGTTGGATTCCTTGGCTGATGAAGGCAGGACCGTAATGAAGACGTTGGGATACGATGAAGATACTTCCGCAGAATACGGCAAAAAGCTTGCTATCGTTGCTCTGGATCTATACGGAGCGACTGATCTTGAGATAATGGAAGCACAGTGGCAGTTTGAGTATATGAGTATCTGTTCAAGTGATGAGATAAATAACATATTCACCAACATCAATATGTCGGAATACCTGAGAACAGTAGGCTTTGATCTCAAATACTGTGATGAGTTCTGTGTAGTCGATATCGGACAGGCTAAGCAGCTTAATTCCATTTTGACGGCTGAGAATATTGATGCGCTTAAGGTTTGGGAGTTAGGCAGGCTTTACACGCGGTATATGCGTTTTATAGCTCCTCACAACAAAGAGCTTGCACAATATTTAACTGACAGTTACGATTCACTGGAAGAACAGGCGATAAATGAGATCAGCGCGCGCTTCTACCAGGAAACAGATCCTATCTATGTTGAGAGATATTACACTCAGCAGATGGATGATTCATTAGTCTCAATGTGTGATGACATCAGAGAAGGTTACAGAAACCTGATCTCAAGCGCTGACTGGCTCACTGAAGCTACCAAAAAGGGCCTTTTGGAGAAGCTCGAAAATATCGTTTACATAACGGGCATGGATCTTAATAGGCACGATAATTCCAAATATGCGGGTTTAAGCGGAAATTATTATCAGATATCGCTTCAGTATGATAAGATCAAACGCCTCGAGTTGATCGACAGCCTCGGCAAACCCGTAGACCGCAAGGAAATAGGCATGCCGATGCAGATGGTCAACGCATGCTATGATGCCACTGCAAACAACATAACCATTACAGTAGCTATTACAAATAAACCGTTCTTTGATGCCGATGCCGATTATTATACGAATCTGGGCGGCCTGGGATCTGTAATAGCGCACGAGATGGGGCATGCTTTTGACAGCAATTGCATCGTCTTTGATAAAAATGGTGTTTACAATCCTAAATGGATCGCTGATGAGGATATGAACAAGCTGCTTGAACGCAATGAGAAAGCAGTAAAGTACTTTGAAGACAATTTTGTGGTATTTGGTATATACCATGTAGACGGTGAGCAGACACTCGGTGAGAACTATGCTGACTTAGGCGGCATGGAGTGTGTAACGTCGCTCGCAAAGACAGATGAAGACCTTATTAAGATTTTCGAGAACTATGCAACGATCTGGTGCGTGAAAAAGGTTGATACCGCGATCATCGACCAGCTTGCATATGATGAACACAGTCCGGAACTTATCAGGACCAATGCGATCCTTTCCACACTTGAATGCTTCTATGACGTTTATGACGTTAAAGAAGGTGACGGTATGTACATTGCTCCTGAAAACAGGGTCTCCAGATGGTATTAAGGGGTGACGAAGATGAATATAATACTTAAGAATTCACTCAAAAACATTTTCGGAAAGTTCGGAAGAACTTTGCTCGTTACGTTCTCCATCTTCGTATGCTCAATTTGCGCACTCCTTTGCTTCGATCTGGTATCAACCATTAAAGAAGCAATTACCGTTATGTTCGGTTCTATCACGTCCGGAGATATCATTGCACTCGTTGATGACTATTCGGTGAAAGGACTGCCTGACGGGTATCCTGATGTCGAGATGATGGAGATCAATTCAAATCACGACATGATCTATGAAGATGTAGAAGGCGAATATGCATATGTCACGACCAAGAACCTGAATATATATGGAATCAACGTCGAAGAAGCAGTCAACATGGGTTTTATGGATCAAGCCGAGATCGGATACATGGAGACGATCATCACCTACAGGATCGCCGATGAGATGGGCTATAGAGAAGGGGATACGTTCGTTGTACATGACAGAGCCGATGAAACAGTTGAGCTCACTGTAGTGGGCGTGCTTCCGCAGGACAGCAATAACACTCTGCTTACGGGATATAAGATCCTGGTAAACAAGGAGACCGCAGGTGTCATCTCTTGCGGAAGAGGCGATACCGGAGTTCTCTTTATCGATGTTGTTGATGATTCTAAGATCGACGACGCGGTAAAGATGCTCGAGGATTATTATCCCGAAGGCACAATTGTCAAACTGGCGCTGGCTGATGAAGACATGGAAACGGTAAATACTTTAGCAGAGGTTTTATATCTGGTATTTGCAATAACATTCCTTCTTGTAATATTCGTTACTGCCTCTATCTGTAACAGGATAGTAAGTGAGAGGATGTCATTCATCGGAACCTTAAGAAGCCTCGGTATGAGCACAGCAAGGACTGGCCGCATCCTCCTGCTCGAAAATGTTCTTTATGCTCTGTTCGGAAGTGTGCCTGCGGTATTGCTTTATCTGCTTTTCAGAGCACCGTTCCTTAATGCCATGTTCTATACCGCAGACGCTGACGGAAACAGGATTGCGATGCCTTTGCCCCCGTTGTCGGTATTTCTTATTATCGGAGTTGTCATCGGTGCGGTCGTAATCGAATGCCTCATTCCTTTGAAGGCCGTAATAAAGGCTCTTAAAACCTCGATAAGAGATATCATCTTTGATAACAGAGATACTGAATACAAATACAGCAAAGCGGGCCTTGTTGCCGGAATAATACTGCTGGCGGGAGCACTTGCCGCATTCTTCTCCGGAAGGAGTATTTTCGGTGCGACGGTATGCTTGTTGTGTGGTGTTATAGGACTTGCGTTCGTATTCCCTTGGGTATTTAAACGTTTTGCCGAACTTATCAACAATCTGGCTGTCAAAAAGGGAAATGCAAAGTGGGCGCTGGCTTCGGTCGAGGCCAAGTCCAGAAAGAGCACGGTATCAAGCGGCGTTCTCTGTGTAACTGCTGCAGCAATGAGCGTAGTCGTTTTTACGATCTCGCAGTCTGCAATGGACATGTTCGGCGGTTATGATTATTCAAGCGATGTCATAGTAGCCTGCGATGACCAGATTAAGAATTATTCTTTCATTGAAAAACTCGAGAGCGTTACGGATACTGAACCTCTCTACGAATCCTATATGACCATCAGGATCAACTCCGGAGAAAAGGATAAATACGGTGATTTCTTTGCCATGCCTGACGGCGGGTTTAAATACTATCAGGCCTTTGGGCAGATCCCTGATTCACTTGAAGAAGGGCATATCCTGGTTGATTCCAAGTTTGCTGAAAGTCAAGGCATAATCCCCGGAGAAGTTATCAAACTGACATATGATCCGTATGGTGTCGTCCCCATTGAAAGAGAGTATACGGTAGATGCTCTTTTCGATATCAACAGCTTCGACGGAAGTACCGGTTCGTTCATTATTACCCAACGGGAATATAAGGAATTGTTCAGGGATGTGATCGGATATTATCTCATCAAGTGCGATGATCCTGAAGGAGTTAAAGATATAATCGAGACTTATGCTGTCGGAAAATACATAAGCGTCTACACTCTGGAAGAATATATCGATCAGACTGACAGAGAAGCTTCACAGCTTAACACCATAATGATGATCATCATCTTCGTTGCGATAGGCATGACCTTTATTGGAATGGTAAGCAACCAGCTTCTGGGATTCCAGGGCAGGAAAAAAGAATGTGCCGTCATGCTGTCTACCGCAATGGGAAAGGGCAAGCTCTCAGGGATCCTGTTAAGAGAAGTACTGCTGACTTCTTTTACGGCATCATGCATGGGTACTCTGGTAGGAGTTTTCGTGACCTTGGTAATCGGAAGAGCCGTGCAGTCTGTTGAGGGACTCTTCATGGTCATTAAGATAGATCCGGTCAAGTGCATACTGTTCTGCATATTCCTTATCCTGTTCTTTACTGCAACGGTATTGTTCCCAATAAAGAACTTAAGGAAGATGAAGATCTCAGAACAACTCAAGTACGAATAATATAGCGGAGGATATAAAGATGAATACAGTAATTGAAGTAAATAACGTAAGCAAGACGTTCGGCAAGAATACGAATCTCAACCGCGTTTTGGACGAGGCCTGCATGTATGTCGCAGAAGGCGAATTCGTCTCATTAATGGGCGCATCCGGTTCGGGCAAATCAACATTGCTCTATCTTATCGGAGGGCTCGACAGAGACTTCGAAGGCAAGATCACTCTTTGCGGCAAAGACATCGGTTCGCTCAAGGACAAGCAGCTTTCCGACTTAAGGCTCAAGAATGTCGGATTTGTTTTCCAGTTCTATAATCTCGTCATGAACCTGAACGTAGCTGACAATATCCTCCTTCCGCAGACGCTCAACGGCAAGACAAATGCTTCTTTGAAAGATGAGCTTGATGAGATATTGGAGCTCACGGGTCTCACCGATAAGAAAAAGGCGATGCCTGCAACTCTTTCCGGCGGACAGCAGCAGAGAGTTGCCATCGCAAGGGCAGTCATGGGCAATCCGGCCATCATTCTTGCAGACGAGCCTACGGGCAACCTTGATGCCAAGTCATCACAGGAGGTTATGGAGCTTTTCTCAAAACTCAATAAAGAAAAGGGCCTTACGATCCTCCAGGTCACACACTCCGAGAGATGTGCATCTTACGGTACAAGGATAATAAAGCTCGAGGACGGAAAGACTATCGGGTAGTTGCTCAAAAATAATTAAGGTTTAGAATATTAGGAGCTGTCCCGCCATGAGACAGCTCCGAATTTTTGGATTACCGGAGGGGATAATGAGACTTGCCATCGTTGATGACGAGAGTGTCTACAGGAGCCGTGTCGCTGAACAGATATCTGCTGTTTACGGCAAGGCCGAAGTCAGCTGTTTTCTTTATGCTGACGGCAGCGAACTCATCAGGAGCTTCGAGAACGGATTTAAGCTCGATGCGGTCTTCCTTGATATCGAGATGAAGGATATGGACGGCATGACGGCCGCAAAGAAGATCCGCGAATTTTCCAAAGACATTCCTGTTATTTTCCTTACGAGTCACACAGAACTTGCCATGGACGGCTATGAAGTCGATGCCTTCCGATTCTTAAGTAAACCCGTTAACGATATCAAGCTCAGGGAGACACTGACTGATCTTGAAAAGAAGCTTAAAGTCGATGAGAAGATCGTGCTTAGGAAAGACGGAGATGAGATAGTAAATCTTATCTCTGATCTCATCTATGTCGAAGCTGCCAATAACTGTGTAAGATTCTGTTTTAGAAGCGAATCCGTAGAGCTCAGGATGAAGTTCACCGATGCCATATCGATGGTGGACGAGTTGTCTTCTGATTTTGTAAAGATCCACCGTTCCTACTATATCAATCTGGGTCACGTCAGGAAGCTCTCGGCAACAGAAGTAATACTCGATAACAAAGAGACTCTTCCTGTTGCCAGAAGCGCCTCTTCGGAGGCTAAAAAGAGCCTCCTTGAATATATCCGGAGGAACGGAAGATGACATTCTGGGTCAATGTCTTATTCGTTTTCCTGGTCACCCTGCCATACATGATAAATGGCGTTCTTGCCATGTACCTGGTCGACAGCGTCCTGAAGTACGAGGTAAAGCACAAAAAGATCATATATCTGGTCCTGGCTCTCTCCAGTACCGTCTACGGTATCATGGCAGCCATTACGAGCGTTGCCGAAGGTGAAGCTAACATAATAATAGATATATTGGATATCCTTCTCATCTACGGATCCGCGATAATCGCCCTGGCCATCAATATAAACGCGAAATGGTGGAAAAAGATCCTCATAGCGTTTCTTGCTATCGATATACTCACATCAGTTAACCATATCTTTGATATCCTGAGTGATCAGATAATCTTTAACCGGACCTGGAACACAAGACTCCTGGCGATGATAATAATCATCCTCTTCAGGTTCCTGTTCCAGTTCCTGGAATTCGTATTCCTTTATTTCCTTAAGCGCTTAAGAAGCAGGAACGATAACACTCCGCTCCCGGTATCCGTGACACTTACGATCGCAGTCCTTCTTAATATCGTCGTAAATGTGGTCCCGGAACTGATCGATGATGCGAATGAAGACAATGCCAGACGTGTTATCACCATCACCGGAATGCTCGCGGTCCTTATTTTTATGGCACTCTTTTTCTATATCAGAGTCACGAGGAAAGAGCGTGATGATCTTAAAGATTTGAATCACGTCAATGAGGAACTTGTAGCTTCGCAGGCAAAGTTTTTCGAGAACACGGCAAGATCTGACAATGAGATCAGAGCGATGCGCCATGACATGCGCAATAACATCCAGGTCTTAAAGCTCCTGCTCGAGAGCGGGGATTATGACAAGATGCGCGAATACTTGGACGAGATGGGCGACAACCTCAAGAGCGCGGATGTAAGTGCGCACACAGGTGATACGATAGCCGATGCCATTATCGCGGACAAGAGCGCGGAAGCGGCTTCACGCTCGCTGAAGCTCAAGTGTTCCGGCACGATCTCAGGCGTCGAGATATCCCCTGTTGACATGTGCAAGATCCTCGCAAATCTTCTGGACAATGCGATCGAGGCAGCTTCGGTGGATGAACTTAAGGAGCTTGAGGACGATTTAAGAGCGATCGATTTGCAGTTCAGGAAGACCGACAACTTCTTCATGATCTCCGTTACGAACCCGTGCTTTAAGGCCCCTGTCATTGAGAACGGTAAGATCGTCACATCTAAGGCGGATGCCAAGAACCACGGCTTCGGCATACACAATATAGAGACTGCAGCGTCAGGTTACGGAGGGGAATTGACCGTGAGCTGTGAAGAAAAACCGTATGGATTCATGTTCAGGTCGGAAGTTGTCTTCCCGACATCTTCCATTGAGTAATTATTCCTATATAATATGGCATATGGATAATAGGAGGCGCCGTATGGGTAAGAAGATTTTAACGATCCTTTTGATGGTAGCGATGGTATTGGCTTTTACCGCATGCGGTAAAAAACGTTCTGTCTCGGGAATGCAGCTTGAGAATGCACAATTCGAGCTTAATGATTACTGCGCAACATTCCCGACATGCATGGGTGTCGGTGATAAGTACATTTGTGATGTAACCAAAGACGGTAATCCCGATCTTTGTACAGATGTTACGTTCGGCAGCGGAATGATGCGCACTGCTGTGGTCGTCTATGATGTAGCTAATGAGGAATTCTATGTTTTGGACGGTTACAGCACCAGTTATTACATCGACCGTGTTGAGAATGAAAAGCTTTATGTAATCGAAGGTGAGAAGTACGATATCGAAATTGAGGACAGCAAGGTCCAGCCGATTCCGGCAGGAACAACTGTCACGGGTGTCGTTAAGTTCAAAAAAGGCGAATTGTATTTCGTTCCCAATAAGTGATGTAATGATCCGGCCTTCTCAGGCCACTTGCCGGGGTAAATAGGAATGCTGGAATTTTTCATATTATATTCGTTGATCAACAATGTCAGAAAAACTGTATCCGAGAGGGGCAGAAGACCCGGAGGGTACATCGCCATGACGGTTCTGATGTGGGTCATCCCTGAGATCATAGGCTTAATCATAGGGTTCTCGTCTGATCTCGGCTACGCTACATATGTAATCGCCTTGCTCTTTGCGGGTACCGGCGGAGCAGTTGCATATATAATCGTCAGGAACTTAAAACCCGGCAATTATGTATCGAAGACAGACAGGCTTGTCCAACAGTTCTCAGAGAGGTATGAACCCTTAAGAGTAAAATGCCGTATTACCATCAACCGCGTAAGTGCCTTATCGGGCGCGGCTATCACGTATGAGATTTTCCTCAACGACAAAAATATCGGAACCCTGATCAACGGTTCTTCTCTTGTCGCAACGACGGATCAGAGGCAAAATATATTAGTAGCGAAGGTGCCGGACAGTTATGATATACCTCCGTTTATCTTTGAGGTACCTGACGGCGGCAACGCTCAGATTCAGTTTCAAGGAGGGCGATTCCTTCCCGGATCGTGTACCGGAATTATGAACTATGGTAAAAACGTAAGCGTTAATCCTGATACTTCGGTGCCCAGAAGCCAGCCGGCAGACTTTTCGGACCGGCAGCCTGCGGTTTTTGCTTCTCCTGCTCCGGTGCAGCCGTCACCGTTTGCCGCACCTCCATCTGTCCAGCCTGTTCAGTATGCTCCTGCTAATCCAAATCCGTCACCCTTTGCACCGGCGCCTGCTAATCCAAATCCGTCACCTTTTGTACCGGCTCCTGCCATCAGGATCCCATGCTGCAGACTCTTGCTTATATGAATCCTGCACCGGTTGCGCCTGCGTATCCGAATGCCGCTCCATATCAGTATGCACCGGTCTATCAGACCCCGGCTCCTGTATACGCTCCTCCTGCCAAGAAGGCGCCTGCCGTATCAAAGGCCCCCATACCTGATGATCCTGAGCCTGTCGGCGATGCAACGCCGATCCATTATGTAAGAAACGATTCTAAAACTTCTGCTTTTCCTTCACCGGTTGAGCAGCCCCCAATCGTTCCGCCCAGTGCAGCTGCTATCTGGGGCCCCACTCCTTCTTATGCTGCTCCTGCGACTGGAAACGCTCAAAGCACTCCTGAGACAGCTCCTGCACAGGCTGCTCCTAAATTTTGCGATATGTGCGGAAACCCTCTGCCGGGCGGTACAAAATTCTGCGGTAAGTGTGGTGCGCGCATAGACGAAATGCTGTAAACCGCTTAAAACAGGCGTTTTTAAGGCTATACATAGACAAGCGTCTATATAATTAAAAATGTAATATTTCTGGGTTTTACAATATGCCGATTAGATATTAAAATTAGCATAGAAAAATGCTGATTATAATTCTTGATTAAGAGGCGAGTATATGGATATTTTTTCGTTTGTAACCCTTTTCGGAGGCCTGGCATTCTTCCTTTACGGAATGAGGGTCTTATCTGAATCATTGAAAAAGACCGCCGGCGGCAAGCTCGAGCTTCTTCTGCGCAAGGCGACAGCCAATCCTTTTAAAGGTCTAACGATCGGTGCGGTCATTACGATCGCCATCCAGTCTTCCTCTGCGATGACAGTCATGCTCGTAGGTTTTGTTAACTCGGGTATCATTGAGCTCCCCCAGACGGTCGGCGTTATCTTCGGTTCTGATATCGGTACCACACTGACGGCATGGATCCTGTCCCTGTCCGGCATCGACGGCACGAGCAGCGTTATCCTGCAGTTCCTCAAGCCGTCCTGCTTCGCCCTTCTTGTAGCTCTCATCGGTATCATCATGCTCATGGTCTGCAAGCAGCAGAGGAATAAGGACTTCGGTACGATGTTTATCGGCTTTGCGATCCTTATGGAAGGCATGACCATGATGTCCACCTCCATGGCTCCTCTCCGTGATATGCCGGAATTCACACACCTTCTTACGGCTTTCAATAATCCGCTTCTCGGTGTTATTGCAGGTACGGTAGTTACGGGCATCATCCAGAGCTCTGCGGCTTCTATCGGTATCCTTCAGTCATTGTCAATGACCGGCCAGTTATCCTACGGCGTTGCTATACCGATCATCATGGGTGCAAATATCGGTACATGCATGACTGCGATCTTATCATCTATCGGTGTAAGCCGCGCAGCTAAGAGAGTTACCACTATACACGTTCTTATCAAGGTCATCGGAACATGCATCTGGATGCTCGTATTCTACGGACTGAACGCTGTCTTTGATTTCTCGTTCATGAGCCAGACGATAGGCGTAGTCGGGATTGCCGTTTGCCACACGCTGTTTAATGTCGGCAATACCATCTTGCTCTTCCCCTTCAGCAAGCTCCTTATCAAGATCGCTAATATCATTGTTAAGGATACTGATGAAGAACAGGAATTCAAGCTCGACGAGAGACTTATGCTTACTCCTCCTATCGCCGTTGCAGAGTGCCGCAACTCAATTATCAAGATGATCGGCAAGGCTAAGAACGGTCTCGATAAGTCGATGGTAATGTTAACCAACGGCTATAACAAAGATGATTTTGCTTACATCAAGAAAAATGAGGAAGTAATAGACGGATTTGAGGACCACCTCGGCTCTTACCTCATGAAGCTTACGACTACTCAGCATCTTTCCGTTGAAGATAAGAACAGGTCTTCGAGCCTCCTCCAGATGATAGGTGAGGTAGAGCGTATCGCAGACCACGCGAACTATCTTTCCAATTCCGCCGAAGAGATATTCAATAAACGACTTGAGTTCTCCGACGAGGCTGTATCTGAGCTTAACAGGATCATACCCGCTGTAAAGGAAGTCTATACTATCGCTCTCGACTGCTACATGTCCGGCAATGCCGCAAGGGCAGAAGAGGTAGGACCTTTGAGAATAGTCATCAGTGAGATGAGCGACCAGTTCAAGAATGCTCACGTCGAGCGTCTTGCGACGGGCAAGTGCACTACGATACAGGGCTTTGTATTTAACGACATCCTCTACAGCTGCGTAAGGATCGCAGAGCACAGTCTCAATATTGCGGCTATCGCATACCGTTTCAAGTACGCTAATACGACGGATCCCGCTACCTATATGCACGACTTTAAGCACCGCCGTGACGCGGCAAGCGAGAGAAAGTACAAGGAGTTCTACGATAAATATATGGGCAAGGAATTGCCCGCACCGGTGGCCTGATACCTTTTCCGTCCACCGGAAAACAAAAAAGGAATCAGTTACATGATCAAACTAATTGAAGATAAAGAATTAAAATCCAAGATCGCTCGCAAGATCCTGGAGGCTCTGACACAGTGGTTCGAAGTCGAGGAATCGCGCGAGGGATACATTGAAGACTGCAAAGACTGGATCTTCCTTGCTAATGAGGAAGACGGTGAATATAACGGATTCTTGTGCCTTAAACAGACAGGCGACGCCACTGTTGAGCTTGCCGTTATGGGTGTCTTAAAAGATCACCACAGAAGCGGGATCGGCAGGGCATTAGTGGAGAAAGCAAAAGAAATTGCCCATTCGGAGGGCTATTCCTTTATGCAGGTCAAGACAGTCCGGATGGGCATGTATGAAGATTATGATATTACTAACCGCTTCTATATAAACTGCGGATTTAAAGAGTTTGAAGTTTTCCCTCTATACTGGGACGAAGCAAACCCCTGTCAGATATATGTCATGAGCTTATGACACGATCTTGTAGTAAGCGTTCGATGTAAGCTTGTAAGTTACCGCGTAGAAGACCGCGCAGGCTGCAACGCAGATCCCGGAACTAAGAAGCAGCAGCGGGATATTGTTGTGACCGAACAGCAATAGGAGCTTGTGAATGACCGGCAGCACTGTTGCAAGGTGCAGGCAGGCAAACACGATAGGGATGATAAAGACGGTAAGCATCTGGGAGTTGATGCTCTTTTTTATGTTCTCTTTGGTCATACCGACCTTCTGCATAATGGCAAATCTTGACTGGTCTTCGAAGCCTTCTGATATCTGCTTGTAGTAGATGATCAGTACACAGGACAAAAGGAAGATGATGCTCAGGAGAATGCCGAGGAAGAACAATCCTCCGAAAGTTGTAACAAAGTCTGAGCGCTCGTTCGCCCTGCTCTCGCAGTAAGGTTCGAGTTCTCCGGTTATATCGTTGTTAATTGCATCTTTCAGTTCGATCTGCTTTGTTTCATCAAGATCCGTGTCGAAAGAAAATCTCCATTGCCATGTGAGGAGCTTCTCGCCTCTGGAATCCAGAAGATCGTTATAAAGAGAAGCGGTATCTCCGATATCGGCTGTGATAATGATCAGCTTGGTAACAGGCTCGTTTATACCGCCATATTTCAGAGCCGTATCACGCGGATCGATCTTTTTAGCGACCTTAAAGGTCTCATCGCCGATATTTAAAGTGTCTCCGAATGTAAGTTTGCCGTTGACGCCTGCCAGGACTTCATTCTCGCCTAAGACCTCATTTGTTCCGGCTAATCTGTTGTATTCTTCCAAGTCAAAGAAATATGCCACGACAACCTTGTCGTAATCGATATTGGACATCGACCTCGGATCAAGATTAAGAATAAGCTTGTTGTTCTCATAGTATCCTACGATGTCACAGCACGTGAATGAGAAACTGTCTTTTACTTCCGTACCGAATTCTTTTGCTTTCGCTATGACGGCTTCCTCAAGTTTTGCAGTTATCTCTTCATTTTCTTCCTGATAACCTGATGTTCTTACGAGGCAGTTGAGCTGTCTCGGATAGTGATTTTCCAAAGTCTCTTCCCTGTTGAAATAGAGGGCGGATGTAGAAGAGATCATTACCAGGATCATAGTAAGAAGAATGCAGATGGATGCAAGACCTGCGCCGTTTCTCTTCATCCTGAATGCCATGGATGATACTGAGACAAAATGATTGGTCTTGTAGTAGTATTTCTTGTTCTTCTGCAGGATCCTGCAAAGAAGGACAGAGCCAGCGATCAGCACGAAGTATGTTCCGATGATGATGAGGATGACTGCGATAAAGAACATGTAAAGCGCTGATATAGGGGATTCGATCCTGATGGAGATCACATATCCTGAAATAAGAGTGACGAAACCGATTATGCCCAATACCCAGTTAGCCTTAGGCGGCTTCTCGCCCGCCTTCTCGGCGTTAACAAGATTGATCGTTCTGGCAAATCTGACCTGCCTTACCGCATTGAGGAAGATCAGGAAGAAGATAATGCTGTATACGATAAAGGTGCAAAGAAGTGATTCTCCGGAGATGAAGAAACTGTAATTGACATCAGACTGGACGATCTTTGCAAAGCCTAATTCTGCGAGCTTTGAAAGACCGACACCTGCAAGAAGTCCGCCTGCCATGGAGATTGCCCATGTAATCAAAGTCTCGAAAAATATAACTCTTCCGAGGTTTTTCTTGTTCATTCCGAGCACGCTGTAAAGACCGAATTCCTTAAGCCTGCTCTTGATCAAAGTGGACTGGGTATAAAACAGGAATATGGTTCCGAAGAAAGCCATTATGAAGGTTCCGAACCCTAAGATCTGCCTTGCCGTATCAGCACCGCGGAAATCCCTGAGCATATCGGAAAAGCCCAGCAGATGCATGATGTAGAACACAGCGATCATTAAGATGCTTGTGAAGATATAAGGCATGTAAAGCCTGCCGTTCTTGCGTATGCCGTCGGCAGCAATACGCGGATAGAGACCTATTCTCATTTAAGTTCACCTCCCTGGGCGAGGAGGTTTAATGTATCTGAGATCTTCTGGTACATCTGTGTATCAGTGGAGCTGCCTTTGTAGATCTGGTGAAATATGATCCCGTCCTTGATGAACATGACGCGCGAAGCTTTGCTTGCTGCCTTGGTAGAGTGGGTGACCATGAGGATCGTCTGTCCCATCCGGTTTACTCTCGTGAAAAGGTCGAGCAGTTCATCAGATGACTTGGAATCCAGAGCGCCGGTGGGCTCATCAGCAAGGATTATCCTCGGCTCTGTGATAAGAGCTCTTGCGATCGCCGCACGCTGCTTCTGGCCGCCTGAGACCTCATAAGGGTATTTCTTAAGAAGATCGCTTATACCGAGGACGGGTGCGAGCTTATCAAGTCTCTCCTTCATCTCATTATGCTTTCTGCCTGCAAGGACCAGGGGAAGATAGATATTATCTTCGAGGGTAAATGTATCCAGAAGGTTAAATTCCTGAAAGACATATCCTAAGTTATCGCGGCGGAACCTGGCCATAGCGGATTCTTTGATCGTAGACAGGTTCATATTATCGAGGATAACTGTTCCTGCAGTTGCTTTATCAAGAGCTGCGAGGATGTTAAGCAGAGTGGTCTTGCCGCTTCCGGACTCGCCCATGATGGCTACGTACTCGCCCTTTTCGACGGTGAAATTAACGTTCTTAAGAGCTTCGACCGAAGCGCCTCCGCGGCGTCCCTTATATATTTTCTTTAATCCTGTTACTTCGAGTAAACTCATTTACTGCATACTTCCTTTCTGTTTAAGTCAGCCACAGTATAGAAAACATGAAGTTTCCGCTCCATTGAATCTGCTTACCAATTCCTTACACGTTTGTCACATTTATTCGACGCCGATCTTATCTGCTCTTAAGTCAAGGAACATCCTGGTCCCTTTGCCCTGAACAGATTCCGCGTATATCTTGTGTCCCAAGTTATCTGATATCCTCTTGCAAAGATAAAGTCCAATGCCGCTCGCTCTCTTATCTTCGCGTCCGTTAAAGCCCGTGTATCCGTTCTCGAAGATCCTCGGAAGGTCTTCTTCGCTGATGCCGATGCCCGTGTCTTCTATGCAGAGGATCCCGGGCTCTTTCATATAGATCATGACCGATCCTTCGGATGTGTATTTAACGGCATTCGAGATCACCTGTTCGATGATGAAGGACAACCACTTCGAATCAGTAATCGTTTTAAAGCCTGTAGGTTCGTATTCGAGCTTAAGTTTCTTTAAGATGAATTCTCTCGAGAACTTGCGGATGGCAGGGCGGATGATCTCATCCAGATCGTATTCCTTGATGAGATAATCAGTATTGTCCGAGCCCAGTCTTAAGAATGTGAGGACCATCTCGACATATGCTTCGATACGGTTCAGGTCTCCCATAAGTTTTCTGGCTGATTCGGTATCTTCCGACTGAAGGTTAAGCCTCATAGCGGCTATGGGGGTCTTTATCTGATGTGCCCAGACCGTATAGTATTCGATCATGCCTGTATAATCTTCAGATGCCTTCTGTTCAGCCATAGAAGCTTCTTCACGCAACAGATTAATTATCGTCTGATAATCTTCTTCCAAAAGATTCTTGGGTATGGGAAGATCTTCCGGATTATCCTTAAGTCTGTTGTGGCGCTTTGCAAAAGCTGCGAAATCAAACCCTGCCGCGATAAGTCCAAAGCATAGCGTGAGCAGCACGGGATATAGCACGGCTATGGCCTGCATGTCAAACAGGAAATATGACGAAGCGAAGATGCCCGCGACGGCTATACACGTAATGATTATCTTCGCGCGGTACTTTAAATATCTTGCGAAGAGCTTCATTCATCATCCTCCAGGATGTAGCCGATGCCGAACCTGGTCTTGATAAGATCTTTCAGACCAGCGGATTCAAGAGTCTTTCTGAGCCTTCCGACATTGACGGTCAGAGTATTCTCATCTACGAAGCTGTCGGTCTCCCAGAGAGCCTCCATAAGCTTCTCGCGGCTTACGACTTTATTCTTATTCTGCATGAGAGTCAGAAGTATCTTATACTCGTTACGCGCGAGCTCTAGCTTATTGCCGTTATTAGATAAAGAATTATCATTCGTATTAAGAACGGCGCCCCTGGCCTGAAGCGTGAACGTGCTCTGACTGAAATCATAAGTCCTGCGCAAAAGAGCCTGAACCTTCGCGATAAGAACGCTCTGGTCAAAAGGCTTCGGTATATAATCGTCTGCTCCCATGTTCATGGCCATGACGATGTTCATGTTATCTGTAGCAGATGATATGAAGATGATCGGCACATTACTGGTCTTCCTGATCTCCTGGCACCAGTGATATCCGCCCATGTAAGGCAGCGTGATATCCATGATTATCAGGTGAGGCTCATATTCTCCGATCTCGCCTAACACATTGCGGAAATCAGAGATGATCTTAACTTCCATCTCCCACGCTGAAAGACAGCCGGAGATCCCTTCAGCTATACCTTTATCATCTTCTACAATAAAAATCTTATACATGCTGTCATTATACACTCACTATCATGACTATGTTCCGGCAAATCTCCGCTTGTTAATGGTAAACTAAAGAAAACGGGTAATAGGTAAGAGATATGAACTATTGCAAACCTGATTATGACAATTGTCTTGTTAACTTAAGCAACTCCATACTTAAGGCGTTTGGCGCTGAGACTACTGCGCCCACTCTTAAGATGGCTGATAAGCTTCTTGAAGGCAGCTATAAAAATGTTGTCGTTTTGCTTATGGATGCGATGGGTATATCGATCCTCGAAAAGCACCTTGATCCCGATGGCTTCTTGCGTTCGCATCTGGCCGGATCTTACAGTTCTGTTTTCCCGCCGACGACGGTGGCCGCCACTACCTCGGTACTGTCAGGCCTTTATCCCAATGAACACGGCTGGCTCGGATGGGACATGTACTATCCTGAACTCGATAAGAATGTAACTGTCTTTACGAATAACGAACAGCTGATAGAAGACGGAGACGGCAATACCAGGCCGCCGGTTCCGGCAGCAGAATACAATGCCGGATTCAGGTTCACACCATATAAGAATATCATCAGTAAGATCAATGAGGCAGGAGGGACGGCATATGCGTCAATGCCCTACCTGCCTCCTTTCCCTAAAGATCTGGACAGCATCTTTGCACGCGTTAATGATCTTTGCTCTAAGCCCGGCAAGAAGTTTATCTATGCATACTGGAATGAGCCTGATAACACGATCCATCTGACAGGACCTGACAGCCGGGAAACTCACGATCTGATGATCATTCTTGAGAAAAAGATCGAAGCACTTGCTTCCGGCCTGTCTGATACTTTGCTGCTTGTCACTGCCGATCACAGCCAGATCGCCTGCACGAATTATTGCCTGATGGACTATCCTGAGATCCTGAAATGTCTTGTGCGTATGCCCTCGATCGAGCCGCGCACCCTGAGCTTTTGGGTGAAGGATGAATATAAAGAGACTTTTCCCGCTATTTTCAGAAAAGTATTCGGTGATAAGTTTTGGATCCTCACAAAAGATGAAGTGATCGGATTAAAACTCTTTGGTGTAGGCAAAGACCATGAATTGTTCCGCGATATGCTGGGTGATTACCTGGCGGTATCAATATCTGATGCCGCGGTCTTCTTAACGCACGAAGAGATGAAGATGATGCCCGGCGGACATGCGGGTCTCACACAGGAAGAAATGGATATCCCTTTAATTGAGGTTACCTGAACGGGGCTTTACGCCTATCAGGAAGCTTAATGGCGGAATGCGCACGAAGATCTCGCTGAATGCAAAAGTTAATGCGTAGGAAACAATAACCGGGATCAGAAATAAGAGGAACCGGTTGTTTTCGAATATGCCTGCCATGAGAAATTGCATTACTACGAGGATAATGAAATGCAAGCCGAAGAACGCAAATGATATGCGCGACAGATAAGAGGATATTTTGCCGTTGCCGTCTATATGATCTTTACCGATGCCGATAAGTGCGAGGATCATGAACCATCCGGTTATATAATTTGCAGCCGTGTTGAATACTCCGAAAGACTTGCCTGACCAGATGAACATATAGACGTTTGCAATGCAGGAGATAAGACCGATTGCAAGGAAGATGAACTTGACCCGTTTAATCTTCTCTACTACTTCATCGTTCGCAAAAACATAGTATCCGATGAGAAATAAATAGGCGAATAAAACTAAGCTTTTTCCTCCTACCTCAAGAAGTCCGCCGATAAAAGGCAGCGGGAGTCCGAGCAGAATTATGAGCCACAAAGGAACATTTCCTTTAGCCTTAGGGATGAACTTCTTTTGCAGGAGTATGATTCCCAAACAGATAACAGATATCACGAACAGATAGAGCAGGAACCAGAACTGACCGAATGAGAAGCCGCCGTCAGCACCTGTGAAATCAGTGAACTTCGTGAAGAAGACTTTGTAATGCGCGAAGAAAGATCCGTCGTAGCCATAGTTATACTTGTCAGCCAGATAAGTCATGACCGGCACGAAGACAAGTGTTCCGAATACGAGAGGGACAATGAGTCTTTTAACCCTTTCGAGAATATACTGACCGGCGGATCTTTTGTTTAAAGCGAATCTCGTGCTCATGCCAGCGAGCAAGAATAAAAGGGGCATTATGAACGGACTGAATGTAACTATTATGCTGCTAAAGGTCCTGCTCGTGCCGAACATCAGGTAATGCGGTTCACCCCATGTGTTCCAGGCCTGGGCCGCATGGTAAGGAATGAGCAGGAGTATTACAAGGCTCCTTAGATTGTCAATATAGTGTTTGCGCATAGACGATATTTTACTTGATAAGAACGATTGACTCAATGTTATAATCGTTGAAAACATTAAAGAGGTACGGCAATGAATGCTGTAGGAACACAAGTTATTGAGACTGAAAGGCTTATCTTAAGGCCTTTTGCATATGAAGATGCCGCGTCAATGATATGAGCAATGAGCGTATAATATGTTTCAAGCGCTAAGAGCGCCCGAAAGGGAGAAACATAATGATACGCGAGATGACCCGTGACGAGATCCCCGTTTGTGCGGATATAATCAGGAAGAGTTTTCAGACAGTTGCAGATGAATTCGGATTTACAAAAGAGAATGCTCCGTATTTTACCGCTTTTGCAACAAATGAAGAGAGGCTTCAGCATTGGATGGATGTTGAGCACAGACTGCTTTATGTCTGGGAAGAAGAGGGCGTGCTCTGCGGATTTTACTGTCTGCTTTTTAAGGACGATTCGTGTGAACTCGGAAGCCTGTCTGTTTTGCCCGAATACAGGCACAAGGGAATAGGGAAAAAGTTTTTGGAACACGCTTGTGAAGTTGCGCGTTCAAAAGGCGTCAGCAAGATCGATCTCAGCATTGTCGAAGAGAATCAGGTGCTTCGCAAGTGGTATGAACAAAACGGCGCAGTCCACCTCGGAACGAAGAAGTTCGATTTCTTCCCGTTCACGTGCGGATATATGGAGATAAAACTGTAAGGCTTTACCTGATCAGTCCGGCTATCTCTTTTTCCACCAGTCTGTATACGTTCGCTACAAGATATCCGTCGGCTATCGCATGATTGAGCCTGACGGTAAGAGGCATCATGAGACGGCCGTTTTCTTCTCTGTATTTACCCCAGTTAACGATCGGAAGGAAATACAGATATCCGTCGGGAAGCTCCACGTTCAGCGAATCGTAAGACAGCCATGAGACATATGAAGCATCGAACCAGTTGGGGTGGCTCTCGGAATCGAGCATATACTCACGTGTATTCTTAGCGTTCTCTACGTCTTCTATGGCACCCTTGTAGAACTTTTCGTAGTCTTCGAAATATTCTGTGTAAACGGGCGTGCATGTCTCCGTGTCTTCATGGAAAACATACTGCGTGGGATTAATCTTATCAAAGCACACGAGCTCGTCTGTCTTCCAGAAATATTGCATCTTATAGTCGTCACGCGAATTGAGTGCTTTACATAAGACGTGCAGGAAGTTGATGTAAAACTTGGTCCCAGTCTTCTTCGAGTAAGTTGCCAGGTCGGTTACGTCTATGCGCGCGGTCATGGAGACCGAACACTTGCAGTCTTCGGTGAAATGGCGGTATACGCCTTTGCGGTAATATGTCTCTTTATCGATTATTTTGTAGTTTGCCATATAAACCTCTACAGCCACTGTATAAAAGCGGTTTTGTCGTTTTTGTTGTATCCGGCGTTCTCGTAAAACTTAAGCGTTGATTCTCTTTTCGATCCTGTAAGGAGCATCATCTTATAACAGTTGTTATCGATTGCGATCTGCTTGGCGTAGTTAAGGCATTCAGTCGCATATCCCTTACCGCGGTAATCAGCATGCGTGACCACATTCTCAACGAAGGCATAAGGACGGATACCTCTTGTAAGATTAGGGATGATGACACATACGCAGGATGAGACGATCTTGCTGTCAATGACATTAACGATTATGTGATGGTTAGGATCGTTTATGATCTGAGACCATGTGTTTCTTAAGTGTTCATTATCTTCGGGAAGACCTTCTTCGTGAAGGAACAGGTAGAGCTCTAAAAGCTCATTTAAGTCTTCTGATGTGACTTCTCTTATCATGTTGCCTCCTTGACCATAACATCGTAGCAGAGCTTATCGCCGCTAGCGGTCTCTATGATGTTATATTCTGTTTCCCTGTACCCCCGCTTGATGTAGATCTTTTTAGCAGGGAACGATGCGTCAAGCTCTACGTGGTCGTACTGTGCGAAGATCTTCTCTTCGGCAAAATCCATAAGCATCCTGCCGTAGCCTTTGTGCTGGCATTCGGGCAGGACAAAGAGCCTGTTAATGTGAATCTCATCGATCGTTACGGTCCCGACATAACTGTTGTCGATCTCAAGTATATATACCTTGCCGGCCTCAATATCAGATAAAATACGCTCGTCTGAATGGTGCCGGCAGAAAAAATCCACCGCGCCTTCAGGATAGTACTTAGGATAGACGGCTCTGATGGTCGTCTGCGTAATGTGCTTTACCGCTTCAAAATCATTTGTCTCAGCTTGTTTGATCATATTTATCTCCACTCTTAAGCGTGATTATATCGCATATTTCCCAATATTATCCGCCGGTGAACGTCATATTTTCTTTACGCTTTTAACTATATTTGTAAATAAAGGGATGATAAAATCATCTTGGAAGCCAAGTGGAATTGGCAAAGAGGGTAGAGATTTGAAAGATTCAACAAGAGAGAACTTAAGCTATTTCGGGCTGTATAAAAGGCTCCTGACCGTCAAAAAGGAGATCCCTGCACAAAAGGTCTCATTCGGAAGCCACAAAGATCAGTACTATCTGTACTTTGAGCCGGAGAAGGTATTGAGTGACAAGGTGATCATCTGGGTTCACGGCGGAGGCTGGCAGTCAGGCACACCGAAGGATTTCTATTATGTCGGTCAGGCCATTGCAAAAGCAGGTTACCGCTGTTTCTCGCTCGGGTACAGGCTGTCTACCAGGTTCAAGTATCCTTGCCAGATCGAGGATGTTTGCGCAGGCTACAACAGCGTCATCGGATTTCTTAAGCAGAAGGGTGTCGATGTTTCAAAGATAGTCGTCGCAGGGCCTTCAGCAGGCGCGCACCTTACGTCGATCCTTTGCTATTCGAAGGCCGATCAGGACAGATACGGTGTCGATATCAGTAATGTTATCGGCTTCATCGGTTTCGGAGGTCCTTACAGCTTCGAAAAGTGTCAGGACTTTGCAATCAGGACACTTCTGAACTGTCTGTTTACTAAAGGATATGACAGAAAACAGGCCGAGCCTTTGAACCTGATGACAAGAAACAACATTCCGATGCTGCTCATCCAGAGCGAGCATGACGGACTGCTTGATTTCGGCAATGCCGAGGTTTTCGCGAAGAAAGCCATTGAGATCGGCAATAAGTGCGAGTTATACAGGGTAGAAGATGAGAAGAACACTCATTCGTGGTATACGGCCGGATGCTTCTTTGAGACGAGGGCGGAAAACATGTGTCTTGATAAGTTCTTTTCATATATAGAGAAGCTTTGATATCATTATGGAATAGGGAAGGTGAAGGGTTATGAATTACAAAGATAAGTACAAGATCCCGAAGGCACAAGTCGTAGGACCGATAATCGGCCACACGATAGTTTTTCTGGTAATTATCGCGGCAATTTTTATCGCGATGAGTATCATAAGCGATTATGTAGTCGATGTCAGATCAGAAGATGACAGAGAATACGTCATGCGCATGGCCGCTCAATATGAGAAGGGAACTGATAGCGCGCGCGATGCAGCTACATCTACGCTTGTAAGAGACGGACATGCTTATTGCATAATCGATTACAACGGCAAAGTCCTTCAGTCTAATGGCGTTATCACTTGCAAAGGTTATGATGCTACTAAAAATGCATTTGATTCAGACTCGCTTTCCGGCATGATCACGGATGCTGAAGAAGGCACCAATGCGCAGGAGATCCACAGCGTTGTTCTTGCCATGTCCGATAACAAATCTTTCATTGAAGAAGACATGCAGGGAAGCGTGTTCAACTGGAAGAACTTTTCGCAGGCGTTCAAAAACGATCCTGAGATTTGGGACCACCTGTCACAGGGAACGGTCGGCGTTCCTTACTGGATAGGAACACCCGTCAATAATGCTGCAGAGATCCTTCTGGTAAAGGCTGAACTGACCATCAAACTGAAAGACTACATGTACATGTTAGGCGGTATGATCGTGGCATTTGTCATTGCCATTATCATATTCATCCTGATGATCATGGGCGTAGTCAGAAATCTCAATTCCAACAGGAAGATGAGAAAAGTAGTTTTCAGGGACAACATCGCGCCCGGCCGCAACTGGCTCTGGTTCGTAAATACCAGCCAGGATATCCTCGAGAAGAAGCGCAACGAGCGCAAGACTTATGCCGTCGTAGCTCTGGAATTCATCAAGTACAGGAATTTTGTCCTTTGCCATTCCGTAAAAGAAGCAGAAGATCTTTTAAGACAGGTCGCGAAAATCATTACGGTCAAGCTTAGAAAGGACGAACTGTGCGCGCACAACAGCTCTTCCGGTTTACCTCTCCTTTTGGAGGTCACGGATGAAGCTGATGCGAGAAGAAGACTCGATGACATCATCGGTGCATTGATCGCTATCCCAACAAACTACAAGCTTGCATTCAGAGCAGGCGTATATCTTGTAAACCCCGCAAATGAGAAGCTTGCCGCCAGACAAAGAAGATTCATAGCCGATATTGATCTTTTCTATAACAATGCCTGCACGGCAGCCTTGTCCCTTGGCAACAGCGTTGAGTCGGGAATAGCATTCTTCGACCAGAACCTTGTTGCCGAAGAGAAGTGGATCAGCTTAGTTACAGAAAGACAACAGTCTGCAGTTAATAACCAGGAATTCGTTGTTTACTATCAGCCTAAGTATGATCCGAGAACCAATGAGCTCAAGGGCGCTGAAGCACTCATCCGCTGGAATTCTCCCGATATGGGCCTTGTTCCTCCTAGCAAGTTCATACCCATCTTCGAAGACAACGGCTTTATTCCCCAGATCGACGACTACATGATCTCGCATATCGCAAGAGACCAGCGCAGATGGCTTAACGAAGGCAGAAAGTGTGTGCCCATCTCCGTCAACGTCTCCAGAGCTCACTTTGCTCAGCCCGATCTTGCAGAACACATCTGCTCCATGGTCGACAGGGAAGGCGCACCGCGCGATCTCATCGAGATAGAACTCACTGAGAGCGCATTCTTCGATGACGAGAACGCAATGATCGCGACGATCAACAAGCTTAAGGGATTCGGTTTCCTCGTATCGATGGACGACTTTGGTTCAGGTTATTCATCACTTAATTCGCTTAAGAACATGCCTCTTGATATCCTTAAGCTCGATGCCGGTTTCTTCAGAGGCAGCGAAGACAATCCGAGGACCGAGATCGTTGTATCCGAAGCATTAAAACTCGCGAAATCTCTCAACATGAAGACAGTCGCTGAAGGTGTTGAAGAGCAGTCCCAGGTCGACTTCCTTGCAGCTGAAGGCTGCGACATGATCCAGGGCTACTATTATGCAAAGCCGATGCCCAGAGAAGAATACGAGACGAGATTGCCCGGAGGCGTTCCTAAGCCTGCATATCAGGCACCCGTGCAGCAGGTAGCACCCGCTTCTGTTCAGCCGACGGTACCCGCTCAGCAGGCTTATCAGGCACCCGTGCAGCAGGTAGCTCCCGCACCTGTTCAGACAGTTGCACCAATTCAACAGGCGGCACCTGCACCTATGCAACCTGTGGCACCGATCCCCGTTATGTACTGGACATGCGAGTGCGGTCAGTCGACTAACACCGGAAAATTCTGCGGTTACTGCGGCAAGCCTAAGCCGGTTTATCAGGAACCTGCAGCTCCTCAGCCTGTGGTAACGGCACCGGCTCAGACGATAGCACAGACACCTGTAGAACCTCAGGCAGCACCTCCGGCAGAAACGGAAGTCTAAAGTCATAATAGTGAATTGAAGGGGCATTGCTCACACGGGCTGCCCCTTTTTAATTGCGAATTTTGTGCGGATTTTCCGTTTTTTCGCACAAAAAACGCATTTTCGAGCCAAAATTGCGAAAATCGTGCGGAAAATCCTGTTTTTCCGCACAAAAAACGCACAGGGCTGCTTTAAGATATCGCGGGCACTGCAACTTTTTACGGTCTGCATCTGTATAAAGAATAACTGATCATAACGGAGGGGCATATGAAAAGAACACTGAAGTCAATCTTGTGCGGCATTCTGATAGTCGCTGCGGCAGCTGCTTTTGCAGGATGCGGCAAGGATATAAAGAAGGATACAAAGCACTCGAGAACTAAAGATACGAAGAGCGTTGCCACAGGTGATAATGCCGATGATAATATCGTTCTTTATGAGCCGTGCACGTATATTTTGTTCAATATTACTAACGGGGATGTTTTCGAGACCGGGTATTACGGCATGAAGGTTGAGTATACGATGTCGTCAAACGGGGAGGTCTATTTCAAAAAGAAAACCAACGATGATCTGGAGTGGAAAGTGTATGTCCTTGACGAAGAGTTAACGGACGGATATGAGGCGCTTGAGGATATGGAGCCTGCGCTCGTTAACGACGGAGAATTAGAGTTGGAAGAGGGACAGTGGATCTACGTCTATTGCAACTGCAATTCTTTGACAGGCGGTAATCCGGTTAACGCAGAATATGAGGCATGGTACTGGGGACCTTGAACAAAGCTCTTGAATAAGGACCTTGATCCAAGACACGGCATGTCACGCTTTGTGATAAACTCTATACTGAAGACTCAGTATGAGAGGGCGGAATAATGCAGATCGATGTAACCCTTAATATTCACTATACGGCGCCTAAGTCGGTTTGGGATAAGATCAACCGCGCGTACAAGCAGCTGCCTTATTGGGACGGCTTCGATAATGATGGTCCGCACTGGATCGACAAGGGTATCGATATTACTGCTTCTTCAAGGCACGACGGTCTTCACATCTTAGGCGAGATGCCTGAAGAGAAATGGGATGAATGGTATGAACTGCTTAAGCAGAAGTTATCTGCCGCAGTCGGTTATCCTGTCGGAGAAGTAGTTGACGGATACGAGTTCCATTACTGGAAGAAGGCGGTCAATCCCGAGCTCGATATCACCATGATAAAAGGCGGTACCGATAACTGCTATATCGTGTCAGACAGGAAGGAAGCTATCCTCGTAGATACGGGCAGCGGCAAGTATCTCAAACAGGTTATCGATGCGTGCAGTCAGTATGATATGAAGCTCATTGTTTTAACGCATCCTCATTTTGATCACGCTGAGAATGCAGAAGCGATCTCCAGGAGATTTAAGATCCCTGTTGCTTATCACAGGGAGGATGACGCGATCTTCGATGTCTACGATTCGCAGCCGCTTCAGTCATACGGTGCGGTGGGAGCAGTTGTTCTTAAGCTCTCGTTAAAGCAGCTCCGTACTACCAGGGTCATTCGCCCTGCAAACCACTTCTACGTCAAGGATGGCGATACATTTGACGATTACGGATTCCCGAGCGTTAAAGTCGTTGAACTTCCCGGTCATACGAGAGGTTCGATAGGGCTTCTGGTAGGTGATAATTCTCTTATCGCGGGAGATGCTCTCGATAACTGGATCAAGCCGGGTATGGGTCATCTGTACTATGATCTTGAGACGCAGAAAAAGACTTACGAGAAGATCCAATCCATGGGCATAAAGAATATTTACTACGGCCACGGCAAGCCGACGAAGGCTAAGGAGTAAGTCGCTCTGATCAAAGTTCGAAAAATCACTTTTGTCACGACCGAATCCTTTGTACTTGTCAAGTTTTCGCCTTTTTTGTACTATTATTAGATAAATATAAACAGGCGCGATGGGGGAACATATTTCGTGGCGGCAAAGAATAACCTTTCCACCAAGATAATTGCCATGGTCGAGGCGATCATTCTGATCTCCGGTGCCCTCTTTTGCGCAGTCTCCATCTACAGGTCCAGAGGTGCCATCAGAAAAGCCATTCAGCAGCGAATGCTCGATATATCCAACTGTGCATCAGGTTCTATCAACGGCGACATGCTGAAGAATCTCGATGAGAGCACCATAGGAAGTGATGAATATAACGAAGTCTATAACACCCTCGCAGTATTCAGAGATAATGTAGAACTTGAATACGTTTACGCCATCAAGGAAGCGGGAGATGATAACTTCATCTTCACGATGGACACCAACCTTATCAGTCCTGCAAGTTACGGTGACAGCGTTGAATATACGGAAGCTCTTAATAGTGCCGGCAACGGAATAGCTGCCGTCGATGAGATCCCTTATACGGACCAGTGGGGTGAATTCTACAGTGCGTACAGCCCGGTCTTTGATTCAGACGGAAACGTTGCAGGCATCATTGCAGCTGACTTCTCCGTGGATTGGTTCGAAGGTCAGCTTTCGGCCCAGACACGCGAGACCGTTTTGGGTTACCTTGCGATTCTCATCCTGATCCAGATCGTGGCCGCGCTCTTGTCATTCCTTATCGTAAGACCTTATGTTAAGGCTCAGGGCGAGCTCCTCGAACAGAAAGTCCGCGCAGAGAGTGCTAACCACGCTAAGAGCGATTTCCTCGCCAATATGTCCCACGAGATCCGCACGCCGATAAACGCAATGCTCGGAATGAATGAGATGATCCTTCGCGAAGGCAGAAGAGCCCAGGAGCTTACCGATAACGATACACAGGCGCGCAAAGAAGCGATGAAGAATATCGTCGTATATTCAGGCGATATCGAGAACGCGGGACACAATCTCCTTGCGATAGTTAACGACATCCTGGACTTCTCCAAGATCGAAGCGGGACGCATGGATCTCGTTGAATCACCGTATCAGTTAAGTTCGATGCTTAACGACTTAAGTAACATGACGCTTTTCAAGGCGCGCGACAAGGGCCTTGATTTTATTATCGATGTGGATGAATCTCTGCCTGATGAACTTTTCGGTGATGAGATGCGCGTCAAGCAGATCTTCACGAACCTTCTTAACAATGCCGTCAAGTATACCGAGCACGGCAACATCAGACTCAGACTCACAGGCGAGAAGGAAGAAGATGTTGTGATCCTTTCCGCCTCTGTCCGTGATACCGGAATCGGCATTAAAACTGAGGACCGCGAGAAGCTCTTTAATATGTTCCAGCGTCTTGAGATCGAGCGCAACAGCACCATTGAAGGCTCAGGCCTGGGACTTGTAATCACTCAGCGTCTTCTTGAGATGATGGGCGGAACGATCTCTGTGGAGAGTGAATACGGTAAGGGCTCTGCGTTTAACGTTAAGATTCCCCAGAAGATCGTATCCGATAATCCTGTCGGTGATTTCCAGAAACACTTCGAAGAGAACGTTCTGGGTGCAGCCGTTTACAGGGAGTCTTTCCGTGCGCCTAAGGCTCACATCCTGATCGTTGATGATACGAAGATGAACCTGACGGTTGTCGTAAATCTTCTCAAGAACACCAAGATGAAGATCGATACCGCCAGCAGTGCTGCAGGCGCTGTCGCTCTTGCTGAGATCAACCATTATGATCTTATCCTTATGGACCAGCGAATGCCGGAGATGGACGGTACAGAAGCGCTTCACCGCATCCGTGGATCTGCTACAGGTGCAAGCAAGGATTCTCCGGTCATCTGTCTTACCGCAGATGCTGTTGTCGGCGCGAAAGAACGTTATCTCGAAGAAGGTTTTACAGACTTCCTGACAAAGCCGATAGACAGTTATGCGTTAGAGAAAATGCTCATGAAGTATCTGCCCGAAGAGAAGGTCGAGAGTGTTGTGGATGATGCCGAATCTTCTAAATCCAACACCAGAGCTGAGATCAATGAAGATGGTTATAACGCACTCCGTGACGCCGGTATCGAGCCCCGTGTAGGACTTCCTTATTGCCAGAACGATGAAGAGTTCTACAGATCTCTCCTTGCTGAATATGCTCATGTCAAAGATGAGAAATCAGAGATGATCCGTAAGAGCTTCGATGAAGAAGACTGGCACAATTACGCTATCTATGTACACGCGTTGAAGAGCACTTCCAAGACTATCGGCGCGCTCCTGTTATCCGAGCAGGCGGCAAAGCTTGAGGCGGCAGCTAATACCGGAGATGCAGCAACGATCCGCAAGGAACACGATGACATGATGGAAAGATATGAGGCAGTTACAGAAGGTATCCGATCGTTTATGCCCGCTGAGACAGCATCGGCAGGTGAGGACACAGGTTCTGCAACATCTTCCGATGATGATGAGATATTGGAGTTCTTCCCCGAATCAGACGATTGATTTCAGCTCACATCAGGAGCATATTCCGTAACAGTGACCGCCTCATTATTTTCAAATACGGGGTGGTCTTTTGTTTTCTTCAGGTATGCATCGAAAAAATCGACATGGAGCTTGCAGCAGTTCTTGTGCATGACGTCAGGATCGAGTTTGCCCGAGATGAAAGAAGGCTTCATCATGTGCTTCATATCAGAGAAGAATGCATGCTGCATCTTTTCGAAAACAGCTTTGTATACGGGCTTTGTGTGATCTACGAAGAATCTAGCCTCTACAGGCGCGTTAGCCTTGCAGCAGATCTGAAGGAAAGGCTTTCTAAGTATCTTGCCCGCATTATCTCCGAACGGCGCACCGTCTAAGTTTGCGCCGCAGACGAATTCGTCATTATCAAGGCAGAGTTCGTACGCAGTAGCACCGCCTAAGGAGTGTCCTGCTGCGGCAATGCCGTTATCAAAATCGATCAGGTCTGATAAGTTTTCTTTCGCGTATTTAACAACAGATATAGTATCTTTTTTCCATTCCTGAACTCTGCCTCTGATCATATTGCTGTATTTTTTCTGGAATGCGTCGAACTTATCTGAGATCTCTCTTTCGGTGCCTTTGGCTTTGGACAGTTTAAGGATCTTCATAGCCGCGGGAAGGAAAGGCTCATATTGCTTTTTCATGATCATTTTATAGAAAGGCACGGTGGTTCCGTCGCTGAGCACCGTGTTGCTTCCGTCGTGCGGGTGACCTATGGAGATAACCACATATCCGTGAGATGCGATATCGATCAGGAGAAACGAATTTGCTTCCACATAAGACGAAAGTCCGTGGCTGAATAGAACAGGCGGGAACTTCATGCCTTCGATCCTTGGTGCATTCTCATAGCATTCTGAAACATTATCGCCTGAGGCTTCAAGCTTCTCGTAATCGATCGGAGCATGCATTACCTTTCTGAGCCCGTCGGCAATCGCTTTGCTCAGATAACGGGCTTTGCTCAATCCTTCTACGGACTCTTTATTTATAGGGTAATATACTCTCGCCGGAATGCTTCTTTTGGTCCCGGGGAACAGCACTTCGTCTCTGTCGTTAAAGATAGTAAATGTGAATGTGCCTACTGCGTATTCTCCTGTAGGTAAGGGCCTGTTAATCATCTGCTTTTCCTCCGAGTAAAAGTATTATCGATTTTGCGAGAGTCCTGAAAAGTTTCTTAGGTTCAGCTTTAAGGTTTGGAATTCCTGTTCCGTAGCATGCCGACATGATGCAGGTCTTCTCGATGCCTGTGTATGAAGCGCTTATAAAAAGTCCGATATCTTCGGCAGAGCAGAGAGGATGATATCCGAGTTTTCCTGCGCCTTTCATAAGGCTTGGGAAGGCCTTCTTCATCAGGTAATCCAGATTACTCTGTCCCTTTATACCTGCCATGATCCTGGCTGCGCGCTCAGGTTCATTGATCGCGATTACGCCTAAGTCGAAATTGATCTTCTGGATATCCATCAGGTGATGCTCCATAACCTCCGCCAGGCAGCCACAGACTTTGAAGGTGAGCTCTTCAAGGGTCGATTTATTATCCGACGTTATGACTTCAAGATCATCAATGATGTTATAGTCAGTGCGCATCTTCGTGACCATGTCTGCAAGGATCTCATCAAGACCGTCATAGTAGCGGTAGATGGCTCCCTGGGACATACCGGTCTCAGCAATGACGTCTGAGATAGTTACCATCTCGACAGGCTTTCTGAGGCACACCTGATAGGCGGCATCGGTAATCATCCTGCGCTTGTTTTCCAGATATTCTTCAGTAACTTTTGGCATTATCTTATCCTCTCAGACGGCTTGCATTTGCTTCTCAGACTGCGCGCATTATTCCCTCAGATTGCGTGCGGTTATCTCCTTAGATTGCGTGCAACGGAAAAATGAAAGTAGTTTCATTTTAATCATGCATAAGACAGTTGTCAATGGTTCTCCTTGTTGCGAAAAAAGTGTAGTTTTCAAGGGCGATTTACTACACTTTTTCTGCACTTTTTCGATTATTGCGAAAAAAGTGTAGTTTTCAGGGGCGATTTACTACACTTTTTCTGCAACACAATAATTGCGCCCGGTGCCCCGCACCCGCGTAAACAAATAAGTCACCTGCATAAACAAAAGAGCCACCCGCGCAACAAAAAAGGCCGTCCCGCGGAGCAATGTGTGATGAATTTGAGGGTGGTGCCTCAAGTTTCGCCTCAAATTCGGATTATCTGCTTTGATTTGAGGCTGAATTTGAGGGGGCAGCCTCAAGTTTCGCCTCGAATCCGTCCGTATAGACATATATGTACACCCTTGCACTATGAAGACCTGTTTATATCCGTGTAAAACGCGAGTGTTATAATGCTTCTAGGTGGCTCTTATGATTAAAGAAATAAAGTATGGCACAACAAATACTTATCTGATCAAAGGAAGGAACGGCTCGATCCTTTTTGACACAGGATGGGCCGGCACTCTTGCCGCTTTTTGTCATGCCGTCGGAGAAGCAGGCGAGAAGGTCCAGGACATTAATTATCTGCTGATCTCACACTACCATCCTGACCACATGGGCATCGCCCAGGAGATCGCTGATATGGGCCCGGTGATCTGTGCGGCAGATATTCAGAAAGACTACATTCATTGTTCGGACAGGATACTTGCAAAGGATAAGAAAGCATCTTTTGTTCCGATCAGGGATGGGGATATCAGGTTCTTCACGATAGAAGACAGTAGGGCTTTTCTGCAGGAGATCGGAATAGACGGCGCTGTATATGCGACACCTGGTCATACGAATGACAGCATAAGTCTGATGCTAGATTCGGGCGAACTGTTTGTAGGAGATCTCAATCCGTTATATGAGCTTGAGCTCCACAGGGGCACTGAGATCGAGAAGACATGGAATATGCTTTTGTCGATGAAGCCTGCCAAGGTATATTACGGGCATGCCCGTGCGGCGGATCTTAAGAGCGGCTTTCTCGGAGGGTTAGTAGGTAAGAGTGCTCCGGATGATGTCTATTCGCTGGTAAAGAGAATAATGAAGTATGTTGACAAGGGGATACCTAAGGAAACAATTGCAGAAAAGACAGGAGCGGATATCGTCTTCATCGAGGATGTCACCAGAATGTATGTGACACACCCGGGCGTAAGTGTTCAGGGTATACTTGACCGTATAGAGATTAAAGGAAGATAGCATTACAAAGAGGAAGAATGATATGAAATTCAAAATAGCATTGCTTCAGCTCCTGCCCGCAAAGAGCCTTGAAGAACAACTGGAAATAGGAATAAAGGCCTGCAGAGAGGCTAAGGAAAAGGGCGCGGATGTGGCGCTTTTCCCTGAGATGTGGAGCGACGGATACTATCTGCCGCAGGATACTGACGCGCTTGATAAGCTTGCGATAAGCAAGGACAGTGACTTCGTAAATGCTTTCCGCGATCTTGCCAAGGAACTCGGAATGGCAATAGGCATTACGTTCCTTGAGAAGAGCATTGATAAGCCGCTTAATTCCGTGGTGTTCTTTGATATGCACGGCGAAGAGATACTGCATTATTCAAAGGTGCATACCTGCGCTTTTGATGATGAAGTCGTTCTTCAAGGCGGAGACGATTTCTATGTTGCTGACCTGGACTTCGGAAGAGGCACGGTAAAGTTCGGCTCCATGATCTGCTTTGACAGGGAGTTTCCTGAGAGTGCGAGGATCCTTATGCTCAAAGGCGCTGAAGTGATCCTTGCTCCGAATGCCTGCCCGATGGAGATCAACCGCCTGTCAGCTTTAAGAACGAGAGCCTATGAGAATATGGTTGCAGTCGCAACATGCAACTACCCTATGGGACAGCCTGACTGCAACGGACACTCAACACTTTTCGACGGTGTGGCATGGCTCAGAGACGAGCCCGGCGTAAGGGATATGTGTGTCTTCGAAGCGCCTGAAGAGCCCGGTGTTTATATCGCAGAGCTTGATCTGGATCTGCTTAGAAGCTACCGCGAAAATGAGATCGTGGGTGACAAATACAGACACCCTGAAAGATACGAAATATTGTGTGAGCAGAAGCCCGAAGACCGCATCAGTCAGATGGAAGAGATCTACGATAAGGCTTTGGCAGTATTGGATAAGGCAAAAGAAGAAACGGATGCTTTTCTGGATTTCCAAAGTGAGATCAGCAAACTTGAAGATTACTACACAGGCAAATTGTGGATAAAGGATTTTGAACTTGATGAAGCTGGAAAACTACCCGGAGATCTGAAACGGGGAGTGCTCTCTGAGGACGGAATCTATAACCTGCTCGAGAGAAATACAGAACTGCTTGAAGAATTAGGAGAAGAATGATGAATACATTTGAAGCTATTAACGCGCGTCACAGCTACAGAGGCTCTTACAAGCCTATAGCGGTCCCGCGTGAAGACCTCGTAAAGATAGTAAATGCAGGACTTGCAGCTCCTTCAGGATGCAACAAGCAGACTACAAGCCTTATTGCAGTTGACGATCCTGAACTGATGGAAAAGATCCTTGGCGTGATAGATCCGCCGGTCGCAAAAGGAGCACCCGCTGCTATTTGCGTTCTTACACAGCGCATCATCGCATACAGGGATAAGTGCTATGCGGTACAGGATTATTCTGCGGCTATAGAGAACATGCTTCTTGAGATAGTCGAGCTCGGTTATCAGAGCTGCTGGTTCGAAGGCCATATCACGGATGAAGATAAGATAGGCGCGAAGATCGCTCAGATACTAAATGTCCCTGACGATTACGAACTCGTATGTTTCCTGCCGGTCGGCGTGGCGGAAGGTGAGCCCGTATTGCCTAAGAAAAAAGCGTTTGAGGACCGCGCATGGTTTAACGGTTTTAAGAAGGAAGGATGATCACATGGCAAGCTGCGAGACATGCCAATACGCATATTTTGATGAGGAAACGGGTGAACCCTTGTGCGATCTTAATCTCGACGAAGATGAGATCGCAAGGCTGGCGCAAAGACACAGTAAGGAGTGCCCCTACTACAAGGACGGAGACGAGTATAAGACCGTAAGGCATCAGATGTAACGGAGGGTTACCATGAAGATATATGACATTTCACAGGAAGTCTTCAGATGTGCTGTTTACCCGGGTGATCCTTCTCCGGAGAAGATCGTGCAGATGAGGATCAGCAACGGCGATATATGCAATCTTACGGCACTTAAGATGTGCGCGCATAACGGCACGCATGTCGATGCGCCTTTCCATTTTATCGACGGTGAAGAGACGATCGATCAGGTGCCGCTCGAAAATTTCATTGGGTTTGCTTACGTCGCAGAACATGAAGGAAAGCTTGGAAAAGACGATGCATTAAGGATCCTTGCAGAAGCTAAGGCATGTGATCCCCAAGCATCTGACATGATACTTGTTAAGGGCGATTCCACCATGACTGAAGAAGGCGCTAAAGTTTTCGCTGACGCGAAGATAAAGCTATACGGAAATGAATCGCAGACCGTAGGTCCTGAGGATGCACCGATGGCAGTACATCTTATCATGCTTGGCGCGAAGATCGTTCTTCTCGAGGGAATCAGGCTGGGTGATGTCCCTGCAGGTTCTTATCTTCTTGATGCAGCTCCGATAAATCTCGGAGGCTGCGACGGCGCGCCATGCAGAGCAATACTGATCAAGAATGAGTAGCCGGGGAAAGGTGCTTGTGCAATCTGAACTTGAGGCCTGAATACTTTGAATTCCCTGTTCCATTTATACTATTACGTTGACATAAAAATGTTATGGGAAAGAAAAAAACAAATAAAATCCTCATTATATTGCTCATACTTATACTATTTATTGTGCTTTTGTTCCCATATAAGTCGACACAATATGATGGCACATATTACTATGCGCTTATATATACTGTTGTTTGCAAGAATGAGCTTTCTGTTGCTCCGCACGATTCTTCTTCAAACACCTTAGTAACGAAGGGGACTCAAATATATATATTTAAGATCAAAGTGTTCGATAATACTCAAACTGTTGAATATGAGTAAGCCCCGCCTCTCAAATTAGGCAAACGCATAATACAATATCATTTTTGAAAGAAAATCGATATCTGATACAGAAAGTTTGATCGCCATCAAAAAGGAATGCTGCTTATGCAGGCTCATACTTGCCGACGTTTCTCAATTCTGTTCCGAAAGCATCATATTCACACGATTCTCAATTATTGCGATAACATCATCCAGAGACTTTTGCCCGCTGTAATATGCAGGCATCTCTTCATTCATTATGACAATGATCCCGGAATCTATATCCGGAACTGTAACTGCGTCGGAAACCTGATCGATATAGTAATCAATGATGTCTTTTGAAATCGGAATATCTGAAGCGTCATAAGGATTCCTGCTGGCATTTTTAAGATCTATATAGCTTTCAAATGCTATGCTGCGAGCACTTTTAAGAACAGGATCATAATATTTATTTTCCTTGTTCTGGAAGTCGGGAGACATCATCGTCATCGCAAACTCCCACGCCGCGTCCGGCAAAGCGCAGCAGCTGGTAATACCTATGCCTCTTCCTCTGATCACCTCAGCATGACCGTCAGAAGAAGGCAGACCGATGATTGAATAATTCTTAAATGCTCTTCCGTATAAATACATAAAAGATTCAAATGCCATTCCTTCTGCGATCTGCATATTTTTCATTCTCGTCCAGTTCACATTGTCATACGGCATAACATCCGGAACAGACGCGATATACTCATTTGCGGCTCTGAAGCTTTCATTTCCAAGAATCAGTTCTCCGTCTTTGGTGAAGTCTATACAATCTGAGTTTTCCATAAAAGTCTTCATTAAGGCAAGATCGTCTTCATAAAGAATGCTCTTCCCGGCATTGTGTTCATTAATTATGCTGTCATATTGATCAAAGGTTAATCCTGTTGTTCCATCACTGATGAAAGAATTGTTTATAAACAATGCAGAGTAATTGCATCCGTAATCCAGGCGATAATGCTTACCGTCACGGCTGTTTGGAGTAGTTACCAGATCTATATATTTCCCGTTAGTCAGTTTCCTCTCGGATTTAATGCGTTGGGTCAGATCTATAAGATAATCCGTATCGTTAAGCTGTGCGCTGTTTGAACTGTAGATGACCATATCAGGACCTGTACCTTCCCTGATATCAGACTTAAGAAGATCTACTGCATCTGCTTCATAGGCATATATTAAAGTAGAATCAGATTGATAATCGTCATTATCGAAAACACTCGTTGCAGCTTTATAATACTTGTCGGTTACTTCAATGAAATACTTTTTTGAGTTCCGGTTAAAATCATTAACGGCTTCGTATTCAAGTTCATTGATCCAATCTATATATGCAAGACTTAGTATCTTTTTCCCGCGATTTGGATTCTGATCAGCTTTTTCAAGTTTTATCAGACGGGCTGTTGACATACCGCCTGCAGGTGACTGGTCATCAATAAAAAGCACGACTGTATCATCTGTTGCCCATACCACACTCATATCTGAAGATTCACCGAGAATATAAGTATCTGATAGATCTACCAAGATCTTATCTTCTTCTGTTCCGAAAACAGTTTTCGAGATCACCTTATTATCACGGCATTGGAAAGCACCGCAATCAGGTACAAATTGCATCCAGTTCAGATCATCTTTTGTCTCTGTAATTCCCATCTCAAAAGAATTCAGATCCAAAGTACAGAAGAGGCTTTTACTGATAAAGTTATCGATAATCTCAGCTGTAAAAGAAACACCGTTTCCGTATTTCATTAAATTACCGATATAGTTTATCTGAACATCATTTCCGAAATCAGGGACAAAGAATCTGGTGTTATCTCCTTCAATCACACATATCTTATAAGAATGCTGTTCGAAATCTCCCATAGACATGAGATATACAAGCTTATCATCAACTCCGGTCATGGCAATTATACTAGAGAACATACTGCCGTCGTCCGGAAGCTCTATTAAAAACGGATTCTTCAATGTTTTACCGTCAAAATCAATCTCATAGCCGGTATTAACAAGTGAATCCATTTGGTCATCATAGTGCTGTATAATAGTGTAATACTTATCATTTAATTTGTAGAACGTTTCAGGGGTATAGAAGACAACATTTTCTCCAAAATAATCGGAAAGCCGCACCTGTCCCAGCAGTTTTCCATCGTAAGAATAGTGTCGTAATAATGCATCATTTGTTTCCTTGTAATAGATCGAAAAAACAAGAATCACCGAATCATTATCAGCAGCATAAAAACAACCGTGCTCACTCCAAAAATCCTTATTTACTTCTTTCTTAAGATCGTCCGGAGTAATAACTGTTTCCTTATCATTCCACCAGGGGTCATTAGCAGAGACTTCTCTGACATTTTTTGAAGTATCTGCAAAAGAACAACTTGTAACCAGAAGTATCGCTGCCATGCATAAAGCCAGAGCCTTTCGGCTGTTATTTGCCGGTCTTTTTATGCTGATGATCCTCTTTTTCATCATCTTATAGCCGCCTCTCATTCCGGTTGAAAGAGTAAAGACGGCTGCTGTATTTGATTGTTGCTGGAGCATTCCCAGTAGTGTTCTTGCATAATCTTTAGAATAAGCATCGCCATAAACTCTCAAGACTTCTTCATCGCATGCTAATTCACAATCTCGACCGGAAAGAACGAACGCAGCCCAGATAACCGGGTTATACCAGTTAATGAAAAGAACAAGGTATCTTATAAGAACCCACAGATGGTCACCGTGTTTATAATGACAGGCTTCGTGGCATAAAACACATTCACTTATCCTTTCTGAATCCTTATCAACATAGATCTTGTTTAAAAGAAGAAACGGCGTTTCTTTATGCCCGATACTATAGATCTTAAGCCCGCATAAAGGATCTCTGCCGATATATTTCCTGTGACGTCTGCAATAAATAATAAAACCGGTATTGTACGCTACTAAAGCAGCTATAAGAATGGCAGAAACAAGCATACTGCATTCTCTCAATATGATATTTATCTTCCCGGATTCATTAGTTTTCTCATTTGATACCACTGCATGCTTTTCCGGTTTTTTCTCATGTTTATTGATTAACTCAGGCGTATTTTGAGTTTTGTGATCTGATGCGGATTGATCATCATGAACTGCTTGCTCTGTTTTTTTATCTTCAACCACGACTGCAGGCGATATATTTACTGTTGATTCATTTGTCACAGTCTCAATCTTTGAAGTGAACAAGTTATTCCATATATCTGCTACAGGAACGTCTATCTTAACAAACGGCATTAAGATCATATAGATCGGAATAATGATCCAGAAAGCATACTGATGCTTGCGGAGGATTTTTCCGTTCGACAGTGCTCTGATTACTATTATCCCGAGCGCTAATAATGTAATGCCGAAAACATACCGCAACATATTAATCCTCTTCGATTATCCTTCGAAGTTCCTCTAACTGCTCTTTTGTAAGTTTGTCCGAACACTTCAGGTTCGATATCAGCAATCCGACATTTCCGCCATATACTTTATCCAGGAAAGAAGTTGTCTCTTCGAGCTCTGCTTCTGTTCTGTCTATTGCAGCACTGAACCACTTGGTCCGTCCTTCTTGAACATAGGTAACTATGCCTTTTTCGACCATGCGGTTGAGAAAAGTTATTACTGTCTGTTTAGACCAGCCTGTTGCAGCATAAAGAGCTCTTGTAAGCTCCATTAATGTCATGGGATTGTTCTTCCAAAGACAATCAACTGTTACTATTCACAGTCCCCAGAACTCAGGACCTCATCAAGTGAATAAGGATTTCCGGCCATAAGTCTTGAGAGCGCGTCAAAAGGGCTTATGCCGTTGCGGGAACAAGTCTCTGTGTAAGTTCTTATATCGGCAAAGTAT
>JAFRST010000058.1 GCA_017427465.1 Clostridiales bacterium | reverse complement strand
GAAGTCAAGTGTTTTGTGAAGAAAAAGTCTTATTTTTCAAGGCTTTCGAGGTTTTTTGCACTCACAAGAAATCGTCACGTGTTTTGCTGATAAATGGTATAATTTGTTTGTGATACCTTTGAAACTGTGAATAGTAACAATCAACTATCTTCCATTCAGAATCATTTAAACGCATTAATCATTCCTCCATAATGGTCTACTGTTGCATACCAATATACTACGTTGGTCGACACGAGTCAACCTGCGAAAAATGACTATTGCCTATATGAGAGTTCCTGCAGAGTTCTTAAACTCTGATTATGTTGATGATAAAATAGTCATTATTGTAGGAAGGCGGGTTAGCATGAAACCTACGTTTGTATTATTGGTTATTATTCATATTTTAGAAGCCGTGGGAATCATTTGGTATTCCGTGTCAACAAGCATATATGGCTCTAAATACATTGCCAAAGTAATTCAAGTGCCGGAAAACATGGTGCTGACTACTGCTAACGACATAAGTTATTCTGTAGATAGAGAAAAAGAGATTACTGTTCCTGCGGGTACTGAAATCACTCCAGACTATATATTTAGCGATAGAGTCTATATTACTTATGATGGATATGGTCATATTTCTGCAAACTGGGATGATTTTGTTGAGCAAGATAAGCTTGAAGAACTTGAGAATATCGCTTCGCAAGAAAGGATCAACAATCAAAAAGAATATGTGCTCAGAGGTAGCGTTATCGGCGTTTGCGTAAGTGTTTGCTGGCTAATAATAGGAACAGTTATCTCGTACCTGCTGACTAAGAAAGAATCATTAAATGTTTTAGTATTTATTTTGATCGCTGTTCATTTGATCGTGGGCTTATTATTCTTCTTGATATTTGGCCCAGTTAACTATTTAAGCAAATAGTTTTTTTGGACGAACGCGGGTAAGCAGGGGAGTATTTAACGTGAAATACAAAGCAGTAAAGATACTAACAGTTTTGCTTGTGCTCTCTTTGGTACTGTCAGTAGTGTCTTGTGCAAGGAGCGGCTCTTCAAAAGACAAAAGAATAGTTGCTGAAGATACCCCTTGGTATGAATGTCAAAAGAAAAAACTTGATATTAGTATTGAGAATGCAATACCTGTTTTTGCGGATAAAAACTGTATTGTATTCAGTAAATTCCGTGATGAAACAACGGGTGATTATTGTGACAATTTAGTTTTATTGGATAGCAATGATAAGGTTCATGATATCGATGTTGCAGAGTTCTTTGACGGGGACGAACAGTTTAGTATTAAATCTTGCTTCAGCAAAGACGGTGATTGTTATGCAGTGATTTATTTGACTGAAAAAGGTGTCAGTCACAACAGTGTATATAAGATTAAAGACTATTTTGCTTTGGAATATATAGGCGATTTTGACTCGCTCCGGGAAGAGTCATACTATGTCGATCGCGTAATAGCTTCAAACGATCGGTATTATGCACATTTTTATGTTCTGATGAATAACAGTTATAAAGATGCGTTTGGCGTTTTTGACAGCGGACTCAATCTGATTTCCGAGATGAGAACTGATAATCCCGTGATGACTTGGTCATTAAATAATAACTCGCAAATCGTAACGGTCGAATATGACCAAAGTAATATTGCTGATCCGGCTCAGTATTCAGCCGTATTGGATCTCGAGAAGGGACTTGAGAAAAGAACTGATGTCGCTTCAGAAAACTTTGATGATATTAACTTGGGTTATGCTTCAGATGATGCCTTTTGTTATAAGAGCAATACTGATTTTACGATATCGAAAACCAATATTGAGACCGGAGAAAAAACTGTTGTAGCTGATCTGAACTATAGTTCAGGCAATTTATTCGATTTGCAGTGCAGTTCGTTGATTTATTGCGATGAAGAGACTTTCGTTTTCAAGAAAGATTCTATTTATCCAAGCGAATCTATGAATTGGACTTTATTCACATTAACAAAACAGAAAAGCAATCCGCATATTGGAAAACAATTATTATATGTAGCACCGAGTTTTAATCTCGGGTCTTTGGCTGCCGCCGCAATTAATCGTTTGAATATGACAAGTCAGGATACATACGCATACGTAACTATGGATTACAGCCGGTTAACTTTTAACGACTATGAGAAATCGGATGACAGCGATGTTAACAGCTACAATAAAGATATAGCTCTAATCAGCAAATTGGGAAATGACATAAGTAATGGCACCGGACCGGATATCCTTCTTGATTTTGCCAGGTATTCTTCGCTGAATAACAGCGATTATTTATATGATCTTATGAGTGTTATCAATGATAAGAGTAAATTCAACAGAAGCGATTACTTTGATAATATCTTCGATGCATATGCGAAAAACGGTAAATTATTCCAATTGCCGGTAAGCGCATGTATTGGTGGGATCTATGCGTCTGATACAGCGGTTTCTGACTCCCGGACCGGTTTTACATACCCGGAATATGAGGATTATGTTTTATCTGAATGTGAAGGCTTTGATCCGTTAGAATATAACCTTGGTGGACGGGATAGATGTTTCTCACTAATGGTACGAAGCAGATATGATGATCTTTTTGACAGTGAGAATCACTTGATTACCAACAATGGTGTTTTTTCTAATATATGCAGTTATGTTCGTGATATGAATGAAAACTCCGATTTTGATGAAGCTAATGCGGAACGATTCGTTGAGTTCAATCGAATTCATTTTGACTTATCCAGAAGGTTGCTAAATGAAAACAAGCAGTTATACGGATTGCCATCTGAAGATGGCAGCAACGGTCCAATAGTATTTGCATACGAAAGTATTGGTATTTGCAGCAAAACAAGTCAATTCGACCAGGCATTTGAGTTTGTAAAGTGTATTTTGAGTTATGAAGTTCAAATACAGAATGTAGTATACAACCCGGTTAACAGAGAAGCATTTTCTTATTATGCTGAAGATGCTATCTCGTATGCTGAGGCTAAGATCAAGAAGATTTACGGACAATCTTATGATGTGGATCCTGCGATTATTGATGAGTATATAGAGTATATTTGCTCAGCTAATACATGTTATATGTGTGATGATTATGTGATTTTGATCATGAATGAGGAATTACAACCGTATTATGAGCACCAGAAGGAACTTGACGATGTTATGCCGATTATCGAGAATAGAGTGAATAATATGGCCGATGAACAGCATTAAGATATAATCTCTTGAATAGGAGTTTTAGGATAAATGACACTTCAAACCGAAAGACTGATTTTAAGACACTGGGAAGACACGGATGCGGAGGACATGTTCAGATATGCCCAGGATCCTGACGTGGGTCCAATCGCGGGATGGCCTGCACATAAAGATATTGACGAGAGCAGGCGTGTTATCGCGAATGTCGTTAACGGCAAGGAAGCATATGCAATCTGCCTTAAGGAAGACAATAAGGCGATTGGCTGCATCGAACTAAGGTTCGGTGACAAGACTGATCTTGCGGAAGGCGAAGATGAATGTGAACTCGGATACTGGCTGGGCAAACCCTTCTGGGGACGTGGCATCATGCCGGAGGCGGGCAGGGAAATGCTCCGTCATGCTTTCGAGGACTTGGGAATGAATAAAGTCTGGTGCGGCTACTATGACGGCAATGAGAAGTCAAAGCGTGTGCAGGAAAAGCTCGGCTTCAAATATCAGTGGAGATCCGAAGATGTTGATGTTCCGCTCATGCATGAGAAGAGAGTAGGACACGTTAACCTCATGACGAAGGAAGACTGGCTTAAGACTAAAAAGATAATTGCTGCGTGCGAAAATGTGCACGAATGAAGAATTTATTCAGATAAAAAAAGCATTTTTCGAGAAGGAAGTAGACCTCAAAATCTGATACAATCTTTGGCTGATATGGATAATGTGTTTAAAGACATCGTGGATAAACTGAAAGGTTCGCAGAGTATCTCAGGGGGAGATTTTGCGTATCTTTTGGAGCGCGGCGATAAGGATGATATCGAGTATTTATTTGCCGCTGCAAGAGATGTTGCTGAGATATATTTCCTTAAAGAGGTTTACTTAAGAGGGCTTATAGAGTTTTCCAATTACTGTAAGAATGACTGCTACTATTGCGGTATCCGGTGCAGTAACAGAAATGCTGAAAGATACAGGCTTTCTGAGGAGGAGATACTCTCTTGCTGTGATATCGGCGCGAAGATCGGTTTTAAGACTTTCGTACTTCAGAGCGGAGAAGATCCTTATTACACGGATGACAGGATCTGCAGCATAGTCCGCAAGATAAAGATAGCTCACCCTGACTGCGCAGTTACGCTCTCTATCGGTGAGAAGTCCAAAGAGAGTTATCAGGAATTTTTCGATTACGGCGCAGACAGATATCTGCTTCGCCACGAGACTGCGGATGAAGAGCACTATTCGATGCTTCACCCCGCATCGATGTCAGGCGCTCGCCGCAAGCAGTGCCTTTTTGACTTAAAAGAGATCGGCTTCCAGGTAGGCTGCGGAATAATGGTCGGCACGCCTCACCAGACGGTTGATCACATATACGAAGACATTCTGTTTATGAAGGAACTGCAGCCGCACATGATCGGCATCGGTCCTTTCATTCCTCACAAGGATACTCCGTTTAAGGATGAACCCGAGGGAAGTGTCGACCGCACACTGCGCCTGCTCGCCATATTAAGACTGCTGTTCCCTAAGGTTCTTCTGCCCGCAACTACTGCGCTCGGCACGGCTGATGCACTGGGCAGGGAGAAGGGAATACTTGCGGGCGCTAATGTTATGATGCCTAATCTCTCACCTTCAAACGTGCGCGAGAAATATCTTCTCTACGACGGTAAGATCTGCACCGGTGAAGAAGCTGCAGAATGCAACGCGTGCCTCAGGGCCAGAGTCAGCCGTATAGGTTATCACGTTGCCGACAGCAGGGGCGACCACCCTGATTTTGTGTAAGCTTTTTGACTTACCATATTCATTTCGGAAAATATTATTATTAGTGCAACAAAACAATTCAGTTATCTGTATACATGATATAGGCGGAAAACAAACGGCTTTTTCAACGGGGGGGAATTGTTATGAGAAAAAGATCATTTGCCCTATTGTTGCTTTCTGTATGCCTTTTGGCTTCCTGTTCTGCTGCGCCTAAATCAGGTTCCGGGAAAAGAGATAAGAAAAATGTCGATTATGATGAACTGCGTGCAAAGGAAGGCATTATGTTCTATATGGGCTCTTCAAATTGGGGTCTGATGTATGAGGGCAATAACGACATTACAGGTTATTCATTTGTAATAGAGTGGAACGGCCATGTTACGAGAAGTGTATATTACCAGATGACCGACACCTTGTACGCTGAAGCTGACCTGAATGATGAAGACTATAAGACACTTTATGAGTTTGCCGAGCGCTGTCTTAAAAAAGATCCCTTCAGGAATTATTCAGAAGAAGTCTATGACGGCAGTACCTGGTGTTTCGAGTATTATTACAGCGAAGATGAGGAACCGTTCGAGATCTATGACGGTTATTGCTACGAGCAGGAGGAATTAAACGAGATCATTGATATGATGTGTTCTTATTTCCCGCAAATAGAATACATCCCGGTTCCTGTTGAGGATATTGTTACAGTAGATGAGTTTAAGGAGTGGTACGGTCTTGCTGACGGCGAGATCGATGATGAATACATAGAAGATTATATTTACTTTTGGCAGATCAAACCGAGAGATATGAAAGAACGCTCCTGCAAAGATGAGCTGGAAAATATTATAGCAACGGGAAACTATGGAGCACTGGGATACAGCATCCCCTATATCGGGGTGTACGCCCAGGAGATAACGGATTATGACTATGATACTCTTTGCAGCATTCTTGATGACGCAAGATACATGTATATGATCCTGGACATTCCTGATCCTGAAAATAACGATATGAGAACTGAGAGTATGCTCGTTGATTTCCGGAAGAACAGGGTGTATTTCGATGTTGATGAAGATAACTTCCTGAATTCCGGTATGTGCGCCGAATTAACTGATTCTGCCAGAGAGTTTCTCAGTTATGACATCAGGCTTTTTGTCGGTGTGGAAGAATACGGGGAGTCTGCATTACGTGACTGCTATTATGAAATATACATTTACAACACGCAATATGAATACATCGTTATCGATAATTTCAGCGATTTCAGACTGCTAAAAGAATTTGATGATTATTGGAAGCCAATCTGCGAGACGAGCTTCGGCGAAGAATATGAGCATAGCGCCGATGAGACTGAGGCAGTTAATTAAATAATTGCTAACCGCCTCTCTGTCACGTCCAAGACTGCCGAAGCAGCCATCCTGATCCTATAAGACAAGAAACAATGGAATGTGATATCATTACATTGTTTTGAAGGGTTTTACCGGCTTAATAGGGGAATGGAAATGCCTGCCAGACTTAAAAGTTATTCTTGTTCCAACTGCGGTGGAGTTTTGAACGTTGACAGAGATGAGGATGTCTTCGACTGTCCTTTCTGTGGCGCGCGTTTTGATGTCATGGCCTTCCATAAGAAAGATATTCTGGACGAGGTCCATGAGCTTTGGAAACGCAAGGATTTTGCAGCTGCAAAGAAAAAACTTGATATTGTATTGCCCAAGGATTCGGATGACTATGAACTGCTTTGTGCATATGCGCTGAGCATCGCCAATCTGACTTCTTTCACTAACCTTGATGAACCGAAGAAGATCAATCTGGGACAAGGTGCCAAGCTTTGTGAGCTGCTTGAGAAAGATGAAAGATATTCTTCCGGAATAGGTGCTCCTTATTTTGCCAAGCTTTCTGAGATGCTTCCTATAGCGCGTGAATATAACGAGCTCAGCGGCAAGAAATACACCCTTCTGAAACGCGCAGATGAGGGCAAGGCAAAGCTTGACAGAGAAAAACACAAGAAAATGGCAGGCTTATTAGGGGGAGGGACTCTGGTTGTTCTTCCGACAGGATATGTGTTTATTTTGTTAGCGACAATTGCATCACCCTGGGTATTCTTGGGCCTTCTCATTTTGCTTGTCGGCGGAGGCATTTTCGCAAATTCCAGATACGAGAAAATAGAAGCTGAATATCAGATCAATATGAACCCGTATTACGAACTGAGAAAAAAGGCCCGCGAATTAAACGATAAGATGGAACCTTTAGAGGAATCCTATAAAAATGTATTTAAAGAATTGGAAGGATTGCGGCCGAAAACAAGTGACATCAAGCAGGCAACAAAAGAGTATAAACCTCAGTCTGACAGTATTGTCCGCACGTCAGAATTAAAAAATGTTACGTGCTCTAAATGCGGCGGTGACATGATCCTGGACAGATCGCGGAAACTTTATGTGTGCAGGTATTGCGGCATTGCTTACGGGTATTCCCTGTTCTTTGGCGATGTGAAGCAGAAAGCATATGAATTCCTGAAGGAAAGCGATTTTGCCGAAGCCGACAAAAGATTCTTGCAAGTCCTTGCGAATTGTCCTGATGACCCGGATGCAATTCGCGGAAGGATATTATGCGCAGGCAGGTGGAGAGCCTTCGGCGAGATGAAGGTCACGGATATGCTGACAGAGGAACAATTGAAAGATCTGAGAGCGCGCATTGATGAAGCTAAGGAACATTTTACCGGAACAGACCAATTCTATCCGGGCAAGATAAGCATGGCCGTAAATTATCTGAAGCAGTATGGTGATGTGCCTGATGGTAATGATGAGGAGAAGAGCGCAGCCGCTGAAGATTTTAATTCGGCGCTCCGTGATCTTATAGATGCTGACAGAGAATTCAGGACAAGACAAATAAACTCGTGAGGTCCGGTTATGCCAAGTTTTAAAGGATTAGAAGGAACATTCGATACAGTAGTCGCCAATTACGATAAGATGCGCCCAGGTTATGCGCCGGAACTTTTTAAGACGATATTCGATTATGTAAGCATAGGCGAAGATTCAAAAGTTGTAGAAGTAGGAAGCGGAAGCGGTCAGGCGACGGCTCCCGTATTGACGAAAGGCTGTGAACTGATCAGCGTCGAATACGGAGAGAATTTCTCGAATCTATTGAAGGAGAAGTTTAAAGATTATCCGAAGTTCTCGGTTATCACGGGCAAGTTTGAAGATGTTGATCTGCCTTCTGATTCTTTTGACCTGGTTTTCTCAGCGACGGCTTTCCACTGGGTGCCCGAAGAGATTGGTTATAAGAAAGTCTTTGAGATGCTTAAGAAGGGCGGAGCCTTCGCGCGTTTTGCCAACCGTCCGCGCAACTGCAAGAATGCACCGGAACTTGCCGCAGAGATAGATGCGTTATACCAGGAGTATTACAACAAGCAGCACAACATCAAATCCGGTACGCGCAAATGGTTTACCGAAGAAGATGCAAAGGCTATTTCCTTGATCCCCGAGAAGTATGGCTTCAAGGATATCGAGTGTCATCTTTTCTATCGCGAAAGAGTGTTTACTGCAAAAGAATATACTCAGCTTTTAGGAACTTATTCCGACCATATCGCTATCGAAGAGCAGATCAGAAATGAGTTTTTCGCAGGCATAGAAGATGCTATCAATCGTCACGGCGGAACGATTACGATAAGCGACACGATGGACTTGGAGCTCGCGAGAAAAGTGTGATCTTATTCGCCGGTCAAAGGAAGGAGTCTGGCATCTCTTAATGTCAGATATCTTCCGTTACCTTCCATGTATGTGTCGAAAACTCCTGACACGCAGATGTCTTCACCGACTGCCGGGAAATCATCTGGATAAGTATAGTCATCCGCAGGAACGAACTCTATGCCCTGCGCGCAGCACTGCGTTGCATCGCGGACAATGCAGGCATAGTAGCAATTGCCTGTTGCTTCGTCTTCCACATATGAGAAAATGCCTTCCATCTTGATCGTTTTCCCGATGTATTCGTCGGAAGCATAAACCATCGCGAAAACTTCGGAATAGATCATGTTCGAAGAAAGCACTGTAAGGTCTAAGTCCACGTCATCATCACCGTATTCAAGAATGCTCTCGATGTCGTATATGTTTGTCTCTTCAGATTCGGTGACTGCTGCTGAAGTATCTTGGTTGCTGTCAGCTGTAGCAGATGCGAGAACATCAGCGACGCCGGTCGCCTGTGTGAAGCCGTGCCTGGGCTCGCTTTCCGCAGTCCGGCAGCCCGCTAACGCGAGAAGGGATACGGATATTATGACTGACAGTGTCTTTCGCATGATGTGATCTCCTTTTATACAACTTCCCTGCTGCCAGAAGTCGGGGGGATCCTGACAGCAGGGCATCTATTTGTTGTGGCAGTTGTCTTGTTTTATCAGCCCAAAGCTTTCTTCAGGATATCCAAGTTGGATTCCATAATGGATAAGTAGGATGCTCCGTTTTTGACGTCTTCTGAAGTAGTGGACTGCATTGAATCCATAGTGAGGATCTTTTGGTCTTTTGTTGCTGTATTCTCAACGATCGTCTGCGCGATGCTGTGGTCTTTTCCTTCGATGGTAAGGACTGCAGGGAGTGATAATTCATCGACCTTGCCTGCTAAGAAAACAATCGTCTCGAAGCTTGCTTCAGACTCAGCTGAGCAGCCTACAAAAGCAGCATAGTATTCAAGATTATAGTCATCTACGAGATAACGGAAAGGGAAGCGGTCTCCGAACAGGATAGTGTTCTTTGAAGCCGCGCTTACAGCTGACTGATAATCTGCATCAAGGGCATTGAGCTTCTCAATGTAAGAAGCAGCGTTTGCTTTATAAGTCTCTGCGTTGGCAGGATCGATCTTCTGGATAGCTTCAGAAATGCTGTTTACGAGAATTGCGGAATTGCGGAGCGAGAGCCATACATGCTCATCGTACTCAGCTTCGTCATGGTGATGTTCGTGAGTCTTCGCAATGTCCTCGTGCTCATGTTCATGCTCGTCTTCGTCTTCATGCTCATGGTCGTGATCTTCGTGCTCGTGATCATGGTCATGGTCTTCTTCCTCTTCCTGCATGCCTTCGACGATCTCTTCTTCGACAACCTTGTCGCCAAGCACTTCAAGAAGATTGATAGCGATCATGTCCTTATTTGTAGCTTCCTTGAGGACGTCTTCTACCCACTCGTCAGACTCACCGCCTACATAGATGAAAAGATCGCACTCAGAGATCTTGAGGATATCTGCAGCTGTAGGCTGGAAGCTGTGAAGATCGACACCGTTGTCGAGAAGCATTGTGAGTTCAGCATTTGATGCTTTGTCACCAAGAATGTTATTGACCCAGTCATACTCGGGGAAGATAGTTGTAACGATCTTCATCTTGTCACTGGTGTTTGCCTTTTGTGCGGAATTACAACCGCACAGACAGCCGGCCATCATTGCGGCCGCTGCCAGAATTGATATTAACTTTTTCACGATAGAACCTCCGGAATAATTATCTTTGTGCATCGAAAAAGAGCGGAAATCCCGCTTGGGACAGGTGCTCTTATCCGGAGGTAATTAATTATTCAATTGGACTTTAATGGAGACAGGTGTTTCCCTGCGGATCACCCTTGCGAAATGAATTCCTGAAACGATCAAAAGGAGAACCGGGAAAAGAACGGCTTTGCTTGTGACAGTAACGCTGCCTAACTGGTGAAGCGTAGCCTGGCACTGCTCTAAGCATTCACAAATGGGGCAGTCTTCACCTTCACATTCATGGTCAGCTTCAAGTGCAATAAATATTCCTGCAAGAAGTATGACCAACAGCATCGCTGTGACGGTGATTGCTGCAAAAGTCTTGATAAATGTGGAATTAGAGCGTGCTTCCACCTATGTTTTCTCCATTCTAATCAATCGACAAATTGAGAATCGTTCTCAATTGTAGTCGTGAGGTGCCACTTTGTCAATGCTGTTTCCGGGATAGCGTAAATCGTGCGTGATTTGGACATTTTTAGGCACGGTTTTACGCTAGTTTGGCGAAAAATGCGTAAATCTGTGCGTAATTGGGCCTGTTTTAGGCACGTTTTACGCAATACGGTTTTTCGCATTTCCGAATAACGCGAAAACCTCACCCGACCGCAATAAAAAGCCGCCCCACGCGGGACGGCCTTAAAATATAGCTTTATTGCCTCAGATATACGTTCCCAAATAAGCAAACTCCGTAGGTTCCGCATCAAGCTCGCACAAAAGTGCGATTACTTCATCGGAGTATACCGAGGCTTCGAAGTCCAGATAGAACATGAATTCGAAGTCTTTGCCGGGCATGGGGCGTGACTCGATCTTAGTGAGGTTCAGGCCAAGGGAGGAAAACTTGGCAAGCGTGTCTGCAAGAGCGCCCGGAGTGTGGCCCAAAGCGAGCATGACGGAAGTCTTTGAGGCGCCGGGGAAGATCATGAGCTCTTTTGTGATGCAGATGAATCTTGTGTAGTTGTTGTCTGTGTTCTGGATATCTTCTCTTACAGCCTCAAGACCGTAAAGCTGCTGGCAGTCGGAAGATGAGATGGCTGCGACGTCCCTGCGGCCGGAATCTGCAACGCTCTTAGCTGCGACGGCGGTGTTCTCAACGATGTTGACCTTGATGTCCGGATGTTCTTTGAGGAAACGACTGCACTGGCCGATAGCCTGGTTGTGCGAATAAACTTCGCGGATATCGTCAAATCTTGTGCCGTGGTTGGCGAGAAGCTTGTGGCTGATACGGAGTTTGTAGTCTTTTACGATGTGGAATTTGTGGTCGACCATGAGGTCATAGACCTGTGTGACTGAACCGAATGAACTGTTCTCGATAGGGAGGATGCCGAATTTGCAAAGGCCGGATTCGACTGCCTGGAAAACGCCGTCGAATGTTCTGAAGTACATGATATTTGCGTGGCGGAAGATCTTGTCTGTAGCGATCTGTGAGTAAGCGCCTTCGATACCCTGGCAGGCGACCATGGGTGACTTGGGAAGCTCGTTGGGCGTGGTCTCGAGTGCTTTCCTGATCTGGTCTGCGAGCTCTGTGCGCGTGCCATACTCAGTGTTGCGGTATGAGTGGCTTAAGTTGAACATAGTAGAGAAGAGGACGCGCTCGTAGTTATCGATGAGACTGTCAGATGTCTCGAGTCCCGCAAGGTAGCTTCGCTCATAGCGTCTGCTCTTTAAGGCGATCTCGGACTTAGTCAAAGTCTCGTTTGCCATCTTGCTCGCTTCCAATCTCTCTTTGAAGAGCTCCTTGATTTGCTCATCGATCTCTTCAATCCGTTTTCCTGCCTGTTTCTGTGTCATGTTCTTTTCCTCCTGACAAATTGAAAGCCCCACAGTCTTGTTCACTGCGGGGCCCTGTAATCTACGTAAATCAAGCTATATATTTACATGCAGTGAACTAATTACCCCTATTCGTAAAGGCAAAAAATGAAAAGTCACGCCATGTAAATGCAAAATTAGTCATGCAGCAATTATATACCACAATTCTGATTTGTAAACCTTTTTCTAAGCACTTTTGCTTGCAGATGACTAAAAATTCATCTCTGGCAGCGCGAAAACCGGCACCTCTGAAAGTGACAGACGGTTATGATATAATTCTTTTTTATGAAGATAAGAGTGTTTACAGCTATCCTTGTTTGCAAGATCGTAAGAGGCCTGGCAAAGCTTTTCGGGCGCGGCTCGAGCCTGCCCGGCAAATACGCCCTTAAAATCTGCCCTGATATATTGTCATGCCTTGAGCTTCCCAAGCTCTCTATTGCTGTCACCGGTTCTAACGGCAAGACTTCCACTGTTGAGATGATTGCGCACGTGCTTACGAGCAACGGCCTCAAGGTCGCTTACAACAAAGAAGGCTCCAATCAGATAGAAGGCGTAACTACTTTCCTCATCGGTGATTCTACGATGAAGGGCAAGGTAAAAAGCGACGTCGTTCTCCTCGAGGCTGACGAGAGATATGCCAGACACACTTTTAAGTCTTTCCATCCCAAGTTTTTTGTTATCAACAATCTCTATAGAGACCAGATGACCCGTAACGGCCATCCTGAGTGGATCAAGAGCATTATCGGTCAGGCCATCTACGATGACATGACCTTGATCTTAAATTCAGACGATCCGCTGGTTGCAAGCTTCGGCAAGGACAGGGAAGGCACTATCTATTTCGGTGCCGGCATCCTTCCGGGTGATACGCTGGTCCATGACGGCATCTACGATGACGGCAAGTATTGCCCGATCTGCAAGAAGCCCATGAACTACGAGTATTACCATTACAATCACATCGGCAAGTACAAGTGCACGTCATGCGGCTTTGCAAGACCTAAGATCGACCACAGGCTTACGGGTACGAAGGAAGAGGACGGCAAGGCTTCGATTACGATTGACGACAAGTATGAGATCCCGGTTTTCTTCACAGGAATCTATCACTGCTACAATATTCTCGCTGCATTTACGGCTTCCACAGCACTGGGTATTGAGCCTGAGAAAGCCGCTGAATCTTTAGGCGGATATATACTCAAGTCGGGGCGTATCTCTGATTTTACACTGGGCACGACAGAAGGCAGACTGCTTCTGTCGAAGCATGAGAATTCAGTGTCCTATGACCGTTCGATCGATGTCGTTGCTGGTGACAAGCGCAAGAAGAGCGTCATGATAATCGTTGATGCCATCAGCCGTAAGTACTATACCTCGGATTCGAGCTGGCTCTGGGATATTAATTTCGAGAAGTTCAAAGACGCTGATATCGACAAGATAATCCTTGCCGGACAGTACTGCGATGATCTGGCCATAAGGTTCGATCTGGCAGGCATCGACAGCGGCAAGGTCAATGTTTTCGAGACTGTGGCAGAGGCTGCGGAATTCGCGAAAAACCTTGATTCGTTCCTGTACGTAATTACATGCTTCTCCGACAAAGAGAAGATCCTCTCGATCGTGACAAGGAGGGAACTCGCATGAGCGTTAAGATCCTTTACCTTTATCCCGATTTCATGAGCCTCTACGGCGACAACGGCAATGTCAGGATCCTCGCAAGAAGGCTTGAAGACCAGGAATTCTTTGTTGAGATAGAGAAGAAGACAATTACTGACGACATCAGCTTTGAGGGCTTTGATTTTGTATACATGGGTTCGGGCTTCGAGTCCAACAGGGACCTTGCGGCTGCTCATTTGCTGAAGTTCAAGGATGGCCTTGTTAAAGCCATAGATGACGGCGTTCCGATGCTCTTTACCGGCAACAGCTACGACATCCTGGGCAAGGGTATTACGACTGCTGACGGCAAGTTCACTGAAGGCCTCGGCATCTTCGGTTACACGTTTAAGGAGCAGCTCGAAAAGCGCTACACCGGCGATGTCATCCTCGAAGATCCTGAGACAAAAGAACGTTATGTGGGCTTTGTTAACCGCGCGGGCACGCCTGTCAATGAAGACGGCCTGATCTGCGATGTTATCAAGGTGATAGGCAGCGTTCCCGCCAAGAAAGATATGGCACGCAAGAATAATCTTCTCGGCATCAGCCTCATAGGCCCGGTGCTCCTCAAGAACCCTAAGATCGCTGATTCAATCGTGGAGACGATCTGTAAACGTAAGGACCGGGAATATAAGAAAATAAGCTATCCGCGGTCCGAGAGAAGTCACGAGAAGACATTAAAGGCTCTTCTCGAAGCCCAGGCCTGACCTCCGTTTATTTTATTTAAGCCAATTTTATGGTATCCTTTTTTATTTGGGAGGGATAGGTATGGCTGATACAATTAAATGCCCGAATTGCGGGGCCAATCTCACACTTAATGCTGATACACAAATGCTCGACTGCCCTATGTGCGGAGCTTCGTTTGATCCTTCGAAGCTTGATGTAGGCGTTGGAGAGTTAGACGGCGGCAGTACTCAGTATTCTGCACAGGAAACACCTGCCGCTGACACGGACAGAGCACAGCCTCAGGCTGAACAGGCAGAACCTGCTCAGGAAGCACCTGAACAGACGGAATTCATCTGCAACGCATGCGGCGCGAAGCTCGTAACTGATTCTCATACGGCAGCTACATTCTGCGCTTTCTGCGGATCTCCGGCACTTGTCGGCAAGAGGCTTACGGACACGTTCCAGCCTCAGTTCATGATACCGTTCAAGTATTCGAGAGAGTCTGCCGAAGAGGCCTTCGTCAAGTGGGCCGGAAAGGGTAAGTGGACACCGTTTGGATTTGTCTCAAAGAAGAACGTAGCCAAGATGACGGGACTTTATGTACCATTCTGGCTTTTCGATATCAAGGCAACAGTCGATGTCGAGGGAACAGGCGATAAGGTAAGCTACAGCGGAAACAACCAGATCACTGAGACATTTGAATTTGATCGCAAGGCGAATCTGCGCTGGTCACATGTTCCTTTGGACGGCGAGACCAGAGTTGACGATGCTCTCATGGAAGCGATCGAGCCATTCGACTTCAAAGGACTGATCCCTTACGATTACAGATATCTTCCGGGATTCTATGCCGACAGATACGACCAGTCACCGCAGGATCTTGCGGCACGCGCGACAAAGCGCGGTATGGATGGTATCGACAAAGCTATTAAGGACTCCTTAAAGGGCAAGTACGACAGATACAGGATCAAGAAGAACATGAGCAAGATCAACAGCATGGATGCTTACTATGCTCTGCTTCCTGTATGGTTTCTTTCTTATAAATACCGCAACAAGTTCTACTACTTCACAATGAACGGCCAGACGGGCGAAGTTGCCGGCACTGTACCGGTAAGCCCTGTAAAGAAAATGATGTTCTTCTTCATCGTACTTGGTATTTTGGCTGTTATCACAAGATTCGTCTTGGGACTTATCATGAGGGGGTTCTGGGGATGAGTGAAATTGATAATACATTGATCGAGAACAGTGGCAAGAACAATAAGACAAAGCTCTCGGTATTCAGTGAGCTTAACGGTGCTTCCATCGGAGTAGGCATCGGCCTTATCTGCATAATCATCGCAAGCGTTGTATTCTATATCTTTATGAACCTGTCACCGGCTAAGACCGTTAAGGTCATTGACGATGCGGATCTTTTCACGAGCGAGGAAGTAGACGCTATCGAAGACGCTGCAAAGAAGCTTTCCAAGGAGAAGGATATCAGCGTTGTTGTCGTTACGACCAGAAATAAGGGCAAAAAATATTCCAACTCGGATGAAGATGAGAAAAGATTTGCCGAAGATTTTTACATGGACCATGTAAAGACAGTTCCGCTTCAGAATAACTCAGGCGTATGCATTCTTATCGATGTTACTTTGGATGAACCCGGTCAGAGATTCTTCTGGCTCTACACTTACGGAACAGCTCATTTCGCTGTAGATGACGATCAGTGCTACAGCATCTTCAGAAGATATTCTTCCATGCTCGGCAGCGGTGATTACGGAAAAGCCGTAGAGCGCATTACGGAAGACCTGAATGATTACAGCTACCAGTCTTATGCAGCGATCGTTTTCTTCACGATCATCATTCCTGTAGGACTGTCGTTAGTTACCACGAATCTGGCTTCACCTAAGAGAAGACTCGACAGAGTTCCTGCGATCAGCACTTATACAGGTGACAACAATAACGTCGTTGAGAAGCACGATAAGTTCCTCAAGAGAAAAGTCGTACACATGTCCGACGGCGGCGGTGGCGGCGGATTCTCCGGCGGCGGATTCTCCGGCGGTGGCGGAGGCGGATTCTCCGGTGGTGGCGGAGGCGGATTCTCCGGCGGTGGCGGCGGACGCTTCTGATGTGATAGAATATCGCGTAAATTTCATATAGCGAAGGATAATTATGCTCAGCATCGTCGTGCCTGCCTACAACGAAGGCGAACACATCTACGATAATCTCATGATCATTGACAAGGCGCTTAAGGCGTTTTGTTCAGATTACGAGATCATCGCTGTTAACGACGGAAGCAAAGACAATACCGGCGCTGAGGTAAAGCGTGCTGCTTCAGATAATCCCAATATCAAGGACTTCGGTTATGACGTTAACCGCGGCAAGGGCGGTGCAGTCTCCTGGGGTGCCATCAACAGCAAGGGCGACGTTGTCGGTTTTATCGATGCCGACCTTGACCTCTCGCCCGATCTTATGCAGAGCTATGTCGAAGCGTTCGTATATGCGGACGCCGATATCGTTATCGGTTCAAAGATGCATAAGGACTCCAAGCTCGATTATCCGGCAGCGCGAAAAATATTCTCCTTCTGCTATTATCTGATGCTCAAGGTCTTATTCGGCCTTAAGTGCCACGATACTCAGACGGGTCTTAAGTTCTATAAAGGTCCTCTTATAAGAGAGATCGCTCCGCTCAGAAAGATAGACGGCTATGCTTTTGACATAGAGCTCCTGGCGCTTGCTTCCAAGAAAAAGGTCAAGCTTGTAGAGATGCCCGTCGTGCTTAACTACACCAGAGGACAGTCTTTCGGAAGGATCAAGTTCAAGGATGTCTGGAAGATGTTCACGGATACCTGGAAGATATGGTGGAACTTAAAGATCAGAAAAACATATTTCAAGTGATTTCAAAGCCTGTTTCCGGTCCGGAAACAGGCTCTTTCTTTAGTCTTAAGCAAATAATGCATATTGCCACACTTTTTCTGGCAAACTAACTTTGAATTGTAATAATTTATAGGGGTAAAAACAGGAACATTTTGATATACTTAGAAACGGTGAAAAAACCTGCTTTGATATTATCAAGGCTCGAAAGGGATAAGTAGGCAGTGACGATCAATAAAAGGATTACGGAATATACTCTCGTGAAGGAGTTGTTTACCCGCGGGCAGGACATTATTCTCGATCCCAAAACAAAGGTATTAAAGACTTTTATGCAGCACGGTGAGACATCAGTGTATGCTCACAGCCTTTCTGTCGCTAAGTACAGCCTTCTTTTCGCACAGTTCCTTGAGAAAACTTTCGGTATGAAGCTTGATAAGGACAGCCTTGTAAGAGGCGCGCTCCTTCATGATTATTTCCTCTATGACTGGCATTCCATGGGCAAGGGCAAGAGAACTCACGGTTTTACCCATCCGCGTAAAGCTATGGAGAATGCCTCCAGAGACTTTGACCTTAATGATCTCGAGAAGGATATCGTTCTTAAGCATATGTTCCCGGTCACACCCATCCCGCCGAAGCACCGCGAGGGCTTTATCGTAAACATAGCCGACACATGGTGCGCCATCTGCGAGGCATTAAAGATCGACATATCGTCTTTTGTCATCCGCCGCGTTAACTTCCATATCGCCCTTGCAAGCGGTGACTATACTCTCGGAGAGAACGTTACAAATCTCGTTCCTCTTGTCAAACCGGAGTTTGCAGCAAAGGCTTAAAGTCTTTATACTCCCGGTATGCGTATCGAAAATCTCACAACCCTGATCTACATTACCAGAAGCAATGATTGCCTCTTTATCCGCAAGACCAGAAAAGGCGATATGAACCTCGATAAGTACCTTGGTATCGGAGGCCACTTCGAGTCTGATGAGACGGCTGAAGAATGTGTATTAAGAGAGCTCTCAGAGGAAGCTTCGATCGCAGAATCCTCGCTTACAGCCTTCTCTTACAGAGGTCTTATCACATTTATCTCATCCGAATATCCGACAGAATATATGCACGTTTTCAGCGCTTCTGTCGCACCTGACTTCGAGCTCCCTGAAAAGGCCTGCGATGAAGGTGAGCTTTGCTGGGTACCGTTAGACAGGATCAGCCAGCTCCCCATCTGGGAAGGCGACAAGATAATGTTCGACTATCTTTTTGGAAGCCACAAGGATTCGGGATTTTTTACCATGAAGTTCAGATATGAAGGCGATAAGCTCGCTGAGCATTGGGAGAAGAGCTGGTAAAATCTATGTTGCCTAATCCGCATGATCTGTGCTATATTACCCATGAAAAATCTTTAGAAAGGCAGCTCTCATATGCATTGGATAACACCTAACATTCAGCTTATGTTCGGTTCCATCAAGGTGTCCTATGGGAGAAGTCTGCCTGTTTGTAGGAAATAACACCTTAAATTCTTTTGCAAAAACGATGACTTCTCCTTGATCAGAATGATTAAAGGAGATTTTTTATTTATGTCTAAGTTAAACATTAAAAAGCAGCTTAATCTGCTGTATATATCGAACTTCCTGTTCAACATTCCCATCGCCGGCGCGGCATGGGTTTTGCTCCTTGTATCAGACGGATATTCGCTGATCCAGGTCGGTTTTGCGGAGACCGTATTTCACATCGTAAGCCTTCTTGCGGAGATCCCTTCAGGTATGTTTGCTGACGTCATGGGTCGCAAGAAGAGCCTTATCGTGAGCTGCGTTATGACGATGCTCTCGGCGGCCGTCAGAGGCTTTATACCGGGCTTTGCGGCGGTGTGTGTATCCGTAGGATTCGCTGCTCTGTCGTATAACTTTATTTCGGGCAGTGACAGCGCACTTGCGTACGATTCTCTGGCGGAAGAGGGACAGATCTCTAAATACGACAAATACATATCAACGCAGACCGCGATCTACAGGATATCGAACGGCATCGCGACATTGTTCGCCGGTGTGGCTGTAATAATGGGAACCAGAAACGCGCAGATACTCTCGTTCGGTATCTCGCTGGTCAACCTGATATTCCTTTTGTTCCTGCACGAGAACAAGGTCATTTTGAATAAAAGCGGCGATTCGTTGGGAAAGCGCATTTCTGACGTGTTCAAGGGCAGCGTAGGATTTTTGAAGGGGAATAAGACTGTCGCAGGTCTCATCTTCAGGAACGCGCTTGTCGGAGGCATCGACGTGCTGCTCCTGTTCTTCCTGCAGGCCAAGCTCCCGATGACAGGGATCCCCGATTGGAGTCTTGGACCGTTGCTTTTCATAATGTCCATGGGCGGTATCTTAGGTGCGCTTGCTGCCAGGAAAGTGAAGAAGACGACGCTCGGGAAACTCTTTGTATTCTGCATTCTTCTTGCGCTCATAGGACTTGCGAGTGAGTTTACCGGTATCTGGTACATAATGACGCTCGGAGGGTTCTTTACGGCCTTCGCGGATGATCTTCTGCAGATCAGGTCAGATATTGCTTTGAACCGGATGGTGCCTGCCGAGCAGCGTGCGACATTGATCTCGGTCAACTCGTTCTGCTTCTCATGCATAATGATCGTGATGTCGCCGCTGGCAGGCGTTATCTTCTCGCTATGAGGATGAGCGATGGGCGCTTGGCACTGTGAAAATGCCTGCTTCCCCCAAAATACGATTTTTCGCAAGATTGGGGGAAAAACAAGCCGGATTTTCTCCCCAAAACTGTCATTTTTGGATATTTGGGGAGAAAATCTCACAGAATTTCCCCCAAAACTAATTTTTCCCGAAATATCGGGGGAAAAAAATATGAAAGATTCCCCCAAAAACTCAAATTTTCGAGAATTTGGGGGAAAGCACCGTTACCCGGGAACAGAATTTCTTTGCAAAAAAATAATCCCGGCAACAACAGGCGGAAGGCCGTAGTTACCGGGGGTGTTTATGCAGTTACTTTACTGGCTGTCACGAAAGATCTGAAGCATATCCTCTTCGTTGAGAACTCTTGCAGATCCCATCTCGCCGCCGACGCCTACTGCGCACTTGTGAGCCATAAGTTCAAGATCGCCGTCAGCTACTGTTACGCCCAATTCGCGGAGGTTCGTAGGCATCTTGATGGAGCGGTAGAAGTCTTCCATAGCCTCGATGCCATTGAGCGCGATCTCTTCATCCGTGCCTTCATTTGCAACGCCCATAACATTGATGGCGAACTTCTTGAAACGCGGCAGACAGTTCTTATAAACGTATCTTGCCCAGCTGCCCCAGATGGCAGCAAGACCTGCGCCGTGAGCTACATCGTAGAGACCGCCAAGCTCATGCTCGAGCTTATGTGTCATCCAGTCACCGCCGTCATTGCCGCAGCCTGTAAGTCCGTTGTGCGCAAGGCTTCCAGCCCACATGACTTCGGCACGTGCATCGTAGTTCTTGGGATCATCACGGAGGATGACCGCATTATCCTTAACGGTGCGCAGGAGACCTTCTGCGAGAGCGTCTGTGAGTTCCATGTTGCCGCCGTTGGTGAAATATCTTTCCATTGTGTGCATCATGATGTCCGTGCAGCCGCAAGCTGTCTGGTAGTCAGGCAGTGTCATTGTGAGCTCAGGGTTCATGATGGCGAACTTAGCGCGAGAATAATCGCTGCTGTATCCGCGCTTTACGAGGCCTTCTTCCTTGGTGATGACAGAAGAATCGCTCATCTCGCTTCCTGTAGCTGCCATTGTGAGGATTACGCCTAACGGGAGGCAGCCTTCTGCCTGACGCTTGTAGTCGTAGAAATCCCAGACATCGCCTTCGTTTGCTACGCCGTATCCGATAGCCTTAGCAGAATCGATAGCGCTTCCGCCGCCGACTGCGAGAAGGAAATCTACGCCTTCTTTCTTGCAGAGTTCGATGCCTTCGTAAACGAGACCCAAATGAGGATTCGGAACCGCGCCGCCTAAAGTTACATAGCTGATGCCTGCCTGATCGAGCGTGTCAGTTACGCGCTTTAAGAGGCCTGAACGGACTACGCTGCCGCCGCCGTAATGGATGAGGATCTTTGTCCCGCCGAATTCTTTAATGAGCTCGGCAACCTTGGATTCAGTGCCCTTCCCGAAAACTACTTTTGTGGGGGTGTAATACTTGAAATCGAACATACTGTCACGCTCCTTTCTCAGATACTAATATTTAAACATAAGCGCGGTATGCTTACTTTCAATAATCGTTTGTTTTATGTCGCATTAACGACCAAACGTTGCGCCTTGAATAAAGCAGTTTGTTTATTTAGAATTAAATCCGTTGAGTGCTTTTCCGCGTGCTTTTATGCGCCAAATAAGCAGGAGGATAATATGAGAATAACTAAGAGATTAACTGCTGTTATCTTGATTATGACGATGGCTTTGTCCGTTGTTTTAACGGGCTGCGGCTCATCAGATTCGCGCCTGTCGATGCGGGTCTCGATTGATGGACATCAGTTCTCACCGGGTTGTAAGGTAAGCGATATTCTTGATGCAGGTTTCACACTCGCCGATACAGATCATGTCAGCACTATGATGACTGAATCTCCCGTGATCCCGGCAAGAACGGTCGTCACGAGCGGTCTTTATATTTTCAAAAACGGTGAGCCTTCACATGTGGAGATCTTTGTTTACAACAAAACGGTCAACGATCTGGATCTCAAAGACTGCAGCGTTTATGAGTTCAAATACGATGCCGGCGTTTATGCACAGGATGCTGCTGACGACAACTGTCTCAAGGTTTTGTTCAATGACATAGACATGCGTTTTACCGACAGGAAGAAGGTAATTGATGAGCTCGAGAATCAGGGCTTCAAGTTTAAGGACGACGAGAAGACGAATTTCTTTAAAGACGGTGATGCCTATTCCACATATATCATCTCGGCTACCAATACAGCAGGGCATTCTCTTGACATAACCAACGATTACAACTATGAATCCGGCACAAGATTCGTAAACGGCTTCGATTGCAGACTGAAGGTCAGTTATGACACCAGCGGAGCCTGATTTTTGACAAGAAGACAGTGAGTAACATTGTTACAAAGCGCGTTTTTAAAGGTCCGGACAGTGTTTTCCGGACCTTTTCGCTGATTGCGGATAAATGTTTATAAAAGTGATATCTTGCTTTAATTTTTCTTTTTTATATACTGAATGTACTAAAGTGCAATCAGAGGTGGCTATGAAAAAGAACGAACGCAAAGATCTTGTTACAAACATCTATACAGCAGACCCTTCTGCACACGTATTCAATGGCAAGATCTACATCTACCCTTCACACGACGAAGACCTCGATATTCCTGAAGATGACGACGGCGAACAGTACGTCATGAAGGATTATCACATTCTCTCCATGGATTCGCTCGACAGCGATTGCGTGGACAATGGTGTCGCTATCAGCGAGAACGACATTCCGTGGGTTTCCAGACAGCTCTGGGCACCTGATGCGGTCTACACAAACGGCAAGTATTACCTTGTTTTCCCTGCAAAGGACAAGGACGATATATTCAGAATCGGCGTAGCTGAATCTGATTCACCTGTTGGCCCCTTCAAGCCTCAGGAGAATTACATCCAGGGAAGCTACAGCATTGACCCCGCAGTCCTCTTGGATGATGACGGCAGGATCTGGTGCTACAACGGCGGTCTCTGGGGCGGCCAGCTCGAGATGTGGCAGTCAGGCTCATTCAATCCTAGTGAACACCGTCCCGAGGGTGATGAGAAGGCTTTGGGACCCTTGGTCGCTGAGTTCACACCTGACATGACAGCTTATAAGGCTGCTCCCAAGATGATCACTATCCTCGACGAGAACGGTGAGCCCATCAAGGCTAAGGATGAAGACAGAAGATACTTCGAAGATCCTTGGATGCACAAGTTTAACGGCAAGTATTATTTCTCATACTCTACAGGTACAACACACTATCTCTGCTATGCTGAAGGTACTTCACCCGAAGGTCCGTTCACATACAAGGGAAGGATCATGGAGCCTGTTATCGGATGGACAACACACCACTCCATTGTAAAGATCGACGGCGAATGGTATCTCTTCTATCACGATGCTAAGAGATCCGGCGGATGCTCACACAAGAGATCTGTTAAGTTCACTAAGCTGAACATCGCAGAAGACGGAACGATCGAGAAGATCTACCCTTACGATCACGAGTAATCAACAACGTTTTCCGGGCCGCCTTGCTTCAAATGCAAGGCGGTTTTATTTTGTCTTAGCGAAAATGCTTTATAATTGTACTTATAACTGACCGGCGATGAGGGATAAACTATGATCGACAATTACATGAAAGTTAAAGGCATCAAGGCCTACGCCAAAGATCTGAACAGGCTCGATTACTCTAAGAAGGATCCTGATGTTTTTGAAGTGTTCGATGTGTCCTACATTGAAGACGAAGACCCCTGGCATATGCTAGATGTTTATTTCAAAAAAGATGGCAGCTTAAAGCCTATTCTCATTGATATTCACGGTGGTGGTTTTATTACTCACGATAAGGACGTCGATGAACTCTTCTGCAACGCGATGGCAAAAAGAGGATATGTTGTTTTCTCTTTAAACTACAGTCTGATATATCCTGAATGTGATTTCTACGATCAGGTATCGGATATCGATAGCGCTGTAAGATGGATAGTCAGTCACGCAGTTGAATACGAGGCAGATCCCGATAGTATCTATATCGCAGGTCATTCTTCGGGAGGCGTTAATGCTCTGACTGAATGCCTTCTCTGCCTTGATGAGAAGATGAGAGCAGATTATAAGATCGCACCGCGTGACTACAAATACAAAGGCATTATTCTCGATTGCGGACTGATGCAGTTTTACAAAAAGAGCATCGCATATAACGGCATGCGCAAAATGATCTTCCCCAAAGGGTATGAGACAGATAAAAGATATCCTTATCTTGTGTTTGAAGGCAATGAGACTCTTAAGCTTCTGCCTGAGACTGTCCTTATCACGAACCGTAAAGACGAGCTTAAAGGAATGACTTTTTATTTCCAAAAACTGCTCGAAAGATCAGGCGTTACAAACACATTGCTCGACCGGGGACCGGACGGACATATGGGCATTATTTTCGAGCCTTTTTCCGAGAGCGGTAGTCAGCTGCTCGACAGTATCAGCGGACAATTAAAATAAGACTCGGTCAAATTGATATCCGTCATTGAGAACTCTGCATATATCAAATATAATTGTAGAGGTGGTTTTCGGGGTTTCCCCGATGAAAAATGAATATGAAAGGATATCAACACTATGAAGATCGGATGCGTAAAAGAGATCAAGAACAACGAATTCCGTGTAGGCCTTACACCTGACAACGTCAGAGCTTACATCGCAGCAGGACACCATGTTTACATCGAAAAGGGTGCAGGCGTCGGCTCAGGTTTTGCAGATACAGAGTATGTTGAAGCCGGAGCTTCCCTCATCGACAATGCCGCTGATATCTGGGCGCTTGTTGACATGATGGTCAAGGTAAAAGAACCGCTTCCGGAAGAATATCCGCTCTTCAGAGAAGGACTTATCCTTTACACATATCTTCACCTCGCAGCAGACAAGGAGCAGACAGACGCTCTTCTTGCAGGCAAGGTAAATGCCGTAGCTTACGAGACGCTTCAGGAAAAAGACGGATCACTTCCTTGTCTTGCTCCTATGTCCCAGATAGCAGGACGTCTTTCCATCCAGGAAGGCGCTAAGTACTTAGAGAAGAAGTTCGGCGGCGAGGGTATCCTCCTGGCCGGCGTTCCCGGTACACCTAAGGCTAATGTCGTTATCCTGGGCGGCGGTACGGTAGGTATGAACGCTTGTAAGATCGCAGTCGGCATGGGTGCTAATGTTACTATCCTCGACGTAAACCTTAAGAGACTCGAAGAGCTCGACAACAGATTCGGCTCCCACATCCAGACTCTCGTATCCAACGATTCCAATGTCGAGAGAGCAGTTAAGACAGCTGACCTCGTTATCGGTTCAGTCCTTATCCCCGGCGGCTCTACACCGAAGCTCTTTAAGAAGAAGTATCTCCCAGAGATGAAGAACGGTGCGGTGTTCGTAGACGTTGCTATCGACCAGGGCGGATGCGGTGAATCTTCACACGTTACAACACATGACGATCCTATCTATGTTGAGGACGGCGTTGTTCATTACTGCGTAGGCAACATGCCCGGTGCTGTTCCGAGAACAAGTACTATCGCTCTCACAAATGCGACACTTAAGTATGGTCTCCAGATCGCTGCAGCAGGACTTGAGGAAGCTTGCAAGAACAGCCCTGTTATCGCATCCGGCGTTAACTGCTATGCGGGCAAGATCACGAATAAGAATGTTGCTCTTGCATTAGGTTATGACAACACTGATCTTAACGATCTCATCTGATATTTGAATCTATGGCTTATTGTTTGAAATGCGGTTCCCCTATAGAGGAAGGTAACAGGTTTTGTGATAATTGCGGTGCACCTGTCGATTGGAGTCAATCCGGTATGCCCGTGAACACAACGCCACAGCCTGCGCCGGCACCTGCGCCGGCTCCGGCTCCTATGGCCATGCCTGTTCCGATGTCCGTAACGCTGCCTGCTCCGGTCATGCAGTATCCGGCACCGATGGCTTTATCATCACAGCCGGTTGGTGCGAATGCATTGGCTGAGCTGGACCGCATGATCGGATACTTCAGCCGCAAACAAAACGTGTATGATGAGTATGATTCCTGCATTGATGAGCTCAAAACAAAGAGAGTGCAGAATGTTAAGCTTCCGAACGGAATAGGCTTTATTGTAGCAGGTGCCGTTTGCACATATATAAGCCTGTTTTTCCTGGTGATTGTTATATATTCCTTCTACCTTTCTTCATACTATAGAGAGCTTATGTCAAATAGAAGATCATCAACAATCGACAACATTTTTGTATTCTGGATAATCGTGCTTGGGCTTTTGCTGGTCGCAGGCATCGTGTTCCTGGTCTTAGGCATAATACGTCAGAAAAAGCGGAACAGGATTGCCAAAGAAAGCAAGGCTCAGGCCGGTAATCAGACTGTTTACAGATTAAGCCAGCTTGTCAAAGACCTGGAAGCAAACTATGTGAGTTACGGTTTTTGCATGACAGGTACGTATTATACTAATCCGAAGATCCTGAGGTTGTTAAAGGATAAGATATTATCCGGCCGCGCTTATTCGATAGAAGATGCGATCAGGATACTGCATAAAGATGCACGCATTTCTTCCAGCCAGATAATAACTCATATGAAATCCACATTGGCAGCATATACTGCCTATGGTGCACCGCAATTTCTGTTCTTTACTGCTTCAAGTTTTTATGTGTTATAAGGCGGCTTTAGATTTTTGATTAAAGAAACGGGGATTTGTATCCCCGTTTTTTCTTTTAATTCAAATTTGATTTTCGATTTGTTCACACCGCGAAAACACCAAGGAAACTTGCGGGGCGTAGTATAAGGTCATAAGGTCGTGACATTTGTTTAGAAAAAGCGGAAAAGGAGGGAAACATGATTTTCGATCTAGCCAGATATAAAGATGAACAGATAACTTGCGATGATAATAAACAGAAGATAGATGAAGAGAAGTTGTTTTTGCTGGGTGTACGCATCAAGGCCGATATGGTCGAACTGCTCCTGAACGGAATCAAAGCCAAGAACATCAAGGTCAAGAAGCTCGATGCTTCAGAGAATTCGAATTACGGAGTGATAAATGTAGTCGCTGCTTCAGCGCTTGCGGATTGGGGATTCGAACTAAAGGACCCGTCTGAGATCGGCAAGGAAACTATGTCACCCGAAGATGAGATCGCCGAAGCAAAGGGACAGCTCACCGGATCAAAATTCAACAAAGTGGATTACGGAGAGACAAAGATCTTAAAGAAGACTGTAAGTGCCTTCGGAATGGGCACTTCAAAGAATAAAGAAGAATTGTATATCGCTTCGCTTCAGGACGATATAGATGCATTCAGGGACCAGTTAAATAACGAACTCAATGCTTTCCCGGCACCTACAAGAGAGATGGTCATGATGACGATCCTCGACAGATTCCACAGCTGGGAAAAGAACAACTGGGAAAACGACAGATGGTCATAAGATAGTATAATTTCCTCCCCAAAGAGTATTTAGCCATAAAGATAGGGGGCTGTCTCAGATTAATGAGGCAGCCTCTATCTATTAAATATCGCAACTTCTGATATAATCTGTGCTTGGAAAACACAGTCGGAGATTTTTATGAAGAATAAGCTCATTACATCTTTGCTCATAGCATCGCTGACCCTGGGGTTAGCAGGATGCTCCGCGCAAACAGAAGAAACATCCGCATCTTATGCCAAGTCTACTGATGCGATCGTTCAAAGCGTGAGCCAGACATATCTTGACGGATATGCCACCTTCGAAGTAACTTCTCCCGATGTTATAGACGGTGTCTGGGTAGATGATATCTCTAATACCAAGTTAGGTGATAACAGTTCGCCTGAGCTCTCATGGGAGCCTGTGGAAGGCGCGGAAGAATATGTCATCTACATGGTCGACAGGAACTCGAAGGGTTTTCTCCACTGGAAGTCCGCAGGCATAAAGGAGACGAATCTTCCCCGCGGATGGGCGCCCAAGGATCTGGAATACAACGGTCCTCATGTCGGCCACGGATATACCCATATGTACGATATCTATGTAATCGCTCTCAAGGCACCTGCAACGAAGATCGACGGAGCAGTTAACTGCAATAACGGAAGACTCGCGGAATTCATGGAGAGCCTTAACACGGACTGCGACGGCAACACCGGAAACATTATTTCTTACGGCGTGGTATCAGGCACATTCACTGATGCGAGATTCAGGGATGAAGAGCCGACAGGACCCTATAACAAATAATTCACTTCGCCTTTGACGAACGCGTTTTTTTACCGGTCAGGCTTTTAAGTATCTCAATATATTCAGAAGTCAGATGTGATGGATGGATCGAATTCGGAAGGATGTATCCTATCTCCATATAATCTTCTACCTTAAGCTTCTTGGCGATGATGTTGGGCCCGTTAAGTTCCTCGCTTATCACACCGCTGCAGATGGTGTATCCGTTAAGACCGATCAGCATATTAAAGAGCGTCGCGCGGTCAAGTACGACCAGTTCCTTATCGCAGTCGACGGTACTTAAGATCTCTTCTGAAAAGTAGAAGGAATTGTGGCTGCCCTGTTCGTAAGAAAGTCTCGGGTAGGGCTTGAGGTCATCTAAGGTGAGATATTTTTTCCGGGCCAGGGGCGAATTCTTGCCGAGGAAGACATGAGGCTCTGCCTTGAAGAGAGGAGTGAACGAGAGGTTGTTATCACGGAGAGTCTTAGTGATAACTTCTTCATTGAACTTATTGAGATAAAGAATGCCGATCTCGCTTCTTAGGTGTGATACATCGTCAATGATATTGAAAGTCTGTGTCTCACGCATATGGAATTCGTATTTATCCGCGCCGCTTCTTTTGAGCAGTTCCACAAATGCTTCGACTGCAAACGAATAGTGCTGCGCAGAAACAAAAAACTTGAGCTTGCCTGCCTTTTTGCCTTTGTAGCGTTCTTCGATGAGCGTAGTCTGGTCAAGGACCTGCCTTGCATAGCCTAAGAACTCCTCACCTTCGGAGGTGAGCTTGATGCCTTTATTCGATCTCATGAAGATCGTAATCCCATATTCGTTCTCGAGTTCTCTTATGGCTGCTGTAAGGCTCGGCTGGGCGATAAAGAGTTTCTTTGCAGCGCTCGTGATATTGCCTTCTTCTGCAACTGTAACAACGTATTGAAGCTGTTTATAGGTCATTGACGGGCACTTCCTTTAAATAGATTGCATTTGCATTATAACGCTTACCATAGATTTTATCTATGGACAGCCGAAGGTTATTTGTATTTTACCTATTGACTTGGTGGGGATATACTCCGAGACAACAAAATATCGAATCTACGGAGGAATAGAAAATGAATACATCAGTAATCGGTTATCCGAGAATAGGTAAGGACAGGGAACTCAAGTTCGCGTCAGAGAAGTTTTTTGCAGGCGAGATAGATGAGGATGCTCTTCAGAACGTTGCAAAGACTATCAGAAGAGACGATCTTCTTAAGCAGAAAGAGGCAGGAATTACATACATTTCTTCTAATGATTTCTCTTTCTACGACAATGTTCTTGATACAGCATTCCTGTTCAACGTGATCCCGCAAAGATATAAGGATCTGGGGCTTTCCGAGCTTGAGACTTATTTCGCTCTTGCAAGAGGATACCAGGGCGATAAGGGCAACGTTAAGGCTCTTGCCATGAAGAAGTGGTTCAACACGAATTACCACTATCTCGTACCCGAGATCGATGATGATGCCGTAATCAGCCTGGTAGGCAAGAAGCCTGTCGAAGAGTTTATCGAAGCAAAAGAGTTCGGCGTTGATACGAAGGTTACGCTGGTAGGACCTTTCACGTTCTTAAAGCTTGCTAAATTTACAGGCTCGAAAAAGATATCCGACGTTTATGCAGTCCTTACAGCCGAATACATCAAGCTCGTATCACTTCTTGCATCAGTCGGCGCGAAGACGATCGAATTTGACGAGCCTTATCTTGTAAGAGATCTGAATAGCGACGACATTGATCTTTTTAAGGAGATATATTCACTTATCCTTGCAAATAAGGGCGGAGCAAAGATCTTGCTTCAGACATATTTCGGTGATATCAGGGATATCTATTCAGAGATCATTAAGCTTGACTTCGATCTCATCGGACTTGATTTTGTCGAGGGAAGAAAGACATTAGAGCTTGTTAAGAAATATGGTTTCCCTTCTGACAAGATCCTCGTTGCAGGACTTGTTAACGGCAAGAACATCTGGAGAAATGATTACAAGAAAACACTCTCTGTATTGAATGAGACCGGTGTTGAGAATGTTGTTTTGGGAACATCATGTTCATTACTCCATGTGCCTTATACGCTTGACAGCGAGACCAAGCTATCAAGCGATTACAAGAAGCATTTCGCATTCGCAGAAGAGAAGCTGGCTGAGCTTTCTGAGCTCTCTGCGATCGCAGGAAGTGACTATGAGAATAGTGATATCTATAAGAATAACCAAAAGCTTTTTGAGGGCCGCAAAGATAGTGAGGATAAGGAGGTTCAGGCGAAGGTTGCTGCGATCACAGACGCAGACTATGTAAGGCTTCCTGCCCGCGAAGAGCGCGAAAAGATTCAGAAAGAGATCTTAGATCTCCCGCTCTTCCCGACGACAACGATCGGTTCTTTCCCGCAGACATCAGATGTCAGAAAGAACAGACAGGAATTCAAGAAGGGCTTAAAGTCCAAGGAAGAATATGTCGAGTTCAACAAGCAGAAGATCGCGGAGTGCATCAAGCTTCAGGAAGAGATCGGTCTGGATGTTCTCGTTCACGGCGAGTATGAGAGAAACGACATGGTCGAGTACTTTGGCGAGCACCTGAACGGTTATGTTTTCACAGAGAAGGCATGGGTTCAGTCCTACGGTACAAGAAACGTTAAGCCGCCGATCGTATGGGGCGACGTATCAAGAAAAGAACCCATCACGGTCGAGTGGTCTAAGTTTGCCAAGTCCTGCACAAACAAGCCCGTAAAAGGCATGCTCACAGGCCCTGTAACGATCCTTAACTGGTCATTCCCGAGAGAGGATATCTCCATCAAGGAGAGCATCCTGCAGATCGCTCTTGCAATTAGAGATGAGGTCTTGGATCTTGAGGCTAATGGCATCAACATCATCCAGATCGATGAGGCAGCTCTCCGTGAGAAGCTCCCGCTCAGAAAGAGCGACTGGTACAGCGAATACTTAGACTTCACGATCCCTGCGTTCAGACTCGTTCACAGCAAGGTTAAGCCTGAAACACAGATCCACACTCATATGTGCTACAGCGAATTCACGGATATCATTCCCGCGATCGATGCGATGGACGCTGATGTTATCACTTTCGAGGCATCGAGATCTGATCTCCAGATCCTTGATTCGCTCAAAGAGAATAACTTCAAGACTGAAGTCGGCCCCGGTGTCTATGACATCCACAGTCCCCGCGTTCCTTCAGTCGAGGAGATCGTAAATGCGCTCACAAAGATGAGAGCAAAGATCGAAGACAGTAAGCTCTGGGTCAACCCCGACTGCGGTCTTAAGACAAGAGGCGTGGAAGAGACCGTCAAGAGCCTTACAAATCTCGTTGCGGCTGCAAAACAGATAAGAGGATAATCCATGAAGGTATCACAGGTTTACAACATGAAAAGAAGTCTCTCGTTCGAGATCTTTCCTCCTAAGAAAGACACTGAGCTTCAGAACATCGACGAGACTTTGGAAGTCCTGGCTGAGCTTGAGCCCGACTTCATCAGCGTGACCTTCGGTGCCGGCGGATCGTCCAACTGCAACAGGACGAACGAGCTTGCCAAGAAAATCAAGTATGAATATAACATCGAGCCTGTGGTACACCTCACATGTCTTCACTACGACAAGAATGAGATCGACGAGTTTGCCAAGGTGTTGAGGTCTGAAGGCATAGAAAACATCCTCGCGCTGCGCGGTGACCCGAACCCGAACGCCGGTGCGAAAGATGATTTCCGTCACTCGTCCGATCTCATTTCTTACCTTAAAGATGATTACGATTTCTGCTTCCTGGGAGCATGTTATCCCGAGTGCCATCCCGAGTCGCCGAGCAATGTTTCTGAGATAAAGAGCCTTAAGAAAAAGGTAGATGCGGGTGCAGAAGTTTTGTTGTCGCAGCTTTTCTTCGATAACGATATCTTCTACAGATTCCACGAAGAATGCGAGATCGCAGGCATAGATGTTCCTGTCATTCCGGGAGTAATGCCGGTAATAAACGCAGCGCAGATCAAGCGCATGGTGTCTTTATGCAACGCGTCTTTCCCGAAGAGATTCCAGAGAATCATCTCGCGCTATGAAGATAACAAGGAAGCGCTTTTTGACGCAGGCATGTCTTACTGCCTGAGCCAGATAATCGACCTTCTCGTAAGCGACATCAAAGGCATACATCTTTATACGATGAATAATCCTTTGGTAGCGAGAAGGATATGTGAGGGAATAAAGAATATAATCTGAGATCTCATAAACGGCATTTGGTCTAACTGGATTTGAGGACGAATTTGAGGCTTCCCCCTCACATTTAGCCTCAAATCTTATGCGTGTATTCATATTCAAGGTGGAATTTGAGGCTTCCCCCTCACATTTAGCCTCAAATCTTATGCGTGTATTCATATTCGAGGCGGAATTTGAGGCTTCCCCCTCACATTTAGCCTCAAATTAGATAAGCGAACGTGTTCGCTTTTACATATGCATTTTATAAAGCATAAAAATCACAAAACCGCATACATATATCTCAACGATTTTGCAGAATCAAATTATGATGCCGTATTACAATTTTTTGATGTATTATGGTTAAAAACATCTTGGAGAGATCATCATGATCACTTATCAGAAACTTACTAAGGCTCAATTAGACACTTTTATTCAGATGCGCATCAGGCAGCTTAGAGAAGAGGGCGCGACTGAAGATATAGATCTTGTTCCTGCTTTGCTGGATTACTATGACCGCCATATGGCTGATGGTACGTTTGTCTCGTGGCTTGCGATGGACGGCGATAAGATCGTCGGAACGAGCGGAATGTCTTTTGTGGAGAAGCCGCCGTATTTTGGCTGCCCGAGCGGCAGGATAGGACTTCTTTCGAGTATTTTCACAGATCCTGATTACCGCAGGATGGGTATTGCAAAAGAGTTGCTTTCGAGAGTTGTAGAAGAAGCAAGGAATTACGGGTGCGGATGCGTGCAGATCACCGCGTCTGATATGGGCGTGCTCTTGTATACTGATTTCGGGTTCAAGAAAAACGGGAATTTCATGCAGTATAATTTCTGACATGTCAGACTGAAACACGTCTGTAGGTATTAAAACGGGGTAGCGGATTAATGAGATTCGAAGACAGAAAGATAACTCTGAAAGACGGCAGGACATGCGTGTTAACGCCTAATTCGCCTGAGTACGCTGAGCAGATGCTCGAGTACTTAAAAGTCACTTCAGGCGAGACGGATTTTCTCCTGCGCAATCCTGATGAAGTGAAGTACACGCTCGAAGAAGAAAAAGAGATCCTTCAGAGCCTTCTGGATAATCCTTATGTGATTATGATGGCTGCAATAGTTGAAGGTAAGGTCGCAGGCAATGGCAGCGTAAGCGGAATAGGCGATAAGAGAAAGATACAACACCGTTGTTCGATGGCTATTGCGCTCTATAAAGAGTACTGGGGCCTCGGCATCGGCAGTGCCATGATCGGATACATGTCAGAACTTGCAAAGCAGATTGGCTGGAAGCAGATGGACCTGGAAGTTGTTGCAGAGAACGAGAAAGCGCAAAGACTTTATGAGAAGTGCGGCTTCATCGCGACCGGCAGACGCCACAATGCATTAAGATCCGATGACGGCACATGTCACGACGAGATATTGATGTATAAGGATCTGTGATACAGGGGAAAAGAAATGCCTTTAGTAAGAGTAGACATGATCAAAGGAAAGTGCCCTGAATATAAGAGTGCTTTGCTCGATTGCATACACGAAGGCCTTGTCGAGAGCATCGGCATTGAAGACTGGGACAGGTTCCAGCGTATCGTTGAGATCGACAGGGAAGACTTTGAGACCGCTCCGGGAAAGACCGATAACTTCATGATCATTGAGATCACTATGTTTCCTGGCAGGACAAAAGAGAAGAAGAAGGCTCTTATTGAGCGCGTAACAGCAAAGCTCGTAGAGCGTTTATCCATAGCGGCTGCCGATGTGTTCATCGTGATAAATGAACCCGCTGATGAGAACTGGGGCATGGCCGGAAAACAAAGAGGATGAATGCTTTGTCGAAAGAATGAAAAAGGTATTCCAAGGCGGCATGGAGTTCTAAGGATATCTATTTAGTGCAGGCTTGGTATAATTGAGGCGTTAGACGATAAATCTTTAATATTCTAATATGCCTGAAGGGTAATTGTTATGAAAAAGGCGCTTGTTCTTTTATTGGTTGTTGTTTTGATCTTACCTATAGTCGCATGCAGACCGGAAGAGATTGAGATGACTTCTGAAACTACAGAAGATATATATGAATTTAAGTACCAGAAATATGCGACTATGTCTCCTGAAGAAATAGTCGCAGAATTAACTCTGGAACAAAAAGCAGCCCAGATGGTACAGCCGATACTTTATAATTCGGACATTCAAGGTATGCAGGATTATTGTTATGGAAGCATCTATGGCGATGAAGGAGTACATACCGCTGAAGAATGGAGTCAGATCGTTGATGATTATCAGAAAGCCGCTATAGAATCTGAACCCGGAATACCTTTCCTGCTGGCTCAGGATGATGTCCATGGTGTCGGATATTGCGTCGGTGCGGTTTACTTTCCTCATAATATTGGTATAGGTGCTGCTAATGATGAGGAACTTGCTTATCAGGTGGGGCTCATCACAGCTAATGAGGCTAAGCAATGTCACATGATGTGGAACCTTTATCCTTGTGTAGCCCAGTCTGTAGATCCAAGATGGGGCAGAACTTATGAATGCTACAGTTCAGATATTGAAACTATAAAAAGGCTTTCCACAGCATACACGAGGGGCCTTGTAGATGGCGGAGTCGTAGCGTGCTCGAAACACTTTTTCGGTGACGGCAATGTGGTATTCGGCACAGGAGATCATGAAGAATACAGTTACTTAAGCCTGATCGACAGAGGTGATGCTTCGCTGTCTGAAGAAGAGATCAATGAGCTTCTTTCAGTTTATCAGGCCCAGATAGATGCCGGTGTTCAGACCATAATGGTAAGTTATTCTTCTCTCAACGGAGTTAAAATGCATGAGAATGCTGAATTTATCTGGAAGCTGAAGAACGAGATGGGCTTTGAGGGTTTTGTCGTAAGCGATAGTATGGCTATTCAGTATACTTCCCCGGACACTTATGAAGAGCAGGTCATCACTGCGATCAACAGCGGTATCGATATGCTCATGGAAGGCGAAAAGTTTGCTCAGGCCAGACAGATCATCGTTGACAGCGTCGAAAACGGGAAGATTACAGCAGAGCGAGTCGATGATGCAGTCACAAGGATAATTAAAGTTAAGAAAGATGTTGGTCTTTTCGATGATCCGTTTTGCCAGAATATATCGGTCAACAGCGAAGTGGGTTCTAGTGATTCCAGAGCAGTAGCTGAGCAGCTTGTTGAAGAGAGCCTTGTTCTTCTTAAGAATGACAATAATACTTTGCCGATTAAAGAGGGAAGCAAAGTAGTGATACTGGGCCCCGCAGCTGATAATCGCGTTGCTCAAGTCGGCGGATGGACTTTGGGATGGAATAAGAGTCCTATAGGTGGTATCGATGGTGTTACTACAATAAAAAAAGCATTTATGAATAATGCTGAAGAATACGGTATTGAAGTAATAACAGATCCTAACCGTTTCGATGAAGCTGATGTGATCATTCTCTGTATCGGTGAAGAATCCTATGCTGAATGGTTCGGTGATACTACGGATCTCAGCCTGAATGGGAATACCTGTCTGACCGGTAATATGGATGCAATTTATAAGGCCAGGGAATATGGCAAACCTGTCGTTACATGCATAGTAGCAGGAAGACAGCTCTTCCTCGGAAAGTCATATTATGACAATTGGGATAGTGTAGTTATGTGTTATCTGCCGGGTTCTGAAGGTAAGGGTGTATCGGATGTCCTATGCGGATATGCTGATTTTACCGGAAGACTTCCGTCTCCGTGGTATGGATCTAACAGGCAGATAATCGGATTAGAGGATTGCGTATTCGAAAAAGGATATGGATTATCTTATGGAGAAGGATTTGTTCCCCGAACATAATCTGTTTATCAAGTGCCATTTGAAAGAATCTTTATCCGCATTTTAGTGCAACATTTTTACCCTCCGGATTGTATTGATAGTAACTGATTCATTCGGAGGGTTTATTATGCGCGGAAATATCAAGGGTGTCATTTGCGGGGTGCTGGCTGCCGCTGCTGTTGCTGGGTGTGTAACAGCTTGCGGAAAGAAGAGTACTGACAGAAGAGATTCAAGGCGCAGATATAACAATACTGCCGCGACGACTGCTGAAGAATCAAATGCTTTTATGGTCAATATCGCAGGCAAAGTGGGAGACCACATCATTTATTCCGATAACATTTACAGTCCCGGCAATTATACTGATAAAGAGAAAAAAGACATGATGGATTATCTCGAAGCAGTGGATAAAAAGCTCACTTCAGATATCTATGTGACAGGCTGCAATTGGGTTGAAATGGAAAATACTTGGAGATTCTATGCAAGGCAGGTCATTGACGGCGTAGTGGTCCCCGAAGTTTTCTATGCTACTGATTATGATGATCCCGAGCCCAATATAGTGATCGCGAGCAGGAGCAGGCCTTGTGACAAGCAATTGGACAAGACCGGGATAATGGATCCTGAAGAACTTTTCGACATAGTGTACGAGCGCGCGGAAGATCACTCCGATCTTCTTAATGATTATCATTCTAAAGGTATTTACGGACAATATCTTCTCTGCTATGACGAGGAGAAGGATGTCATTTATTACGCTTTCACCATCAATGATTTCAGCTATATTAATTTCGATGCAAAGACCGGTGAGATCATAGAAGAATACTACTGGGACGGCACTATAGAAGACTGATATTACCGCTTGGTTTCCTCCTTTGTACCGCTTGGTTGCCAAGCCCTTGAGCAGGGTTTTACGGCCGATATAATGGCCTTAAAACCAAGGAGGAACTTACCATGAAAAACATAACAAACACAGCTGTTATCACAGCTCCCAAGACAAGCTTAAACGAACTGCGCCGCGAAGCAGAGATCACGCAGATGAAGGGCGCTCCGTTCATGATGGCATCAGTCATCCTGTGGACGATGATCACCATTATCCGCATTCTTCCGTTAAGCCTTTACATGATGAATCTTCTTACATTCTGCTGCCCGGTATTTCTTGTCCCGTTGACTTTGCTGTTCTCAAAGATCATCGGCGCCGACAGTTTTAAGAAGAGCGATAATCCGGTAAACAAATTAGGTATTCTTTGCACTTGTAATCAGGTCCTTTATCTGCTCATCGTAATGTGGGCGTTCTCAAAAAATCCAGAAGTCATGATGATGCTCTACGGTATGATCTTCGGTGCGCATCTTATGCCTTTCGCATGGGTTTATGAGAGCAAAACTTATTTAGTAATGTCGATCATTGTAACGCTCGGTTCGCTTTTGACAGCATGTGTTTTCGGCAACATCGTTATGGGAGTGTTTTTGGTCATATGCCAGATCATAACTTCTGTTTCGCTGCTTGCCGAATGCAGGAAATTATCTGCCTCAAAAACCCCTGCTGTTGAATTATAATGGGGAATAGGAAGGAGCGTCCGGACCGGTCACATACTCCGGCAGGTCCGGCGCTTTCCTGATCTTCTTGGGGTTAAGAGGTTACTATGAAAGTCGCGATAAAGAATGATATCGATTCCGGCACGCTGGTAGAGATCCACTGCAAAGAAGTTACGGGTGAGACCGAGAGGCTTAAAAGATATATCAGCCGCTTCGATGAGCGCATAACGGGCACTTCCGAAGGTCAGACTCATAACATCGACATAAGCTCGATCTTTTATATCGAGTCAGTAGATAAGAAGACATTTCTTTATACATCGCGAAATGTTTTCCATACGGAAAAGCGCCTTTACGAGCTCGAGGAAATGTTAGACGAGAAGACGTTTTTCAGGTGCTCCAAGTCAGTGATAGTCAATCTCGACAGGATAAAAAGCCTTAAGCCTGAAGTCACGAGAAACATTCTTGCAACTCTCGAAAATGATGAGGTCATCGTGATCTCACGCCGCTACGCCAGAGCGCTCAAGTCGCTCATCGGTCTGGAGGGATAATATGGAAGACATAAAGAAATTATTGGTATATTTCAGAAACGCACTGGCATTCTCATTTGCCTGGCTCGTATTATGTGTAATGCTCGCATCTTTTGCAGGCGACGGGAACATATCAGCGGTATTTCTTCTCAAAGTCCTCGCACTGTGCGCATGGGGATCGCTGTGCTTCGTATTCTCTTTCTGCACGAAGTTTATGAAGAAAAAAGGCTTTGTATTCTGCCTTACCGTATTTTTCCTTTTGTTTATTCCCGTTGAAGTACTGATGTTCTATCTGATGGGCATCTTTGTGGGAATAGGTACACCGGCATTGTGGATCACTCTCGGTGCCATTGTTGTGGCTTCTTATGTGTCGTGCATACTTATCGATGTTTTTGTAATGCGCAAGCGTGCGCGCGAATATACGGCAAAATTAAAAGAATATACCGCACGCAATCTTAACTAAGCCTTAACTTGAAGCAAAAAATCTTGATAAAGGTTTTCGCGAGTGGCAAAATATCAACCAATGCAAAGCATTTGTATTGGATTAGGGGGTAATAGAATATGTTAGAAGTCAAGAACGTAACCAAGCGTTACGGCAAAAACCTTGCATGCGATGATGTATCTTTCAATCTGGAGCCCGGTACACTGACAGTCCTTTTGGGACCTAACGGCGCCGGCAAGAGTACGATCATCAAGTCGATCATCGGATTCCTCAAGTACAACGGATCTATTACGATCAACGGAACGAGCACAAAGACCACAGAGGCACGCAAATATCTGGGCTATATTCCCGAGATGCCTTCTTTGTATCCGACATTAACTGTTGCAGAACACATGGAATTTATCGCACGTGCCTACAGACTTACGAATTACAAGGACAGGATCAACATGCTGCTCGAGCGCTTTGAGCTCGATGATAAGCGCAAGAAGTTTGGCGACGAACTCTCTAAGGGTATGCAGCAGAAGTTAAATCTCTGCCTGGGGCTCTTGCCTGATCCTGATTACATCCTGCTCGACGAGCCTATGTTAGGCCTCGATCCTCATGCCATCAAGGAGCTTAAGCTCTATATCGAAGAGATGCGCAAGGCAGGAAAGACGCTGTTCATCAGTACGCACATCATCGACAGTGTCGATATGCTCTGGGACAGAACGATAATCATGCAGAGCGGCAAGATCCGCGCAAACGTTACGCGCAGCGAGATCGAAGGCAGCGGCAAGTCATTGGAAGACCTGTTTTTCGAGGTCACCGAAGGCATCGAGAAGGAAGCCGTCAGCAGCAGTGAGAGTGAGAAGGCAGGAGAAGAGCGATGAGACTGTTTTTCTATTACGCCACCCACTCACTTCTTAATACACTTAAGAAGCTGCTGAAGACATGGGTCGCCATATTCCTGATCCTGATGGTCGGAGGCGGTCTTATCGGCGGCATCATGGGAACTGTTTTCTCCAAGGCTGCAAAGGAGAACGGTGCAGCCTCTTCTATCATAGAATCGATTGATGATTCTGCTGAGACGGATGAGGATGCCTCAGACAGCGAAGATGAGATTGAGTTCAATTTCAGCGCCGGAGAACGCTTCTCCAATGTCATGAAAAAGTATGATATCTCCACGGCAAATGTCGTGGATATCCTGATCTCAGCGTTGTTCCTGGTCATTCTTGCAACGAATGTCGCGAATTCCAAGAGCTCCGGCAAGATCTTCCAGCCGGCTGATGTAACGATGATGTTCTCAGCGCCCTTGAAGCCGCAGTCAGTACTGTTGTTCAGGCTCACATGTGCACTCGGCATATCGCTGTTCTTCTCATTGTTCATGTTATATCAGGTGCCGAACCTTATGAACGGGTTTGGATTCAGCCTTTGGGGCGCTTTTTCCTGCGTCGTCGTATATATGCTTATCCTCATGATAAGCACATTGATCCAGGTCGCTTTCTATACGATCACGTCGAAGATCGAGGGCGGAACCGAGAATATCAATAAGTTCCTCATCGCTTTCTACGGCCTTATCGGCTTGGGATTTATCGCTTACGTAATGATCTCAAAGCAGGAGATCGTACCGGCAGTGTTTAACTTCTTCGCAAGCCCTTCGACTCACTGGATCCCGTTCTGGGGCTGGCTCAGAGGCATCTCGTATTATGCGATCACCGGTGAGGTCTGGTTATCCCTGATCTATCTCGGACTCTTCCTCGTCTCCTGCATGCTCGTCATCTTCTTTATCTGGAAGATGAAGGCTGACTTCTATGAAGATGCCATGTTCGCAGCCGAGCGCAAAGCAGAAGCTATCGAGAACGCAAGAAGAGCATCAAACGGTGCTACCGTTATCCGCGAAAAGGAGCGCAAGGCATCACTCGAACGTGACGGCTTCCATTACGGTTCCGGAGCGAACGTGTTCTTCTATAAAGCTGTCTTCAACAGATTCAGATTCGCCAAGCTCAAGATATTCTCGACGGTAATGATCATATATATCCTAGTCGCAGGCTTCCTTTGCTTCATGGTCAAGAAATACGGCGCGGGCGATATGTTCTTCATCCCGGCTTCGGCACTTGCAGCCATATCGTTCTACCGAACACTGGGCGACCCCATCAGGGAAGACACTTCGCGTGAGTTCTTCCTCCTGATCCCGGAGAATGGTTATTCAAAGATATTCTATTCGCTTCTGGGCTGCCTTGCAGTAACAGCGATCGACCTGGCTTTGCCGATGGTATTGATCACCTTAGTACTTCAAGTAAATCCCCTGATGGCATTGATGTTCTATCTGTTTATACTGTCGGTCAGTTTCTTTGCGACAACCGTCGGAACATTCATCGCCCTGTCAATACCGGGCGAATCAGCAAAGACGATCAAGACCGTCGTTCAGATCTTGTTCATGTACTTCGGCTTAGGCCCTTCGGCGATCGCCATATTGATCGGTGTCATGTTCCACCAGCTCCTCATCGCACTTGCGATCGGACTTGTGATCAACTTCGCCATCGGCTTCCTGGTATCGTTCCTGCTGCCTAAGTTTTTGGGGAGAAGGTAAGGCTGCCCGAGACTTTCAGCTTTAATTATCAGGGCTGTCCGTTGCTGTAAAAAGCCGGACAGCCTTTTTTGTGGTATTTCTGATGGTGTTTTATCAGTGGCGATTTTTTTCACGATTCTTAGTTTTCCCCGTTTTGCGAAAAGAGTAGCAGCTGGTTTTTTCACAATTAGAACTTTTTTTGAAATCGCGAAAAGTTTTTAGCAGATTCTTTTCGTGGAATTGCGTTTTTGACTTTTTCAGAAAAGTTTTAAGCAAATTCTTTTCTGAAAATCGCATTTTCAGCTTTTCGAGAAAAGGTTTTAGCAAATTCTTTTCATAAAATAGCATTTTCGGCTTTTCGCGAAAAAATCACACTTAAATCTTTTCATAAAAAGCAAAAAATCTGGAATTCATGAAAAAACCTAGCCGCCATAAGCGGGAAAACACGTCATTAAGACATCAATAGCTAAAACCAACCGTTAAAAAGTGCAAAAGCACGCGATACCCGTCAAAACCCGCAAAAATAAAGAAGTGTAACAATGTTACACTTCCTCTGAAGTCTCAGAAGTGACCGTCACATCAGGCTTTGTACTATAAACATTGAACTCGTAGCCGACTATCGTGCTGTCATACGAATTGTAGAAGAGGATGCAGTATAAACCCTCCTCGAACGGCTTGTCCGCAGTATAGGTTATGTGAATCTCGGTGGGGTCAACCTCGGTAATGTACTCTGAGATATAGTAGTCAGTCCACTTGGGCTCAGTCTCAGATGCGACCCTGTATATGTAATTCCAGACGAACCATTCGCCGGGCTCGTCGATCGTAAGGACTATCTCGAATGTGTCGGTGTTGTAGTAACTGTCAGTTAACTGATCCCAGTTAGCGCCTGTCATATAGATCTTGTCGACCATATCAAAAAGGCTTTCCATATACTCGAAGTCTGTGTTCCCGTAGTCATAGACAGCGGTAAGATCATCAGGGTTATTCAATACTATGCCGCCTTTTGTAAGGCTGAATTCGAGGGTGATCGTACAGTCTACCGTATCGCTGACACCTGTTAAGAGGCTCTTGAAATCTTCTGTATTGATGAATTTCTCGCGCTTTTCAAGGATTACGTTATAGTCCTTGTAAGAATACTTAACGTCGATAAGGCAGATATTGCCTTTGGACTTCTCTTTAAAACTGTCTACGTCGATGGTTGATGTAATTGTTGAAGCGATCATGTGTCTTACGACGAGCTCATTCTCAGGGTCATTCTCTTTGTTATCGTCATAGAGGGCGGCTTCATCGAGTGAAGGCATGGCTGTCTTCATCTTAGAGGGAGTATCAGCGCAATAGCTTTCGAAGCTTTCATAGTCACAAGCCACGAGCGCATCAGTAAGCCCGTTTACAGCCTTGTAGACTTTCTCGCTCGCAGTGTAGTGGGGATCATCGACATCTGCTCCGGATGTATCAGTCTCGACTGTATTACCGAAAATCGAACATGATGCCAGCGTAAAGACATTAGCTAATATAAGTACCGATGCGATCAGCTTGTTTTTCATATCTATCCTCGTAAAGCAATAATCCCTATTATACTTCATTATTGATTTCGGCCAAAAAAACAAGTTTTTCGCCGGAGACAATTTACGATTATCATAGCGACACAGCCGGGTTATAGGTGTACAATCGGGGGCGCAATGTTAGAACGAATCAAGAAAGACCCGGTTTTATTTATCTCAGGAATACTCGCTGTAGTATCCTGTTTTTTTGTGCCCCCGGATAAGGAATATCCCGGATACATTGATTTCAGAGTGCTTGCGATCCTGTTCTGCATGATGCTCGTCGTCAGTGAGCTCGTTATACTCGGGGTCTTTGATAAGCTCACGAATAAGCTTTTGTCGAAGGTACATTCTTCGCGCATGGTATCGCTCATCCTCGTCTGGATGTCGTTCTTTATGGGCATGGTGCTGACCAATGATGTGACGCTCGTTACGCTGGTGCCTTTCGCGATCGCGCTGATGAAGTCTTTTGACGACAGAAAAACCCTGACGTTTACTTTGATACTCATGACTGTTGCGACCAACCTCGGAAGCATGCAGACGCCTATCGGCAATCCGCAGAATATCTATCTTTATACGCATTACAACATGGAGATAGGAAGCTTCATGCTGATGATGCTGCCTTATTCATTGTGCTCGCTCATCCTCGTAACGATCGCTGTTTTCGTGCTCTGCAAAGACATGAAGATCGAGCACAGGGAAGAGAAGGCTAAGGAGAACATCCCGGGCATCAAGATAGTCGTATGCATCCTGCTTTTCCTTTTGAGCCTTTTGGTCGTATTAAGAATGATGCATTACCTGATCATATTTGCCCTCGTCGCATCCATAATGGTCCTGATGGACCCGAAAGCCTTTAAGGGCGTGGATTATACGCTGCTAATCACATTCGTTTTCTTCTTCGTATTCGTAGGCAATATGGGCAGGATCGAAGTAGTTTATGAGGCTATATCTTCCATCGTCGAAAAGTCACCGACGCTTACTGCCATTGCTTCATCGCAGGTTATAAGCAACGTTCCCGCAGCGCTGCTCCTGTCAGCTTTTACGGATAACGGAAGTGCTCTTGTCATCGGTACGAACTTAGGCGGCCTCGGAACTCTTATTGCGAGCATGGCGAGCCTTATCACTTATAAGTTCCACGCAGCGCTCCCTAAAGCTAAGACTAAGAGCGTCAGTTATATCGGCGCGTTCACGGTCGTGAACATAATCTTCCTGGCTATTTTGCTCGGTGTTTACTTCATTTTTAGGTAAGTTGAACTGCCTTAAAGATACGGGTTCTTATAAAAAATCTTTGTGATATAATACTGAGCTGGCAGCCGGATATGTGCTGCGGAGGTATAAACTATGAAAAAGAAAGTATTTTTGGTAATTTTATCATCACTTCTTGCTGTCTCGATGCTCAGCGGATGTTTGTTTGATCCTTCATCCAGAAGCGGCAGCAACCGTAACAGCAGAAGCAACCGTTATGACGATGATG